>NZ_JAVJSK010000090.1:0-114060 GCF_040219495.1 Phaeodactylibacter sp. | reverse complement strand
GCAAGAATACATCTCGCTAAAGTGAAAAACCACATCGGGGTGGAAAGAATAATTGAAAAGTTCGGCACTGATGAATTAACCCCTCATGGAATGGCAAACTTATTCATAGAAGGCAAGTGGCTGAAGGTATCTCCCGCTTTTAATAAGGAGTTGTGCAATAAATGCAACGTGGCAACTTTGGAATTTGATGGCGACAATGATTCTCTCTTTCAGGAATATGACAAGGAAGGCAACACGTTCATGGAATACCTGCATGACTATGGCCATTTCGAGGATGTACCTTTCGATTTTATTATTCGCAACTTCACTGAAAGCTACCCCCAGATCATGGAGAAGTACAAGGGGATGAACGAATTCAAAATTTAGAATTAGCAGGATTAACTACGTTGATCCTGTTAAGGGGGGATTCAATCAAAAGCCCCCGCTCATTTCATTCGTTTCGTTTTGTATTTTCTATCCTCGCACAAGCTACGCTTGGCTCGGCTATAAAACACAAAACCCCGGGCTTTCGCCTGAGGTCTTTTGATTGTCGGGGCGGCAGGATTCGAACCTGCGGCCCCCTGCTCCCAAAGCAGGTGCGCTAACCGGACTGCGCTACGCCCCGATCTATATTTGATGATTGCAGCGGTGACGGGGGGATTCGAACCCCCGATACCCGTGAAGGTATGCCAGTTTAGCAAACTGGTGGTTTCAGCCACTCACCCACGTCACCGGGTTAATCTGAATTATCCAGCCCGAGAGCTGGAAAGTGAGCAGGGTAGTGGTTGGAACCATTTTTTCAAGCCCTAAATCACTTGCTTTTTTTTGAGGAATCCAAGCACTTTTGCCTGAATTTTTTATACTCGGTTCAACAGCGTTGCCGTCTGTTTTTCTGAGCGATTGCAAAGGTAAGAACGTCTATCAAAAAATCAAATCTTGCAGCATCTTTTTTTGCAGCAAAAATACTACCGCGCTATATTTTGCTGATTTACAAAGGGTATAACCCGGAAACTTTTTTTGAAGTTCCAGGGCAGCCCTTGTTATTGATCGTGGAGGCTCAGTTTGATCTTTTTTTCGAGCTCCGAAACGGTGTCTTTGAAGATCATATCCGTCTCCATTAAGTCAGATACAGTTTTGCAGGAGTAGATGACGGTGCTGTGGTCGCGGCCACCAAAGTTTTCCCCTATTGCCTTGAGGGACTTGTCGGTCAGGTTTTTAGCCAGGTACATCGACAGTTGCCGGGCGATGACCACTTGCCGCTTCCGGGTTTTGCCCTGCAGCTTTTCAACGGGCAGACTAAAATGCTCCGCTACCAGGTTTTGAATGTAGTCTACCGTGATCTCCTTATTGATTTGGCGAACGAAATTGCGGATGACACGTTTGGCCAGCTCTATATCGACTTCCTGCCGGTTGAGGGAGGATTGGGCGATGAGTGAAACGAGCACACCTTCCAGCTCGCGAATATTATTTTGGATATTGTAGCAAATGAACTCCGTCACATCAGCCGGCAGTTCAACACCTTCCTGATTCATTTTGGCTTCCAGGATCGCAATCCGGGTTTCCAGGTCAGGCGCCTGCAGGTCGGCAGAAAGCCCCCACTTGAAGCGGGAGATCAGGCGCTCCTCCATATCGTCCAAGTCCTTAGGTGCCCGGTCGGAAGTCAGGATGATCTGCTTCCCATTCTGATGGAGCTGATTGAAAATATGGAAGAAGATTTCCTGTGTTTTCTGTTTTCTGGCCAAGAACTGAATGTCGTCGACAATCAGGACGTCGATCAGTTGGTAGAAGTTGACGAAGTCGTTGACCGCGTTGTTCTTGATCGACTGAATGATCTGATTGGTGAATTTCTCGCTAGACACATAAAGGACGGTCTTGGAGGGGAAGCTCTGCCGGACTTCATTGCCTATTGCGTGAGCGAGGTGGGTTTTGCCCAGCCCCACATCTCCGAAAATCACCAAAGGGTTGAAGGAAGTACCTCCCGGTTTTTTGGCAATCGCCACACCTGCCGAGCGGGCCAGACGGTTGCAGTCCCCTTCGATATAGTTATCGAAAAGGTAATTGGGGTTAAGCTGGGGGTCCACCTTGATTTTCCGGATACCCGGGATCACAAACGGGTTCTTTATCGTTTGGCTGTCCAGCATGCCCGGGGCAAATGCGCCCGCCTTGCCTCCGTTCTTCTTCGCGGTAGCCCCGTTCCCGTTACTATTTCCGTTGTTGTAGTTTAGCTTTCCGTTTGGAGCAGCTGCCACTGCACTTTTCGTAAGAATTTGGTATTCCAGCCGGCCGTTCTGTCCAAGTTCGCGGCGGATAGTCGTCTTCAGCAGCTTTACGTAGTGCTCCTCGAGCCATTCGTAAAAGAATTTGTTTGGGACCTGAATCGTCAACGCGTTGTCATCAAGCCTTACCGGCTTAATCGGGTCGAACCAGGTCTTGAAGCTCTGCTGATTCACGTTCTTGCGAATCGTTTGCAGACAGTTACCCCAGACTGTAGCATGATCCTTTGTCATTCTGCAGGTTTAGATATTTAATAAATAGGGCTTTTAAAGCCTAGAGTATCAGTAAGTTAAGTTTTGATAATGCAGGGTGGCGGCTTCATCAGAAATGAATAAAACCAAGTCGCATTTTACCGATGTTTTGATCTGTTGCCTTAACTATCGGAGGACTACAAAGTTGGCAAAAAAAAGCCGGTTTTTAAACTGATGTTGAAAAGTTTTAGCGAGGCTAATCTTCAATTTATCGCATAGCTGCCTAGCTGGCAAGGGGTTGAGCGGGCCAAAAAAAAATCGGGCTGCCCCGGAAGCCTTTCCACATAGGGGGCGAAAAATGTGGATAACAAGGTGTTCGTTGTTGAAAGATACCTAAAAAGCTGTTTTTCAACGGTTTAAACTATTTGCGTATCTTGTTTAAATGTTAAGTTAATGTAAAACAGAACAGTTTACAGACCTTTTTTCTTAAATTTAGTCCAATCAAAGAAATCACCTTATGCAGCGCTCTGGCATCATTATTTTGATGGCCTTCCTGGGCCTTACTGGCCTGGCAGGATGGTATTTCCTTTCAGGTTCCACCGCTACCGAGCAAGATGAAGAATTGCGGTACGAAGTGCGGCGGCAACCTTTCTCTATACAAGTCACCGCTACAGGCGAGCTTGCAGCCAAACGGTCCGTTAAAATCAGAGCCCCGCAGGGTATGCGGGCAGCTGGTATTTTTGAAACGACCCTGTCTGACCTGGTGCCCGAAGGCAGCGTGGTGGAAGCCGGGGACTACGTTGCTTCCCTCGACCGTACCGAACTGGCAGGCAAAATGAGCGACGTGCAGACGGAACTGGAGAAAATCCAAACCCAACTGGAACAGGCCCGGATCGACACGGCTATTGACCTGCGTGGGTTGCGGGACGAGCTGGCCAACCTTGAATTCAACAAACAGGAGAAACTGCTTGCCGTAGAACAAAGCAAATATGAACCCCGCTCCGTCATTCAGCAGGCCGAGCTCGACCTGGAACGGACTGAGCGCGACTTTCAGCAGCTCTTAAAGAAGTATGAGCTGAAACAACAGCAGGCCGTTGCTAAAATTCAGGAAATTGATGCGCTACTGCGGCAAAACCAACGGCAGCTCAAAGTCTATTCCGACCTCTCCGAAGAGTTCCGCATCAATGCGCCCGAACCGGGCATGGTCATTTACGCCCGCTCCTGGCGGGGCAAGAAAGAGCCGGGCTCCCGTATCAGTGCCTGGGACCCTATCGTGGCAGAACTGCCCGACCTCAGCGATATGATTTCTCAGACCTATGTAAACGAGGTAGACATTAGTAAAGTGCAGGAAGGGCAGGATGTTGCCCTTCAGGTAGATGCCTTCCCGGAGCGTAAATACACCGGCAAAGTGATTAAGGTGGCTAATATTGGCGAACAGCTCAGCGGTTACGATGCAAAAGTATTTGAAGTCGTGGTACAGGTCAATGAATCCGACTCCATCCTCCGCCCAGCGATGACGACGAGCAATGAGATCCTGACCGGCACCTACGAGGATGTGCTCTCTATTCCCCTTGAGGGCCTGCAGTCAGACAGCCTTAACTTCGTATATAAGGATAGCGGCGCGGGCGTAGTCCGGCAGGAAGTCATCACCGGCCTGGCTAATGCTGATGAAATCATGGTTATGTATGGTTTGTCAGAGGGCGATCAGATTTATCTGGTACCTCCGCCTGGCGCTGAAGAAGCGGCATTCGTCCCGGTCGACCCCAAAATCAAGGAGGATATCCGTAAACAGCAAAAAGAGGAAGAGGCTAAACGGCAAGCCGAAGCCTTGCGCCGTAAGAATTCTGTAAAAGACATTGAGCCACCGACCAACCGCAATAAAGGCGGTGGCGGGATTATCATCTTCGAATAAAAGGCCGGCAGGCAAAACCTGATATTATGCAGCGCGTACTATTCAACTTCCTGCTGGCTGTGGAAGGCGTAAATGCCAACAAACTCCGTTCTTTCCTCACAGCTCTGGGCATTATTTTCGGGGTAGGTGCAGTGATTGCCATGCTGGCGATCGGCAGTGGGGCGAAGCAGTCGATCCTGGACCAGATGAAGCTGATCGGCACCAATAATATTGTCATCAACGCCGTTGTCCCGGAAAGTGGCGGGGAATCTGCTTCCGGAGGAGAAGAAGAGGAGGAGAAAAAGCCTTACTCCCCCGGGCTGAGCCTGGCCGATTTGTCGGCTATCCGCAAGACCGTACCTACCGTTGACCAGCTGAGCCCGGAGATCATCATGAATGTGAGCGTAGTCCGGGCGGGCAGGCAGGAAAAGGGGCGGTGCATAGGCGTTGATAATGCCTTTTTTGAACTCAACGGCCTCGGAATCGGGCGGGGGATAGCCTTCCAACCCATACACCTGGAGCGTGGGGAGGCGGTTTGCATTATTGGCAGGGAGGTTCAAAAGCGCTTTTTCAGTGAAGAAGACCCTATTGGCAAACTGATCAAGTGCGGTAAAACCTGGCTGCGGGTCATTGGGGTACTGCAAAAACGCAATGCCTCAAAGGAAAGCCTCTCCCGTCTGGGCATACGCGATTACAATTCAGATATTTACATCCCGGTCAGTACCGCCCTGCTCCGTTTCCGGAACCGGGCGCTCATTACGAACGAAGACCTTGGGGATAACAGCGAGGGCAATCAGGCTAAGAACTACCATCAGCTGGACCGCCTTGTGGTCAGGGTAGACGATAGCAAAAAGCTGCGGGCCAGCGCTGACGTGATTGCCCGTATGCTCAAAAGACGGCACCTGGAAGTGCCCGATGTGGAAATCGAGGTGCCGGAGCTGCTCCTGGAGCAGGAGCAACAAACACAGGATACCTTCAACCTGGTATTGGCGGTCATTGCCGGCATTTCACTACTGGTGGGCGGTATCGGAATTATGAATATCATGCTGGCCTCCGTGCTCGAACGCATCAAGGAAATTGGGGTTCGGCGCTCTTTAGGCGCCACCCAAATGGATATCATTTTGCAATTCTTATTCGAAGCGGTTTTTATTAGCCTGATTGGAGGCCTGATTGGGGTACTGCTCGGTGTGGCAGCGGCTCAGACCATTGCGTCCTACGCCGAAATCCCGACTATTGTCTCTGCCTGGAGTATTGTGTTGTCTTTTGGAGTGGCGGCGAGTATCGGATTGGTGTTTGGGCTATTCCCGGCACGGAAAGCCGCTAAGCAAGATCCGATCAAAGCGCTTCGCTCTGACTAAAAAATCAAATCCCGATGAAACAACTGTTTTTCCTTTTTTGCCTCAGCCTGGCTACGACTATCTCCTATGCGCAGCCTGACACCTTGCGCATGGGGCTGGAAGAAGTGGTCCGTATGGCTCAAACCGGGGCCCCTGATGTACAGATTGCTCAAACGGCCGTCAAGAACGGCTTTTGGCGCTATCAGTCCTTCCTCGCCGATTACCGGCCACAAATCAGTTTTGGGGCGACCCTGCCCAATCTGAACCGCTCCATTCAGACCATTACGCTGCCCAACGGTTCTGATGCCTTCATCGACCGGGCCCTGATGAGCAACCTGGCGAACCTCAGCCTGGAGCAGGATGTGGCCCTGACCGGTGGCTCTATCTTTGCACAGACCGGCCTGGAGCGGATTGATATCTTTGAAACCGACAATAACCCGGGGTCTACTTCTTACCTGAGTACCCCTTTTGCTATTGGTTTTCAGCAGCCGCTTTTTCAGTTCAATGCCTTGAAGTGGGCCAAGAAGATACAACCCCTGGTCTACGAAGAAGCGCAGCGGGAATATTCAGAGGATGTGGAGAATGTAGCCTACAACGCTGCTGTGCTCTTCTTTGATGTGCTGGTTGCCCAGCTCAACCTCGATGCCGCCCGCCGGGATAAACGGGATGCGGATACCCTGCTCGTTATTTCCCGGGGCCGTTTTGATGTAGGGCGGATTGCCGAAACAGAACTGTTGCAGATCGAGCTGAGCGCTATGAATGCGGACGCCTCACTGGCGTCAAGTATGCTTGATTTACAGACGAGCACGGAGGCTCTGCGCAACTTCCTCGGTATTCAGGAAGCGGTCTACTTTGAGCCTGCCACGCCTGGCAGAATTCCGGTTTTTGACATCGATGCGGACAGGGCGCTGAGCCTCGCCCGCCAAAACCGGAGTGAGTCCATTGGTTTTGAGCGCCAACTGCGGGAGGCAGAAAGAGAACTCGCCCGTGCCCGGGGCACGACTGGGCCTTCTGCTGACATCAACGGCTACTTCGCCCTTTCTCAAACTGCCAATATGTTTGGGGATGCCTACGTGGACCCGCTCGATCAGGAACGGCTGAATATACGACTGAACGTACCAATTGCCGATTGGGGCAAAGCCAAGTCCAGGAGAGAAATCGCCCGCTCTAACCAGGAATTGACGCAGTTGCAGGTACAGCAAAACCGGATCAACTTCGAGCAGGAAATCCTGATCAAGGTTCAGCAATTCAGCCTCCTGCGCAATCAGGTGGACCTTGCCCTGCGTGCCTACGATGTGGCCCGCCGCCAGCTCGAAATCACCCGGCAGCGGTATCGGATAGGCAAGATCGCAATTGCCGACCTAAATATCTCCATTAGTCAGGAAGCAAGCGCCCGTGCCGCCTACGTGAGCGCCCTGCGCGACTTTTGGCTGGCTTATTATGACTTGCGCCGCCTGACGCTTTATGACTTTGAGAACCAGGAGAGCCTGAAGCGCAGCCGGGAGTAAGCTTGTTTTAGCTTAGCTTGGCCAGCAGCCAGTCCCGGTTGTTGAGAGGCGTGGTGGCTTCAACTTTAGCCCTGAGCTTTGGGTACGACTCCGGTAGGTGCCGTAGCAGCGCCCCGGAAAGCTGGATGAAATTTGTATAGGGCGTTTTTACTTTTGTGGAGATCGACCGGTTCCGCCGCAGGAATACCTGAAAAGCCTTTAGCGAAGCTTCGAGTGCATCCCAGGCGCCCTGTTCATAGTAGATTTTGGCCAGCAGCGTCCGGCTGCCGAGGTTGTAGTGGATATCCGTGAACTCCACCTGCCGGAGCTGATCAAGAGCGGCCTCGTAGTCTGCCCTGAAGAAGTAAAGCTCGGCCAGATTGTAATGCAGCGCATCCTTTTGCTGATCAGCGGGCAGATAGTCGGAGTAAACTTTGACAAAATCCTCCACCCAGTCGTATCTTTTCAGGTTCAGCCCCAGCTTGACCATGTTTTTGTAGGTCCAGGGCGACAATTGCTTTTCCTCAATCAGAATTTCCTCATCAATTCCCTGCTGATACAAATTCAGTAAATGTGGCGCAAAAGACCGTTCGCCCTCACGTATCCTGCCAATACAATAATTAATGGCGTAATAGAGTAGGGGGCGGGCGGTTTCCGAACTCAGCCGGGCGCTCCATTCCCGGAACAAGCCCACATAATGGAAAAAAGTCTCCTGATGCCGGGCGGGTGCCTGCAGCATCTGATAGAGGTATAAGTAAAGCTGGTGTAGTGGTTTTTGACTAAGGTCTTGTCCAGACAAATGGTTGATCACGGGCTCCACCAATGTGGGATCAAAATCCTGATCAATCAGGCGCTGCCGGTTGAGCATCTCGCAGGTGTACTGCAGCTTCTGTAGCATGAAGAAATCATCAAGGGCGCGGTTAGCTTCCTGCAAATAGGGGGTAGGCTGCCGGGTATTTTGCCGGAAAAACTGCTGTTCGGCCAGGTCGAGCAATTGCCAGCTTTGCAAGTGATGCGTAGGGCTTAAAGGTGCCTTTTCCAGCGCATCGCTGGCTTTGCGGTTGGCTTGCCGGTAGTGCTTGCCCAATTGGAGCCGGACCAGTTCTTCCGCCTTGATTTGTTCGGCAAGGGCGGTGTCCTCCTGCAGGCGCTTCCAAACCAGCCAGTCTTCTGCCAGTTTCAGCAGGTCGCTCATCAGCTGATTGAGCATTTGGTAGCGGTAAGGCTGTTTTGGGAACAGCGCTTTAAATACGGCTTCCCGTTCCAATGTTTCAGGTTTCCACTCCTCTGTCCACAGGGCGTGTAAATGGGCCAGTAAGCGGTGCGCATCCGGATTGGGATTGTGGAAGGGGCGCTCCACAAAAGAAAGCAGGCTGCGCCAGTCGTAGCCGTCAAGGGTCTGGAGGAATTGGAGGAGCTTGGTGCTTTTCATGGATCAGATATGCCTTGTTTTTTAGAGAATCCTCAGTTGCTTTTACCGAAGGAGTAGAACATGGCCTTGCCGGGCTACCTTACGCCCGCTTGCCAGCTCCCGAAATTGGGCTACATAGGTATATAAACCTGAAGTTACCGGCTGCCCGTTCATTTGCCCATCCCAGATTGAATGATTCCTGTTTCCCTCAAATACCATACCTCCCCAACGATCAAATACCCTCATAATAATGGGCTCGAACCCGTCCCCCTGTGGGAAAAAGTAGTCGTTGATACCATCGCCATTTGGGCTAAATGCCGTTGGGAAATAAATTTTAGCGGCGCAATCTTCCACTGCAATATTAATAGTATCCGATACTAAGCAATCCTGAACCTGGGCAGAGACAATATAGGTGCCTGCTGTCTGTACACTTCTAACAGGTTCCGTTGCTCCATCCTGCCACAACCATTGGGCAGCCTCCAGGTGGAGGGCATTCAAGGTCAGGGGCGATTGCAGGCAGATGGTAGTGTCTTCTCCAAGATAAAGGGGAGGTTCAGCGTGAATTTCATCAAAGAAGCTAACCTCAATATCAATCGCCTGCTCGCCGCAAAAGCGGTCCGTAATGGAAAGGCGGTAGTTGCCACCGCTAAGGATTTCCCGCCCGGCTGAGGTGCTTCCGTTTTCCCAAAGGTAATTGACTGCACGAGGATGCGAAACATCTAACACGAATGGCGGAGGATCGCAAAGGGTGGTGTCTTTCGGCACTCCATAATTTGGGGCATCAATCACAACAATAGTTCTGGAAAAAGTATCCGGACAGGTATTGGTATTGATGATACGGCTTATGGTGTAGGTACCTGTCGATTCATAACATAAATCACCAAGAACAGGAAAAAAAGAGGAATCAGGCGAAGTGCCGCTCATAAACCATGAATAGCCCGAGGCTCCGGCATTGCAGGGGATTTCCGGCTGAAAACAATCGCCTACGCAAAGGGTATCAGGTGCTTCGAAGAAAGAACTTGGGAATGGGCACTCCGGGCAGAAGTCAACCAGTGTTGCAGTATCCTCAACAAATGAGATAGGAGAAAAAGGAGGAAAAGTGATGATGGTATCAACCAGCTCAATTGCAGCGTCCTCAAAGGTAATAGGGCACTCCTGAGTCGAATAGCAAAGAGATTCAAACCTGCATTCTTCAAGCTCTCCGAATGCATTGGTACGAATAATTGGCGAGACTGGCGTAAATAGCTGGTTTTGGAGCAAGAATATGGACTGATC
This sequence comes from Phaeodactylibacter sp., assembly GCF_040219495.1. Lineage (GTDB taxonomy): Bacteria > Bacteroidota > Bacteroidia > Chitinophagales > Saprospiraceae > Phaeodactylibacter. Next base: position 104,215 of record NZ_JAVJSK010000090.1, on the reverse strand, counting down.
GTCTGTCTTGGCAAGGTGATTGAAGCGCCGGGTAGAAAAATCAAAAAACATTTTTATCCACTCTGCATTTCCGAGCGCATCAATTCTTAGAAGGCCGCCTTTAAAGTTCTCCGTATTCTCAATACTGACTAAAACTGAACCGTCTTCAAGAAGAATGGGATTGGCCAGATAGCCGAGATCGTAAGGGGCATCAATTATTCGGGACCAAACAATGGTACCATCGGGTTTGCTCCTGACAAAGCAAGTGGCAGCAGTTTGACTGTCCATTGAGAACCCCCCGTACAAAAGGTCTCCATCGGCATATTCCAGGTAAGGAGCCAAACTGGCCGAAGGGGCATTTCTCACCCATTGCAGAACGCCGTCTCCATTGATCTTAATAATCACATCCTTACCGCCAAGGGCAAAATACTGAAATACCATGCCTCCATCGTCAGTGCGTACTAAATTACTCCCCCGGGTAGCCAAATCATTTTTAATGCATTTTGACCAAACGGTCTGCCCGGATGAATCTAACCTTACCAGGTATTGATCGAATACATTCGTTGAAGCATGCAATAGTATTACATCGTCATCAATTGCAATGATATCCGGAGGGGCAACCGTGTACTCCATTATTCTGATGGACCACTGAGGCGTACCATCACTACTAAGCCTCATAAGGTGATAATCCGAATAGCTATTGGCTAAATTGTCATAAATGCTGTATAATGCAGCCAGGTCTCCGTTGTCCAGTTCGGTTACTTCCCAAATATGCCCTTTGATATCCGGCACTTTTGTCCAGAGGTGCTCTCCCTGAGGATTAATGCAGGTGATAAAGGGCTGAGGGTCATCGTTGCTCCATTGACTGCCTGCAACCAGGATTTTTTCATTTCTATTTGCAACCAGCGTGTTAAGATGATACTGCTTCCCTTCAGAGCCCAAAACCTTGACCCAGTTTTCCTGCCCACCTATTAATGCCGGGAGTAAAAAGCAAAAAAACAATATCAGCGTGGGCCTATCCGGTGAGGTATTCATACTCCAGTCATTTTACCAAGCTGCTGCTCAATATTCAGCTGAAATACATCCTTGAAGAAAGCAAAGGACAAAAAGCCGACAAATCAGAGCAGGAAAACTCAGGTTTAAATATTTATCTGAACCTAAACATATCATAAAATACTGATAACCAGTGTTTATATTTTGATTAGCTTAGGATTTATACATTTACAAATATAAAAAAATGTAGTTGTACCCCCTCCACCTTCCCCTTACATTTGTAGCGTGAGAAAAAGCAATCACCCATGCGGAAGATATTTTGGATAGCAACTTTTTGGATCATCGCGACGAGCTTGCAGGCGCAGGTTTACCCGGGCGATGCCAACAACAGCGGCAAAGTCGATCAGGCAGATGTGCTTTACACCGGCTACGCATACGGCAGTGCCGGACCGGCGCGGATTGAGACCGGGACGATATTCGAAGAAATGCCAGTTTCTTTAGATTGGCAACAAACCTTTCCAAATGGCGTAGGCTATGCCCACGCCGATGCCAATGGCAACGGACAGGTCAACCTTTCAGATATGCTGGCGGTGGTGACCAATTTCGGGCAAAGCCACTCCACACCGGTCCCGGTTGTTTTCCCTGCTGCTGTACCGGGCATGGATGCGGCGCTTACCTTTACGCCTGATTTGCTGAACCCTCCGCTTACTGCGGGTTCGATTGTCAATATCGCCCTGGATTTGGACTACCCAAACCTGCCCACCGAGGTAAACGGGCTGGCATTCGAGATTGCCTTCAATAAAAACTACATTCAAAGCATTTCCCTCAACTACGATCAGGATTGGCTGGGCGGCACCTCAGAATCCTTCCGCTTCCAAACCATCAGTACGAGTCAGACTGACCGGCTGAAGACGGCTTCAACTCGCTATGGGGTTAACCCCACTGCTGCAGCGGGCAGGGTAGGGATGTTGTCCATCGTCATCGAGGATGACCTGATCACCTTCATGCAGGCCGACAGCACCCAAATCCTGTTGAAAATCCGGGAAGTCATGCTCGTTGACGACAGCCTGGAGCTCCAACCTGTAGTGACAGACAGCCTAATGCTTACGGTTTACAATCCTAGTTTTCTGGTCACGCAGACCGCTGCGGAGGAAGCGGGGGATATGCGGCTCCTGCCCAATCCCGTAAGCAACGGGCGGGTGCTGGTTGGAGCCCCCAAAGACATTGAACGCATCTGTGTATTCAATATGCTGGGGCAGCCGGTTTATGACCAACAGCCCGGTACGCCCACCTTTGAGCTTGCCGTGCCGGGCAGCTGGCCTACTGGCTACTACCTGGTCCGCCTGCAGCAAAGCGACGGACTGTTAAGTGAACAACTTTTGTACATCATTCAATAGAGTTTATTAATCACCCGATTCAATAATTAATCACCCGATTTTATGAGAACCCTAACTGTTTTATTGTTATCCCTCTGTAGTATCTTCAATAGCTACGCTACAGAACTCAGCGTTTCCGGAAGCCTTCTGTTTGGTGAAAACCAAGAGCCGCTTCCAGGATTTGAAGTGGAGTTGTTTTTGCTCTCCATTGACGAATTGATGAGCACCGTTACCGAAGACGACGGTAGCTACACCTTTACTTTCGAGCATGATTTTTCTGATTCGCCCACTTTGCCTGCTACCGTCAGTGTGGTGGACTTCTGCACGGGCACAGTACTCTTTGAAGCGTTGGTGCTGTTAGAGGACTTTACTTCTGCAACTGGCGTTGACCTGATTGTATGCAGCGATATCAACCCACCGCCACCGCCAGAGCACTGCGAAGCTTTCTTCTTTGTTGAGCAAATTGGCGTCGACCCTTTCGAAGTGCAGTTCTTTGACCTGTCCAGTACTTCAACGCCTATTGACTCCTGGGCGTGGGACTTTGGCGATGGGAATACGAGCGATGAGGCTTCGCCTATTCACACCTACGCCGCAACGGGCATTTATGAAGTGTCGCTAAGCATTACATCGGATACCTGCACCTCTACTTATACCAGCCCGGTTTTTGTAGACGACTTCGTACCTTGCGATTGCGACTGGAATGAGTACGACCCGGTCTGCATCGAGGTCGCCCCGGGCATGGTGGAGCTCTTTGAAACCTTCTGCTACGCACAGTGCGCCGGATATGGTGTTGATGATCTCGTGGACTGCAGCGATAACGGATTTGATCTCTGCGAAGCCTTTTTTAGCTACGAAGCCGGAGTGGACGGCCTGACATTGGATTTCTTCAACCTATCCTTTACTTACGGTGACAGTATCACTAGTTTCGAATGGACATTGCCGGATGGAACCGCATCCAGTCTTGAGAACCCCAGCTTTACCTTTGCGGAACCTGGCGCTTATGTAGTTGCTCTAACTATCGTGACGGAAAGTGGTTGCACAAGTACTTATACCCAGCCGGTCTGGGTAGAGAACGGCAATGGCGGCCCCTGCAACTGCGATGATGTATTCGACCCGGTTTGTGTGATCAATGATGCTGGCGTGATCATCACCTTGCCCAGTGCCTGCGTAGCCATTTGTTCCGGCTACGGTCCGGAAGATATTTACGAAGATTGCAACTTTGACGATTGCGACTGCCCGCTCGTTTTTGACCCGGTTTGTGTGGAATTGATCCCCGGTATTACTTTTGAGTTCCCTAATGCCTGTGTGGCAGAATGCGAAGGTTTTACAGCGGATGACTTTGTCAATTGCGAAGGCGATGACAGCTGCATTTGCCCGGCTATCTACGATCCGGTATGCGTGGTGGAGAACGGCGATACGCTCAGCTTCCTGAACCCCTGCTATGCGGGATGTGAGGGCTTTGGGCCTGATCAGTTTATGGACTGCAATATTGATCCGCCCTGCGGTTGTGATGATTTCTTCGATCCGGTGTGCGTAGCTACACCTTCCGGGCAAATCCTGACTTTCCCCAATGCCTGCTTTGCCGAGTGCGAGGGCTACGATGCGTCTGTCTTTTTTGACTGTGACGAACCCAGTGATTGCAATTGCTATCAGGTGTATGCCCCAGTCTGTGTTACGCTGCCTAACGGCATTGAGCTGGTCTTCCAAAATGACTGCTATGCCGAATGTGAAGGTTTCGGCCCAGATGAATATGCGCCCTGTAACGGCGGCGGCAATGCGTTCTGTGAGGCCATTTTCGATATTGTAGAAACGGATGTGCCCGGACAATTGCAATTCCTTGATTATTCCTTTGCAGACGACGGGGAGATTACGGAGTGGTTCTGGGACTTCGGCGATGGCAATACCAGTACAGAACAAAATCCGGTACACAACTACACCATTGATGGAATGGTAGAAGTGCAGTTGACCATCACCACAAGCTCAGATTGCAGCAGCACATTGGTATATCCGGTCTTTATTGGTAGTGGCGGTGGTGCCGGCAGCGGGCCTGACTGCCAGGCGATGTTCTCCTTCGAGCAGGACGAAGATGACCTGCTGTCTTTTACTTTCATGGATATGTCCATGGGCAATGACACCGACTCCTGGTTCTGGAACTTTGGCGATGGCAATAGCAGCACGGAGCAAAACCCCGTTCATACCTATACTCAGCCTGGGCTTTATCTGGTCACACTAACAACGACCAGCGGCGACTGCACCAGCAGCATGAGTATGATCATCCTGACCGATTTTGACATATTCTATGACGAAGGCTGCCTGGCCCTTTTCCTGCCCTTCAAAACCGATAGCCTGACCTACGCATTCCTGAACCTTTCTTCTGACTTCGAAGCAGACTACTTCTGGGATTTCGGCGACGGCACTACAAGCACGGAAGCCATGCCGGTGCACACCTATGCTGCACCGGGCAACTACGGAATTTCGCTGACGATGACGACACTGGATGGTTGTGTGGCAACTTTCACTGTGACCATCAATCCGGTAATCAATGGCTTTACCGGTCAGCCTTCCTTCCTGATGGCGGTTAATACGGAAGAAAACTTTGAACAACCACTTGGCCAGATCAAGGCTTACCCGAACCCCGCCCACGAACAAGCTACGCTTGATCTAAACCTTCAGCAGGGAGGCGCCTATGAACTGCGCCTGCTCAACCTGAACGGACAAGCCCTCTGGCAGCAGTCCTACAACTGGAGCGCCGGACGGCAGCAGATCGACCTCGACCTGTCGGACGTGCCTGCCGGTATGCTAATGCTGCAGGTGCGCGGCGAGCAGGGCACGGAAACCCTGCGCCTGATTAAGCAGTAAACCCGCTTGTTAGAGATCACCCAATAATACCCCGATTGTTGACAAAGAGCCTGTACGTACCACAACGTGCAGGCTTTTTTTAAATTGGCTCAGAGCTACTGTGGTCCAAGGCACGCGGAACGCAGCGTGCGCTCAAAAGAACGATTTTGAGCATTGTAAGTAGTTTTTAGTCAAGTTCGTTATCTTCGCCCACCGAAAATAAAACCGAATTCATGAAAAATATTGCAGTCATCGGTGCCGGCACAATGGGCAACGGCATCGCCCACGTTTTTGCCATGAACGGCTACAACGTCAACCTCGTGGATGTTTCCGCAGAGGCGCTCGACAAAGCGATCGCGACCATCACCAAGAACCTCGACCGGATGCTCAAAAAGGAGCGGATCACCGAGGAGGTTAAGCAAAAGACCCTCGGCAATCTGACCAAATATACCGATATTAAAACAGGAGTTGCAGAGGCTGATCTAGTCGTGGAAGCTGCGACCGAGCGTGTAGACCTCAAGCTGAAAATCTTCAAAGACCTGGACGCAGCAGCCCCAAAGCAAGCCATTCTGGCAACCAACACTTCTTCTATTTCCATTACCAAAATTGCTGCGGTCACCGAACGCCCCGGGCAGGTCATCGGCATGCATTTTATGAACCCCGTGCCGGTGATGAAGCTGGTGGAAGTTATCCGGGGCTACGCGACCACCGATGAGACCACGGATACGGTCATGGACTTGTCCCGTAAGCTGGGCAAAGTACCGGTGGAGGTCAATGATTACCCGGGGTTTGTGGCCAATCGTATCCTGATGCCCATGATCAATGAGGCCATCATCTCCCTGCACGAAGGTGTAGCCGGCGTGGAAGAGATTGATACCGTGATGAAGCTCGGCATGGCACACCCAATGGGGCCTCTGCAGTTGGCAGATTTTATCGGGCTGGATGTTTGCCTGTCTATTATGAATGTACTGTACGAAGGTTTCGGTAATCCGAAATACGCCCCTTGCCCGCTGCTGGTGAATATGGTTATGGCTGGCAAGCTCGGGGCAAAGTCCGGTGAAGGTTTCTACGCCTACGGACATGGTACCAAGGAGTTGATCGTGGCGGATACTTTCAAAAAATAACAACCAAATTGTTTTCTTGTCTTGATTTTAAACATTAATTGTTTTAGATTTGCAACAGAACGCATTTCTTAAAACAAAAATGGGACAAGACATGGAAAGCAAAAGTACCCACAACAACACCCTGTCCCTTCAAGCTCTGGCGGACGCCCTTCACCGCAACTGGTTCAACGGCGTCCTCCTGGGCCTGGGGATTTACATTCTGTTTTTTAAAAACATTAGCATTCAGTTTAACCTGAATAGCATCGAGCAACCGGTTGCAGTCGCAGAACAGGGCATCATGCCGTCGTTTGGGCAGGCGCTGCCCGCCAATTACAAAGCTGAAAAGCGCGCCAACACCCAACAAAATGTCTCACAGATCAAGTGGGATTCCCGTCAACCTGAGGACTTCCCAAACCTTACCTTCGTGCTCAACGAAGACTACGCCGAGCGCCACCACGTGCGCCCGGAGGTGGCAGAGGCGGTCAATGCCAAAGTAGAGGCTTATCTGGAGCAGTACAAAATGCTGGCGATTAGGGAAATGGAAGACTACGGAGTCCCGGCAAGCATTACCCTGGCTCAGGGGCTGCTGGAATCCAACGCCGGAGAGAGCCTGCTTGCCAAGGAGTCCAATAACCATTTTGGCATCAAGTGCAAGCGCCAATGCCGGGGCTGTACCTGCCGCAATTATTCAGACGACGATATCTACGATATGTTCCGGGTATTTGGGGATGTAAAGGAGAGCTTCCGGGCGCATTCTGAGCTGCTCAATGGAGAGCGGTACAAGCATCTGCAACGGTTGCGCATTTCTGACTACAAAGGCTGGGCGCGCGGTCTGAAAAAGGCGGGCTATGCTACCGATAAGGCTTATGCAGATAAGCTGATTCGCATTATTGAGCACCTGGACCTGAGCCGGTTCGATCAGCTGGGGGCATAGACTAACCTCAGCGCCTTGTTTTGCAGTGCCTCAATAGAAAACGCCGGGAGAGCACAGTGCTCCCGGCGTCTTTGGCTTGTACATTCGCAACTCAATAGGGTGCATATGCACAGGGGTAGCGCCCAAGTCGATACGGTTATAAATTCTTAATCTCCGAAGCCAGATTGCTCAGCGTATCCTTCGCATCCCCAAACAGCATACGGGTCCTTTCGTGGAAGAACAACGGATTTTGAATGCCCGCGTAGCCCGGGCGCATGCTCCGCTTGAGAACAATTACGTTTTTAGCCTCCCATACCTTGAGCACCGGCATGCCATAGATAGGGCTGCCAGGATCATCTTCAGCCGCTGGGTTGACCACGTCGTTAGCCCCTACAATGACCACCATGTCGGTGTTCTTAAGGGCGTCGTTAGCTTCTTCCAGATCGAGTAGTTTAGGATAAGGGACATCTGCCTCGGCCAGGAGGACGTTCATGTGGCCCGGCATACGGCCTGCCACCGGATGTATGGCGTAGCGGACTTCCACACCGTTCTTCTCCAGCAGTTCGTCCACTTCCTTACAGACCTTTTGCGCCTGAGCAACGGCCAAGCCGTAGCCAGGTACGATGATAGCGCTCTGAGCATAAAACAACTGAATGGCAGCATCATTTAAAGTCACTTCTTTAGCAACTTGATCACCATCAGCGCCTTTACCGGCGGGACCATCGCCACCACCGAAGCCACCAACGAGCACGTTAATCAGGGAACGGTTCATGGCTTCGCACATGAGTACGGTAAGGATGGTGCCCGAAGCACCGACCAAGATACCGCCAACCAGCATGAACTGGGAGCCGTAAATCAGGCCCGTAACCGCCGCAGAAAGCCCGGTGAAGGAGTTGAGTAGGGAAATAACGACCGGCATATCTGCTCCGCCAATTGGAGCGACGAAGGAGAAACCATAGATCAGTGCCAATACCATGAACACGGAGCCCATGAGCAATCCGCCCTCCATGCCACTGAAGACCAGGTAGCCACCCAGGCCCAAAGTAATGAGCAGCAGCACCATATTAACGATATCGTGCCGGGGCAGGGTAATAGTACTGTCCCAGACCAGCCCCTGCAATTTGGCGAAAGCCAGCATACTGCCGGTGAAGGAAATACCGCCAATGAGGAGGGCCAGCAAAATGATAATCAGCCCGGCCATGTCCAGTTCCTTGATACCGCTGTAGTAGGGCACCAATTCGGCATACGCCAAAACGACCGCACAGGCACCTCCCAGACCATTGAAGATGGAGACCATCTGCGGCATAGCGGTCATCTGTACCTTTTTTGCAGAAACCAGCCCTACGATAGCGCCAATGATGAGGGCACCAATGATCCACAAATAATTATTGGAAGCGCCTTCAATCGGCTGCCCGATCGCAGCGATAATGGCAATGACCATGCCCACGCCGGCTACCGTATTGCCCCGTCTCGCTGTATCCGGTGAACTGAGGAGACGAAGGCCCCAAACAATAGCTAATGCCCCAATCAGGTAGGCTATATTGATGATAAAGTCGATAATCATGATGGGTTACTTTTTCTTTTTGAACATTTCCAACATACGGTCGGTGACCGCAAAACCGCCCGCCACATTGACCATTCCAAGAATGACACCCAGAAAGCCCAGCCCCAGGGTCAGGTAGTCATCGGGCTCAGCCTGCCGGATGAGCAGGATGGCACCAATAATCACCACGCCCGAAATGGCATTCGCCCCCGACATGAGGGGCGTGTGGAGCACCGTCGGTACTTTGGAAATGACTTCAAAGCCAAGAATAATGGTAAAGAGTAGCAGATAGATGAGCAGCAGGTTGCCCTCATCGTTGAAAAACTGAATAAAGGTATCCATGATTATTCGTTTTCGTTGGCCTCGGGTGCAGGGGTGATGTAAGCGCCCCGGATGATCTCGTTCCCGAGATCGAGGTTCAGCACTCCGTCTTTGACCAGAATTTTCAGGAAATTGACCACGTTATTGGAGTACAACTGACTGGCATTCTGTGGCATCAGAGCTGCCAGGTTAGAATTCCCCAGGATGCTGACCCCGTTGTGGACGATGGTTTGGTTGTCTTGTGTAAGCTCGCAATTGCCGCCGGTGGAAGCCGCCAGGTCTACGATGACCGAGCCGGGCTTCATCTGGTCTACCGTGCTTTTGGGGACGAGCAGTGGGGCTTTGCGCCCACGAACCTGAGCCGTGGTGATGATGACATCCGCTTTCATGGCCCGGTTTTGAACTTCCTCCCGCTGCCGCTTCAGGAATTCTTCGGACTGCTCAACGGCATAACCACCGGCACCGGTGTCTTCCTTGGCACCCTCTATTTCGATAAACTTAGCACCAAGGCTTTTGACTTCCTCTTTGGCTGCCGAGCGGGTATCAAAGGCTTCCACCTGAGCGCCCAGCCGCCGGGCAGTCGCAATAGCTTGCAAACCCGCCACACCGGCACCCAGGACCAGCACGGTAGCCGGCCGGATACTGCCTGCAGCGGTAATCATCATTGGGAAATAGCGGGGTAGGAGGCGGGAAGCTTCCAGCACCGCTTTGTAGCCCGCAATAGAAGCCATAGAGGACAGAACATCCATCGATTGCGCCAGGGTCGTCCGTGGGATCATGTCCAGGCTGAAGGCTTTCAGCTCATGGGCCCGCAGACGGTCGGCGACTTCCGGATCTGCGAAGGGTTTGAATTCGGCAGTGACAATGGCTCCGGGTTTAAGTTTGGCCAGGTCGGCATCGGGGAGCGGGTGGATGCTCAGCACCATATCGGCACCTTTCAGCAAAGCTTCCCGGTCCAGGACCGTTGCGCCATCGTAGTCATCGTCTGCATAGAAAGCCCCTTGCCCGGCTCCTCGTTCCAAGCAGACCTCAATGCCCGAATCCGTTAGTTTGCCAACGGCATCGGGCGCCAGTACTACGCGAGGGTCAGTGCCCTCCTTGGGAATCGCTATTTTCATAAGTTTAAAAGTCGGTTTCTACGGAAAGGTAACACCAAATCTGACAACCGCCAAGGATTGAGGCAGCCCAAACGATGATCAGCAGAGACAGGCCGGTGAAGACCTGACCTGAGAGGTTGTACGATAACTATTTGAATATCAAAAAATTACCTTGTTCAATTACTTACGTTTATCCGCAAAATGCTCCCGGAATTTTTTCACCTTTGGGGTGATGATAAAGGTGCAGTAAGGATTGCGGTTGCCGACCTTCCGGTAATAATCCTGATGACTGACCTCAGCAGGGTAGAAGGCCTCAAGGGGAGCCAATTGCGTGACCACAGGGTTGTCCCAAAGCTGTGGAGCCGTTTCCCTGATAGACTGTTCCGCCGCGGTTTTCTGTGCCTCATCGTGGTAAAAGATTGCCGACCGGTACTGCGGCCCCCGGTCATTGCCCTGCTGATTGGGAGTCGTCGGGTCGTGAATGGTCCAGAAGATATCCAGGATTTCAGCGTAGGAAATGACTTCCGGGTCGAACTGTACCTGAACCACTTCGGCATGTTGTGTACTGCCGGAGCAGACGGCGCTGTAATTGGCGTTCTCTTTGGTGCCACCGGCGTAGCCGGAAGTAACCCGGAGTACCCCTTTGACTTCCTGATAGACGGCTTCCAGGCACCAAAAGCAGCCACCGCCGAGGGTGGCGTATTCGTGAGATTGGCTCATATGTGTTTACTTATTTAAAGTCCGGCAACACTGACGGCTGGTGCTTCATCAGCAATAGCAGCCAGGAATTGCTTCAACGCCTGCCGTTTAGGGGCGTCAAACTGATAACTAATGTATTTGGTAAAGTACTCCTCCACACTAAAATCGGGATGAGGCGAAGGCAGTAAGTATTTGAGCTTTTCAATTTGGGCCACACCGGAAGCGAGGGCTTTATTGAAGCGCTTCACGAAAGCCGCAGGCAGCGCACGATTGCTGACCCAGGCGGCAAATACGAAAGGCAGCCCGGTATGTTCCATCCAGACGGCCCCAAGATCATAAATGTATTCGAACTGCTGTTCCAGCCCGATTGTCCGGTCACCGATAACGAGCCCGGCGGTCCGGTCGCCAATCTTTTTGATGTACCCATCTTTGGCAGGTATCAGGGTGGGAGAGAGCTTCCAATAGTCGCGCAGCAACACTTTCGTGAGCTGCACTGAAGTTCGCGAGTGATGATCGAGGTATATCGTTTCTACCTCTTCCAGGGGCACATCACTGTAGATGCAGACCGTTTTGACCGCTCCGACTGTGCCAATGCAGTAGTCTGAAATAAGATGTGGGCTGCGTAGTTCAGGCAATACGGCCACCGGGACCAGCGCCAGATCGGCTTGACCCTGTGTCAGTTTCTCGGCGCAAACCGCTGGAATATTCAGCTCCAGGTCCAGCTGAGCAGCAAGTGGGCTATTGAGCAGACCGTAGAGCAGAGGCTTGGTGTTGAGATAAGAAACCGCCGTAACGCGTATTTTATCCATCAATCTTGTTTGATATTCAGGTGCTCGAGATGGGCGATATCATTTTCGAGGAGGAAAGTGTACTGCTGTTCCTGATAAGCCGCTTTGTACAGACCGGTATTGTGGTGCTTGAATGTATTCATCTCCTGAAGAGACTTCCCGCTGAGCAGGCACATTAGCGCGCGCATTGCCCGGCCGTGACTGCAAACCAAGATGCGCTCTTCCGGGCGTTGGCTGAGCAGGTCGACAAAGCGCGACAAGCGGTCGCCCATTTCCCGGGCACTTTCAGCCCCTTCCAGGCGGGCATCGAAATCACCGGCGTTCCAGGCTTCGGTCACTTCTTTGTACTGCAGGTGCATATCGGGCGTACTCGTTTTTCCTTCGTGTGTGCCCCAACTGATCTCGTTGATTTCGGCAAATTGCTCCCAGGGCAGCTCATCCTTTATAAAATGAGCCATTGTTTCGTGGGTGCGCCGGAGGGTGGAAGTCAGGATGGCATCGAAGCCGACAGACCGATAATGTTCATAGAAAGCACGGGCCTGCATTTTGCCCACCTCGTTTAGAGAAGAGTCCACTCCTGAACCCTGTACAATACCCAGGCGGTTAAACTCGGTCTGCCCGTGCCGGACAATATATACGTGTTTATTCATGCTATCGATTTACAACGGGTAAAGAGGTGTACCCCTTAAATTGTTCATCTTCCTCAAAAACGTGGTCGGTGTAGTCTTTGATGACGTTGTAAAGCGTATCGCGTTCTATCGGCTCCCGCCCAACGCGGCGGATGAGGTTGACTAAATCCCGGGTACTCATGGCGGGCGTCTGTTCCTCTGAGCCAGCCATGCTGTAGATTTTCGTGGTATCGTCAATGGTGCCGTCAATATCGTCTACGCCAAAGCTCAACAGCATTTGTGCCACATTGCGGCCAATCATCGGCCAGTAAGCTTTGATGTGGTCGAAATTGTCGAGGTACAACCGGCTAATGGCGTAGTTGCGCATATCTTCTACCACTGTGGATTCCGGAACGTGGCTCATTTGATTGTCCTTGTTGCGGAACTTGAGGGGGATGAACGTCTGGAAGCCACCTGTCTTATCCTGCAGTTGCCGCAGTTTTTCCAGGTGGTCGATGCGGTGCTCAAACTTTTCGATATGCCCGTAGAGCATCGTTGCATTGGAGCGCATGCCCAGCTCGTGCCAGATTTCATGAATACGCAGCCACTGCTCGCCCGAGCATTTGCCGCCCGCTATCTGATCGCGGATTTCGGGGTGGAAAATCTCTGCGCCCCCGCCCGGCATGCTCTCGAGGCCGGCTTCTTTCATCATCCGCATCCCTTCTTCGTAAGATACCTTATCTTTCTTGAAGATGTAGTGGTACTCCACCGGCGTCAGCGCCTTTACATGAAGCGACGGCCGGTGCTGCTTGATTGCTCTGAAAAGCTCCGTGTAGAACTTCACATCATACTGCGGGAGCACCCCACCAACAATATGCACTTCTGTAACGGGCTCATCGTCGTACTTTTCTACGATGTCCAGAATGTCCTCCAGACTGTATTCCCAGCCTTCTTCCCGCTTTTTGATCAGGCGGGAGTAAGAACAAAAGGTGCAGGTGTACAGGCAGACGTTGGTAGGCTCCACGTGGAAGTTACGGTTGAAGTAAGTGCGGTTGCCGTGCCGCTTTTCCCGCTGATAGTTGGCCAGGGCGCCCAGGTAGCCGAGCTCACCTTCCTCAAACAGGAGCTGCCCTTCTTGGGGTGTGATGCGCTCATCGTTGAGGACTTTTTCCGCAATCGCCCGTAGTGGGGCAGCCAGCGTCTGGTCTTGCAGGATGTGGTCAATTTTTCTTGCAGTGAGGGTCATATTCTTGCTTTCTTATTTGCTCAAACAATCTTTCTAAACTTTCAGTTTTCATTGAAAGTGTTAAATCTTGTTGCAAAGGTAAAGGATTGTCTGTTATTTCCGGGGCCCAACTGTCTGCAATCCCCTTGAAATGCCTCGCTTCATTTATAATTGGGTTTGCCCTGATAAAAGGGTGACAAAATAAAGGAACAAGAAATGGCCCCTCAAGTTTTTTCTGTCATTTAAAGAGTGGCAATTTTCGTCATATCAAAAAAAAGTTTCATTTTTGAAAGCAGAAACCCTACAAAACCTATCAAAATGAGCAACATGACTAAGTTGTGGGCGCTGTTGATCGGAGTCAACGATTATCCGAGCAGCCCTTTATCCGGTTGTGTGCCGGATGCCCGTGCCCTGCAGTCCTACCTGGAAAGCGACCCTCGCCTAGACACGGATGGAAGCCTCAAAACCTTGTTTGATGCACAGGCCACCAAATCAGCCATTGCTGATGGCATATTAAACCACCTGGGACAAGCCCGGCCGGAGGATGTCGTGTTGCTGTATTTTTCTGGTCATGGTGCACAAGAACGGGCAGATCCCGGCGTATGGACCGAAGAGCGGGACGGCTGCCTGGAGTCTATTGCCTGTTATGCGCCTGCGGGTGCCCCCTTGTCCCTGATGGCGGATAAAGAACTGCGCTTTCTCCTCAATCAGGCTTTCTACCGGCCCAACGAGCAGTCCCCGCATCTGCTCACCATTTTCGATTGCTGCCATTCGGGGGATAATGTACGGTCGCTGGGGCTGGAGCAGGAAGATACCCGGGAACGGCGGTTCACCTATGTATTCCCGCAACGTGAATGGTCGGATTTTCTATTTGCGGATGCCTTTCAGCCCGGGCAATTGTCCGGAGCAGGGCTGTCGGATCTGATCCCGAGTCCGCCTATGGTTCAGCTTGCTGCAGCGAAGGACGATCAGGCGGCTTTGGAAATCGGCGGCCGGGGCGTTTTTACTTCCTACCTGATACAAGTGCTGGAACAAACGGGAGGGAGCATAGACTATACGACCCTGCATCAGTTGCTTTCCAACTACATCCGATTTAAGCACGCGCAGCATCCGCAGTTTGCTACTCTCGGAGCAGGTATGGACTTGCTATATCGGGGCTTTTTGAACCAAGAGGTAGACCCAAGCGGGCGGCGCTATGGCAGAGCCAACTACAGTACGACCGAAGGCTGGCTGCTCAATATGGGGCAGATGCACGGTTTATCTGGTGGGGATGATGCTCAAATTCAACTGGAAGGCGGCGAGACGATTGATGGTAAGGTCGGGGAAGCTATGGACGTGAGTAGCACGCTGGACATCGACTTTGAGCAACGCCGCAACCTGGACAAAGCCAAAAATTACAAAGTGTTGGTGGCCTCTATGCAAAACTACCCTATACATATCTTTATAGAAGATGCAATGGGGGAGGAGCCAATGCTAAAGCGCACCCTAACTGCACTAAGAGCGCTACCAAAAACCGTACTTCTTACATCGACCGAAGTTAACGCTGATTTTGTGATCCATTTCAGGGACGGGCTGGTCTACATGACGCGAAAGTTTGACCCTTTCCGCCCGGTATTTGGTGAGGTCTTCTCTTTCGAAACCGTTGATGAGGATTCCATTCTGGAGAAGCTGATCGGGCAGGTACAGATGGCCGCCCGTTGGACCTTCACGTACAGTCTTCACAATCCACAGCTCAAAGTACTCGGGCACCCGCCGGTTGGCGTGGAAGTCCTGCAGGAAAAAGCAGGCACCTGGGGCACCGTACAACCCGATGGTGAAGACTTCCTGATTGATCAAATCGTGCGCGACCAAGCAAGTGGTAAACTGCAGGCCAGGGTAAAAGTGCGCCTGACCAATCAATTTGACCGCCCCTTGTATTTGTGCTTGTTGGTGCTCAGCGACCAATGCAAGAGTGTCCTCTCGGTAGACCGTAAGTACACCCCCGGGCTGGTAGAACAGCCCATCACCAAACTGGAACCCGGGCAAAGCCTTTGGTTATTTGGGCACCGGGGAGGCGTTATCCCGTACACGGTGGGGGCAGAAGAGCAATTCCAAAACCGCCCCTACACGCAGGGCTGGTTCAAGCTATTGGTCAGCACCGAATCTGAGATCGCCTATGACCACCTCATTGTCCCCCGCAGCCGGATGCTGCCGGACCTGGGTGGAGAGCCTGTAAAAGACTGGACAACGCAGCGGATTGGCATTCGCATCCTCAACCCCAACTACAATACGGTACAGGAAGATGCGCTCAAGCAATGGCTGTCAGACCCGGAGCGTGCGCCCCTGGCAGCCGGGCTGTACCTGGATACCGACGGGCTGGACGCAAAGCTGGTCCTCCGGCCTGAAATACAGCTGATTACCGCTGATCAGGAAAGAACACGCAGCAAGAGCTTGTTTTGGAATACCTTGCTGGGGGCTGCCAATACTTGGGCAAGGTATCAAAGGAGTCGTGATTTCAAGCGCCGGCTTCGGAAGTTCTACGACCGCCCGCTGATGGTTTCAGAAGGAGACTCCTGGTTTCAGCACCCCACGATCATGGAGATTATAGACCACCTGAGCCTGAGTTACAATATCTTCAGCCGGGGCGCTGCCGGTGACGAAATGCGCAACTACCTCATGTCGGGCGAATACCTCGATGCCTTTACCGACCTGCAGGTAATTGTGCAGGAGGTGGCAGCGTCACTTGGGGAAGCGCCCAAGAGGCCCGCTTTTTTTCTCATAAGCGGAGGAGGCAATGATATATTAGGCGATCAGTTTAAGGACTTTTTGCTACCTTTCGGGGAGGTAGAAGCAGCGGCACCGGGCGAAAAGCCGGAACGTTTCCTCAACCAACGGCTGCAGGACGAGCTTGATGCTATTATGGCGTTGTACCGGCAAGTCTTTCAGCGGCTAAAGGTAGCACAACCTGAAGTCCGCATTATCACCCACGGGTATGATTATGTCATTCCCAAAGGGCTGAACGCAGAAGGGATGAGCTGGCTGGGCAAACCGATGACGCAACAGGGTATCAAGGCGCCTGAGGACCGGCAGGCGATTGTTAACTACCTCATCGATACTTTCAATGAGCGGTTGATGGCCGTATGTGAAGATTTCGATCAGGTTACACATGTAGACTTGCGCGGTGCAGTCAAACCTTATCAGTGGGCTGATGAAATCCACCCGGACCAGGAGGGCTACCAAAATGTAGCGTTGCGCTTCAGCGCAGTGATTGACCAAATGTTGTAAAACCAATCAAACTATGGGCTTCTTTAGAATTTGTAAAAACGATATTACCGACCTGTTACGGGAGACTTTCAATGCTTTCCCCCTGCGTGTGCCCGAAACCCGTATGCAACCGCTCGTGGTGATGGGGCAGAAAGGCAGTAAAATGGACTACCGGGGCGAATTGCAATACCTGCTGGCAGACGGAAAGCCCATCGAAATTGAGATCCGGGAATCGGCTATGGCCAATGCTGCTCTGGACCGCTCCAAGTCGATCAGCCTGAGCTTTGGGCTGAAAATACTGGAAGGCTTCCTGTCGGGCTTTGGTATGTCGCCCGCTCCCATTGGCGCCAGTCTGAAAGGAGTGAGTGAGATCAGCTTTTCCTTTACCGATTGCAAGCGGCGCTTCATCGACCCGGCCCAACTGGGCAGTGTACTGCGGGGCCGCAATATTGACCTCAGTCACGGTTCGCTTGGTGTCTTTAAAGGAGAAGACGCTTACCGAATGTTGCTGATTTCGGATGCGATTGTGAGCAAGAGTTTCACCATTAACATCGAGAAAGCTAACGATAGTGAGTTTGATGCGTCTCTGCCCGAGTTGCAGCCCTACCTGGCGGATGTAGACGCCAAAGTCAAAGTGAATACCAAATCCGGCAAGTCCATTACTTTTGAAGGGGATGAATACCTGACCTTTGCCTTTTCCTGCTTGTTGCTGGAAATGGACAAGGAGCATGGTGCGCTTGCGATCGGGGAGACCGTGCGCAGCCGGGGTGCCGGTGGGCAGGAAGAAGCGACACCCTACGCCACTATTGATGAGGATGTGTTTGAACCCGGAATGATAGAATTTGAGTAGGTGAGGGGAAGTATAGCCGGATCAATGGAACGTACAGTAAGAGCTCCAAACATGCTCTAAGGGATGTGGTGCTAAAATAAGGCTGTACAACTTGCAAATTCAGTAAAAAAAAATTAATTTTGTTTTGTATTGAATTAATTAAGCTTAGGATTGGATAGTTTGTTTTTCGCTTTCTACTTTATCCTGTCTTAATTTTTTCTATTTCATTATCTTTTTTGACTTTTCCGCGCAAGCGGAGTTCTAATTACTTGTTATGAATATTTTTGTTGCTAAACTGAATTACGACACACGCGAATCTGATTTGCAGTATGCATTCGAAGAATTCGGCGTTGTCGATTCAGCAAAGATCATCATGGACCGCGACACTGGCCGTTCCAAAGGCTTCGGGTTTGTGGAAATGCCCAACGATGATGAGGCTCGTGCAGCCATTAATGCACTGAACGACCAAGAGCTTGATGGTCGCACAATCGTGGTGAAAGAAGCTGAGCCACGTGGCAACCGCGGTGGCGGTGGCGGCGGAGGATTCCGCGGAAGAAGATATTAATCGAGTGAGGCTTAGCCTCACCTCACGATAATATATTCTGATTTTGAAAAGCCCTGATCACTCAGGGCTTTTCTTGTTTTAGGCTTAGAGCGTTTTGGGTTTTTGTCTTCTAGTCGAAAACTAACCGTTTTTTGGTTAGACAACCTGCATGCGTGTCGAACACTCCGGTCTCCGGCGGCCAAAGCCCACAGGCGACGAGACACAGGCAGGAAAGTGCCCCGGTGCACCGGGACAGACCGATTCTAAAGTCCCAACACCCTCTAAAGGGCTCCTTTGGTTTCAGGCGCTTTTGGATTTGACAAAAAAAACTGATTCCATACCCGTACAAAAACGACATTCATAAATGCTATTGCGGAAAGTGGTTTTGACTTATTTTTGAATTGTATGCAAAAAAACGAGCATCATAACAAAATATGTTGCATCTTTGTACTCAGAATCAATTAAGAAACAAATCTAGTTCTTAGGTTTTTATCTCCTACCTACTACATTCTTTCCTTAGTTTTTTCATTATCACCTTATTATTAGTAAGCTGTGCACTGCACAGTACCAATTCTGTTTTATGAATATTTTTGTAGCTAAGCTCAATTACGACACACGCGAATCCGATTTGCTTGAAGCATTCGAAGAATTTGGCGCCGTCGATTCAGCGAAAATCATTATGGACCGCGACACTGGACGCTCAAAAGGCTTCGGTTTTGTGGAAATGCCAAACGACGATGAAGCCCGCGAGGCGATTCACCAGTTGAATGACCAGGAGATGGACGGTCGTCAGATCGTTGTCAAAGAAGCCGAGCCACGTGGCAACCGCGGTGGCGGCGGTGGTGGTGGCGGAGGATTCCGTGGAAGAAGATATTAATCGAGTGGGGCCTAGCCTCATCCTATGATAATATATTCTGTTTTCGAAAAGCCCTGAGCAATCAGGGCTTTTCTTGTTTTAGGCTTAGAGGGTGTTGGGATTTTGCCTTCTAGTCAAAAACTAACCATCTTTTGGTTAGACGATCTGTCTGCCAAACGGGTTTGCCGGGCAGGCAAGGGCACGAAAACCGGAGTTTAGCCTGAGTTAAATAGCCCTTCCCGCAGTTTGCGGGAAGGATTTTCGGGACAAAGTATAAGCAAAACTGCCTGCGTGTCGAACACATCGGCAGGAAAGTGTCCCAGTGCACCGGGACAGGCCGATTACTAAAGTCCCAACACCCTCTTATATTCAGATGAGCCTGCCGAAAATGTGCCTGATTGCCCGGATCTGTAAATTTTATCCCGCAAATCATTGCTCATCATCCCATCTCCAACAGGCAGCTAAGGCTTCTTATTTTCGGTTTTCAAAATAAACCACCCCTCGTTGCAAGTCATAAGTCGTGTTGAAATCCAGCAACAAAGCCTGCCCAATCAGGCCATCGGCTAATCGCTCGGAAGTTTGGCTGATGGGGTCTACTTCAAATACCACCGATACTCTTCTCCATTCTTTTCCATTGAAAGTCGCTGCGAACAGTTTGCTGCTTAAGTTATTCGTCACGGTTGAATCTGCCCCAAAACCTTGTTTGCTTTTGATTCTTCTGTTAACGGACTCCAGTAGTTTGTGTTGGGTTACCGCTCCGTTGTGAAAGGTCAGGGCATTATCGGCACCAGTATCTATTTTGAAAATCATCTGCCTGGGAGCCGCTTTCCGCCTCGTGGTGATCTCGAGGGGGATGCCAAAGTGGCCCGCCTCCAGGCCAATAATGTCATAGCCCGTCCAATTTTCCCCAGGTTCAAATCCCTCGAATGCATAGAACCGGATTTCCTGAGCGTCATTATCAGTCTCGGTGACAAAATTTTGCAGCAAGTCGCTCCCAATAATTCCGTCAATCTGATTTTTGAAATACTGGCTCAAGTGCGACAAATCCATGATGGCGATTTCCACACTATCTAAAGTTACCTGGGTACCAATACGGACCCTGTTATTGGCAGAGATGCCTGACCGGATACTTTTGCCGGCAGTACCTATCGAGATCTCGTCTGTGATTTCCAGGCCTAACGCAGTTGAGACGGCCGAATCAATAGCCGTTATCCCTGCACCCGTATCAAATAGAAAATTGAGGGGGTCTGCTTTTTCATTCAGCCTGAGCTCAATGAACATCAACCCTTCCAGAAACGCGATCGGTATGCGTGCTATTTCCTTTTGTCCTTGTACAGGCAGATTTAACAGCAGAACAAAAAAAACGATGAGACTTGATTTCATTTTATGGGAGATTTAGGCGTAACTGATGAGGTAAGGTGGGGGCTATTTTACTCCAACCTTAAGTAAGGTACATCAATTCCATCTATCCTCAACCCATTATTTGCTCGTCGCTTATACTCCATTAATGCGCTGTCAAGTAGCCAACACGCTCTTAGTCCTCCCGCTGTAAACTAAGCACCCAGTCCTGTTTCGGCCCGGTTGCAGGGGGCTGGAAGGTATTCTGCTGTTTCGCCTCCATTTTCCTGGCCTCAGTAAGCTCACCTGTCCGGGGATCAAACCACTGGTAAGTATAGTTGCTTTTGCCTAAACGTTTAAGATTGATCTGCACCGGTTCGCCCATTGGCGTGTAGGCATAGGCATAGGAGCCATCCGAAGCCACTGCTGCCATCATTTTGCCAAAGCCGCTGCCGGGGTCGTTGAGCAGCAAGTCCGCATCGGGTACCAGTAGCCGGAAGTCTCTGGACTCAAACAACTGCCTCATATAGCCCATCTGTGCAGCACCCGGGTGGGAAAGGGCGGTTTTCCAATCGGAACGTGGATAAACATTTGGCTTTCGGCCGTACTCGTACATTTGCCAGATGTTGTTATTACCATAAGTATGTCCACAGGCTCCGGAAAGTACAGACCAGTAAGCGGCATTTCTTACATCATGGGCATCAAACCAGCCGGCTTTGAAGACCGTATCGGCACCAGCTGCCGACAAAGTATATGGACTGGGCATGGGGCTGGGCTCCCAAAATCTTTTGGGGATATCTTCGTAACAAGGCTCGCCGTCCAGGCTTGGCTTTACCGGCTTCAGGGCCCGGTCTTGTTGATTGACTGTCCACCGGCTCTCCGGTGCTTCCCCGTGCCCGGACTGGTGCATGTTGAAATCCAGCCAGCCCGAACCGTGAAAGAAATCGGAAGAGCTCGTGCCGCCCTGCGGATGGTAGGTCATCAGATGCTGACCGCCATCCCCTTCTTTTATGCCTTCGGCCATGGCATTCCAAATGTCACGATGCGTTTGGGTCTCGACTTTCCGGTCGCCGCCAAGTATCCAGATGATCGGTTTGTCTTTGTACCGTTGGCCCAAAAAACGGCCGAAGCTGAAAGCGTTCTCCGGCGTGAAAATCTCCGGCCCTACGCCCCATGCCAGATTGACCTTGTCGCCCCAGGTGGGCAGCATGCCGATGTATAGCCCCAATCGTTCTGCCTGCTCTACGATGTAGTCCACATGCTCAAAGTAGCCTTCGACCGGCTTTTTGGGGTCCAGATTGTCCAGGGGGACATGCCCGTATGGGTTGGGTATGAATAAGCCGTCTATCTCAGCCAAGACAACAGCCTGAATGACGTTGAACCCTTTTCCTGCCCGGTCCCGGAGGTAGGTGGCAGCATCCTCACGGTCAAGGCGGTGGAAAAGCTCCCAGGCCGTATCACCAAGGTAGAAGAAAGGTGCGCCATTTTCCTTTTCCAAATAACGGCCATTGGCAGCTACCCTGAGGCGGGGTAGTTGGGTAGGCGGCAGCTCCCGGTAGCCAATCAGCTGAACGCCCTGATCTCTTATAGCTGCTTTTACGATAGGATGGGTAAGTAAATCAAGGTCCTGCTGCCGGTCGTGCGCCACGGGTGGTTTCCCAATAAGGTGCACAGCGTTTTGCTCAGGCGTATCGTGAGCCGGGTGAGTGACCATGAGGTAAGTGCCGGGGGCTGCCTGTTCGAGTGCATGCGCAAAAAGTTGGGCCTGCTCATCTATCGTTAGGCTGCGGTCGTTTTTGAAAGGCAGCCGCTGCACCTCATAGTCTTCGGTGAAAATATCCAGCGCATAGTCGCGACCGAGCTTGCGCAAAAGCTGCCGGGAATCCTCATTCATGCTAAGCGCGCCCATGTGCATCGTCATATGGCTGGTCTGAGGCAGGTGCTTGAGTACCAATTCTATTTGTGCCCGGAGTTCCCGTTCTACTTCTTCAAGTTTCCAGTCGTGCTCCTGCAGGGTACTTCCTTCCGGGAAATTCGGATTGGGCCAGATGGCACGGTAGAAGTAGCCGTCTTCGTCGGTCAGGCTTGGCGCATGGGTCAAGGGGCGCCATCGGACCTTTTCCCACTCGCTGGTTAGCGTGAGGTGAATACCGACATCCGTATCCAGACTGTTGGCGACTTCCACAGCTTCCATAAACCAGGGAGAAGGCGCCATAACTTCCATAGTGGTGGCTATGCCGTCCGAACAAGCCTGATAAATCCCGGAATTCGCAGAATGGGTATAGCCTAAGTCGTCCGCCCGGACAATTAACCGTTTGCCACCCTCATCATTTGGGGGCGCTTGCCCACAGAGGCTAATGGAAAGAAAAATAAAGATGATGGATGTTATAGTCGTTTTCATAGGGTCAATTAATTTCATTTTGAGTTTCCTGAGGTCCCTCTTTTTCCCAAAAAGGACCGGTATTTTGCTTTCTCGTTAAAATGTCGGGCCTATTCACCAAAATAGCGAACCTCCTCCCGGCTTGACTTCACGACATTAGCCCTACAAGTTTCATACACATACTAGATGGAAGGGGCAGTCCACTTCGGTGGCTGCTCCCAATTTATATCAAAGCCAATGAAAGACCAATTTGACAGCCGACTTTCAGCCTTAAAAGAAGCACATCTCGCCCTTGTTCAGCGGCCGAACCGGTCAGAACCATTGGGCAATGGCATTTTCAAACGTTACGAGCATCCGGTACTTACCGCAGCACATGCGCCTCTGAGCTGGCGCTATGATCTCAATCCCGCGACCAATCCTTACCTGATGGAGCGGCAGGGCGTTAATGCGGCTTTCAACCCCGGGGCGATCTACCTCGATGGGAAGTACCTGCTAGCCGTACGTACGGAAGGGGCTGACCGGAAGTCCTTCTTCGCTATCGCCGAAAGCCCAAACGGTATTGATCAGTTTAAATTTTGGGACTATCCGGTCCAAATGCCGGAAACGGAGGAGCCGGACGTCAATGTCTATGATATCCGGCTGACCCAGCATGAAGATGGTTGGATATACGGTCTCTTCTGTACAGAGCGGAAAGACCCGGACGCACAGGAGGGGGACACATCAGCTGCCGTAGCCAATTGCGGCATTGCCCGTACCCGTGACCTCAAATCGTGGGAGCGCCTGCCGGACCTCATTACCTACACCGGGCAACAGCGCAATGTGGTCTTGCACCCGGAGTTTGTAAATGGGAAATACGGGCTTTACACCCGCCCACAGGACGGCTTTATCAGCGTAGGAAGTGGCGGCGGGATCGGCTGGGGGCTCACCGACAGTATGGAAAATGCAGAAGTAAAAGAAGAGATTATTTTAGACAACAAGGTTTACCATACGGTCAAGGAATTAAAGAACGGGCTTGGCCCATCGCCTATCAAAACCAAGGAAGGTTGGCTGCATTTGGCACACGGGGTGCGCAATACTGCAGCAGGCTTACGATACGTGCTCTACATGTTCATGACCGATCCGCAGGACCCAACAAAAATCACCCACTTGCCCGGCGGTTACTTTCTGGCACCGGAAGGGCAGGAGCGGGTAGGGGATGTCTCTAATGTTGTTTTCGCCAATGGCTGGATCGTGAACGAACACGATGAGGTCTTCATTTATTACGCTTCTTCGGACACCCGTGTGCATGTGGCGACAAGCACTGTTGAGCAACTGGTAGACTATGTGAAGCATACCCCTGAAGATGGTCTGCGATCTGCTGCCAGTGTAGCTGCCCGGATGGCGCTGATCCAAAAAAACATGGAGTACTTAAAGCAGCATTCATAATGCCTGGTATCTCTTTTCCACACCGTATTTGCTCAGTATTGGCCACTGCCTGGCTATTGATCGCAGTTTTCAGCTTAGGTACTTTTTGCCAAGGCCAGGCGCAACAAATGGATTTTCAGCCCCGGGGCTGGAATACCTGGGATAACCGCAGTGTGCTTCACCATGTACTGCTCCCGGATGGGCTAGCAATAAAATTACAACTGGTCGATACCCTTGCAGGTGATGTTTTGGAGTATGCTTTCACCGGTAATAAAGTAGAGGGCACAGAGCAGGTCCGGCCATTGGCGCATACGCCCGATGGTCGTTTCACCGCTCTACAGTTGGAATGGAGAGGTTTTCGCCTGGAGGTGCATACGGTAGCTGAAGGATCGGATTTGCACCTCAAAATAGTACCGGAAAAGAGTGCGCCCAATCCTGGTTACCTTCGGGTAGAACCGGTAATGATGTACGGGCGCAAAGGAACGATTCAAAGGAAAGGGATGGGGTGGACTATTCAAACTGCCCACCGTAAGCTGGAACTTACTCCAAAAAATGGGTTCGGTAAATGGATGGGTAATGCACTGGACTTATCCCTTGGACAATCCTTTTGGATATCCACCCAGGATATATCAATCGCGCAGGCTGATGCCAGGCTTACCGCTGCCGAGACGGATTACTGGAGGCAGCGGGAGCACTATGGCGAAGCCGGCACTTCCTGGCATATCATACAAAATGCCGTCAACTGGAACGTTGTCTATGATCCCTCACTCGACCGGGCGGTGACCCCGGTCGCCCGAACCTGGAGCTATGGCTGGGGCAATCGGGAGGAAGGCGGCTTTGTTCAGTTTTGCTGGGACAACTTCTTTGTTGCTTACATGCATGCCCTGGAAAGCCGGGCGCTGGCTTTCAATGAAGTGGAACAACTCACGAGGCTGATCGATACACTTGGGTTTGTGCCCAATTACGCCGGGCCGGGTGGAGAATACAGCCGTGACCGATCTCAGCCCCCGGTAGGCAGTATTATGGTTAAAGAAATTTTTAAGCTTCATCCGGATACCGCCTTTCTGACGGCCCACTTTAGCCGATTATTGAAATGGAACCGATGGTGGGAGGAAAAACGGTCGGTGGACGGCTATCTGGCCTGGGGCTCAAACGCTTACGCTCCGGTAAAACACCCCCGGCAGCAAACGCAGCATAACCACCCAGCGGCTTCCAATGAATCTGGATTGGACAATACCCCCATGTACGATGGTGTGCCCTTTGATACTGAACAAAATGTGCTCCTGCAAGCTGATGTGGGCTTGATGGGAATGTACGTTGCGGATTGCGATGCCCTTGCCGAGATGGCTAGTTTGCTCGGGCGTGAGCCAGAACAAATAGAACTCCAGAAAAGAGCAGGAAAATTTCGTGCTCAGATTCGCACCCTATGGCACGAACCCACCGGGCTATTCCTGAACAAACGATTAGACACTGGTGATTGGTCCTTCCGTTTGAGCCCCACTCATTTTTATCCCCTGTTGGCAAAAGCAGCTACACAGAGGCAAGCCGAGCGAATGATCAATGAACATTTTTATAATCCGGAAGAATTTTGGGGCGATTACATCCTGCCTTCAGTTGCTCGTAACGATACTGCATATACCGGCAGGGATTACTGGAGAGGAAGCATCTGGGCACCAATGAATTTTTTAACCTATCTGGGGCTTCGAAACTATGCTCTGCCGGAAGCCCGGGCAGATTTGGCTAGCCGCTCCTTAAAACTGCTGGTCAAAAATTGGGAAGCGCAGGGCTGGGTGCTTGAGAACTACCATGCTGAAACTGGTGGTTATCCGGGGTACCGAAGTGAATACTTTTATCATTGGGGTGCCTTGCTGGGCATGATCAATTTGATTGAAAAAGAAGCCATAACACCTCCGGAGCACTCACTTCAAACCCCATAACTTATGAGAAGCCTAATTGTCCTGAGTTCATTTGCCTTTTTGTTGAGTAGCTGCTCCAATCCCGGCAACCAAGCTGCCAGCTCAACAGATAGACCACTAGACGGAAAAGTTGAGGAAATTTTAGGGCGTATCCATGAGCCTGTAATTCCTGGCAACACTATCGACCTCGCCGAATTTTCCGGGCATAGCCCTGACCAGGGAGGCTCCCATGATTTCTACGAGGATATCCGCCGGGCGATTGATACGCTGTCTGCAAGGGGAGGCGGCCGTTTGGTGTTCAGCCATACCGAAGGACCTGATTTCTGGATCCGCCCCACCGAGACCTACCGGATTAGAGGGCCCATACAGCTCAAAAGCAATATTGAGCTCCGTCTGCACACCAATATTCGGTTGTTTTTCGAATTCGACCCACCGCGTTATTTACCAGATGGGCAGCCGGTGCTGCGACGGTACGAAGGTACTACGCTCTATTCTTTTTCACCGCTCATCAATGCTGTCAATGCGGAGAACGTGGCCATCACCTCCGTTGGCGAACATGGCGCACTGCCTGTAATTGACGGAGACGGGGAAAAGTGGCAAAAGTGGTCCTACGGTGGTGACTTGAGGGTGCAAGAGTCAGGGCGCACACCTGCTTACAAGGCCATACGCTCAGAGTTTAATAACGCGGACCTGCCCATCGCAGAGCGAATCGCAATGGATACCGGCTACCATTTCCTGCGCCCGGACCTTATGTCTTTTTTCCACTCCCGGAATATTTTGGTCGAGGGGCTGCGGTTAGAGCAGTCACCATTTTGGGTGGTACACCCGGTATTCTGTGATAATATGATTATGCGGGATGTCATCTTTGACTGCCAGATCATCAATAACGACGGCATTGATATTGAGAGCTCCGCTAATGTATTGGTTGAGCATGTCATTTTTGACAATTACGACGACAACGTGGTCATCAAGTCGGGCCGGGACCGGGAGGGGCGGGAGGGTGCCCTTGTTGCCGGTACCTTGTTGGATGACCTGAATTCACCTTATGTGACAGAAGGCCGGATCACTGCGCCAACTCAGAATGTGGTGGTGCGGGACTGCGTCTTTAAAGGGCATTATGCCTTTTGTGTTGGAAGCGAAGCTTCAGGCGGTGTCCGCAATATACATGTGATGGACTGCTGGGGCCCTATGGAAGTCGCCAAGGGTATCTTTTTCAAAAGCGGGCGTTCAAGAGGTGGATTGGTCGAGGATGTTTACATTCGCAACCTGCGTTTCAACGAAGTGGAAAAGGAGGCGATCAGTATAGTGCCCCGATACGATAATGATACTACAAGTGCTTACCCACCAACTTTTCGCAATATCCAAATTCAAAATGTGACCGTAAATCAGGCGGGGCAGGGGCTGCTTTTATTCGGATGGCCGGATGCTCCAGTACTCGGCGTAGAGCTGGAGGACGTTTTCATTGAAACCGTATCAGGAGAAGGGGGTAACGATAAGCTATGGCTCAACCAGGTAAAAGGTATAAAACTGGAACGGGTAAACATAGAAGGAGAGGACTTTAGCGGGCGGTACAGCCAGCAGGACAGCGCCTCTCTTCCACCACGGCGCGGCTAATCGCAACCTGTTGGACTCATACGTGAAAATAGTGGACTATTGTTGGCTAAGGACGGGCTACTTTTAGCATGGTGTAGTTCATCTCACCACAGAAGCCTTTCGGCTTTTATGTGATTACTCAAGAAATTGAAAAACATGAAGCATCTTTACCTCGTACTCCTGTTGCTCCCTTCACTAATTGCAGCCCAGAACCTGCAAAGCCTGCATCTGCAGGAACCTGATTCCCTAATTCCCCATTTGTTGCGGAGCGCTGACTTTTGGAAACACTCCGTAGACTGGGAAGACGGAGGCTTTTACACCGAAGTGGAACAGGATGGTACTCCGGAGCGGACCGACCGGAAATCTTTCACCCAATGCTCCCGCCATGCCTACGGCTTTTCCCGTGCCTTTATGGTGAGTGGGGATGAGGCTTACCTCGATTATGCGGAACACGCTATTCAATTCGTTTACGACCACGGCTGGGATCAGGATAACGGCGGCTGGTACTTTAGCAGCGACAAGATGGGCAATCCTTCTCCGCCATACGGTGGAGGCTGGAATCCCAACGAAAGTAAGTGGTCTTTCCAACAGCATTACAGCATTCTGGGCATTGGGGCAATGGCCGAGGCTACCCGGGAGCCTCTTCACCTGGACTGGCTGGATCAGGGCGCTCACTTCAATGACAGTTTACTCTGGGACAGCCGTCCTGCCTATCTCGGCTATTACCACGATGCTGATGAGGACTGGGGCAATCCCCGTGGCAAAGGCTTTACCGCTACCGTGGATGCCATTACCACCTGGGTCCTGACCAAAGCGTTGTTGTCCGATGCGCCGGAAGATGAAGACCGCTTACTGGCGGTGGCAGAAAATATCATGGATCATCTCTACGAAAGCATGTTTTTACCGCAGGTGAATTTTGGCTTCGCGGAATCCTACAACGCAAACTGGGTACTAAATACCAATTCCCAGGGCGGCTCCACCGGGCACGTCATCAAGACCGCATGGTGCCTTGCACGCGCCTATATGATTGACCCTAATCCGGCTTATCTGGAAGCTGCTCAGTACATGATCGATGATATGATGTACAACGGCGGCTATGACTATAACAACGGTGGCTTGTTTACCGGCTACAATTGGGTAACAGGCGCGGTAACTCAGGAAAAAGACTATTGGATGCTGGAGCAGGGCGTAACCAGCGGACTAATCAATTATTACCTGGCTACAGACAGCATCGACCGGGAATTGAACCTGGGCATGGCAGATGGGTGTATGAAGTTCTTCATGGAGCATCTCGTCGATCCTGTTTATGGTGAAATTTTTTCCCAGACCAATGCAGCGGGCGGGGTAATCAATAATGACAAGTCAGACCCGTTTAAGGGGGGGTACCACAATATTGAACTCGCCTATCTGGCCTATATTTACAGTAAGCTTTTTGTACATGATGAAGAAGTGAAGCTGTTTTATAGGTTTGAGTCACAGCCCGAAGCAAGATCATATAAAATGACGCCTGTTGCCGTGCCGGATGTAGCGCTTAACATTTCCAATGTGCTTCTGGATGGAGAAGCGTACACTGACTACGACCCTGATAGCCGTGTCCTGAATATACCGGCAGGTACAGGTGGGATATTCGAGATTACCTACAATATGGATGAGTTTGTCGATGCTGGCGAGGTTGCTGCGAATCCGGAAATTAATTTATTCCCCAATCCATTCGTGTCTTACTTTAGTCTGGAAGGGTTGACAGCAGAAGCGGAACTGGATCTGTATAGCTCGAACGGACAGTTGCTCAAACAATATGTAAACGTACAGAATGGTCGGCAAATACAGCTTAGTACATTGCCTGCTGGTGTGTACATTGCAGTGGTCAGAGCCGGTGGGCAAACATCCCGTCAAATGCTGGTGAAGCAATAATATTTGGCACTGACAAAAATCACCATATTTAATTAAAATTGGTTTTGCAAACAAATACAGTCCCTTTGCAGATATTTGTTCTACAGAGGGGCTGCTTTTTAGGGGTATTTATAGAATTAATTTAAAGGAGCAGACTAATTTTTCATTTACTAACCCTCTTTGTTTGTGTTTTTGTCGCAGAATAGTATCAATGGAAAATTTTGTTTTGTATATTAGGGTTAGAAAACACAGCAATTCCTAAATCACCTCCTAACCAAAGAGTTCTCTATGAACTTGAAAACCACACTAACAACCCTAGCCGTTTGCCTATTTTCTTCCGGCGTTCTTATTGGGCAAATGCAAAATATACGCTTTGACCGGTTGAATAAAGAAGACGGACTGAGCCACTCTCTTGTAAATGCAGTTGTACAAGACGACGTAGGATACCTTTGGTTCGGTTCCCAGGACGGGTTAAACCGCTACGATGGATACGAATTCAAAGTTTTTCGGCCGGGCCTAAGCAAAGATGACCTGATGCATCAGTGGGTCACCTTTTTATTTAAAGATAGCTATGGCCAAATATGGATCAGGTACAACAAGCAGGGCTTAACCCGCTACAGTCCGGAAACAGAAGCCTTCCGAAACTATTTGCATGATCCTCAAAATCCAAACTCCATTGGGAGTGACTTCATAGAGGGCGAGATGGCGCATAACAAAACACTGGTTCATGAGGATGCCTGCGGCGAACTGTGGGTGGCTACAAGCAAGGGGGTGAACCG
The DNA here is from genome assembly GCF_040219495.1 of Phaeodactylibacter sp. Classification (GTDB taxonomy): domain Bacteria; phylum Bacteroidota; class Bacteroidia; order Chitinophagales; family Saprospiraceae; genus Phaeodactylibacter. The sequence continues at coordinate 73,960 of NZ_JAVJSK010000090.1, read as the reverse complement.
CTACCGCAGAGCGACAGATGATTTTGAAAGAATTCATTTGAAAGGCTTAAATGGGGCGCCGGAACAACCTGCTATTACCTATCTGGAATCAAACGGGGATGGTGTGCTTTACCTGGGTACCTACTATGGGCTAATACGGTACGAGCCTTCAACCGGAAAGGCGAAATTAATTATGCCGCTCGAGAAAGACTCCGGAGACTTCATTACTACGATAAATTGCGACCGCAGAGGTGCGGTATGGGCCGGAACCCGGCAAAAAGGGATCTTCCATTTCATTTTGGATGATAATGGCAATAAAATAAAAGAAACTCAATTTTTTGATTGCTTCCTGACTGATCCGAAGCAGGACGAGGTGTGCGCCTATCGTATTCTCGAAGACCGGCAGGGCGGGCTTTGGTTTGGAGTCACCCACGGTTTGTTTCACCTGCCTGCGAATGCTGATGTAAATCTGGCTTCTTTGGCTATGTTGCCCCTTGGTGATGTTGGAGAAAGCATCTCTCTGATCATGCAGGACAGCCGGGGTAAAATATGGGCTGCGCCAGGCTTTGTTAATGGACTTTTTTTGATTGACCCCAATACAAAAGGTGTTCAGAAATTCAGCTATGACCCGGAAATAAATAACAGCCTCGGGCCAAACGACATCAACTTCTTACTTGAGGATAACAAAGGTAACCTTTGGGCCGGGCATGAAAAAGGTGGAATATCAAGAGCAAACCTTTATAACAAAAAATTCTGCCACCTGAATCAGACTAACCAATTCACATCAGGCCTGCCCCATAACGACATTTATGGCATTTTCAAGGATCAGTCCGGGGGCCTATGGCTGGGCACCTATGGGGGATTGTACAGAAAAGACATGGTAACGGGTGTTGAAACCGTTTTTCAAAAGGGGACTAAGGATTTTGATCAAAAATTTTCTATTGATCCCAGGCCCGATGGACGGCTTGCGGGCACCATAGAAAGCGGAGAGAACGGTAAAATCTGGTTCGGGTTTTTCGACTATAAAGTTAGTGAATACAATCCGGAAACTGGTTTCTTTAAAAACTATCAGCACCATCCGGAAGACTCTGCTGCTTTTCGGATTTGGTCAATGCGGGACATCTGTAAAGCTAAGGATGGAAGTGTATATTTTGCGGGCACTAACTTTGGCCTATGCCGGCTGGAACCGGAAAGTGAAAACTTTGAGTATTTCATGGCCGATGAAAACAACCCTGGTTCAATTTCTGACAACTGGCTTTATCGGTTGTATGAAGATGAAGAAGGATTCATTTGGGTAGGGACTTCAAAAGGCGGGCTTAACAGGTTCGACCCCCAAAGTGAGACCTTCAAAGTCTATCTGCATGATTCCAATGACCGGACCTCGCTACCTGGGAATACGGTGAAATGTGTCCTGGAGCGGGAAGGCAGAGATGGTGGAAGGTTTTTATGGCTGGGTACGGAGAATGGGCTTAGCCGTTTCGACAAAGAGACAGAAACGTTTAAGACTTATTTCTCCATAGATGGTATGTTTAGCAATGTTGTGCACGGTATGCTTGAAGATGATCACGGCCGTCTTTGGATCAGCACCAATGGTGGAATTTCCTGTTTCAATCCTGAAAAGGAGCAATTTACCAACTACACCAAAGAAGACGGGCTTCAGGATAATGAGTTTAATGAGGGGGCCTACTTTAAGGACGATAATGGCTGGCTGTACTTTGGCGGTGTAAATGGTGTTACGATGTTCCATCCGGACAGTTTAGCGCCCAACCCGTTTTTACCCGAACTGACGATCACTGAGGTTGAAATAGACAACCAAAGAGTAAGTCCGGGTGATACACTCAACGGGTACGTGGTCCTGGATCAGTCTATCAGTTATCAGGATAAAGTCACCCTGCAGCCAAAGAACCGAATGGTTTCTTTCTCCTTTGCCGCCTTCCACTTTGCGGCGGCCTCAAAAATACGTTATCGTTACCGGTTGCTACCTTACGAAAACACCTGGACTGAAGTCGATGCCTCCAACCGGCGGATTAGTTATATGAACATTCCTCCGGGAACTTACGAGCTGGAGCTGGAGTGCTCCGGAATAGACGGGCAATGGGGTGGTGACTTTCGGCGGCTGAAACTAGAGGTTCTACCTCCATTTTGGAAAACCAACTGGTTCCGGGCGCTGCTCATGACCCTCATTTTCCTCACTATTCTGGCCACCATTCATATCCGGACCCGCGTGCTGGCTTATCAGAAGCGGGTACTAACCCGTGAAGTTAGCGTACGTACTAAAGCCCTGAAACATAAGTCGGATCAGCTCCGGGAATCCAACCAACAACTAAAGGAGCGGCAGGCAGAAATCGAAGAACGTAACCTGCAGATTGCAGAACAACGCGATAACCTGGAGAACCGCAATCAACTGCTGGAGCAACAAAAACAGGAAATTCAGCGTATGGCGGAACTGGTGCACGAATCCGATCAGTCCAAGCTCAACTTTTTCACCAACATTTCCCATGAATTCCGAACACCGCTTACCCTCATTATCGGTCAAACAGAGGGCCTGCTCAACCAACAGGACTTTAAATCTACGGATGAGGTGAAGCGTGAATTACAACTCATCTACCGCAATGAGAAACGGCTTTACCGCCTGATCAATCAACTCCTTGAAGTCCGGCAAATGGAGTCCGGAAAACTGAAATTAAAGCCCCAACGCCAAAATGTAGTCGGCTTCACACAGGAACTGCTGGATGTTTTTCAGCCTGTGGCTGCCAGAAGAGGCATAAAGCTTGACCTGAAAGCCAGCCGGGGTAATATGGTTATGGATTTTGACAGAGATAAACTCGAGAAAATACTTTACAACCTGCTTTCCAATGCCTTTAAGCATACTCCCGACAGGGGAGAGATTTCTGTCCACTTTGAGGAGTCGGTTCAGAAACGTCGTCTATCTATGAGGGTCATTAATACAGGGCAGGGAATTGATGAAGATGACCTTGGGCAAATTTTTGACCGGTTCTACCATACCAATAATACACACGGTGAACTCAGCACCGGTATTGGATTAGCTTTGGTCAAAGACCTGGTCGACCTCCACAACGGCTCGATAGAAGTCCACCTGGTCGAAGAAGGGACTTGTTTCCAGGTCTGCCTTCCCATGCATCAGGAGGCTGCCACTGAATCAGCGGAAGCCATTATCGGGAATTTCAATTTCTCCCGTTCCATGATCGAACAGGCGGCAGAAACACCCGTTAGAAGTGAATGGAATATAGGGCTATCCAAGTCAGCAGACAAAGCCATTGCCAAGGCAGAAAAACCCCTGCTGCTCGTGGTGGAGGACAACCATGACATGCGGACGATGTTGGGCAATCAACTAGGCAGAAACTTTAGTGTCATCACTGCAGAGCATGGCAAAGACGGTCTGGAAAAGGCATTTGAGCGCATACCAGACCTCATACTCAGCGACGTAATGATGCCGGAAATGAATGGGTACGAGATGACCAGTATCCTTAAGGAAGACAAGCGTACCTGCCATATTCCTGTACTTATGCTAACCGCAAAGGTAGACCTGGGTGATCAGATTACCGGACTGGAAAGCGGCGCAGATGACTACCTGGTCAAGCCTTTTAACCTTAGAGCTTTACTGCTAAAGTTGCATAACATGCTGGAGACCCGTCAGGCACTGATCAACACCGTGGGAGAAAGCGTTCCCCTGATTCCGGATAATATCAATGTGAAGACAATTGATCAGGACCTACTCAGCAGCATTGTAAAGGTCATTGAAGAAAACCTGGACGATACCACACTCAATGGCGACCGCCTTGCCATGGCTGTGGGCATGAGCAAAGGCAACCTTTACCGAAAGCTTAAAGCCATTTCTGGTATGACGGTAAACATTTTCATTCGGACGGTCCGTCTGAAAATTGCCGCTCAATTATTGCGGCAGGGTCAGTATAACATCTCAGAGGTAGCTTATTCAGTAGGGTTCGACAACCCAAAGTATTTCTCGGTTTGCTTTAAGGAACTTTACAATCAGACTCCACGCGCTTACATGAATGCGCATGCTGAAAAAGTCTAATTTCTACCGGTAGTCAGGGCGAAAAAAAGGCGCCCCGGATTGCAGCAGAATATACTGCTTTCCGGGGCGCTTTATTTTTTTCAGTAGAAGGAAGTTTTAGCAGTTGGCCCGGCGCAGAGCCGAACCTTACTGCTAAATAACTAAAACTAATTACTGTACGAAAATCTTACCTACTACTGTCTGCTCATTCTGAATGAGCTGCAGGATGTAGGTCCCTTTTGGGAATTGTTCCAAATTGACATCAAAGCTTGCACTTTCGACATCCTCTTCGAACATAGTAGCCCCATTGGCACTCATGATGCGTACGTGCTGCAAGGGGTTGCCGCTCCTGATGTACAGGCTTTGATCTGCAGGTACGGGGAAGACCTCTATACCGGCATCCTTGAAAGAGGAAACATCTGTCGGCAATAATACCTCGACATCAAAGGTTTTCGTGATGCTGGTCAGGCCACTTGAGATAGTAACCGTCATTGGTACGGTGCCTTCTGTATCCTCTACCGGTGTAAAGGTGATCGTACCTGTACCGCCGCTGACTTCGCTCACTTCCGGTGCCGGAATGATAGATGCGTCTCCGCTGACCACATCAAGGCTGATATCATCCATTTCACCATTAAACTGAATATTCGCGACATCTACCTGGTAGGAACTACCATCGGACATCACTTCCTGGTCAGGAATATTATCCGCTGTGAAGCTTGGGCTTTCCAAAATCTCATCCGTAACCAATGTAGTAATACTGTATGGCGGGAGAATCATCCGGTTATCTGCCGAGCGGTCACCTTCCATAAAGTAACTGCGGCTAATCGACTGGAAGTACTCGAGCCCTTCTGGTAGAGCACCGTTGATGTCCCACTGAACACCCAGCGCACGGTCGCCTGCATTGACCACAACAATAGCCGTTGTACCATCCGGGCGGATCCCTGCATTAACGATCAGGTTGTCCTCATCGGAGGAAATAGCCATCATCTGTGTACCTGGCTGGAAGTACCGGTAAAAGTGCTTGGCCGCATAGTACTTCACGGTCTTCCGGCGGCCCCGGTAGTAGCCAAACCGGGCTCCGTCATCACTCGCACCAGACTGCAGGGTCCAGTATACCCAGCCCTGTGCCTCGCCTTTGCTCAGGCCCAAACCGATGGCGCCCGCTACCCGCATCGCTCCTTCCTGATGGTTATCCGGCTCTCCACTCGTCTCAGTCATCCAGAGTTCCTTAGGCCCTCCTTCTGCTGCTGTATAATCGCGCGACTGATTCTTCATTTCAATCCATTCCTCACCACCGAGGTTGCCAACGCCAATACCATCAGATGCATAGCCGTGGGTGGCAATGATGTCTGTGTATTGAGAAGCCGTTGGATGCGCCTTGAGTGCTTCCATGTAAGCCAACATGCTGTAGCCATTGACACCTTGGTCAAAGTTCTGTTCCGGCATGAAGATTTTGGCGGTAACGCCCAGCTCTTCAAACTTGGGCCCGGTTACGGCCACAACTTCTGCAAACCGCTCAGGGCTAAGAATCGCTGAATTGTAAAACTGAGAGTAAGCCGGTTCATTCTGCGGGCAAATGGCGTAGACTTCGACGCCAGTCTTCGCCTTTACCGCAAGCCACCAGGCGGCCAGAAACTCTGCATACTCTTCGTATAATTCCGGACGGACCTTGTTGTCGGTTCCGCCCCAGCCTGGCGCACTATTCAGCGGGCCACCAATTTCTGCCAGAGAATACTTCATCCAGTAGGGAGGAGACCAGGCCGTTGCAATGACTTTCCAGTCCTGCACGGCGGCGGCTTCAAAAGCGGCTTTGTATTTCGCAATACCCGGGTGGATGTAGTCAAAGTCCAGCGCATCGTAGTTAACGATGCTGGCGTTGTCGTTATCATTCACCGGCTCAAATTCCGGTTCGATTTCTACCCGGATGATGCTCAGCCCCATATCGTTGACCGCTTCTTCTGCCAGGTTGCCACTGCGGTCATAGAAGGCACCAAAGCCTTGAATCTCCTGCAGCTCAGTTGAAGCGTCCAGTGTTAATGTGGCCTGATTGATTAGCTTAGGGTCAATCACCCGGATATTGAATGTTGAGCTGGCGGGGATGTCCACACCCATGCCCGATACCTCCACGGTAATATTACTGGAACCCGTTTCGCCCGTTGGCACAAAGGTCATCGTTGCCTGTCCATCAACAACATCAGAGAAGCTGATTTCACCTAGTTCCGGGTTGGAGTTGTCAGTGATTGTGAGTTCCGGCGGGTTATCGTTACCCGATTCAATCCCGGAAATGGTCACTTCCCGCTCTTCATCACTAGTGGTAATCCACTGCTGAGAGATACCATTAATGGACGCCACCACTGTATTATTACCGGTAAGCTCAGTGACTTCCGAACCAATCCGCAGGTCGCGGATGTAGTAATCGCCAGCTAACCAGGGAAATAAACTGCCGGCTTTTCCACCCTCGATGTGAAGATGGAGGCGGGTCATCCGGGCAGCATTCAGTGGAACCTGCTGAGCCGTATGGAACAACTGATTGGTGAAGTCTATGGTAATGCGGTGCCACGCTCCATCAGCAGGGATGGCTTGAATGGTAGTGGAGGGGCTTGACCCTGTGGTGTAACGCCCCTCATTGTCCCACAGGTACACATTGTAATCGGAGTTACTTGAGCCACCATCCCGTACTACCCGGGCTTCAAAGGTTACATAAGGGTAGTCAGTCAGGTTGAGTTCGTTCACGAACTGGTAGCCCTGGCCATTCCAGTTACGCTTGTTCTCTGTGAATGTTGCCCTCCAGGCTTCTCCTCCCTGGCCATCATCGACAATCTCATCGGAAGAGCCATCGTCGGTATCAATGTTCCAGCGGGATTCTTCATACACCGCAATCTCGCCGGTAATCGGCTCAGGGATAATGTCAATGCGGAACCCGGTTGTTGTGGATTGATCGCCGTTGTTGACGCCATCGATACCACCGTCATCGGATATGTTAACGGTCAGCTCCACAGACCCCGTAGAGTCCGGGGTATAGGTCAATATAGCTTGCCCATCGGTAATTGGGCTGATTGTAAAGGCGTCGGCATTGAGAATACTGGTATCTGAGGTTTCGATGGTGAGGGATAAATTTTCCGAATCGTTGCCTCCATCAGAAAGGCCTGTCAGGGTAAGTTGTGCCTCTTCGTTGACAAAAACTTGCTGATTTTCCACACCGCTTATGGTAGGTGGTGCGTTCAGCGATTCAAAGACTTCAACGGTAAAGGTCTGTATACTGCTCTGTTCCTCATCGCCTTCCCCGTCAGTCAGGGTAAGTGTAACGGTAACCGGACCGCTGAAACCCTCGGGTGGAGCAAGGCTGACCACACCATTTCGCTCCCGCTGATCAAAGCTGGCATCACCGCTTTCGGACAGGGCCGTTGGGTTGGGCAGTATGGCTTCGTTGGATGAGGTCAAAGTGGCGCTTACCACCTGTGCGGCTTCCGCATTGCCATCATCAATACCGGAAAGGGCGAGTGTCGAGGTTTCACCGGCAACGATTTCCTGATCGGCGGGCTGATCTGCGGTAGGCGGCTCATTTCCTTTGACCTCTAAGATGAAAACCTGGCTGCGGGTATTGGTTCCATCCGTAGCCGAGAAAGTAAGTTCTACTTCGCCCTTTTGATCTGCAACCGGGGTGTATTGAATCGTTCCGGTTGCTCCGTTGAAGGCCACTTCTATGCTGTCAACGGGCAACAAGGCCTCATCCGCACTGCTGATTTCCAGCTCTGTGATGTTGTCACTAAGGTCAGACAGTACAATAGTCTGAGCTTCTGAACCTATATAACAGGATTGGTCGTCAATGGCATTAAAGTGGATGCCAGTGGGTGTGGCAGCACTTCCGATCATCAATTGGTCAATCAGTAGCGTACCTTCGTAAACGGTTGCGCGCCTGGTCCCGGAAAACTGCCAGCCATTGGGGATAAACTCTATGGCTGCCACGCGCCCCAGGTTGAATTCCTCATTGCCTTCAAAGGTATACTCGTACCAGACATAGGGCTCAACATCTTCAATCGTGCGGCGCATTACATCGCTGCCGTTCCCATCCACATCAATCAGGCGTACGTCAAAGTTGAGCGCCCGGTCGGTCTGCGCCTCCACCATGAGGTAAGGGCTCTCCGTGATATTGATTTCCGTAGGGAGCGTAAAACGGCCAAAGACGACTTCAGCCTGTCCTTTATTCATATCAATTTGCAGTAAGCTGTTGTCTTGGGTGTAGCTGTAGAATTTGGGCGCTGACCACATCGGGGTTTCGTCCTGATCATCGTAGTGGGTGACGTAGCTCTTATTGTCAAACACCAGCAGCTCAAAGGCCTGTGTCACTGATAGCGGCGGATTGCCGTTATCGGTGACCGTGACCGTAATGGTGGTGGTGCCGAATATGCCATCTTCCAGGTCCAGGTTCAGATCAGCAGATAAGTTAGAAACATCACCAATAGAGATGTTGCCATCCTGCAACATAGCCTGGTTACTGGAAGTAGCCGTAATGGTCAACTCCTGCGTACCATCATCGCCATCAGTGATGCCAAATAAGGGTACCGTTACAGTTTCGAGTGCTTCGGCGGGGATCAGTGCCACATCCTGAATCGGATTCAGGGTAGGGTAGAAGTGGCTTTCCGGAAAGGCCGCCTTGCCAATAGCGTAGTCATCCATGGTGAACAACCCCTGAATGCTGTTGCCGCCTTGCTGGAAACCACCGGGATCAATCTGGATTTCCCTGATTTTAGAACAATCGAAATCAGGAGGGGCATTCGCAAACAACTCCGTGAAGTCGTAGGTGTAGGTCGTGTACTGGCCGTCCCCGGTTATGGTTTGATTCACGTTACCTACAGAGATACCATCATTGGGGCCCACACTTTTGATATTGACCCGCCAATTGGTTTGCGCAACAGCCTCTGTTTTAAGCCGGAAGCTTAAATAGGGATATTGGCAAAGGTTAAAGTCCGTTTCATTCCCGAAAAAGTCCTGGAAAAACCACCAGGCCTGCTTGTCCAGGTCAATTTCAAGCTCTTCGGTGTCGTTAACAGAAAGGTTTGCCAGGCTCCCTGGGATTGCGACAAACTCAGTATTGCCAGTTGAGAAATCGTTTAAATAAGAATCATTGACCACCACCGGGCCTACAGGCGCAGCCGCCTGCCCAATCGCATAATCATCCAGGTAGAACAGGGTGCCCGGCATGAAGTTCCCCGGTTGTATGAAGCCCGGGATATCGAATTTAACCTCCGCAAGCTCATTGCAGTCAATATCTCCGATGACATCTGTAAAATCGAATAAATACTCGTGGTACTCCCCATCTCCAATCAGGTCCCCATCGAGCCATGGGGTATCCGTACCTCCGCCCCGCAGCTGAATCCGGAGACCTACGGCAGTGTCAGTCTTCATTTTAAACCGCACAAAGGGAAAGTCACAGACATTCAGGCGGTCGGCCGGCGGCCAAAAGTTTTGAATGAAGTACCATTCCGTTTTGTTATTGGTAATAACCAGCTCGTCGTTTTCGAAAGAGAAGGCATAAGGCACTGTTCCATCAGAGTGCTCTGGCAGGATGGAGGCCATGATCAGCCCGTTCGACCCGCCTGTGAAGTCGTTTTCGTAGGAACTCTCCTGAGCATGAAGTAAAGGAGGGCTTGTTATCCAACCTGCTAAAAGCAGTAGGATGTAAACTAATCTACGCAACATATAATTTGATTTTGGTTAAGGATAAATAGGTTTCCTTTCCAATTTCTATAATGTTGATCGGAAAAGTGTCCTGATGAGTGCTGTGGAAGTGTCCTGTTGAGTCATGGTCTGAATTTGGTATACTAGCTTTACTTTAGCACAAAAAATATGCGGCTTTCCATCCTCTGTTTGTGCCTGCTCTTTTTGGTGGCAGGCTGTACTGCACCATCCGCTACGGAACAGCCCGGCGAAAGCACGCCAGTAAATATTCTTTTTGCCATTGCTGATGATGCTTCCTATCCGCACTTTAGTGCTTACGGTTGTGAATGGATTGCCACGCCAAACTTTGACCGTGTGGCAAAGGAAGGCCTGCTTTTTACCCGGGCCTACACCCCAAATGCCAAATGTGCGCCCTCCCGCTCCTGTATCATCACCGGGCGCAACAGCTGGCAGTTGGAGGAGGCTGCTAACCACTGGCCGTATTTCCCTGCTCATTTTAAATCTTACGTCGAGGTACTTAATGAGCAAGGTTACTTCACCGGCAAAACAGGTAAAGGATGGGCACCGGGCATTGCTCTGGACAGTTCAGGACAGCAGCGCCATCTTGCAGGCCCCGATTTCTCAGCGGTAAAGACTACACCGCCCACTCCGGATATCTCCAATATTGACTACGCTGCCAACTTCGCTGAGTTCCTCAATGCCAGGCCTGAGGATCAGCCATTTTGCTTTTGGTACGGTGGCATTGAGCCTCATCGCGCCTACACCTATGGTTCCGGGCCCGAACTGACCGGAAGAGCTATTTCTCAAATTGATTCAGTGCCCGCCTACTGGCCCGATAACGAGCGGGTGAGAACGGATATGCTGGATTACGCCGCCGAGATCGAGCATTTTGATCGCCACCTGGGGCGTATGCTGGACACCCTGGAAGCCAAAGGTCTACTGGATAACACCTTAATAGTTGTCACTTCCGACAATGGTATGCCCTTTCCTCGAGCCAAGTCGAACAGCTACGAAATGGCCAACCACATGCCTCTGGGCATTCGCTGGCCTAACGGGATAAAGGAACCCGGTCGAACGGTAGATGCTTTTGTGAGTTTCATTGATTTCGCGCCTACTTTTCTGGAGGCAGCAGGGGTAAAGGCAGCGTCCGCAAATATTCAGCCCATGACTGGACAAAGCCTGATGCCCATACTTCGAAGTGAAAAAGAAAAAATTCGTGACTACGTGTTGATGGGCAAGGAAAGGCATGATGTTGGGCGCCCGGATGATGTCGGCTATCCCATCCGCACCTTGTTAAAAGACAGCTTCCTGCTCATCCAAAACCTGAAGTCCGCCCGCTATCCGGTGGGGCCGCCCCAAACGGGCTACCTGGCTACCGATGGAGGTGCCACCAAAACAGAAGTCCTAAACAGCCGCCTGGAAACGCCAGACGCGCCCTACTGGGCATGGTGTTTTGGGAAAAGGGCGGCAACCGAGCTCTATGATTTACGAACCGATACCGATTGCATCTTTAATTTGGCAGGGCAAACGGAGTACGCTACTGTTCAACAAGAAATGTCACAGCAGCTATGGGCAGCGCTCAAAGCAGAAGGCGACCCCAGAGCTTTCGGCAAAGGCGATCAATTTGATGCTTACCTTTATTCACATGAAAAGGACCGGGATTTTTACAACCGGATGATTAGAAGGGAGCCCGTTGAAGCCGGATGGGTAGAGCCCACCGATTTTGAACCTGATTTTCCCAAACGAAAATAGTATTACCTAATGCTAAGAATAATAATGTTGCTGACTATTGCGGTCCTGCCGGTTTTAGTGCTCAGGGCACAAAACCCTATTTCTCCGCCCGGACTGTATTTAGCTGACCCCTCCGCCCGTATCTTCCAGGACGGGCGATTATACCTTTATACCTCACAAGACGAAAGCTGCAATTACTATTGCTCACGCAGGCATTCCCTGCTCAGCACTTCCGATATGTACTCCTGGGAGGTGCACGCTGATGTTTTCCACTCCAGTGGCCCGCAGGACGAAGTGGCCGCTAGTGATGCCCTCCTTTTTGCTCCTGATGCTGCTTTCCTCAACGGGCAGTACCACTTGTACTACTGTATGCCCGATCAGGCACATAGTGAGGGCGTGGCGGTCAGCGATAGCCCCATTGGGCCTTTCGTCGGCGGACAGAAAATAGATTTGGGCGGCTATGATCAGATTGACCCGGCAGTCTTCATTGATGATGACGGGCAAGCTTACTACTTGTGGGGGCAGTTCACCTTGAAAATGGCACCCCTGAACCCGGATGGTAAAACGCTGGATTTATCTGCAATTCGGGATAGTGTGCTGACAGAATCTGACCACTTTTTTCACGAAGGTGCCTACCTTGCCAAGCGCAACGGTCTCTACTATTTGGTTTATGCCGATATAAGCCGGGCGGACAAGCCAACCTGCATTGGGTATGCGATAAGTGAATCTCCGATGGGCCCCTACACCTACGGCGGAGTCATTATTGACAACCGGCAGTGCAACCCCGGCAACTGGAATAACCACGGCTCAATCGCTGAATTTGATGAGCAGTGGTATGTATTCTACCACCGTTCAACGCATGGTTGCAATAAGATGCGCAAAGCTTGCCTGGAACCGATTGCCTTTACCTCTGACGGGCATATTCCGGAGGTGCCCATGACCACGCAAGGTGCTTTGCCACCTTTGCCCGCCAGAGATACGCTTTCTGCAGCCAGGGCGTGTTTGCTATTTGGAGAGGTGCGTGTAGAGCAATCGGGCCCACACGCTGAAGTCCTTTCCAATTTCAGCAATGGCAATAAAGCAGCATTCAAATACATCAAGTTTGATAAGGAGCTGAAACGGGCTACCATCCGCCTTAAGCAAGGTCAAAAAGGAGGGCAAATTCGGCTACGCCTTGATCAGCCCTGGCATCAGGAGCTCGCCCGGTTTAACCTGCCGGAGGGGCAGCCCGGGTGGAAGACCCTCTCTGTAGACCTGAGCAGTAATCCTTCCGGGGAACGTACCCTCTGGTTCCTAGTCTACGGTGAAGATGCGGTAGAGGCTATTGACTGGGTGGTTTTTGAGTAAAATCAGCCCGCTTTGGATACTCCACCCAGCCATCATTAGGGCCAAAAGCTCCAATGTAGGTTTGCAGGCTGGTATCAATTTGCCCACTTGAGTCCATGCCCACACCCGATCTCAGTAACGAATTCCCGGCTCTCAGCCGAAAATCGCCGGCTTCAGGATCGCGCAAAATTGAGCCTTCCACTACTTCCAGGCCTGTGGTCCGGTAGGAACGCCAGGGCGCATTTTCCGGCAGGTCAAATATGGAGCTGGGCGTTTTGAGGTCCGTGTAGTTTTTGTAAAAGTTAATCCGGCTCCCGGCAGGATCGCCGGGATAGACCAGTGCCAGGGCATAATCCCGGGGTTGCAGAATCAGGTTGTTAGCCACGGTCACATCTTCGACTACACCATTTACCTTCCGGCCGGCCTTGCCTTCACCGCTGGGGAAGGAGATAGCAATACCACCTGCCGGACCGCTATTGCTGTCCAGGTAGCCATTCCGCCAGGCTGTATTATTGAACACTGCAATGTGCTTCAGGTCAGCATCCGAGTCGCCCCACGCTCCCGTGACGCTGTGGGCGTTCCAGGCACAATCGTAGGATAAGTTGTGATGAATGCGAACGTATGCACCGGTCCCACCGCCTTCCGTACCGATGCCCACACCGGAGCCTACCCGGACTGCGATATTGTGGTCGAGCTCAATATGCTGCTGTTTACCGTAGCCATTTGGTGCAATGCCCCAGGCCCAGGGACGGTTGTGCGCATCGTGGACGTAATTGTGATGGACGCGCAGCTCATCAACATCGCCATCGATAAGGAAGGTTTCTTTATCTGCCCAGGCGATTTCGTTGTAGCCCACTTCGATATTGGAGAAGTGTGCCCCATCTATGCCTTCCATGGGAGGCTTACGCGACCGCTCTCCCTGTGCCGCATTAATTTCAGGCATGTACAAAGGTTGGTTAGGATTAATGAAGGTGGAGTCTCCCGTATCCATTGCCAAAGGCGCACTCCCGGCATCCTCCAATCGGGTAGGCCCCATAAGTATACTGGTCGGGCGGATGAGTGTATTGCCAATTATCTCGCCTTTGTCGATATGTGCGAACCGTATACCCGGAGAAAAAGTCAGATAAACGGAGTTGTAGAGCAGGGAAATATTTTCCCCGTATTCCGCTCCAATGCCCCGGGCACGGGAATGCTGCAGGTGTAGATTTTTGAGTACGAAATGCTTGCAGTGGTCAATGCTGAACATGGCCTGATCCAGATTTAACCAACCCTCACCTGTTCCAAATGGATTGCTGCCGTAGGTGAGATGCGTTGCTTTGAAATCAAACCGGGCCGTTTCTCCCGGCCAGCCGATAACCCGGGTGGGGTGCCCTGCGGTAGCCAACAAGCTGTCGAACAGAACAGGGGCGGTACAGGTGTATTGCCCCCCTCTCACAAAGACAGTACTGCCTGGCGCTATCGCTTTAGCTGCGTGCTGCAAGGTCGCCCAGGGGGTGTCAAAGCGGCCTTCCTGATTGTCATTTCCATACGGTGCGACAAAATAGGTGGGCACGGCAGGAGGCGCCTGTATTTCTTCCAACTGATAAACTGTAATGAGGGCTCCGTCATTCAGGCTGTCTGGAATGGCAAGCTGGATTTCCTGAATCCTTACTCCAGGCATAGGGTTGGGTACATCCATAGCGTATTGAACGGCGTATTTTCGGTTCAGGGTATCAGATAGGCCGACTGAGCTTAGCCTGGCAAAGGGCAAGCTGTAGATAAATCCATCGGTTTCATTCCACCAGTCCCGTTCATGGGCTCCAATTGATTCCCCATAGCGGATACCAATGGGAATTTCGCGCCCGTTTTCAAAAACTATGGTTAGTTGCGCTACGGCTGGTCGGTCTGGTAACTGGCGGCCATTAGCTCTTGCTGACTGAGCGGCTTTCTTCCAGTTGCTTATCCGGCTACCCGGCTTTAACGCGAAGTGTATACGGAGAGCCTCCGCTGGCTGATCCGTCTTCCATAAAAATGGATGGTCAAAATGAACCGTAGCTAATGGCTCGCTGAGGGAGGATGGGGCATTTTTGCAACCGGAAACCAGAAGGCTGAGGGTGAACAAAACGCCCGAAAAGCAACGTAATTTCTTTTCAATATTCATCTTATTGGGATATTTATTGGAGCACCACGTACAATGCATTTTCCGGCAGAGTGACCTGAAGCCCTTCTGAAAGGCGACGTGTGACTAATTCCCGTACCGCATACCCATTTTCATCCAATAAAATGGCAGTAGACAAATAAGGATTATTGATGGTCAGGGTAACGCGTGTCGCAGCGGCTTTCCAGGGCAGGCGGCCGGTTTTGAGTATTTCATAGCCTTCCACTTCTTTTTTGCCCAGCTTATAGGTAGCTCTCCGCTCCTCAAAACCGGTAAGTTCGTATAGGGTATTGACTTGCACCAGCGCTTGTTGCGTGGAAGCCAGGGGGCGCTCATCCATGGAAACGGTTAAAATGGTGGCATAATCGTTTCCACTTTGGATCACCAGGTCTTGGGTGCGGAAAGTGCCGTTGTCTGCGTTGAGAAACCCGGCAAGCCCCTGAGCAGCAGGGGCATCTAACCGGCATTGTCCTTTCCCGTAATTCCAGATCAGTTCTCCGGTAGCGCTCGTGACGCTCTGAGCTTTGTAATCAATCCATTCCTCCAGCTTTGGGGCAATATAATCGTTCTGATCAGAATCATAAGACACCCTAACTTTACCAGTTAGGTAAGCCAGCGGGTTGACCGGAGTACCCTGTGATACCACAGCCTGGTCTCGTAAATCCCGGTTGGGGTCAAAGCCACTTTCTTCGGTTAGCAGTGGTGCTTTTCTCTGGTGCATATCTTGCAGGGCCCGGTGCTCACGTATAACAACCGGGGCTTCCTGTACATAGCCTTTGCGGTAAAGCAGCGCATTGGCCGGGAAAGGTGCAAGGTAAGCCGGGGTGGAAATATTAAACTTGAATACCGGAAAGTTGCCTTCCTCAAACTGTTCATCAAAAGTAAAGAACAGCTCGTTGCCCTCACTGTAAGTTGCTGAACGGGGCGAAAACCAGTAGTAGGTATCAAATCCACTGAGTGAGGCATAGGCGCTGGTAAGAAATACGGACTCTGCAATGTAGCGGTGGGGTAGTGGCCAGCTGCTTTCCGTCATGGTGAAAGGGTGCCCCTCGACCTGCTTTACATTGACAGGCAGTTTATGAGGCTGGTGCATCACGGATTCCCCCTGATAGTAGTCCCCAGCCTGATAGCGCCAGCCTTTGTAGGGGCCTTCGTGCCCGGCACTGAAGTAACGGTTGACCGCCATGACCTCCGCTGCAGCATTGGTGTGCCGCTCCAGGTCCAGTAATTTGGTATTATTGGCCGTTTTCCAATTCGTACAATTGATCAGTTGCTGACAGCCAATCGACCGGAGATGATCGTGGACTTCCTGGTAAAAGCCGCGTTGGATATCGGTGAAAAAAGCCATTTGATCTGCCAGGCGGCGTTGATTTGCGTCGGATTGGTCCAGCGTGGCCTCATAAATAGGGTAAATACCCAACCGCTTTTCGCCGGGCGCATCATCTTCGTGCCGGGCACTTGCCTGCCAGGCAGTATGAGCGGCCTCAAGGGTCGCGTACTTCTCCAAAACCCAATCGTAGAATTGACTTTCGATGGTGCTGCGAAGTGAAGGCTGAATAGCAGAGGAGATGGTCCAGAAAAACACCCCATCTTCATTGAGCATCTGTATAAGCCCTACTGCCGGATCGTCCTTTAAAGGTATACCGGTGTAGGGGTTGGGAAGGGTATACAGGTCGGTCAGCCAGGATTTGTAAGCCTCCTGAAACCGGTCATTGAAATACAACAGCCCCCAGGGCTTGATCTTGCTGCCGGAGTAGTCCCCAAGGCCCCAGCTGGGAGGAATGGTGTCAATAAAGTAAGGCCAGAAGGGGCTGATGGTCGAATATATACCTTCCTGTTTAAAAATAGCGACCATTTTCCAGATGGCATCGAGCTCGTCTTTGTTCGTCTCGAAAATATCATCCGTGAGCGAGTGTATCTCGCCGTGAAAGCGGATCATATTGACCCCTTTTTTAGCTAGAAAGCGGGCATGGTGGGCAAGCTCCAGCGCATTCATGCGGCGGGCTTTATTGCCCCCCCCTGTGGCCCAGAAGCGAATAGGTCCTCCGCGTTCGGTGACAAAGCTTTCTCCGTCTGCTGATAATTGTACAAAACCATTTTCTCCGGCTACTTCCTCATTTAGGTACCGCAGGTCAAGCAATGCCGTAGTATCAAAAGGATCTGGTTTGATTTGGAAAGCCCAGCCTTCCTGTGGTGACTGTGCTATCAGGCTGGAACCGTAAAGCAGTGCGATGAATAGCAGTAGGGACTTCATAGGCAGTATTTTTCAAAAATTAGGCATTCCTCAAAGCAGACAGTGCGGGTAAGTGCAGGCATTTGCCTATCTTAATTTCATCAATAATAAGTAAACCAGATTTACCTTATGCACCATCTCCTGAAATACCCCTTGCTCTTCATACTACTGGCCCTGTTAGCTTGTCAGCCAGCAGATAAATCACCTAAGTCGTTTACCCTGGCAGACGTCCCTCAGCCGGCTCCCTTTGAAGCACTGGATTCCTTAGCCACTAATGACTGGTGGAACCGGCCGACAACCGATATCATCAATATGAAGGTAAACCGGGACTCAGTGATCGCCTTCGGGATTTATACGGTTTCAAACGAGACACTCAAGCTTAGTGCCCAGCTTTATCCACTGTATCCAGATGAAGACCGAAAAGTGCGGCTTGAATTGAAACGAAACGGCCAATGGGAAGAGTCTTTGGCTCAGCCCGTTAACGACCTGGGCTGGATGACCACTTTTCGGGTGGAAAACTGGGACGATGCACAGGCGGTCTCTTACCGATTGCGGCACGGTGAGAAAGCCGCGTTTGAAGGGCTTATCCGTGCCAATCCAAAAGACAAATCAGAAATTGTTCTTGCCGGGCTATCCTGCAACTCCAATAAAGACCGGGGGCTCAGAGAAAACTACGTGCGCAACATAGGCCATCAGGATCCTGATCTGCTTTTTTTCGCCGGTGACCAATCTTACGACCACCTGCAGCACACCGCAGCCTGGCTGAAGTTTGGGCTTCAGTTCAGGGAGTTGTTCCGGGACCGACCCTGTATCACCATCCCGGACGATCATGACATCGGGCAGGGTAACCTCTGGGGTGAAGAGGGTAAAAAAGCTACCGTTCGTGCCGGGCACGATGGCGGTTATTTTTACCACCCGGAGTATGTAAAGATGGTGGAACGGGCTCAGACTAGTCACCTGCCCGACCCTTACGATCCCACTCCTGTCCAACAGGGTATTGGCGTGTACTATACCCATCTAAATTGGGGTGGTGTGGATTTCGCCATTATGGAAGACCGGAAATTCAAATCCGGTCCCGATGGGAAAATTCCCCAACAGGGACCACGGCCTGATCATATCCGGAACCCTGACTACAATCCCCAAAGCGTGGATGTTGAGGGTTTAAATTTATTGGGGGAACGCCAACTGAAATTCCTTGAAGACTGGGGGCAGTCGGGCAATCCTGCCTTTCGGGCAGTGCTTTCGCAAACCGGCTTTTGCGGAGGCGCTCACCTGCACGGCAAGCAAGACAACCGCCTCCACGCCGATATGGACTCTAATGGCTGGCCACAAACCGGCAGGCGGAAAGCTCTGGAACGTATCCTGGCGGCCAACGCCCTACATATAGCTGGCGATCAACACCTGGCTACCCTTATTCAACATGGGATCGAGGAGCATGGAGATGGCCCCTGGGCATTTGTGGTACCCGCCATCGTGAATGATTACTACAGCCGTTGGTGGTGGCCGCTGGACAAGGAATTGGAACAAACGGAACCCTACCATCCCGAGCTACCGTGGACCGGAGACTTCCTGGATGGCTTCCACAATAAGATTTCAGTCCATGCCTATGCCAATCCGGATGCTGATTCAGAAGGGGCTGGGTATGGACTTATTCGCTTTGATAAAGATGAGGGTACGGTCACTTTTGAATGCTGGCCCCGCTACGCAAATGTACAAGAGGCTTCTGCCCGGCAATTTTCGGGCTGGCCCAAAACGATAACGTTAAATCCAACAAAGTAATGCTAATCAAATTTTACTGTAGCCTGCTTGGCTTATTCATAGCCCTGGGGCTTTATGCTCAGCAACCCCCCAATATCGTAGTTTTCATAGCAGATGATGCGGGCATGGAGTATGGTTGCTACGGAGATACAGCAGCGCATACCCCAAATATTGATGTACTGGCCAGCCAGGGAGTCCGGTTTACCAAGGCCTTTCTGACCTCTCCGCAGTGCAGTCCGTCCCGGACCAGTATGCTGTCCGGGCAGTTTGCCCATACCATTGGAACGGAGGACCTTCATACCGGTATTGATAGCACTACGGTTCTCGTTCCGGGTTACCTTAAGGAGGCAGATTATTACTCCGGGCTCATGCTGAAGGGGCATATCGGGAAACATGGAATGGCACAGTTCGATTGGTATGATGATGGGTTTTGGCCAGACTGGGTACGGGACAATACCTGGCATGACAAGGCGCTGGGCAACTTCAATACCTTTTTGGATCAGGCTAGCAACCGACCGTTTTTCCTTTGGGTGGGATTTGTGGATCCGCACCGGCCCTACCGTATAGAAGATCGACAGGGTGGGCGCGCACCAGCTGTGAATGAGCCTGTACAGGTTTCGGTACCTCCCTATTTGGTGGGCAGTCCAAAGACCCGGGAAGACCTCGCCGATTACTATAACGAGATTTCCCGAATGGACGGGCAAATCGGAGACATGATGAAGGCGCTGGAATCAAGGGGATTGCGCGAAAATACCATCGTCCTCTACCTCAGCGATAACGGCATGCCATTCCCCCGCGCTAAGGGGACGCTCTACGATTCAGGCTTGCAAACGCCAATGGTCTGGTCCTGGCCGGGGCACTTTCCTGAAGGGGCCACTTACGAAGGGCTTAGCAGTACCATTGACCTTGCCCCAACGCTTCTGGACTATGCCGGGTTGGAAAGGCCAGAACAAATGTACGGGCAATCGCTTCGCCCCGTATTGGAAAAGCCAAATGCCGGGGGGCGAAAGCACGTTTTCGGCGAACGCAACTGGCATGGTGCCGACGAACACATGCGGTCTATCCGGACCGATAGTTTCCTGCTGATTCTGAACAGTTATATCGCCCTGCCCCACGGTACGCCCACAGACTTATCGGCATCTCCATCCTGGTTTGCCCTGAAAGAGGCGGCACAGCTCACGCCTGCCCAGGAATGGCTTTTCAAGGCACCCCGGGTTAAAATAGAGCTTTATGATGTAATTACTGACCCTTTTCAAATCAACAATTTATCAGGACAGGAAGCCTACCTGGAACGGGCCAAAGCACTCTCCAACGAACTCGTAGAATGGATGAAGGCTACGGGTGATCATCCCCCTCACGAACGACGCCGGAATGATGTAGTGGACCGGGTGAGTGGTTTTCCTGTACAGGGGGACCGCAAGTTCTTTGAGGGCTATTGGTATGAAAAAGATTGATTCAAGGCCTTCATTGTATTCCCTGCGCCTATAAACGCCATAACCGGAATGAAAAAAATCATCTATTTGGGATTACTGCTACTTGCAGGGGCTTGTGCGCCTGAACAGCCTTCAGATCAGCCAGGAGCTACAGATAAGCCAAATATAATCATCATTCTTGCTGATGACATGGGCTATTCAGACGTTGGCTGTTTTGGTTCGGAAATCAACACCCCATACTTAGACAAGCTTGCCCGGGAAGGTTTGACGATGACTCATTTTTATAACGCAGGCCGGTGTTGCCCATCACGGGCTTCGTTGCTCTCAGGCCTGTATCCACACAAAGCTGGGATTGGTGGTATGACTGATCAGAACGTTGAACTAGCTTCCTATCAAGGGTACTTTAAAAATAGTGTAGTCACCATAGCGGATGTGCTAAAGGCCCAGGGGTGCCAAACTTATACGAGTGGGAAATGGCACGTCGGGTACCGAGAACAGCACTGGCCGCTTAACCATGGCTTTGATCATTGCTACAGTTTTATTCACGGAGCTTCCAGCTACTTTGATTTTTTGCCCTACCGGAATGCAGACTGGCCCCACAGCGACGGGAACCTGACTTGGGTAAGGGACAATCAGGAACTGGATTCACCGGACACTTTGATTTACACCACCGATTTGTATACGGATGAAGCCATCCGGCTGATCAATCGTTCCGAAAATGAGGATACTCCCTTCTTTCTATATCTTGCCTACAATGCACCGCACTGGCCGCTGCATGCCCTCCCTGAGGATATAGCTAAATACAAAGGCGTTTATGACATAGGCTATGACAGCATAAGACTAAAGAGATACCGGAAAATGGTACAGCTGGGCATCCTACCTACGGTTGACACCCTATCCAACGGATATGGTGAGACCCGATGGGACGATTTGGATGAATCAACGAAACAGGACTATGCCAGCAAAATGGAAGTTTATGCCGCAATGGTGGATAGAATGGATCAGAATATTGGGCGTCTTGTCAAAAACCTGGAACAAACCGGGAAGAAAGATAACACTTTGATCATTTTTCTATCGGACAATGGTGGAGCCAGAACAGGCAAAATCCCTTATCTCGCCGACCGGTTTTTAGATTCTGCAAAAGTAGGCACACCATCAAGTTTCGAAGGATATGGAGTGAATTGGGCTAATGTGAGCAACGTTCCTTTCCGGCGGTTCAAGGCAGAAATGTACGAGGGAGGCATAGCCACCCCATTCATTGCCTGGTACCCCGAGCTTATAAAGCGCCCGGTGATAAGCCACGAGCCTGCACACCTTGTGGATTTATTACCTACACTTTTGGAACTCGCCGGTGGCGAATATCCGGCTCAGCACAATGGAGAAGCGACTCAGGCGCTGGATGGGCAAAGCGTTCTGCCACTATTCTCCGGTCAGGAAATCGTTAGGGAAAGCCCCTTGTTTTTTGAGCACTATGGCGGAAAAGCGATAAGAAGGGGGGACTGGAAATTGGTAAAACTAAAATCTGGCGAATGGGAGCTGTTCAACATGGTGCATGACAGAAGTGAGCTTCATAACCTGGTGGATTCATTGCCTGAAATGGCAATCGATTTGAAAACCGAATATAAGGCGATTGCAGAACGAGTAGGCGCGTTCGATAGTGAGTACGTAAAATCTAAAACCATTCCCTACAAAAAGGCAGCACAGTAGAGGGTTGGTTTCTGGGTGAATTTAGCGTTCCAAAGAGGGGTAAATGTACCAGAAATGAGGGGCAATCAAAATAGCCTACTATTTTTTGAATATACTGGGCGAAGCACTTTCCGATACCCTCTATCTTTAGTACATGAAGAATGAGAAGAGGACCTATCGGAAGCTGCTTGTTTGGCAAGTATTGGAAGTTTTCTTCCTGTTCTTCCTTGTTTTCCTGGTTTACCTTTTACTTAATATCCTTCTGTAAACCCGTCTCCCCCAATAACCTTTGATCGCCCACATACGCTCAGGCAGACAAGTGCCCTTTCGCTGCATAATTTCACCGTATGCCCTTTTCCAGTTTCCTGCAAAACCAATGTGGGCCTCTGCCAATAAAAAAGCCGCCTGGTTCCCCAGACGGCTACAATTTTGACTATCTATAAAACTTAAATTTTATCGTTGCACGACGATAGACCACTCTTGTACTGCACCTCCGACTGCCTCCACATTGAACGTCTGGCTTCCGGAAGAGAAGTCAACAGGGGAGTTGTTTTGGAATACTTCTCCATTGTACCGTAGCGTAGACAATTGAGACGATAGTACGATATTGGTGGTCAGTGCTGCCAACTGACTATCTGTAGCGTCGGCTTCCGGAATATTCACGGTTACCGTATGGTCTTCCGTAGAAACAACCCCCTCGAACACTTTACCAAACAGGCCAGGTGTTTTCAAAGTGGCGCTGCTTATATTGATGTTGTTGTCAGAAATATCAATAGTGAATTCGAAGATTTGCTCTTCTGTGTCTGTCCCCCAGTTACCGTGTGAGGTGGCCACAAAAACCGCATTGACCGTACCGTTGAAATTACGGTAGATAAAGGACAAAGAAGGCTCATCAGCCAGCATATTGACCTCCCGGGTATTTGCATTAGGGTAGTCTTCAAATCTACTGCCCTCCAGACCGCTGTAAAAGACCAGGAAGTCTGCATCGCCCTGTATGTCGAATTCAATGGGTTGCCCTGCATCCACACTCGTTGCAGAAGGCGTAATGGTAAGGCCAAGTACCGGGTCTTCTTTTACGCAGCTCGACAGGATGAACCCGAAAGCGATTAAGATGAAAAAAGAATATTTCATGGTGTCAGTTTTTTTCGGTTAAAGCCATTTTGGATTCTGCTGCATCACACCGTAATGCCGGTTGATTTCGCCAAGTGGAAGTGGAAAACAGACATGCCGCGGCTGGAAGTTAGGTTTCAACTGCTGAACATCCTCCAGGGTCATCCAACCGTCCTTATACCAACGGGTAAGGTCCCAGAACCGAACATGCTCACCAGCCAGTTCAATATCCCGTTCGTGGATGATAGCTTCCCGGCTCAGTACGTTCAGGGGCTCGAGGCCGGCCCGTTCCCGGACCTGATTGAGTGCGGTTAGCGCACTGGCGTCCCCAAAGTTATTGGTCGCTCTGACCTGCGCTTCTGCGTACATCAGCAGAACATCGGCGTAACGCATCAACCGCCAGTTATTGGGATCCACAAATGGAGCATTGGGGTCGGTGAAAGTGGTATGGAAAGGGTACAAGTGCTTTCTGACCCCTTTCTGCGAACCCATAGAAGAGTTCAGGTCACCGACTTCAAATACTTCGTCGAACAGCGGATTATCCGGACGGAAATCCAGCGGATCGCCTGGTTCGATATAAAAGGCATAGTAGCGGGGGTCAAGTTCCAAACCAGCAGGGTGATTGGAAGGCTGCTCAAACTCATTGGGGAAGATCTTATCTTCTGCGGCGATATTGCCAAAGCCCCCAGTGATGGCCGAGTAGCCATGAAACCAGGTCATGTGGCTTCCGGTACTCCGGCGAAGCGGCAGGAACTCACTCGAACGCGCGCCCTCGTTATGGGCGGATGAGTAGTTGATTTCATAAATGGATTCCGAGTTGAACTCTGAAGGGTAAACCTTGCCATTGTTTGGCATGTCTATCGGGGTGAAATTAGACAGGTATGCGTAAATGTAGTCCAGGGAGTCCGTACCCTGAGGCATATTCAGACTATACACATTCAGGTCAATGACCTCCTTGAGTGCAGCCGCCGCTTCGGTAAATTGCGCCTGATACAAATAATTGCGCCCCAGGAACGAGAGTGCAGCTCCTTTGGTGGCCCTGCCTAATTCTGAACCTGCCCATACCTTAGGCAGAAGGCCTGAGGCGAGCTCGAACTCCTGACGGGCAAAGTCAAAGATTTCCTCCTGTGTCGCGTTGGGGTAGCCAACCCGGGGGTCTTCCGGTGGTTCGGTGAGCAGAGGGGGCACTTCATACCAAACAGCGAGGAAGTGGTAATACATACCTCTCAGAAAGTGCGCCTCTCCGAGCATGCTCTGTCTGCGCTCATCACTGACATCAATATCTTCCGTAAACTTCTGCAAAAACAGATTGGTACGGAATACCCCGCGCATCAGCGCAGCATAAATGTTCGAAATATCGCCATTAGTGGGGTCGTATTGCAATGCGCTAATGCCGACCTGCTCGTGCAAAACCCGGTCGTCCATAGCAAACATGAGTTTGTGCATACGGCCCGATGTTTGGGCATGCCCCATTGGCATATAACAGGTGATTAGGAGGTCTTCAAAGTCTGCTTCAGTCTGATAGAAGCTGGACTCCGAAAGGCTATTAAGGTTAGTGACCTCAAGAAAGTCCTCAGAACAGCCCAGTAAGAAAAAGGCTGTGAATAAGGTTATGATTATATTACGCATGATTGTTAGCTTTTTGGTGATTAGAAAGAGACAGATAGCCCACCCTGATAAAACCGGGGCACCGGATAAGTGCCATCGTCAATCGCACCAAATGCACTGGTGGATGAAATTTCAGGATCGTACCCGGAGTAGTCTGTAAAGGTGAGGAGGTTCTCTCCACCAATGAAAATCCGTAGCGCATTGATCCCAATTCTATCCAAAATATTACCAGGCAGACTGTAACCAATCTGCAGGTTACGGACCCGCAAAAACGAAGCGTCCTCAATCCACCAGGTGGAAATCCGGTCGTTGTCGTTGAAGTCACCAAGCCCAATCCGCGTTTGATTGGTTACCGGATTTTCCGGTGTCCAGTAGTCTTGTACTACACGCAGCTTGTTTTCATCCTTTGAGGTTTCGTTACCGCTGGCCAATCCGGCACGCGACCGGTAGCGGTTGTATATATCTATATTTTGTACGCCCTGTAGTAGCAGGTTCAGGTCAAAGCTTTTGTAACGGACATCAAAGGTGAAGCCGTAGGTGAAGTCAGGAATGACCTTGCCGATAATCGTTTGGTCGGTGGCGTTGACCTTACCGTCATTATTCAGATCCTTAAACTTGATATCTCCAGGTGACATGAAGTCTGTCTGATAGGGTACCAGTGGATTAAAGCTGCCATCTTCGTTTTGAATAGGGTTGCCGTTTCCATCGAGTTCGAAATCCGACTCTTGCAGAATGCGTTCTGCTACGTAGCCAAAGTAAGACCCAATAGAGTGCCCTTCTACAGCAAGGTTGGTGCCGTCGCTGTTAAAAATCCGGTTGGAAGGTAGAAACTCAACGGTATTTCTGACCGTAGTCAGGTTGGCAGCAACCATGAACTTCACAGGGTTCTCATAGTTTCGGTAGCTGAGGCTAAACTCGAATCCAGAGTTTTGGATGTCTCCAAGATTAACTAATGGTGGCTGTGCATCACCGGAAAGCCCGTAGACGAGCTGCAACGGCAGGTTGGTGATCAGGTCGTTTTGGTTTTTGACATAGTATTCAGCATAGAATTCCACCTTCCCATTGAAGCCGGTAAAGTCAATGCCGTAGTTAATCATCTCTGAACTTTCCCAACGTAGTTCCGGAGAGCCAAAAGTATAAAATGGCGCGGCCCCGAAGACGGCCCGGTCTGTTTGGCCGAGTGTGTAAACGTGCTCCGGATAAGTGCTAATGAAGGTCTCATAAAGGAAGTTCCGGTCGGGCTCGTTCCCGTTGAAACCATAGCCAAAGCGGAGCTTCAGCATATCCATCCAGCCATAACGTGGGCCGTTGAAAAGGTCTTCGCTAATCTTCCACCCCACCGAAAACGAAGGAAAAGTACCGTACCGGTTGTTTGGTCCAAACCGGGAAGAGCCATCACGCCGGATCGTACCGACGAAAAGGTATTTATTGGCGTACTCGTAGTTGACGCGGCCAAAGTAAGACTCGCCCGTCCGCTCTCCAATGCCCTGAGCGGAGGTAATCAGCTCCGGGTTGCCGCCACCAATGGTTTGCAGGCTTTCCCAACGAAAATCCGAAGCGGTTGCAGTTATCGAATTGCCAATGTCTTTTTCCGCAGTATGCCCCGCCATTAGCCCAAAGCTATGACTGCCAAACTCGCGGTTATAGCGAAGGATTTTATCAAACTGCCAGCGGCGGGCGTAGTTGTCAGACTCCGAGAGGGTAGCCGTTGGGTTACTGCGCTGCACCAGCTCATACCGGGGCGACCAGTTGGTTGTCCGCCGGTTGAAATAGTTTACCCCCAGTACGGTCCGGAAGGTCAACCCCGGAAGGAGGTCGATTTCTCCGTAAAGGTTACCAAAGATGTTATTTTCGTTAAAGAAGCGCTCATTTAGCTCCAGCTCTGCAACCGGATTCGTCCGGTCGTTGATGCCTGTAAATACAGGGTCCGGACCCTGGTAACCTCCTTTGGCGTCTTCATTAAATACAGGAAGAAGTGGGGAGGTAACTGCCGCAGTCAGGTATGGAGTATTGGCTTCTCTACGGCCATTTTTGACGGTGAAGGCAAGGTTTTCTCCTATCCGGATCCTTTTGCCAATCTTATGTTCACTGTTGATCCTTACGTTATACAGGTCTTGGTAGGAAGTTTTCAGGATTCCATCTTCCGTCACGTAGTTGAGCGAGATCATATAAGTAGACTTCTCATTGCCACCGTTCAGACTGAGGTAATGGTTTTGTTTGAGCGCTAAATCATTGGTGATGAGGTTTTGCCAGTCGGTATCGGTCTGCCCGTTTTCTGTCCAAACAGCATCAGTGTAGGCGGCTGGGAATACCCGCTGATCATTTGGGTAAGTCGCATTATGCTCCTCGTATACCTTTTCGTAAAAATCGCGGTATTCATCTGCATTCATAATATCCTGACGGCGGGGCAGGGTGGAAACCCCAAAAAGGTTGTTATATTGTACGCTCAGGCGCCCCTCTTCGCCCGTTTTGGTTTTGACCAGGATGACCCCGTTTGAAGAACGCGCACCGTAAATGGCGGCAGAGGCGGCATCTTTGAGGACGGAGACAGACTCTATGTCCTGAGGGTTAAGGTTGTTTAGGGCGCCAATTGAGGAAATGATCCCGTCGATTACCACAATAGGCTGGGCGCTGTTGTTGATAGAGCCTACACCACGTACCCTTATTGAAGGGCTTGAGCCCGGACTGCCGGAGGTAGAACTGATGTTTACCCCAGGGGTCCGTCCCTGCAAAGCAAGGGCAGTCGACGTGGCATTAGCTTCTTTAAGGTCTTCAGCTGAGACAAGGGAAACCGCACCAGTCACATTCTGTTTCTTCTGAGTGCCGTACCCTATAACCACCACTTCTTCAATCGTTTCTGCCTGAGTGGCTAATGTAATATCTATGGTCTTTTGGGAGCCCACAACCATTTCGGTAGGCTCGTAGCCAATGTATGTAAAAGTAAGGATGCTTTCTTTTGACGGCACATTAAGCTCGTAGACGCCATCGTAATCAGTAATGGTGCCGGTGGAAGAGCCTTTGACCAATACATTTACACCAATAAGTGGTTCGCCGGTGGTGGCATCGGTTACTTTTCCCGACACATCAATTTGAGTGTAGCCGAATAGAGGCGGGAAAAGCAGTAGTGCGACCAGCCGGATGAAAGAAGGTTTCATAGAGGCCAGGTTTTAGTTGGTGACACCTCCGGAGCATTAAGCCCTGTCATGAGCTCTTATGCACGAGGCGGAAAATAAATAGCCTGGCTCCTTGCAATTTGCCTGTTCAACAGGCAGTATTGGCAAACAGCCAGGCATTCGTTCATTACAAAACTACGGTCATTCAATAACCAAAACGAACCGTACTATTTTAGTTGATGGACTTGACAAACTTGACAAGACTGCGATTGCCTTCGTTGTCATGAATGTCAGCTACATAAAATCCAGCATTCAGAAAGGACAGGTCCATAGTGGCTTGCCCCTTGAACGTACGTACCAATACGCCATTCACATTGTAAATATCAACTGTTTGCTTACCCTCTCCGTTGACAACCGTCAGGCTGCTGCTGGAATAGAATGCTTCGAATGCATTATTCACGGCTTCATAGGTGCTGGTAGATTCCACCAACTCAGCTATGGCACCGTAGTAAGCAATAGCCCAGTAGGCATTGTTGTTATCCGTTGATCCCCAAACATCGTAACGGTGGATTACCGGATTGCCGTCAGAATCTTCAACCGTGAAATTATCGCTGTCCCAGTCATTTACTTTCGGTGCGATACTCATCTGATCCCCAATATTTTCCAGCTTAGCGCTCATAGAGCTCCATGGAATAACCACCAGGAAATAATAGCCGTCAGCTTTTGGCTCATACAGGGTCTGCAATGCGGAAGCCGTCAGACCACCGGCAACATCACCCAGGGTATCGAGGTTCGGTCCCTTCATGGTGTAAGTGGGGGCTGCAGCAAACACTTCTGCACTTGTAGTCAGAGGGATATCACACTTGTAGGCTCCGGCTTCTGTCCAAGTACCATAAAGAGACATATCGACATAAACATCACCAGGAATAACCGTACCCCATGGCTGAGGCTCACCAGCTGCACCATTCCAACCCCATACGTGGGAAGACTCTTCCGCCCACCAATGACCAGAACCGGTACGGGACATATCCGGGTGAATTTCACGGCCCGGATCGTACTGCCCGGCATAGGGAGCAAAACCCAACTCAATAAAGTCGCCGGCACCAACCATAGGAGAAACCTCGTCATCAACAACGTTGTAAAGCACATAGAGCGCCTGATCACCCGACATCAGGGTGTAGCGAGCTGTAAAATCTTCAGGAGACTGCGGGGGTACGTCCACAGTCACTTCTTCGCCAGAAGACCAGTCGTCTGCCGTTTGGTTGATCCAACCTTCCATCGGGAAAGTCAGCTCTTCCGGAACCGTATTCCAGAGGTCATCAAGTGAATTCTGACTCGTTGCAAACTCGTCTGTCACTTTCTGTACCTGAACGGTTTGGCGTGGATAGGGATTATCGGCGTAATCTAATGGCAGAAACATCCACCAGGAGTAGCCAATCTGTGCGAAGCTCATCGTGCTGATGAATATCAGCATTGCAAGCGTGTAAAGTTTTTTCATTGGATAAAAATTTGTTTTTCAAATTTGGAACATCACAAATCTATTCCCAACCCCTTGTTTTAGAGTATAGTATTTTCCAAAAGGGGTTTGCTATTTTCGCAATGCGAGAATCGTTTATTTAAAGTATTGATTATCATAACCTTGGAGTTTAAGGTGTCCTTTTATTACCCGCCGTTGTCTACACCGTGTTAAAATAGTATCCCTTGTTTTGGCTTCAAATTCCTTTACCGTCAGGGCTGCTGATTGGTAGCGCAACCTACAAAACCTCCAAAGGCAGGAAGCGTGATCCGGACAGCCCTTTGATCTATTGCTATTGTCTTTTGGGACAAGGCAGGACTGCTACCAGGCCGTTGGTCCTGAATAATCTCCAGCCGGCTGCCCGTTGGCAGCAGGGCATTCAAGTCCAGTACAACCGATTGTTGCTGAGCCTGGCCATTGATACCGCCCAAATACCAGATCTGCCCCTTGCGGCGGGCTACGATGGCGTATTGTCCGGGATAGCCTGCCAGCAACCTCGTTTCTTCCCAGGTAGCTGGTAAGTCACGTAGCCAGTTCACGGCATAGTCCGGAAGGCCAATGATTTTTTCGGGCGTATCAGTATAATGAATGATCCCAGACTCTAAAACCAGGGGCAGAGCCAGCTCAAAGCCGTAAGTGGTTTTGTGCGGGTGGGTATTATCACTAAAGCCTCCGGGCGTATAATCAGTCGGGCCCACGACGCCCCGGGTAAAAGGCAACATTGCCAGGTGGGCTGGCGCGCGTTCCGGATAGCTGGCATCAAATTTATAGCATTCACCTCCGCGCACGGCTTCCATAGTGAGCAGATTGGGGTAGGTACGGCGCCAGCCTTTTGGCAGGGTACAACCGTGGAAATTCACGATTAGCTCAAAGTCGGCTGCATCTTCCAGAATACCAATGTATTGCTTGATAAGCTCCTGTTTGTCGGATTGGAAAAAGTCGACTTTTATACCTTTGATACCGAGTTTTTGAAGCTTGGCAAACTCCGCCCGCCTGCTGTCTCTGAGATGCATGCGGTCACGGGGCGCTTCTTCCACCGAATTGTGGGGCCCACCGGAATTGTACCACACTAACAGGTCAACCCCCTTAGTTTTGGCATAATCCGCCAGTTGGGCCAGGTCGCCATTTTGCATCCGGTCCCAGTTGGCATCCACCAGGCTGTAGCGCCACCCCATTTCTGCCGCAAAATCCACATAGGGCACCAGCTGATCGTAATCCTGAGGGCTGTCGCTATACGCCCACCAGCTCCAGGTCGAACGGCCGGGCTTGATCCAGTCGGTATCCTCCAGTTTATTGGGTTCAGCCAATTCCGTGACCAGCTGTGAGGTGGATAGCCGCTCCAGAGAGGAATCAACCAGAATAAACCGCCAGGGCGTAGACCAAGGTAGGGTAGAGGATTGCTGTGCGCTGTGCAGCCCGTAGGCTTCCTCTTCTTCCGCAAATACGATCTTGTATTCTTCTTTGTCTGAAATACTGAGATGGCTGCCACCGTAAGAACCATCGAATCCAGCTTCCGAAATCAGGAGCCAGTGCCCATTCGTTTCGAATAGCATGGGAAAAGCCCATCCATTCTTATTCCAGGGGGCAGGTGTACCGGAATCCATCGGACCGGAAAAATAAGTTTCATAAGCCGGATTCCATTTAGTGATGGTATCATAAGGATGGCCCCATGCTTTACCTTCTGCCACTGCAAAAGTGGTGTGCTCTGCTGAAACGGTTCTTACCTCAGTATCCGTATCAGGAAAGACATATCGAAAGGCTACGCCCTCGTCATAGGCCCGAAAAACCAGGTTTAGGGGTTGACCGGAAGCGTTTTCCAGCTCAATGATTTGTTCCTTGTACCGGTGTTCGGGGGTCAGGTTGGGGCCTGATACCAGCGTGTAGGTAGAAGTCTTTACGCTTGATGTTTGGACGGAACGCTGTTGCAGCCCTTTCGAAAAATCACCATCATCGCGGACCAGCCCTAATGCGGAAGGCTTTAGCAGTGTACGAACCTGATCGCCACTACCGGATAATAAGGTATAGGAAAGCTGCCCGGCATCATCGAGCGCCACTTGTACCTGATAGGCTTCATTGGGAGGGTAAAGCGTCCATGGCCCGTCATTGGATTGGCATTGCCAAAGGGCGAAAGCCAGGAAAAGGGCCAGCAGGAATGGGTGTTTAAAGGTTTGCTTCATGAGTTGTTTGCGATTTACGGCGGGCCTCAAGACCCTGAGCGATTTCTTTAAGCTTCGTTTCGTTAAGGTTGTAGAAAAAGAGCAAGAGTAACCCGGCAAATGCGATCAGCGCCGGCACGACTGTCATAGTCAGCTTGATGCCTTCGAGAGATTCCGGCGTTTGCTCCACATTGGCAACATAGCCAAACTGCCCGATAATGCCAAGCATGAGGGCCGCACCGATAGCCACACCGGTTTTTTGAGCCATCGTCGCTGCAGAATAGACCAACCCGGTCGCCCTTCGCCCGTTTTTCCACTCTGAGTAATCGGCGGTGTCGGCCAGCATCGCCCACAGCAGTGGCATTGTAGGCCCTGAGGCCAGGGAAAAAACGATCTGTGTTGCAAAAATCAATACCAGGTCTTCCGGCCGGGCAAAGTAGTTGACCGTCAGGGACCCGACGATCAATGCGAGCACGATGATAAAGAGATTGCGTTTCCCTATCTTTTTGGACAGGTACTTGGTGGGCAATACGCCCAATAGCACGGCCACCGTACCTGATACCATAAAGATGCTGGCCAAGTCCTTGCGCCCCACGTAGTATTCGAAGTAATACATGACAGAGGCGCTGCGAGTACCAATATAGATCAGGAAGATTATGGAACTGGCAAAGAGGATTAGCCAGGGCCGGTTGGTAAAGATATCGTTCAGGTCTGCCTTCAGCGAGGAAGTGATGGTGGGGTCTGGTTTTATGCGCTCCCGGGTGCTGCGGAATGCAACAAACAAAGCGACTACAGATATCGCCGCCAGCCCGGTCATCGCCAGCTGATAGCCTCTGGCTTCGTTCCCTGCACCGAGCTTTTCCACTGCTGGGATGAGCAGCCCCTGTACGACAAGCCCGGCCCCGTAGGCGAATACGAACTTATAGGAGGCGATACTTGTGCGTTCTTCCGGATTTGTGCTAATGACCCCAACCAGTGCATTGAAGGGCACCATGACCAGGGTATAAAAAACCAGTAACAGGAAGTAAGTTACATAGGCGTAGGTCAGCTTTCCGGCATCGCTCATATCTGGTGTAGTGAACATAAGCACGGTGGTAATGCCCAGCGGGAATGCCCCCCATAGTAAATAAGGCCGGAACTTGCCCCAGCGCGAATGGGTACGGTCCGCGATAGCCCCAATGATGGGGTCGTTCAGGGCATCAAAAATCCGCACAACCACAAAAAGCGTTGCCGTCGCCGTGGCCGGCAACAGAAATACATCCGTATAAAAAGCGGGGAGGAAGAACATCATCGTCTGCCATAGGCTGCTACCGGCGAACTCGCCGAAACTGTAGCCTAGTTTTTCCTTTATCGATAGCTTCATGGTATTAAGTTGGTTAATCTGTCGAAAATTAGGCAGGAACGATAAGACGTGAGGGGGCTATATTCCAGAAAGAGTAAGCTATTTTCAAAAAGAGGGCTGTAAAATAATAAACCAATTTTCAAAAATACAAGACCCCCGCAGCGAGAAGGGATGCTACCTTACCGATTTGATGAAAAGGCTGAGGAAATGGAAAGAAGACAAATATGGGTCCGGGAAATCAATCAGGTGGATTGTGTTCACGTACACTGGGCACCGGGTGGTCTCCTGCCACATGAAATACTGGTCAGAAACCAGTGCTCACACATCAGTGCAGGGACGGAACTGGCCTGTATCGCCGGAGAGGAGTCTTTTTTCAGTATCCCGGATACACCGGGGTATACTTCGGTTGGTATAGTGGAAGAAATTGGTGCAGCGATAAATACTTTCCAAAAGGGCGACCGGGTTTACACCTACGGGCCACACGCCGCCTACTTCAAGATTGACACTACTGACCGGTGGCATGGGGTTTGCGTGCCCGTCCCCGAAGGTGTGACCAATGAAACGGCCGCTTTTACGCACATGGCGACCATCGCTCTTACGGCCATCCGCCAATCGAATATTGAGCTTGGTGACCGCGTTTTGGTGACGGGCCTTGGGGCTATCGGCAATCTGGCAGCGCAGTTGGCTCAGTTGCAGGGCGCGGAAGTACTTGCATTGGACCGAATCCCCAGTCGGGTAGAAGCAGCAAAGGCATCCGGAATAGCTGGCGCGGAAGTGGTCGGCCCCGGACCGGTTCCGGAAAGCCTGAGGCAAAAGCTAACAGACCAACCCCTTCAAGCCTTCATCGACGCAACCGGCGCAGCAGCGGTACTTGAAACCTATGTGCCTCTGCTTGGCCCTTCTGCACAAGTCATTGTCCTGGGCAGCCCACGCAGGCCTTATCAGGCCAACCTCACAGGTTTTCTTCAGCATTTTCATCTGCTGCCTGTGAATGCTGAACTCAGGGGCGCTTTAGAATTCATTTATCCGACGCATCCATCACCTTTTCATAAGCACTCCATTACCCGCAATGCCGAAATCATCCTCAACCTTATGCTGCAAAAACGCCTGCACACTGAACCCCTGCTGACTCAGGTGCTCAAACCGGAAAACGCAGCCGAAGGATATAAAGGGCTCCGGGAACGCCCGCAGGATTATCTGGGTGTACTTATAGACTGGACTCAAAACACAGACCAATGACAACAGAAAAACCCTTTCACATTGGTGTGATTGGTGCCGGGATGATTGCTGAAAACCATATCCAAAACCTGCAAAAGAGTAGCCGGGCAACAGTAAAGTGGATTGCTGCGACGACCAAAGAAAAAGCAGCATCAGTGGGGGGAGCTTATGATATCCCAAAACCTACTAACCGGTATCAGTATATGCTGGAAGACCCGGACCTTGATGCAGTCATCATCTGCACGCCTCCTTTCCTCCACGCTGAAATGGCAGCAGCTGCGCTCAGGGCCGGAAAGCACGTTTTGGTGGAAAAACCACTAACGCTGACCTATGAGGAAGCCACCGGTCTTTTGGAGCTCAAGCGCCAGTACCCGGACCTGATCGCCATAGACTGCTCCGCCCGTCACGCCCGACTGCACCCAAAATACCAAACCGTCAAGCGCTATATTGAGAGCGGTGCCCTGGGCGATATCTACTATGTCCATCACAATGCCGTAAGCCAG
The DNA here is from genome assembly GCF_040219495.1 of Phaeodactylibacter sp. Taxonomy (GTDB): domain Bacteria; phylum Bacteroidota; class Bacteroidia; order Chitinophagales; family Saprospiraceae; genus Phaeodactylibacter. The sequence continues at coordinate 39,396 of NZ_JAVJSK010000090.1, read as the reverse complement.
CAATCCCGCCCCGGTATCGAATACCACCCTTCCGCTAAATGGTTTTTGGATAAAGACAAAGCGGGGGGTGGCCCCCTCTTTGACTGGGGTGTCTACGACTTGTCTTTTCACCTGGGCGTACTCGGAGACCGGCACGAACTGCAGCGGGTGGATGCCATCCAAATAACAGCAGGGTTGGACAACCGCGATCCCGGAACGGATATTTACAACGTCGAAGAACACTTTTCCGCCAATCTGACTTTCTCGAATGGGCTACGTTACTACTGGGAACGTGCAGCCCATGCCAACATGCAGGTGTCAAATGAAACCCGGATTTACGGTACCCGGGGCGGGCTCAAGCTCGCTTTTTGTTCCTGGGATGCCCCGGAGCTGACCCTTTACGGGCTTAACGAATCCGGTGATGCTTTCCAGCAAAAGGAATCACTGGATTATCAGGATCAGGATGATGGCTATGCCATGGCCTTGCATTTTTTAGATTGTATGGAGGGCAAAACCAAGCCCATTCAACCCCTGGAGGTTGCTGCAAGGCATCTTCAGATTATTCACCAATGTTATCAAACCTATCAAAATCAATACGCATGAATTACACCGAAAAGGATATTGCTAAAATGATCGATCACTCCCTCCTGCATCCCACGATGAATGATGAGGTGCTGGAAGCCGGCTGTGCCCTGGCAAAGCAGTATGACGTGGCTTCGGTCTGCATAAAGCCCTATGCCGTAAAGCAGGCTGCGGAGTGGCTGAAGGGCTCTGATGTACTGGTAGGGACCGTCATCGGGTTCCCACACGGAAGCAACCTTACAGCTATCAAGGTGGCAGAAACAAATCAAGCCATAGCGGATGGAGCGGTGGAGATTGATATGGTGGTCAATATCGGCAAGGTGCTGAGCGAGGATTATGATTTTGTCAAAGCCGATATTAAAGCGGTATTTGATGCCTGTCAGGCCGGAGGGGCTATTTTGAAAGTCATTTTTGAGAACGACCATCTACCGGAAGACAAGTATAAAATCAAGCTTTGCAAAATCTGCAACGAGATTGGCGTTGACTTTGTCAAAACCTCTACGGGCTATGGCTTCTTCAAGCAGGAAGATGGCAGCTACACCTATAATGGCGCGACCGAACACGACCTTAAGCTGATGCGTGAACACTGCAATCCGGAGATTCAAGTTAAGGCTGCAGGAGGCGTACGTACCCTGGAAGATACCCTTAAGGTACGGGAACTGGGCGTGACTCGTATCGGAGCCACCGCAACAGAAGCCATCATCAATAAAATTCGTGGCAAAGCCACCGGAAGCGAAAGCCCGGCGGGCTACTAAAACTAAAAATATGCAATTCGGCTATTTTGACGATCAGCATAAAACCTATGTCATTACCCGCCCGGACACGCCCAAACCCTGGAGCAATTACCTGGGCGATACGCGTTACGGCGCCATCATTACCAATAATGCAGGAGGGTATTCCTTTTACCGGTCTGGTGGCAAGGGCCGCTTTGTGCGCATGCGTTTCAATTCGGTGCCTTTGGATCAGCCCGGGCGCTATCTCTACCTGCACGACCTGGATAGCAAGGATTACTGGAGTACTTCCTGGCAGCCGGTAGGGAAGCCGTTGGAGGCGTTCAAGTCGGTTTGCACGCATGGAATGGGCTTCACCCGCATAGACGCTGCCTATTCGGGGGTGAGCAGTAGCGTTACCTATTACGTTCCTTTGAATGCAGCCTATGAAGTCTGGCAGGTCCGGGTAAAAAATGACCGGCAGCAGCCCTGTCGGCTAAGGGCTTTTTCCTATCTGGAATACGCGGCCAACTGGAATGCCATCGACGACCTCTTAAACTTGCAGTACGTGCAGTATATCGCCCGGATGGAGGTGAAAGACGGCATTATTGATCACGGCACCAACGTCCATATCCCGGAAATGCCTGATGATTTTGATGAAAAAGATCAGGGAAGGCACACTTTTCAGGCTATGGCGGGACTGGACGTCAGTGGTTTCGATACCGACCGGGAAGCCTTTATTGGCCCTTACCGGACCTACGCTAACCCCATTGTGGTAGAACGCGGGCAATGTTCGGGTTCGCTGGGCTACGGAGACAACCCCTGTGGCGTGCTGTCTGGTGACCTAAATCTGGAGCCCGGAGAAGAGCGCACCTTTTGTATTCTGGTCGGTATTGGAAAAGCAGAAAAAGAAGGTCAGGCTTGTCGGGCACGCTACACAGAACCGGGACGGGTAGCACAAGAGCTCACTGAGCTGCAGGCACACTGGACGAATCAAATCTCCGGCTTCGAAGCCCAAACCCCCGATGCAGATCTCAACGCAACAATCAATACCTGGGGCATCTATAATGCTGTAGTGACGTTCAACTGGAGCCGGGCAGCCAGCCTCATTTACACCGGCATTGACCGGGACGGGCTGGGGTACCGGGACTCCGTTCAGGACCTCATGGGCATCATGCACGCCCTGCCCGATGCCGCCCGGGAAAGACTGGAATTGATGATCAGCGGGCAGGAATCCACCGGTGGGGCCAAGCCGGTCATCTATCCCATTACCCATAAGCCGGGTCAGGAGGTCCCAACACCGGAGTCGGAATACCGTTCCGATGACTGCCTGTGGCTGTTCAATGCCGTACCTGCCTATCTGAAGGAAACCGGCGATTTAGATTTTCTAAACAAGGTCATTCCCTACTCTGACGAAGGGGAAGGAACGGTTTTGGAGCACCTGCGCCGCGCCATACAGTTCAACCTGGACAGAACGGGCCAACACGGGCTCCCCTGTGGCTTAAAGGCAGACTGGAATGACTGTCTCCAATTTGGAGCTACCGGAGAGTCTGTTTTTGTGGCCATGCAACTGCGTTTGGCTTTGCAGGTCTATGCAGAATTGTCTGGATTGCAGCAGGCCTCAGAAGAAGTCGCCTGGGCAGAAAAGCAATTATCAATTTTAGATCAAAACCTACAGGCCCATACCTGGGACGGCAATTGGTTCCGTCGAGGCTTCCGTGCCGACGGCATGATATTCGGTTCAGCCGGGTCTGAAGAAGGGCAGTTGTTCCTCAATGCGCAGAGCTGGGCGGTGTTGAGCGGGGCAGCGACCCCCGAGCAAGCCCAAAAAGCAATGGATGCTGTGCATGAACGCCTGTTTACCCCATTTGGACATAAGGTCTGCACACCACCTTATACAAAATCCGACTACACGATCGTCCGGGCGCAGCTGATGAACCCCGGGCTGAAGGAAAACGGAGGAATCTTTATGCACCCACAGGGTTGGGCTGTAATGGCGGCGGCGATGTTGAGGCAAAATGACCGCGCCTATGCTTACCTGCGGGCTTTTTTGCCAGCCGCACAGAATGAAAAAGCGGAGATCCGGGAAATCGAGCCCTATGTATTATGCCAGAGTACACATGCAGCACCCAGCCCTAAAGCCGGGGTGTCCAGAATTCCGTGGCTGAGTGGCTCCGCTACCTGGATGTACTACGCGGCTACGCAATACATTTTGGGCATTCAGCCGGATTACCAGGGGCTGTACATTAAGCCTTGTTTGCCAAAGGACTGGAAAGAAGCCCGTGTGCAACGCCGTTTCCGGGGTAAAAACCTGGCTATCCGGTTTATCCGCTCCGAAGACAGAAAAGGTACAGTCAATTTGAATGGACAGGGCATGAAAGCCGGGTTTCTGCCTGAGGCTTTACTGAAAGAACAGAATACCGTTGAAGTCTACTTTTAATGCCCTCTTATGAAGCTACGTCTATATCACACTTGGTTGATCATCACTTCCGGCCTGCTGCTAACCTTTTCTTTTGTAGGATGCACAGCAGAGCCGGAAGTGCAATCGCCACCCAATATCGTGCTCATCATGGCTGACGATGTGGATTTCACCAATTTCTCCTGCTACGGGGGCAGTATCCCCACACCGGGTATCGATCAGCTGGCAGCAGAGGGCATGCGGTTTCAAAATGTACATACAACGGCTTCGGCATGTACACCAAGCCGCTTCAGTGTCATTACCGGGCTATACCCCGGGCGTTGTCAGGACCCTGATTTTCTGGAGGGCCAGCCACTGGATCAACCGTATACGATCACCTGGAATACACCAATTACACCCGCCAATACCACTCTGCACGAAGTGCTACAACCGGACTACTTCACGGGCTATGTAGGTAAATTTCATATTGGAGGCCTTCATGAGGATACCCCGGAGGCGAATCCAGATATCCCCCTTATCCCCGAAACGCTGGATTTAAACACTGAAGAAGCCGACCGCCTGCTGATGCAATATCAAAAGGTTTTACAAGAACAAGTCCGGGCACTGACCGGCGCTGACTATGCAGCTTCCATCCTTTGGGAGAACTCCGAAGAACTGCCGCACCCTGGCATCCGTCACCACCATCTGGAATGGATGCTGAACGGAGGCCTGGAATTCCTGGAAGCCACTTCTCGGCAGGAGCAACCGTTCTTTCTGCATTTCAATACTACCGCCCTGCACGGCCCCAACCACTACGAAGATCTGAAAAGGGATGCCCGGTTTTCGCCGGAAGGCCGGCTAGACCTTTCCAACCACCCCATGCCTGAACGGTCCTCTTACTTTCAGCAACTGGAAACGCTCGGACTACCGCATGGAGCGGGCGTACCAGACCACATCAATCATTACAATATCGGTACCCTCTACCTGGATGCACAAATTAAAGCGTTGCTTCAGGTATTGGAGGGAAAGGGGTTGAAAGACAATACGTTAATCATACTTACGGCCGACCATAACCTGGAACCCGGCAAGTCTACCGTTTACGAAAAGGGGCTCAGGGTGCCTTTTCTGGTACGCTGGCCAGGCAAGGTGGAGGCAGGCACGACCAATGATGACCTGATTAGCTTTGTTGACCTGTTGCCCACCCTCGCGGGCATCGCAAAGACCGATAATAACTTACCTCGAACCGATGGCGTGGACTGGTCGGGAGCGCTATTTGAAGGCAAAGCTTCGCCGAAACGCACCCACCTTTACTTTGAGGAAGGCTATACCCGTGCGGTTACGGACGGCCGGTGGAAGTACATCGCCATGCGCTTTCCCGACACCCTCATCGCTCAGCTGGAAAGCGGGGTACAAACCGGTATCACTCATCTGGGACAGCCCATTCATGCGTTCGGGTATATCGCTCAGGAATACCATCCGGGGTATTTTCACGCTGATCAGCTTTATGATTTAGAAGCGGATCCCTATGAGCAGCGAAATCTGGCCTCGCTGCCGACCTATGCGGATACGCTCGCGTCCCTCAGGGCAGTTCTGGCAGAACATGCTGCCACTTTTGACCACGCTTTCCCCATCCAGGATACCTCCTATGCCAAACGACCGGCTTACCAGGCGGCTGCCGCTGCGGTAAAGGCAAGGGGCTCCGGTTTTATCCCCTGGTGGAAGCGTGAATTGGAATATCCACCTGTAAAGCACTAAATATGGAAAGAAGATTGACATGGATTAAGCTATTTATGGGTTTGCTGATCATGATGCTGGGCTTCAGCTGTCAGGAAGAGCAACCGTCCCCGCCTAATATCGTCTTCATCTTTTCGGATGAATTGCAGTTGGAAGACCTGGGTTGCTACGGTGGGAGCATACCCACTCCAAATATTGACCGGCTTGCGGCGGAAGGGCTGCGTTTTACCAAGGCCTATACAGTTGCTTCCATGTGTACGCCCAGCCGGTATGCCTTACTGACCGGTCGGTATCCGGGCCGGTGCGCCCATCCTGCATTTTTGGAAGATACGCCAGCCGAAGCACCGTACAATGTGGGGTGGAACTCCTTTTTGGATGAAAACACCTATACCATTCCAAGAATGCTTTCCGGACAGGGCTATTTAACCGGAATGGCGGGGAAATGGCACCTCGGCCCTCATTACGATTCCGTGGAAGCTGAGGTGGCTGCCCTTAAAAATCTGGATACTCCTGGGGCTGATGCCGCACTGCGAAGGTTCCAGCGTTGGTGCCAGGAAGCTGTAAGGAAAGGCGGTGGTTTTGATGTCGCGAACAGTGTGATGTACAGCAACTTCGATAGCTTCCCGGCGGAGCAGCTCCACTATCATCATTTCCCCTGGATTACCGCCGGCGCAATATCCTTTTTGGAAAAGGCGGCTGTATCCGAAAAACCTTTCTTTCTAATGGTAACGCCAACGTCCCTGCATGGCCCCCACCATGCAGCAGGACTGAACCGCGATTATCAATACACTCCCGAAGGACGTAGGCCTGAGGTTCGTGCCTACAACTTAGATACTAAAGCACTCCGGCAAGTTATCGACACCATGGCTTCTCCAATGGCTCACAGGACTGCCGGGCTGGCCTTCCTTGACCATCAGGTGGGGCAAATTCTGGAATGGCTGGAGCAAAAAGGACTGGAAGAAGAGACCCTTATTGTCTTTGTACCTGACCATAATACAGAGCCTGCCAAAGCCACCTGCTACGAAAAAGGCATCCACATCCCGATGATTGTCCGCTGGCCGGGGCAGGTGCCTGCAGGCGCCACTACGGATGCACAGGTACAGCTTACTGACTGGATGAGCACACTGGCAGAAATTGTGGGTGCGCCTCCAGCTTCACCGGACAGTAAGAGCTTTCTGACGGTCCTTAAGGAGCCCGAAACAGAGGGCCGTACCTACACTTTCGCAGAATCTGGTTACACCCGTTCTGTAAGTGACGGGCGCTACAAATACATTGCCTTTCGCTACCCGGACAGCCTGCTGCAGCAAATGAAAAACGGGACGCTGGAGTACGCACCTAATGTCTTCGGGCAATACTGGCAGGGGCAATCCATCATTGCCGCCCGGTTTTATCCGCACTACTTTGATGCCAATCAATTGTATGACCTGGAAAACGCCCCCTACGAGCAATATAACCTTGCTAATGATCCGGCTTATGCGGACGCATTGGTCAGGATGAAGACGACATTACAACGGCACCTTTCGGATTTTCAGCGCCCTTTCCCAATGGCTTATGACGCGTTCAGAGATGGCGAAGCTTTCGACCGCCTGAAGAAAGCGACGCTACGGCTGGATCCTAATTCCATCCCCTGGTACAAACGGGACTGGGGAGAAATCGAATGGCCTCCGCCAACGCAACATTAATCCGAAAGGCAAAAACCAATCAACTTATGAAACGCAGACATTTTCTTAAAACAGGAGGGCTCGGGCTCACTGGAATAAGCCTGGCACATCAGCAGCTTAGTGGATTTTCACTCGATCAGGAAAGACTATCAGCGGATTGGGATGCCCTGACGGAACAGTATGACCGGCCACCGCAGGTCGAAACCCATAAACGGTCAAACCGGGTCAGGAGCGGAATGGCACTGGGCGGTATTGGTACCGGGGGTATTGAGCTCAGGAAAGACGGTAACTTTTACAACTGGTCCATCTTCAACAACCAGCCAAAAGGTACCGGATCTGTATTCGAGCTGCCGGACCTGCCGCATTCTAACCTGGAAGACAGCCTTCTGTTTTTCCTGGTCCGGTATCAGGTAGCGGGCGAGCAACCCAAGCTGAAAATACTACATCTCAACGATGGGCTGCGGGAAGGGGGGCTGGAAGGCATCGCTTATTATTACCCCTGGATGTCGGGTGTAGAGCAGATCGATTACGCTGCCCGTTTCCCCATCATCAACATGCGTTTCCAGGATCCGGAGATGCCCTTTGATATTGAGCTGGAGGCTTTTTCTCCCTTCATCCCGCATGATATCAAGCACTCTGCCCTGCCGGTCATCTACTTCGATTTCAAGGTGAAGTCCAGAATTGATAAACCCGTGGAGGTTACTCTGGTAGGCACGCTGCGGAACCTGGTGGGCTACGATGAGGTGATGAAGCACTTTAAATCAGAGCATGAAACTACTTCAGGCTATAAGTATTTTATGCACGATGCCGGCGGCATGGACCAAAGCCGAAGCAGCTATGGGCAAATGGGCCTTGGTGCTTTGGGCGGCGATGAAGTTTCCTATTATCTGGGCTGGGAGCATAAACACCCGTATTACGAAGAGCTGTTGGTCAGCCCGCGTTTCCCAAATATAGACGATACGCCAAACCGGAACATCAAAACAAAGGACGGAGCGTTAATCGGCAGGGTAGGAGGGCGCACCAACGATCAGCGGTGTTTTAGCTCTATTGCAGTATCCCGGACGCTTCAGGCAGAGGCGGAAATGGAAGGCCAGTTTTTTATGAACTGGTATTTCCCCAATGCTTATGGTGCCATTCACGACCGGGACAAGCTCGGTCCGGACCGGCCTTTGAAGCAGCGGTATACCAACGGGCTAAAGCCTACAAAGCGTATCGGTCACTACTACGAGAACTTCTTTGCCGGTTACCGTGCTCTTGCCGATTACTGTATCGAACAGAAAACGGACCTGAGGCAACGTACCCGCCATTTTATGGAGGGCATGTATGCCACAACTACTGACCTCTATATCCTGGATCAGGTTAATTCTCATTTCAACACTTTCATCACTTCAGCAACCCTGACTAAAAACGGTAGCTTTGGGATACGGGAAGGCCTGACGCCCAGCAAGTCATGGGGGCCAAATATTACTGCTGATGTGAGCCTCTACGGCTCCGTGATGATTACCGGGCTTTTCCCGGAGCTGGCTAAAACCATGATGCGCCTGCACCGAAACCTGCAAACAAAAGAGGGCAGTATCCATCATGGCCTGGGGTATGACCTGGACTATACCCAAAACGGAACCTTCGGGGTGAACCACCGGGTAGACCTCACGCCCAATTACATTCAGATGGTGCTTCGTGATTACCTCTGGACTAACGACAAAGCCTACCTCGAAGAGATGTGGCCTTCTGTCAAAAAAGGCATTGACTATGTCCTTCGTGAGCTTGACCAGGACGGTGACCAAATGCCAGATATGCACGGTATCATGTGCAGTTATGATAACTTTCCAATGTACGGGCTGGCCGCCTACCTGCAATCGCAGTGGGTCGCAGCGATGTCCCTGGCGGGCATAGCAGCAGCGGATATGGGAGAGGCGCAACTCGCAAAAAAGTACCGGGAAATTGCGGACCGCGGAAAACAGCTAATGGAAGACTACCTATGGAACGGATCATACTTCCGGCTCGCCAACGATTACCACGGTGAAAAGGGCAAGGACGAAGGATGCCTGACCGATCAGTTGATCGGGCAATGGGTAGCCCATACAGCCGGACTGGGACGATTTTGGGACAAGGGCAAGATCCGGAAAGCACTCCAGTCTGTTTTGGATTATTCCTTCATCGACGGGCAGTTTTTACGCAATTGTACCTGGCCGGAGCACCGGGATTTGTTTCCCATTCAGGATACCAATCTTTGGGTCGATCAGGCCAATACCCCCTGGACCGGAGTGGAACTGGGCTTTGCGTCTTTCCTGATCTATGAAGGTATGATTGAAGAAGGTAAAGCAGTAATAAAAGCCATTGATGACCGTTACCGAAAAGCCGGCTTATACTGGGACCATCAGGAGTTCGGGGGGCATTATTACCGCCCAATGTCGGCATGGGCGACCATGAATGCCTTGGCAGGATTAAGCATTGTGAGAAACGAATACCGGTTTAACCCGCCTCGACTGACCAAAGGTACAGACCGCTTCTTCTTTGCCGCAAGTACTGGCACCGGCCTGTTTATTGCTGATGAAAAGGGAAGATGCGGGATCAAAGCCCACAGTGGTTTCCTGGAACTCCAAAGTTTAGGGCTAAGCTCTGAATGCTGGGCGCAGGGAAAAGATGCCGGGCTGTTGCTCAACGGGCAGAAGGTGGAAATAGCAAAATGGACGGAAGAGCCGGAATGTCTTGTCGCCCACTTTGTCGCCCCCCTGAAGATACAGGAAGGGAAAATGCTCAAAGTGGTTTAACTTCACCTGTATGAAGCACTTATTGACGGTTTTGCTGGTTCTTGCCCTGGGCTCCGGTTGTGATCAGGACTCCACCGTGACACTTCGAAGTGGTAATTTGGAAATGTCCCTTGATGCTGCCACAGGTGGCCGGATTGCTGCTGTGCAATACCAGGGCATCTCTTTCCTGAAAACAGAGCGGGACAGCCAGAATCTGCAATGGGGGAGTACTGTCTGGCCGGCACCACAATCTGCCTGGCAGTGGCCGCCGCCCGACCGTATGGACAAAGGCGCTTACCAACTAATGGAGAAAAGCAAGTCCAAAGTAGTGCTGCGCAGCCCCGTCAATGCCTACCGGGAGCTCCAGCTGGAAAAAGCCTTTGAAGCGTTAGGGAAAGATACCATCTTGGTAACCTACACTTTTGTCAACCAGGGGTCAGACACCATACGCGCCGGAATTTGGGAGAATGCGCGTGTGCCACTTCGGGGAGCCGTCAACTGGCAAGCATCTGCTTCTCCCGCTGATACCATCCCGGGCTGGAAGCGCATGGGCCAAGAGGTTACCTTAGAGCTGGGAGCGCACCAGAAAAAGCACAAGCTCTATATTGATGCCAGTGCAGCCCGCCTTAGGTATACCCTCCGGGAAATGGTATTGGAACGCGCCTGGGCCCCATTCCTGCCAGCAGAAGTAGCTCCTGGCCAGACTTCTGTTGAAATTTACTATGACCCCTTTGCCAAATTTGCAGAGCTGGAATTGCATGGCCCGTACCAGGCATTAGCGCCTGGAGGCCGTAGCGAACTTAAAGTCTACTGGACTGTACGCCCGCAAAAACCCTAATTTTTGGAAAATTTTAATAATGAGGCATATATTCTGGTTAATCGGCTTTTGGATGATGATGGGTTACCAATTGGGTGCTCAGACCGCAGAGCCCACCATCGTTTGGATTAGTCCGGAAGGAGGAGAACGCAACGAGTATGTCTTCTTCCGGCGCAGCCTGGATTTGGCTGAGGCACCAGAAAAAGCAATACTGAACCTCTACGCCGATTCCCGGTATGCCTTGTATGTGAATGAAGAATACGTTGGCTTTGGCCCCATCCGCTCGTATCACGCCAACCCTTTTTACGATACGTATGACCTTACTGCACTTTTAAAGAAAGGAAAGAATATCATTGCAGTCAAGGTACTCAGCAATGGCATGGAAACCTATCAGCTGTTTGATTACAAAGGCGGTTTTGCGGCCTGGGGGCAAATCCGGTCTGAAGGGGCAGTCATTGATTTGGATACTCAAGAAAAGTGGGTAGCACGCAAGTCAAACGGTTACGATCAAACGGCTCCCAAGTTTTCCTTTGCAACGGGCGCTATCGAAAACTGGGACAGCCGTGGAGAAGCCGACTGGTATCATCTGGAAACTACAACTAAAGATTGGCAGTTCCCCGTGCCACTCACTGATCAGAGCCAATGGGGCCCGTTCCGGCAGCGCCCCTTCCCACCGCTTACTCAAGATAGGGTAGAGGCACTACAGCTCCGCGGTGCGTATCCGATAAAAGACGATGAACTGATTTACTCCTTTCGTATCCCAACCAAAGATGAAATCCACAGCGATTACAATGCGTCTCAGACTGCTCTGGGTTATACTTACCTGGTTTCACCCAAGGCCCAAACGATAGATGTCGGGTTATGGTGGGGCGATTACTATCTCAATGGAAAAAAACTAAAACCGCAGCCTACAGATCCCGCCCGCAGCCAATACAGGCAGACTTACCAGATGGAACTCAGGAAAGGGCTCAACGAGCTGACCTTCCGCTACGGTATCATTTGGGGATCATGGGATTTCTACATGGCTGTGCCTAAATCAGCTGATGTAAAGGTCGTTGGTGAGCGTACCGGCAGATCAAACCCGCGTTTTTACACCTGCGGCCCCTTCGGCACTGATGCAAATGAAGCGCTATCTGGAATTGATATGACCAAGCCGATTGCCAAAATCCGGGAAGCAACGGGGCAGCCGTGGGTGCCGCACCTGAAATCAGAGGATGCCAATCAGCCCGCCCGGGACCTGGCTTGGTACGAATTTGATACGGAAAACCCGTTTTCAATGGAGTCCGGGCTGGACGGGGCTTATACGATTCCTGCAGGCTCACAAGGTATTACCCTTTTATTTGACCTGAATGAAATCCAACTTGGTCAGGTCTTCGTGGAAGGCGACTTCCCGAAAGGAACCCAAATTGACATCGGCTTTAGCGAAGAGCTGGGGCCCGGAGAGACTCCCTGGTTGTACAAGCGATATCAGATCGGGGCAGGTATCCGCTTTATTGCGGATGGAAAGGAGGATCAGTATGCTTCCTTCAAGCCCTATGGGATGAAGTATTTGCAAGTCAATTTCTCTGGCCATGAGCGGGCTTTCCAACTCAGGGAGGTGGGGGTAATCCGACAGGTTTACCCGTTTGAACAGGTCGGGCAGTTCTCGTGTAGCAATCCGCTGCTAACACGTATTTGGGAAGCCGGCTGGCGCACTCTGCAACTGTGCGCTGAAGACACCTATACTGACACGCCCTTTCGGGAGCGGGGCCTATATGCGGGTGATATGTTACCGGAGGTGGCTATTACCATGGCGATGGCGGGCGATATGCGGCTGGCGGAATACTCCCTCCGGGTGTTTCAGGATATGTACCGGGAGGAAATGGAAAAAGGGCTGGAAAACCGCCATAATGATTTCCCGCTCTGGACGCTTATTACCATGGACTACGTGGCTAAGTATACCGGAGACTGGGCACTTGCCGGTGAAGCTTACGGCAATTACGCTTCCCTGTTGAAGCATCATTTGCAAAAGAAGAACGAAAAGGGCTTGATCCCTGCGGATAAAGTCTTTTTGGAATGGAGCAAGATCAACAAATCTAATGCCGCCATGACAGCCTATCAGGCGCAGCTAGTCCGATCCATGGAGGTATTAGCACACTGGGCAGAGCGGTTCGGGCACCCGGAAGATGTTTCTCTATTCCGGAGAGAAGGTCAGAACCTGAAGCAGGCTGTCAATGAACATCTTTGGGATGCAAAGCGACAGGCTTTTTATGATGGCTGGAAAAACGGAGCGCCCATCCCCAATTATTACCCTACCTCAAGTATCTGGCCTGCACTGCTGGGGATAACAGACCCTGATAGAACACAAAATATTATCCACTTCCTGAAAACGGAGCTGATGGATATCGGAGAGGAGCACCGCAACCGGAAAATCACGCCTTACTCATCTTTTTACCTGTTTGCGCTGCTTTACCGGGAAGGGGAGGCTGAGCTTGCAGAATACTTTATGAAAAAGCACTGGGGCCCGATGGCCTTGCACAGCTGTACGCCCACGGTCTGGGAAAACTTTAGCATTGCCGGCAATCAGGGTACTTCCAGCCATGCCTGGAGCGGGCATCCCACCTACTTTCTGGCTACTGAAGCGCTGGGTGTCAACCTCGGATTCAATAAGGCATTGGACCGGGATGAAATTCTTATTGCGCCTCAATCTGATCAGCTTAGCTGGGCGGAGGGAGTAGTTGCTCATCCGGCAGGCCCGGTGAAGGTCCGTTGGGTCATTAAAGGCGATCAGCTGTGGCTCAGCTACCAGGCACCTGAGGGGGCCTCTGTGAAAGTCGCACCCAAAGGACGGCTGGCGGGTTTTGATTTGAAGGTCAATAAACTCTGATATGATGAAGAGGTTGCTTGTTTTCCTACTCTTTTGCAGCATGAATCTATCCTCGGCAGGTCAGATTTTAACCCGGAGCGAACCCGGAGCAGCCGAACCCTTGCAGATCCTGACGGTCTACACTGATCAGCCCGGACAGCTAAGTGTAATCGATGGAAACGGGCAGACTTATCTTGAAATGCCCATCAGGGACTCTCTTCAGTTTACTGTTGGTGGCGCATTGGGCAATCAGCTTTTACTGTTGCTGGATTCCAAGGGGCGCATTTTAGCTCAGCTTGCTTTTGAAATGGAAGCCCGTACGCAAATAAATGACAGTTCTGAAAGGTATCATGATTTACTGAATACCCTCTATCACTCGATGATGGGGTGGAAAGGGCAGGAAGCCGAAATGGTGCGCTTCCAGGACCGGCATTACCACTTTTTTGTTCGCTGGCTCCGCGATCATGTGCATACACTAAAGGGAATGAAATACTTCTATCCGGAATTAAAGTCCGGAATAGATTTGTACGCTGATTCCCAGCGGGAGGATGGCATGATTTGGGACAACGTCAACGAACGTTTTCAGGAAAAGACCTGGTGGGACCGCCGGTTCCGGTACGGAGGCTTTATCCGTGATGCGGAAAACGGGCGGCTGGAATTCCGCAGGATTCCGGTCGAAAACGATGTGGAATACCTTTTCATCGAGGGCCTGTACTATACCTGGAAAGCCACCGGCGATGACCAGTGGATGGCCTCCAACCTCGATAATGCCCTTCTGGCCCTGCAATACGCGACTACCGACCCATACCGCTGGTCAGAAAAGTACCAGCTGCTCAAACGAGGGTTCACCATCGATACCTGGGATTTCCAAACCACTGAAGATGCCGCAAGGGTAGGGGGCGATGTGATGGTGGTGAAGCTGGACACCACCCGCTTTGGCATTATGTACGGAGACAATACCGGAATGGCTGCCTCCTGCACCTACCTGTCTGAAATGCTCGCCCATGCTGGCCAAACGGAAGAAGCCGAACGTGTGGATCAGCTGGGGCATAACTTGCAGGCCCGAATTGACAGCCTGGCCTGGAACGGGCAATTCTACACCCACCACATTCCGGAATACTCTGACGTGCACCGCGACCTCGGCGTAGACCAAAGCCAACAGGTTTCCCTATCTAATGCTTACACTCTGAACCGGCAAATATCCAGAGATAAAAAGCGGGCCATCATTGAAACCTATCAGCGTATACGTGAAGAGATGCCGGCTTCTTCTCCCGGCGAGTGGTACACCATTTATCCGCCCTTTGAGCGAGGCTTCGGAGTTGGCGACCATTCTGAAAAATGGGAATACATGAATGGTGGCGTTACCAGCATCGTGGCCGGCGAACTGGCCCATGGCGCTCTACAGAACGGGCAGGAAGCTTACGGTGTTGATATCTTAAATCGCATTCAGGCACTCGCACAAAAAACAGACGATTATCTTCACTGTGCCTACCGCGGGGCTATGCCGGAACCACCGGTACGAAATTTTCAGCCCTTATCGCTGGGAGCACTCGTTAATATTTCTCACCCTGGTGGTGCCCTGTACAATGACCAACCTATTACAGCTAACCGGGAGAATGGGCAGCGAGCGTTCAACGGCATCCCCTTCCTGATTTCAGAGGGAGCTGAGAATGCCCTGCGCATTACTGAAGCGAACCGCGTACAAACCCTTGAGGTCAATCAGAAAGCACAGTCCATTTATTTACTGCACACCGGTTCTTCAGGCCGGTACACCGGTGAAATCAAACTACTATACTCGGATGGCACAACCTTTACCGATTACCTTGACCGGGAGAAAATCGGCAATTGGTGGTTTGAAGCCATTCCGCGCAAGAAGGGGCCGATATGCAGGAAAGCCTGGCGCAGCAACGATGAGCATCATTTTGTAGCTTACTACAACTACGGGCTGAACAATCCACATCCGGAAAAGACGATAGATGCGATTCAGTTTACCGGAACAGAAGATGAGCGGGAGTGGATCATTAAGGCTGTAACGCTCAGCGATCATTCAGTATACTTTGCACCCGGTATCGTCTCCCGTGGCATACCAGACAACTGGGGTGCCGCTGCGGTCGTGTACGCTTTGCTGGAAGGACTGGCAGGTGTTAAAGATCAGGGCGTTGGGATGGACTCCGTAGAGATTGCTCCGCGCTGGGCGGCTACAGATGAACAAAAAGTGGAAACAGTGGTGCACCTGCCTTCATCTGATGGTTATGTGGCGTATCAGTATGAGATGGATCAGCCGGGAAGGCTTATAACTTTAAAAGCTACAGGGAATGCGGTGCATAGAAGTTACCGGATTCTTCTGCCGGAAACCTATAGTAGTGCTGAAGTAACCAGAAATGGGCAGCCTTTGCAGGTTAATATGCAGCGTTACGGGCAGTCCCGCTACGTCACATTCCGAACAGCGAAGGGCGGGGTAGAACAATTCCGAATCGAATTATCCGCTAATTAGTAAGCCTCTTCGCCCTCAATTTTATCGTACCAGTTAAGCTTGAGAAAGACAGAAGTCAGCACGATCACGCCCAGGCACCACCACAGCTGTTGATAGTCCTGTATGACCAGGAAAATGCCACCGGCAGCCAGAGCGGTCTGCCAGATGATGCCCACCGCAACGTTCAGCATATCCCGACCAAAATGCGGATTGGGCTGAAACCCGGGGTCTTCCTTCTGTAGGGCTTGGATCACCGGTTTCCAGAAGCCCCAGGGACGGGTTTTACGGTAGAAGTTTTTTAATACCTCGAGGTCATCCGCCGGCGTGTAAATGCTGCCAAAGTAGGATCCTGCCCCGGAAACCAGGAGGATTACCGGGAAGGCATTCAGTGGAGCGATCTCCGGAAACAAAGCCGGTATGGCAATCGCGCCAACCATGCCCGCCATCATACCCCAGAAGTAACCGTGCCCGTTGAATCGCCACCAGAACCACTTGAGCACATTCGCAGCAGTGTAGCCACCCCAAAGGGCTGCGGTGATCCATTGTACAATAGCATTAAGGGATGTGACAAACAATCCTATAAAAGTACCAACAACGACTACCCCTATCGCCACACCGTAACTCATACGCACGTAAAAGTCTTCGCTGCGCTCTGCGTTGATGTAGCGCTTGTAGATATCGTTGACAAAATAAGCAGGTGCGGCATTCGTAGTGGCGGCAAAAGTAGACATGAAAGCCGCCAGCAACCCGGCAATAAGTAAGCCCAAGAGCCCGGTGGGAATGAAGTTCGCCATAGCAAAGGGAAGCACAAGCTCAAAGTCCACACTTTCCATGCTATTGAGGTTTTCGGAGAAAAAGACAAGGGCCAGAACGGTCAGGCCCGCAATAAACATGTAGCGTGGGAAGTAAAGCACCAGGCTGACCAGACCACTCATCATTAGCGCTTCCTTAGGCGTCCGGGCGGAAAGAATCCGCTGCATGTCGTAGTTGGGAGCCGGGCCCGCCAGGCTTTGCAATACGCCTTTGAACAGCAGCAACATGAAAAAGATGGAAAATAACTCCCAACCGTCTTCGCTGATTTTCTGATTTGCGGATTCCATAATACCGGTCCAGTCCAACCCGAGCTCCCAGCCAAATGCAAGCGAGCGCCAGCCTTCGGGTATGTACTGATCAAGCATCTCAGGGCTGACCTGCTGCATGGCAATGACACCTACAGCCACACTGGCAATCGTCATGATGATGAACTGCAGCACCTCCGTAAAAACGACGCTAAACATGCCACCTTTGACAACATAAACCGTGGTCAGTGCGGTGATAATCAGCCCGTAAAAGACTTCGTTCCAATATGGTTCAGGTGAAAGTTCCCAGGGCAGAAAGATAGCAGCAAACTTACCGATGCCAATAAAGCCATAGGCCAAAAATCCAAGCACATTAATGAGTGCAAATACGATGACAATGATGTGAGAAAGATTCGCCCCGGTGCCACTGCCAAACCGGAATTTGATCCACTCTGCACCCGTCGTCACTCCTGACCGGCGCAGCCAGGCAGACAGAAAAATCATCAGAAAAATCTGATTAAATGCCGGCCAGAGCCAGGGGATGTAGACAGACTTTAGCCCGTAGATAAACAACAGCCCTACCATCCACATCGTACCGCTGATGTCAAACATACCGGAAGCATTCGATAGCCCCAGCATGTACCAGGGAATTTGATTGCCGCCCAGAAAATAGTGTTGTGTGCTTTTGGATGCCCGCCGGGAAATCCAGAACCCAATCAACAGGGTAAGGATGATGTAACCAACGATTATTGCGATATCAACTGCTTGCAGTTTCATGTTTAGTCAGGTATTTCGGGTTGAAAGGGTTCGGCTTCAAAAATTCGGGCCGGACGTTCCTGATAGTCTCCACCCAGGTCTCTGGGCTCGCAGTACCAGACTAACTGGCCAAGCGTGTTGAGGGAAGATGGGCAATCCCTGGCATCCGGATGAGTCTGCCGAAAGTAATTTAGCATAATGCCCTGCAATTGTTCCACCCGTTGTGATTGCCCGGCATCATAAGCAAGATTGGTTGTTTCTCTTGGGTCACTTTTAAGGTCATACAGCCGGTGGTACATCCCGGAAGGCCCGTACCCGGTACCGTAGCTCATCGTCTGATCCCGGGCCCCGGCTGTGAAAATATACTTCCAGCGGTCATTGACCACCATGGCTTTATTATCCAGCAGGTATTCTGAAAACAGGTAAGTGGTGTCTGTTTCGGCTACTAAGCCGAATAAGAGGTCCACCAGCCCTGCTCCCTGAAAATCAGCAACCTGGCTACTGCCGCTTAAAGCAGCGATGGTGGGTGCGATGTCCACGAACGAGACCGGAGTGGAAAGAACGCTGCCACCGGGCAGGCCTGCTCCATGAAAAATCAAAGGCGCGCGGATGCTCTCTTCCCAAAAGCTATGCTTTTCGAACCGGCGGTGGTCATTCAGCAGATAACCCTGATCTCCAAAATAAACGATAAGGGTGCGGTCGAGCATTTTTTGGGCTTCCAAACTGTCCAGCAACCGGTCAATCTGAGCATCCATATGGGTCACCGATCGGTAGTAGGAGGTGATAATTCCCCTTCGCTCTGGCTCGGTCAAATCCTGAAAAATCTCCGGTACCCAGCGATCATCTTCCGGGCTGCCCTGAGGGAAGGGTATACTGTCCGGGTGGTAGGTATTCCAGTACTCAACCGGAAAAGCAAAAGGCGCATGTGGTTCATGAAAAGCCAGCCAGGTGAGGGATTTGCCGGACTGCTGCTCCTGCATAAACGCCAGGGCCTGGTCAACGAAGAAAGCAGCTTCAGTATCTGCTTGTCGCCGGGGTACGGGAAGCATTGCCGCATTTTTCTGCCAGGCTACGCCCTCGCCCGATTGATTTGCACGGGTGGGTATGCTGTCCGGTATTGGAAGAGGCTGACGGCTCTTTAGCCATTGCCGGTACTCTTGTTTGCCTACATTAAGGGTGAAGCCATGATCGGGCGGCCCATCTTTATAAAGGGGTGCCCAAACCCAGTTGTTGAAGTGGTTCTTGCCAATAATTGCGGTCGCAAAGCCCTGATCCCTCAAGTGTTCAGCAATGGTGATGTTCCCTTCGTCCGGAAAAGGCGTGAAGAGCATGTTGACTCCCGTGGCGTGAGGATATTTCCCGCAGAGTACGGATTGCCGGGAGGCGCTGCAAATAGGGGAGGTGGCGTATGCTTTTTCAAATCGGACCCCACCTGCTGCGAGACGGTCAAGCCCCGGCGTTTGGATGTAGTCATTGCCATAAGCGCCAACGGCCGCAAAACCATGGTCGTCGCCTACAATCACCAGGATGTGGTCGAACTCCGGAGCGGGTCCGGCCGGTTTGTGATCGGTGGGCTGACAGCTGATAACCAACGTGATGAGGCCCGCCAGGAGTATCGTGATCACGCTCATTATTCCACGGCTTCTGTTTTGAATAACGGCCAGTTGGGGTCGGTATGGTGAGCGCGGGCAGCCAGTTGAGCCAGCTCCAACACGACTTCCGGGTGCTGCCCGGCGAGGTTTTGAGTCTCGCCGGGGTCTTCGTTAAGGTCATACAATTCCCAGGGTATATCAGGCTGCTCAAAGACACCGTTACGCAGGGCTTTCCATTTGCCTTTGCGTACCGCCTGTTTTTTACCTTGTTCGTAGAAAGCAAAGTAAAGGTACTCCGGAGGCATTTGCTCCTGCCCCAAGAGGGTGGGCAGGTAAGATTGCCCGGTAATCTGTTCAGGAGGTTCAACCCCTGCAATGGCACAAGCCGTTGGTAGAAAGTCATGAAAAGCGGAAGGGAAGGCCGTGGTGGTGCCAGGCGCAATCGTGCCCGTCCATCGGGCTACAAAAGGCATGCGTATACCGCCTTCGTATACATCGCGTTTACCACCTCGATAAGGGCCATTACTGTCAAAAAATGCGGTAAAGCTTCTTGTTTCCTGCATCGGGCCATTGTCGCTTGTGAAGACAATCAGGGTATTTTTACCCAGCCCCAGGCTATCTACCAAGTGGGTGATTTGCCCCACATATCCATCAAGACGCTCAATCATAGCCGCATAGCCTTTGCGCTCTGCGGGCCAGTCCATCTCCTGAAAACGGCCGAGCTGCGGGACCTCCTGCCGCTCGCCTACGGGGGCTTCCCCGTTGTCGTGGGGAATGGTATAGGGCAGATAAAGAAGGAAGGAGGAATCCTGATGTTCCTGTATGAAAGCCAACGCTCTTTCCGTGAAAAGGTCGTTCGAATACTCTTTCTTTCCGATCGAATAGCTGCCGTAGCCGCCGTGCCAGGCGGTGCTGTCCAGGTACTTGACGGCATTATTCAGGTGCACTTTTTCTCCGTTGCGGACCAGGTATTCCGGCCAGTAGTTATGCGCCAGCACCTGATCAGTATAGCCATAGAACTCATCCCAGCCCTGCTGGTTGGGATCGCCTTCCGTGCCGGTGATGCCGAGCCCCCATTTGCCAAACATGCCGGTGACGTAGCCTGCGCCCTTCAGGGCTTCGGCGACTGTGATGCTGCTGTCGGGCAGCGGCATTTGCCCATGGGGCTCCCATTGCATATTGCCGCGTATAGCTGCCCTGCCCATGTCTATACCCGTCATGAGCACACAGCGCGAGGGGGCACAAACGGAGGTACCTGCGTAGTGATCGGTAAACATCATGCCCTCTTCTGATAGCCGGTTGATGTTTGGGGTTTGGATGACAGACTGCCCGAATGCGCCGATATCCCCGTAGCCAAGGTCATCCGCCATGATGTAGATGATATTTGGAGGGCGGACAGCCGAATCGCCCGCTTTTTTAGGATTTTCATTGCCGCAGCTCCAAAGGCTGAGGGCGATTAAAAACAGGGTACAGGGGAGTTGAATTCGCTTCATCGAAATGATTGTTTAGGTTTATTCGTTCAGCAGGGCAGGGTGCAGGAAGCCACAATAGACTCGATGCGTTGGGTTCTAATGCCCCCTGATTCTAAATGTAGGTTCTCCGGGATATTTAACTGTACTGTGCTGACCTGAGAAAAGCCTGCAGCGGGTTTGCTATTTTGCTCCTTAAAAATAGTGAAATGCGCACCGATGCTTTTGTTTTTGTTGTTGTTATCCTGATGGGCTCCATCTTTAGCTGTAGTAAGCGAGCCCCGGAGCAGGGCGTTGCATTACCGCCGCCCAATATCGTCTGGTTTGTCAGTGAAGACAACAGCCCGCTACTGGGGGTGTACGGAGACACCCTGGCGCACACGCCAACCCTTGACAGTTTTGGCAGAGCCGGGATTGTTTTTGATAATGCTTTTTCCAATGCACCGGTTTGTGCGCCTTCCCGCTCTACTTTGATCACTGGTATGCTGCCCGTTACCTTAGGCTCTGAGCATATGCGTAGCAACGTGGAAATCCCCGCCCATATCCGGTTCTTTCCCAACTACCTGCGCGAAGCCGGCTATTACAACTCCCTGCGGTTAAAGCGAGACTACAACATCCCAGGTCAGGACAGTACCTGGGCTACCGATGATTGGTGGCTTATGGAAGATGCTCTTTCAGATCGAAACGCCGGACAGCCCTTTTTCCTTTTTTACAATACCTGGATGACCCATGAGGGTAAAATCCACAACCACGATAAAAAGTGGGCGTACTTCCGGAATACCTTCGAGGACCTGACCGAGGCGCAGCAGGATAGCCTGATCGCCCTGATACCGGAAACCGACCCCGCTAAAGTACAGGTGCCTCCCTATCTGCCAGACGTACCCGAAGTCCGGGACGATATAGCCCTGTACTACGATGATGTGGCGATGATGGACCAGGAGTTCAAACGCTTTTTGGACAAGCTGCGGGCCACGGGCGAAATGGACCGCACCATTATTATTTACAGCAGCGACCATGGTGGCGTCATCGGGCGCAGTAAGCGGTTCCCCTTTGAGTCGGGGCTTAAAGTGCCGATGATGATGTGGTTTCCGGAACAATACCAGCATTTAGCGCCAGCGGAAATGGGCAGCCGGGTGGAAACTCCTGTCAGCTTTCTCGACCTCATACCCACCTTTCTGGAGTGGGGCGGAGCTGAAGTGCCCGGGCATTTGCAGGGCGAGTCTTTTGCCGGAAAAGACCAATTGGCGGCTATGGACGACTACGCCTTTGGGTTTAGGGGGCGGATGGACGAGTCTTATGATCTGGTGCGGACCATACGGGATAAACGGTATCGCTATATCCGGAATTATTACCCCTTCCGGCCAAGCGGGCAACATATCCGATTCCTTTGGGAGGCTGCCAATGTACAAGCCTGGGAAGCCGCTCACCATGCTGGCAACCTGAATGATCTACAGGAGCAGTTCTGGCAGCCCCGCCCGCCGGAAGAACTTTACGACACAGCAGCAGACCCCCATAATGTCCATAATCTGGCGGAAGACCCGGCATTTGCAGAGGTGCTGCAGCGTATGCGCAACGCTCTGAAAGCTTACAATTTGGAACAACAGGATGTTGGGTTCCTGCCAGAGGGGCTGCTATTTGCCCGGTACCGGGAAGACAGCACACTCTATATGGAACAAGGGCAAGCCGCTCCTCTGAATGCCATCATTCAGGCAGCAGATCACGCAACGCTCAATCCCTCAATAGATGAGATTGGGAGGATGATGCAAAACGAACATCCGGCTATCCGGTTCTGGGGCGTAGCCGGGGCCCTCTGCCTCGGTGCAGATGCTGATTGCCTAAAAGATGCACTCCTGCCTCTCCTGCAAGACGAAAGCGGGGAGGTGCAAAGCTTTACGGCTGAGGTGCTCTACAAATTGGGTGAAAAAGAGGCTGCTATCTATACCTTAAGCAAGCTACTGGAATCAGATAATCCTTATGTGGTGTTGCGGGCACTGAATACACTTGAGGCCTTGGGCCCGTCATTACCTCCTGACTTGCACGAAAAAGTGGCAGCACTGACGGTATCACCAATTGCAGAAGAACTTAGTTATATTGAGTGGAAAGCCAAATCCCTGGTGGGTGACCTTGGGGGTAATTGAACGTAAAAACTCAGCAACCTTTGAAAAGTATATTGAAAAACAAGGAGTTATAACTTATGTGCCGATTGCTGATTTCATCCTTATACCTCGTCGTGCTAACCGGCTGTGAATACCCCAAAGAACAGATCATTGAAGCACCGGCCCGCCCCAACTTCTTGATCATTCAGGTCGACGATCTGGGGTACGACGATTTGGCCCTGCACGGCAACCCTTATCTTTCCACGCCTAATCTTGACAGGCTGGGGGAGGGGAGTGCCCGTTTTGAGCGGTTTTATGTCAACGCTGTTTGTGCGCCCACCCGGGCTTCGTTGCTCACCGGGCAGCACTTCCTCCGCACCGGAGTCTCCCACGTACACGGTGGGAAGGACTATCTGTCCAAAGCCATTTCTACGCTGGCCGATCATTTTACGGCAGGTGGATATGTTTGCGGGATGTGGGGCAAATGGCATAGCGGCAATGCTGAAGGGTACTATCCGTGGCAGCGCGGTTTTCAGGAGGCGTTCATGAGCAAGCTTTACCAGCATCGCAACGGTTACGGGTATTTCAACGGGCGATTGCAAACCACGGAACAATGGTCGGATGAAGCCCTTGTGGATTTTGCTCTTGACTTCATGGAACAGCACCGGGACACCAACTTCGTCGCTTACCTGTCGAGTATGACCTGCCATGAGCCGCTCGACGCACCGGATGCTGCGGTGCAATACTACTTAGATCTGGGGTTGCCAAAAGGCTTATCCACGCTTTACGGTATGATCCACCACTTCGACCGGCAGGTAGGGCGCTTACTGGAAGGCATGGAGCGGTTAGGCGTGCTGGAAGAGACCGTCATCCTCTTTATGAGCGATAACGGCCCGGCGGTCAACAACCGGGCACTCACAGATGCAGAGCGTGCGATCCGGAAAGTAAATGGCTTCAAAGGCTGGAAGGGTAATCTTTGGGAAAATGGTTTGCGCTCTCCTTTGTTTGTAAAGTGGGGGAGCCGATTCCCTTCAGGTGCGCGGGCCCAAGTGGTGGCGGTCACCGATGTGCTGCCAACTTTGATGGATGTGGCGGGCCTCACACCTCCGGAGACGCCTGCCTTCGATGGACAGTCTTTCCGTTCTTTGTTGGAAAACAGGGAACCGGTAGATTGGGAGAAGACCCACATTGATTTTGTTCAGCCCGGCTGGCAGCCGACGGATGCGCCCTGGACTCCGGAAGGCGTACTGAATGAATACGCGCCAGCCGAAACCCGAAAAATGGGCTTTGACTGGTCTGCTCAACCCATTACGGTGATCACAAGCGACTATAAATGGATTCGTCACCCCGGTCCGGCAGAGGGCTATCTGCCGCCCGTTCCGGAGCGGGTGCTTTTCTACCTGCCTACCGACCCCACAGAGGACCGTAATTTGCTGGATTCCCTTCAGGAAAAGGCTCAGGCAATGGATAGGGTCGCCCAACAATGGTTTCAGGGGATATAGAATAGCCCCCATGCTTTTCAGGCACCGATTTTCCAGATTAGCAAAGATACAGCATCCAATGTCCCACTCTATGCACCTGTGGACATTGATGGAGACCTGAAAGTCGCCTTTAACTTCCTGCACCAACTCAAAGCGGGTAGTTCAGCGATCTATAAAATTGACGTAGAGGCAAATAGGACATACACCCTGGCATTTGACAAAGCGCCTCTGAAGGGCAGCTACCGTATTAAGACCGCACTGAATTCATCCACAATGCTAAGTGCAGATAGCAGGGCAACGCTGAATCTGCAGGCAGGTCCGCAACAACTCTTCATTGAAGTGATTGAGGGTGGCGATCAGTCGTTGAAATACTTACAGTTCAAACCCAACAATTTCTAATACAAATGTTTGATCCTCATCTTCGGGCCGGGGCAGAGGGCGGTATGGCAGCCCATACAGCTGTCGACCATGTCTTTGAAAAGCACCTGTGCTTCGGCAACATCCGCTTTTTCCAGCGCTTTGAGTGTTTGGAGGTAAGATTGCGCGTGCACTTTGTAGGTGTCAGAGGCTGCTTTCTCAGGCTCGGTGGCCGAAGCGGTCAGCATTTTCTCGTGATCGAGTTGGGAAACTGGCTGCTCACCATTTTCAATCGCTTTTTTCATTTGTGCAGCATCTTCGTACATGGCGCGCATCAGGAGGGCGAGCTCACTGTCACCATTGGGGTTGATAGAAGATGCCGTCAGTTTTGGTTCGGTCGTTTCAGCGGCGGGTTCGCTACTGCAAGACAGAGCATAGAGCGCAAGCCCTAAAAGCAAAGCGGATACGGAAAATCGGTAAACAGATCGTTGCATTTCTTATCGTTTTTCTGATAATTGCTAAAAATAACACCTTCTGCGAAAGAAACCAGCTCTTTCCAAATGTTTCGGAGAGGTGTGGTGGTTGATTTTAGTCAAGGCTTCATGGTATTCTAAGCGTACCGCCGGGGTAGGGGCGGCTAAAATCCCCAGACTCCAAAATTACTTCCAGTATTCCAACAGGTACCGATTCCATGTGCGCATAGCGTTCCTGCACCACGGTAAAGCAGGTCAAACCTTTTCTGAGCATAGCATAACAAGATCAGAAAGATCCGTTGAAAGCAGAGGAGATGGGTTTTCCAACTTCTTATTTAACATAATATAAATTATAGGGTAAAATATAACTGGGAAATAGGGGCTTAAAGCCGTCTGTAGTGCTTTGTAAGTAAGCTGCGCAAGCATGGATACCCTTGAACATCAAAGCGTACTGTCTTCTGAATTGGATGAGTTGCCCATAGCGCTTTGCTTAAATTTACTGTACAGACATTTCTGTATGTCTACAGCTTGTCCAGCGCCTGAAATGTCAATTTGCGCCAAAAAATCCAAACCAAGCATTTCGCGTGAATTCCAAGCTCATAGTCTGACAACTTAAAATTTATGAAAATCATGTCAGGATTCACAAAACTTGGGTTGTCAGACTATAATTATAGCATGACTTGCTTGGATTAAAAAACGCGCTTAAAATGCAACCGGTTTTCACTCATCCGGCATAAACAATTTGTTTACTCCTACCCTAATTTGCTTTATTTTAATTACAATAAAACATTGTGGACTATCACTATAGGTTACATAACACATCCGTCAGCCTTATCTAAGTAGGGTAAATTTATTTTATAAAGGTCGCTTGCAGACCAAAATCATCAAATTCCCCTCTCAAATTTAACCAACATTGACTGATTATGAGACCCAATACTACCCTCCTGCCACTTCTCCTTTTTACCTGTTTTATCGTGGGATACGCATTTGAAAGTATGGCACAATCCACTGAAATACAGCACCTTTCGGGTGTGGATAAAGACCATACGATAGAATGGGACTTCCATATTGACCGCGGCATGAACAGCGGGAAATGGACTACAATCCCTGTGCCCTCTAACTGGGAAACCGAAGGGTTCGGGGTATACAACTATGGCCGCGGCAAGCAGCCGGAGTCTAACGAAACCGGAACTTACCGGCATAAATTTACCATACCTGCCTCCTGGAAAGATAAATCTGTACATATTGTTTTTGAAGGCTCCATGACGGATACTAAAGTGTTCATCAATGGCAAATCTGCTGGTCCAACGCATCAGGGCAGCTTCTACCGGTTCAAATATGATATCTCCAGCTTGTTGAAGTATGGCGCTGAAAACGAACTGGAAGCTGTCGTGAAAAACTGGTCGGATAACCCTTCTGTCAATACCGCCGAACGGGAGGCGGATTACTGGGTTTTTGGCGGCATCTATCGGCCGGTCTACCTGGAGGCTAAACCTAAGGCGCACATCAATTGGACAGCCATTGATGCAAAAGCAGACGGCTCATTCAGGGCTAATGTTTACCTGAGCAATGCCCGCAAAGCGGAGACCGTGGAAGCACAGGTGACAGATATGGACGGTAACCCTTTAGGAAACGCCTTCTCCTCTCCTATTGAGAAAGGCATGGATATGGTCGTGGTTTCTCAAAAGCTTAGTGGCGTAAAAACCTGGTCGCCGGAATTCCCCAATCGCTATCAGGTGAAGTTCAGCCTGATGGCTAAAGGGAAGCCTCTGCACACGGTTACGGAGACCTTCGGCTTTAGAACGGTAGAACTCCGCCCCCACGATGGATTCTATGTAAACGGGCAAAAAGTTAAATTTAAAGGTGTCAACCGCCATAGTTTCTGGCCATCGTCCGGCAGGACAACCAGTTACCAGATTAGCGTGGACGATGTCAACCTCATCAAGGACATGAATATGAACGCCGTAAGAATGGCGCACTACCCACCGGACAAGCACTTCCTCGAAGTATGCGATTCACTCGGCTTATTTGTGCTGAATGAGCTGGCCGGCTGGCAAACGGCCTATGACACTATAGTGGGCCGTCAGCTCGTAAAGGAATTGGTCACACGGGATGTCAACCATCCGTCCGTCGTAATTTGGGACAATGGCAACGAAGGAGGCAATAACTTCGCGCTCGATGATGACTTCTATCTCTACGACCCGCAAAAAAGGCCAGTGATCCACCCCTGGGCGAAATTCCGGGACACCGATACGCAGCATTACAAAAGTTTTGGCTGCTGTGCCGATGGATTATTCAATGGAGACGACGTTTTCTTTCCCACAGAATTCCTCCACGGATTGTACGATGGCGGGCACGGGGCCGGCCTTGATGATTTTTGGAAAGCGATGGTAGATCATCCCCTTTCAGCAGGTGGCTTTCTCTGGGCGCTGGTAGACGAATGTGTGCAACGCTCCGACCGGAATGGCGAACTCGACTGTCAGCGCAGTAACGCACCGGACGGCATCGTAGGCCCTTACCGGGAAAAGGAAGCGAGTTTCTTCACGATTAAGGAGATTTGGTCGCCGGTATACCTGGATCTTCAGCACATACCGGCATCGTTCGATGGCGTAATCCCTGTTCACAACCGGTTCCATTACACCAACCTTAAACAATGTCAATTCAAGTGGCAGTTGGTGGATTTTCCCATAGCAGGTGCCAAGGAGACGGCTCCGATCATCCGGCAAGAGAAGGAAGTCACAGCAGGAAACATTAAACCTTGGGAATGGGGTAAATTGGAATTAGGGCTTTCAGAAAACTGGCGGCAATATCAGGGATTGCTGCTCACCGCAACCGACCCGCACGGCAGGGAAATCTTCACCTGGTCCTGGGCATTGCAAACGGAAGCGCAAATCGTCGAAACCCTCCTCCCCCCTACTGCCACAAACAAGGCAACCGCAAAAGAAAAAAATGGCACCCTGCTCACCTCAGCTAATGGAGTAGAAATTGGTATAGGACTGGCAAGCGGACTTATAGAGGCTGTAACCAACGAAAAAAGCGGTTTTCCCTTCTCGGGAGGCCCGTTACCGGATACCCTCATCGGGGAATCTTCTTTCAAATCCATCAAGCACTATTCCGATGGCAACGACTATGTCATTGAGGCTGAATTTGAAGGCGTTTTAAGAAAGGTGGTTTACAGGATGCTGGGCAGCGGTATCCTCCAGATCGACTACGCCTATCTTCCCGGAAACGGCACCTACGACTTCCTTGGCGTAAGCTTTGATTACCCCGAAGATCAGGTGACCGGGGTGAAGTATCTGGGCAGGGGCCCTTACCGCGTTTGGAAAAACCGGCGGAAAGGCCTGCAGTTCGGCCTCTGGGAGAAAGCCTACAACAATACGGTAACCGGAGAAAACTGGGACTATCCTGAGTTCAAAGGCTACCACGATGAAGTCTACTGGGCGGAAATACAAACCAAAGCGCAACCTTTTACTTTGATGATCGCCTCAAACAATTTATTCCTCCACCTCTTCTCTCCCGACGAACCGGAGGGCGCCTACAATACCAATACAGATGGGATATTCCCCGGGAAGAATATTTCCGTCCTTCACGCGATAAGCCCCATCGGCACCAAATTCAAGCAACCGGAAAATCTTGGCCCGCAGAGCTACACCAATGAGTTTTCGGCCAACCGGGACCGGCCTCATTTCTATTTGAATGGCCGTATTTATTTGGACTTCAGGGAAAAAGATTGATGCCAGGAAAATGGCTATTGCTTCATCACCCTCGCTGCAAAAACAGCATCCGCCGTAATCAGGTGAAGATGATACACGCCGACGGGCAAAGCACTCAGGTCCAGTTCCTGCCCGGGGCTGTCATAGCGAGCGATGCGCTGCCCCTGCGAAGTGTATACGACCACTTCTTTGGCTGTAATGTTCCGCAGCTGTAGCAACCCATTGGTGGGGTTTGGGAACAACTTGATATTGGCTTGGGATACACCCTTGGCAGAGACCATACACGCCGTTTCCACTTCCTCCCGAGTGGCACAGCCCGTGGCGTTGCCACTTATATCGGCCGTATTCGTCTCTACGCCCAGGTAATTACAAATGCTCTCGATAGCGCAAATAGATAGCTCCAGGTTGTTTTCAACTCTGAGATCGGCAATCGTATTTGCATCAAGGTTCTCCAACCCCGTCAAACTGTTTAGGGCATCGTTGCCGCCAATGGAAAGGAAACTACCGATGTAGCTGAGCTGCTCCAACCCTGTTAAACTGGTCAGGGCATCGTTGTTGCGAATGGAAAGGAGACTGCCGATGGAGGTAAGCTGCTCCAATCCCGTCAAACTCGTTAAGCCCTCGTTGCTGCCTATAGATAGGGATCCGCCGATGTAGCTGAGCTGCTCCAACCCTGTCAAACTCGTTAAGCCCTCGTTGCTGCCTATAGATAGGAATCCGCCGATGGAGGCGAGTTGCTCCAATCCTGTCAAACTCGTTAAAACAGCGTTGACTCGAATTTCAAGGAATCCACCGATGGAGGCGAGCTGCTCCAATCCTATCAAACTCGTTATGCCAGCGTTTCTCAAAATACGAAGGTCTCCGCCAATGGAGTTGAGCTGCTCCAATCCCGTCAAACTGGTTAGGGCATCGTTGTTGCTAATATAAAGGAATCCGCCGATGGAATTGAGCTGCTCCAATCCTGTCAAACTCGTTAAACCCTCGTTGTTGCCAATAGAAAGGCTTCCGCCGATGGAGATAAGACTGCTTAGGCCAGATAGATAGGTAATATTAGTGGGATCTATGCTGGAAAGAGAGCCAATTAGCATATTTCCCACTATTTCCGTACAGTCAGGATAGTCAGCCACAAAAGCATCCACCTCCGCCTGTGAGCTGAGGGTGACATCGCCCGGAGGGCATTGTGCATTCAAACCAAAGCCAGCAAAAGCTAAAAGCAAAAGGGTTATGTATTTCTTTAACATGGGGCGGATTTTAAAAAGGACTTGTTCTGCCAGGATCGTCCCGGGGTTAGATCGCGCATTATTACATGACCTTCGGTGATCGTCACAAGTTCTTTAGAGGTTATGAATACAGGTTTTGTATAGAGGTAATTTAGACAAAAAATTCAACTGATTTCGTAACACTTGCTTTAGAGCGGTGATAAAGGACTAAATATATACCAAAAACACTAAAAAACCATGAGAAAACTAATCATCCTGGCTATCCTGTTCGCAGCAGGAAGCACCACTACCCTTTTGAATGCACAGATTGTAGGCGATGACCCTACGCTTTTTGCCGCCAAAAACAATGGCTTTCAGCTTGGCGTTGGCAAACTCCCCGTTGTAGACGACGACAGCCTGGGCGCAGTTCAGCTGCAAGGCTGGGTGACGGGCGGCGATTATTACACCGGTGCTGAAATGCGCGCTTACGTTTCCGGCCCCGTGCAGCCCGATGGCTTTGCGGCTGACCTCCGCTTTCAGACGGGCTACCCGCAACTGATGCCGCGTATGTCGGTCACTGCCAATGGAAAGGTGGGCATTGGCACCACTACCCCATCGTTCGACCTGCATACGGTCGGCCATACTCATACCACAGGCGACTTCTTCGGGCGGCTGCATGTGGATGACAATGGCTCAATGGACAGTGCACCAGACACTTACGTAGACGAACTTTACCTGGAGCGCCATGCCAGCACCGCATTTAGTGTACTCCCGGCCACGACAGCAGCCGATGGCGGCCTGCTGACCCTGGCCCCCGGTGGTAACAGCCTGGACCATCAGCTCTTTTTCGCCGAAGAGGGCATTTTCCACCGCAGCTGGCAGGGCGATGCGCCGGACTGGGGCACCGCAAGCTGGCTCAAAATGCTGACCAGCGAAGACATCAGCGGCACGCCTAACCGTCTGGCGAAGTTCACCGGGTCTAGCAGCCTTGGCGACAGTCAGCTCTGGGATGATGGTACACAGGTCGGGTTGGGTACAGATGCCCCTGCTGCCGGTTTCTTTTTGGAAATCGCCGGCCGCACCCTGGTCAATGAAGCCCTTGATGTCGCTAAGAATGCCGTCATACAGCAGGGCCTGCAAGTGGGCACCGATGCTTTCGTTGGCGAAGACCTGAGCGTAGCCAGTAATGGAGTCATTGGCGATCAGCTCAAGGTAGGCGGCATCACTCAAATTGGCGGAGCGCTTACCGTAACCGATGATGCAACCGTCACGGGGCACCTGGGCAGCAACACCGCTACGGTCGACCAAACCCTGACCGTGGGCACCACCGCAACCCCGGGCAGCCATCGCCTGTACGTTGGTGGATCCATACTGGCAGAAGAAGTGACCGTCAAGCTGGAAGCCAACTGGCCCGAT
Organism: Phaeodactylibacter sp.; assembly: GCF_040219495.1. Taxonomy (GTDB): domain Bacteria; phylum Bacteroidota; class Bacteroidia; order Chitinophagales; family Saprospiraceae; genus Phaeodactylibacter. The sequence continues at coordinate 7,837 of NZ_JAVJSK010000090.1, read as the reverse complement.
TATGTATTTAGCGACAGCTATAGCCTGCCTGAGCTAAAGGAGGTCGCCGACTTCATCGACCGCCATCGCCACCTTCCCGGATTTCAGCCCGCTCAAACGATAGAAGCCAAAGGCGGCTTTGAAATCGGCAGCACACAGCGGCTGCTGGTGGAAAAAGTCGAGGAACTGACCCTCTACGCTATCGCCGCAGATCAGGAAAACAAAGCACTAAAAGCGCAGCTCGAAGCCCTCGAGGCCCGCCTTGCACAATTAGAACAACAATAAGCCCAAAAGACCAACATCATGAAATATTTTATCATCACTACTACGCTCATGCTGCTGGGCTTAGCACTGTTTGGGCAGGATCCTGACTGCCTGACACCCGCTTCGCCCGACTACCTGGAACGGTATCCGGCAGCCCAGCGAGCGCCCGCCAACTTATCCTATACGGTAAAAATTGCCGTGCGGGTCATCAACGAGGATAATGGCACCGGAGGGTCCACCCGGCAGGAAGTCCTGGATGAAATCGACCGCCTGGAAGCCTACTATGCGCCCCACGACATCTGCTTTGCGCTAATGGGCATCTACAGCATCAATGATTCCAACTTCGCCAGCCCTACTGATGGATTTGATGGCGATACTGCCGATGACCTCATTGCCGCTTATCCGCCATTAAATGATGTCATTACCATTAATGTCTTGCCGGATTACACCTTCTTCCGGGGCACCGCCTACGCCATCCCCAATACCTACACCACCATTTACGCCGGCCGGTTCAACACCCCGCACCTGGCGCACGAGATGGGGCATTGCCTGGGGCTGTACCACACCCACGAAACTGCGTTCGGAGCTGAACTGGTGGACGGCAGCAATTGCGGAGGCGCAGGCGACAAGCTTTGCGATACCCCCGCCGATCCCAGCCTGGGAAGTAACGTAGACGATACGACTTGTAGCTTTATCGGTACGGAAACCGATGGGAACGGGGACAATTACAGCCCTGATATGACCAATACCATGAGTTACGCCCCATTCCAGTGCCGGGGTGCTTTCACGCCCATGCAGGAAAAACGCATGCACAGTATTCTGTCCAGCCCCTTTGCCTCGGCCAATAATATTCTAGTCACAAATGCCAACCTCAACCTATGCTGTGCAACGGTGCTTACCGGGTTTGTCCATGAGGCCGCTCTTTCAACCATCACTGCCGCCGATTATGAGGCAACTGGTTTCGCTCAGGTGCAGTTCGTAGCCGAAGATGCCGTTATGTTACAGCCGGGTTTCTCTGCTACTCCGGGTAATTTTGGGCAGTTTAGCGCGCGCATCAACCGCTTTTGCGATGGTGACTTCCCGGCTGGAGTACCGGTCAGCAGCCTGGCATCAGGAGGGGCAAACTGGGCACATCATCACCTTAGCAGTAGCTGGAACGAAGAAGTCAGCCCCCCTACTCTATTCCCCAATCCTACGGCTGCGGCCCTGACCCTAAGGTGGGCTGATCAGGATTTTACGGTGCAGGTCTTTGCAGCTACCGGACAGTTGGTTTGGGAAAATCAGGCAAAAGCGCACCACCAAACCGAGATTGATGTGAGCGCTTTGCCACCGGGTACTTATTTCTGCCATATGCAGTCTGAGACAGGCCCGGAAATCGTGAAGTTTAACAAATTATAACCCCAAAAAGTGGTACCTGGCAGACGGCTTAAAGTCGTTTGCCGGTACTTTTTTTGTATCGGATTCCATATATTTGCAAATTATAGCGAAATTTCGCCAAACTAAATTGACATGGAATCCTACGCCGCCGTACTGAATTACGCCATCCCTTTTTTTATGGCTCTCCTTCTTTTGGAAGCAGGCATTGCCTGGTGGAAAGGCGAAAAGGTGATCCGCAGTATGGACACCTTATCCAGCCTGAGTTCCGGCCTGACCAATGTGATTAAAGATGTGCTTGGGCTCACCGTTGTGGTGGTGTCCTACGACTGGCTCGCAGGGGAAATCGGGCTGTTTGAAATCAAATCCACCTGGCTGGTTTATACCCTGGCTTTTATCGGGCTCGACTTTGCGGGCTACTGGGTGCACCGCCTTTCGCATAGTGTCAACTATTTTTGGAACCGCCATATCATCCACCACAGCAGCGAGGAGTTCAATCTGGGCTGTGCTTTGCGGCAGTCGATCTCCGGGTTTGTGGCCATCACGGTCTTTTTCCTGCTGCCGATCGCCATTTTGGGCGTACCGGGAGAGGTGGTCGCGGTGGTCGCCCCACTCCATTTGTTTGCACAGTATTGGTACCATACCCGCCTGATTGGCAAAATGGGGGTTTTGGAGCACATTATTGTCACGCCCTCTCATCACCGCGTCCACCACGCCATCAACAAGGAATATCTGGATAAGAACCTCTCTCAGATTTTCATCGTCTGGGACAAAATGTTTGGCACTTTCCAGGAAGAGCTGGACGAAGTGCCACCGGTGTACGGCGTGACCCGCCCGGTGCGCACCTGGAACCCCATCATAATCAACTTTGTACACCTTTGGCAGCTCATCAAGGACGCCTGGTGCACGAAAGACTGGAACGCGAAGTTCACGATCTGGTTCAAACCAACCGGGTGGCGCCCGGCTGATGTAAAGGAAAAGTACCCGCTTTCCGGAATTGAAGACCCTTACGCTTACGAAAAGTACGACCCAAAGCTTTCCAGGGCGATGCAGTGGTGGTCCTGGGTGCAATTCACCGCCGTATTCCTACTGATGATGTACCTCTTTAACAACCTGGCGGAAATCGGTGCGCAACAGGCTATTCTGTATGGCTTGTTTCTGGTCCTTTGCATTTTTAGCTACAGCATGCTGATGGACCAAAGCCGCTATGCCTGGGCGGTAGAGCTGGTGAAGTCGGGCATTGGACTCGTCCTAATTTGGGCAACCGGAGACTGGTTTGGGCTCAACAGTTTTTCCCCAATAGCGACTTATGCCCTTGCCGCCTATTTTCTGCTAAGTGTTGGAGTGGTGTATTATTTCAATACATCCGAAGGCGGTCAGAAAGCCAAAACCGGACGGCTACGGACAGACTCCGTTACGACACTTTGAGCAGAAGGAAAGATAAGTCAGGCTATTTTAGCAGGAAAGTAAAGACGAAGACCAGGAAGCTCAGCACCAGCCCCCCCACAAAAGTACGATAGGCGTAAGTGAGCAGGCGGTATTTTTTCTTTAGTACCAGGCCCAGGTTATATAAATCCCGGGAAAGGTCATCGTACAGGACCTCCTGATCCGCTTTCAAGTCGCGCAGGTAGCCTACAAATTGCTCCTTGGGCAGGCTCAGAAAATTACCGAAGTACAGCAGGCTCACCTTATGTTTTTTGACGTCCTCAACGGTGAAATCCTGCCCGGACACCTTTGGTATAGCTGAGAATACGGCGAAGGTGATAGCCAGCAGTGAAGTGATCATAAGCAGGAGCACCGGAAGAATATACTCCAGGTTTTCCTCAAAATTGGCAGGGCGGATGGAGAAACCCGCTGATCCTGCGGTGATAAGGATAGACAGTACCAAGGTGTTAATACTGATGATCATATTGGCTTTCCCGTCAGCAATAGAGCTCAGGTTGATGTGGTTGCGGAGGGTGACCCGGTAGACGGTGTCAACGCCCCGGCCAAAGTCTTTTCCAGTCTTTTTCCGGACCGTCGTTTTTCGGGCTTTCCGGATTTTATCCCTTTGCCCGGCTATATTCTTGTTCTTTCGGCTGGCGAATGCTTCGTGGGCTTCCGGGGTCAGGAATTTGGTATCCAACTGAAGTTCCAGCAGGCGCCTTTCCCACTCGTGGGTGGTGTAGTTCTTATCGGAGATGGCTTCTTCTTCGAGGCGGAGCAACTGCCCGCGCCGTTCAAAGCGTTTCCGACCCAGGAAGGAATAGTGTGCATCGTGCAGCCATTGCTCCAGTTTGGTGCCGGGCTTTTGGCCGGGCATGGTGCTCAGGATCAACTGCTCTGCCAGCGCGTGGTCAATGACCGTCTCCGGAAATGGCTCAAGGAATTGTTTTGCCTGTTCGGCGCTGCGTTGTTCATGCCCTTCTTCGCCTTCTGTGTAACCTACATCGTGAAACCAGGCCGCAATGATCAGGGCGTTGCGCGTTGCTTCCGGTAAATCTGCCTCAGCGGCAAGCTCGGCAGCGACATCTGCTGTAGCTTTAGCATGGTTGAAATCGTGAAAGACATAACGGGGCGGCAGGTGTTCCGCCAAATATTGGTAAACGGCCGTTTCAGCAGCAGCAAGCAGTGAGGTTTCGGGCATAGTGGTTTTGTGTTTGCGATAAAGCCAATGAGCAGCTAATCTCTGAAACGCTTGCCACCTATGCAAGTTCAGAACAGGGACATTTGGGGGTTGCGGCCCTGCTCAAACAAATCCAGGTTGTAGTCCGGCTTGACCCTATCGGCGAAGTACCGCTGACGCGCCAATTGAAACTGCTGTTTTACAACTTCCGCAAACTGCCCCTCTCCCCTCATCCGGGTGCCGAAGCGGCTGTCGTTCAGTTCGCCCCCGTGCACATCGCGGATGCGATTGAGCACCCGGTCCGCCCGGTCAGGCATCGTCTTGCGGATCCAGTCCTCAAAAATGGCAGCGACATCTCCGTTGAGGCGCACCATTGTGTAGGCCATAGAAACCGCGCCCAGGCTGCTGACTTTTTGGCCCACCTCCAGAATTTCGTGGTCATTCAACCCGGGAATGATGGGCGCCATCATGACATTCACCGGTATGCCTTTCTCGGTCAGCACTTCGATGGTTTTCAGGCGGGCCTTCACGGAGGCGGTCCGGGGCTCGAGCAGGCGGCGCAGCTTTTCATCCAGCGTGGTCAGGGAAATGGACACCCGCAGCAAGCGGTTTTCTGCCATGGGCTGCAGCAGATCAAGGTCGCGCAGCACCATACTGTTTTTGGTGATAATGCCTACCGGATGGCGGTACTTCCACAGTACTTTAAGGATTTCCCGGGTAATGCCCAGCGTTTGCTCTGCCGGTTGATAGCAATCCGTATTGCCCGCCAGCATGATGGGTTCGGGCTTCCAGTTTTTCTTTTTGAGCTGCTGTTCGAGCAGTTGTGGCGCATCTTTTTTGTACAGCACCTTTTGTTCAAAGTCCAGTCCCGCACTGTAGCCCCAGTAGTTGTGGGTATTGCGGGCGTAGCAGTAGATGCAGCCATGCTCACAGCCCTGATAGGGGTTCATCGACCAGGCCATGCCGATATCCGGGCTTTCCACCCGATTGAGGATGGTTTTGGGATAAACCGGGATGTACTGCGTCCTGGCATCCGGCTGCAAAGGCTCCAGCCCGTAGTCATGCTCATGAAAGCGGTTGGCCGGGTTGATTTGGGCTCCCCTACCCTGATTGTATTTTGCGGGTTGATCTGACATTGATTTGTTTTGTGTTTCGTAAATTTAAAACAAAATATACAAAATCAGGTTTCCTCTATTCTGAAATTTCCACTATCTTGTTTAAAATTTTAGTCATGAGCCTGGCAAGACGATTGCAACCCGTCAGTTTCGAGGAGTACCTGGCTTCACAGCGAGGTGAAGGGCAGCGTTTTGACTTTTGGGATGGGACGCTCATTGAATTAGAAGCTACTACCAAGAACCATAACCGTATCAAGCGGAACCTTATCGCCCAAATCCCTCAGCAAATAATGGAAAGCAAAGGCTGTGAATTGTTTGACGAAAACGTCATGACCCAAATCCAGTCTAAAAAGCGGTATGTCTATCCGGATATCGTACTCACCTGCAATCCGGAAGATCAGGACCCTCTGATTATTGAATTCCCTTGCGTGATCATTGAAATTCTTTCTCAGGGTACCGCACAGTACGACCGGACCGAAAAGTTTTTCCAATATCAGCGCATTCCAAGTGTGGAGCAGTGTGTCTTCATTGCCCAACATCAGCTGGCCGTAGAATCTTTCGAACGAGCCCCCAACGGACAGTGGTTGATGACGCCTCTTGCAACAGCATCTGACGAACTGATTATCCCCAGGCTTGACCACCGCATTCCGCTCGGTCAGATTTATCACCGAATCACATTTTAACCCTGGCACGCTATGAAGCTCAACCGTAAAACCTTTTTCAAAGGCTTAGCCCTTGGCACCATTTCTCTCCCTTTTGTGATTAAAGGGCTGGGCGGCGTCAGCCATGCGCAGGAAGAAAGCGATGGCAGCCCCAACATCATCACCGCCAAAAAATACCGCTGGAAGATGGTGACCACCTGGCCGCCTAAGTTCCCGATCCTGGGCGAAGCCTGTGAGCTTTTTGCTGACCGCGTACGGCAGTTATCCGGTGGGCGTATGGACATCCGGGTCTACGGTGGCAATGAACTGGTGCCGGCACTGGAAGCTTTCGATACAGTTCGGGAAGGAGGGGCAGAATTGGGTTGCGGAGCCGCCTATTACTGGGCGGGCAAAACAGAAGCCGCGCAGTTTTTTGCCTCCGTCCCCTTTGGTATGAATGCACAGCAGCTCAATGCATGGATGGTCAGCGGAGGGCTGGAGCTATGGGAGGAGCTGTACGCGGATTTCAACCTCATCCCTATGCCGGGCGGCAATACCGGCGTGCAGATGGGCGGTTGGTTTAATAAAGAGATCAACAGCGTGGAAGACCTGAAAGGGCTCAAAATGCGCATCCCCGGCCTGGGCGGCAAGGTGCTGCAACGAGCGGGCGGCGCACCGGTGCTCATGGCAGGCGGAGAAATCTATACCGGACTGGAGCGAGGCGTTATTGATGCCACGGAATGGCTTGGCCCCTTCCATGACACCCTGATGGGCTTCCACGAAATCGCCAAATACTACTACAGCCCGGGCTGGCACGAACCTGGTACTATGTTGGAGTTTTTTGTGAACAAAGAGCAGATGGAACGTTTACCCTCCGATTTGCAAGGCATCATCAAAACCGTAGCGGGCGAGCTCTCCGGCTGGATTCTCAGCCAAATGGAAGCCAATAATGCCGCTGCCCTCGCCAAATTCCTGGAAAAAGGTATCAACATTCGTCGCTTCCCGGATGAAGTCATCCAGCAGATGCGCACCTACACTGCGGAAGCGATTAACGAAATCACCGCCCGGGACCCCAAAAGCAGAAAAGTGTATGAATCCTACCGCAGTTTCCAGCAAAAGGCGGCGGACTATGCAGCGATTACGGAGAAGGCTTATTATAACCGGATTCAGGTGGATGCGGGGATTCGGTTGAGGTAGGTTTTCAATCAAAAATTCTTTTTCAATAGAAAAGAATTTAGCATAATTTCATCTTTTTACTCCGAAGAGGATATAAGTTTGAAGAGATATCCAAGTAAGAAATTCATATTCATCTCTAAACTAAGAAAGCTATCAAGAGGGCAAAAAAAGTTAAATATGGCAGATAAAAAAGATGTCAGGGCTACGGTGCCCCAACTTAAAGGTGCTTTTCGAGCTCATGGAAAGGTGGCAGAACAAGGAGAAGGAATTTCTGAGAAACTGCTGCGATTTTATGCCAACGAGTGTGGGTTAAAGGCTTTATATTTAAAGGAAAATAAATTAAATGATACAGGAGATTTGGAAAATCAGATTGGCAAGAAATATGGGCATGGCCATGATCTAATCCGTTGGATGGATGATTTAAAATTACCTAATTTTTCATTTAAGTATAAGGATATTCCTTATGATCCAGTCAAGCAGGTACACGAAAAGCTACGTTATGGAGTAGACACGTCCCGACATAACGAGTTATTAAAATCAATATATTAGAGTTTATTAAAATTAAAAGTTTAGACGCGCGCGCATCCGCTGCGCGCCACGTGCATACGCGGAGCTCCGAAAGCGGACCCGCAGGTTGTGCAGGCCACAACCAATGATGAAAATTTGGTGCCGTATATCTTGCT
>NZ_JAVJSK010000089.1:0-25867 GCF_040219495.1 Phaeodactylibacter sp. | reverse complement strand
GCTCCACCTCTATCCCAACCCGGCACAGGAGTACCTCTATGTGCTGCTCCGGGATGCAGGCATTGCCCACCGCCGGGGCGCTGTCCTGCAATTGCTGGACCTGCAGGGGCGCATCTTGCAGTCGCACCCCGCCGGCCGCATCGATGAGGTGACCAGCATACTGCCGGTTCGGGGCCTGCCTGCCGGTGCCTACGTCCTCCGCTATGTGGCGGACGGTCAGGTTTTGGCGGCGGAGCGGGTAGTGGTGCGGTAGAAAAAATCGTTTTGCAGTTTACCTTACCTACTACCGCAGGGCACATTTAGGAATCCTGCACCGCATGAGCTAAATTGACATTGTCGTTTATCATCAGACCATTTAAACATAAAATATGAAAAAGACAACATACGCCTACTCCCTGTTACCCCTGCTACTTGCAGTGACTGTAGTTTCGCTCAAAGCACAGGATTACAGCCCTTTAGTCATAGAGCAAGCCACCTGGCAGATCATTGCGATAAATGGAAATGTTTACGACCCCTTTGGCTACACTATTGAGGGGGATACCACGATTGAGTCGGTAGCGTACAAGAAAGTTTACTATTTGGATTTGTTCCCGGATACCTTTTCAGTCGATTACGCTATTGAAGACCGATGGCTTTTTGGGGCCCTGAGGGAAGATACCGCTGCCCGCAAGGTCTACACGATTATATTCGATGAAACATGGGCCGATTTCTGCACCATCGGTAGTGAGTTTGAACTCTATGATTTTTCGAAAGGCATTGGAGATACGATTAGCAATTGTTTGACTTTTCCTGACATAGAATACCCATATATCATTGATGCCATCGATCAGGAGGAAGTATGGGGGCTTAACCGGACTCACATCCAAACCTCACAGTACGGCATTGAAGAATCGCTGATTGAAGGCATTGGATACTCCGGTGGTCTTTTTGTTTCAGCTGGTTATTTGCCCAGTACTGCTGATTGGGGGGTGTTCCTTCATGATTATTGTGTGGGTGCTGCAGCGGACTGTGGATTGCTCAGCAGCACGGCTTCTGAAAAGATGCTGCCGGTAGTCCGGGTATTTCCCAATCCGGTAAGACAGGGTGAGCCACTGTGGCTCGAAAAGCCGGAAGGTATAGCTGCTTACCACACTGTAGAATTGGTGGATGCTATGGGGCGGGTTTGTATCCGTCAGGCGTACACACCACCCGCCGATGGGCAATACCTATCGACCACCGGATTAGCTCCCGGCTTTTATGTGTTGCAGTTCCGCAGCCAAGACGGGCAGCTTTTGCAGGTTGAAAAAGTAATCATAGAGTAGAGTAGGTGCATGGATGAAAGAGGTAAGCTTGTATTATACCGACGATAAAGTGGTTTGCCACAGCAAACCGACTTGATGTCGGCATAAACGCTGGAAAGTGGCCTGCGCCTGTCCTGACAAGCTTCGCTTCGTCACGGGCCGATGTCGCAAACCACTTTGTTAAGCGTATACATCAAGCCTTACGTGCTGCTCCAAGCTCGACACTCACGAGGGACATTACCACCAAAACCTCTCCGATGAAATAAGCCACGCCCAGCCAGGTCAGGGTGTCGAAGCGGTAGGCCACGATCCCAAGCGTAGCGATACAGTAGAGGGTATTGGCTACTGCGATGCCGGTCAGAAAGGGGGCTCCGCCTTCTTTGATCCGCCAGTAGCAGGTGAGGGAGTAAACGGCAAAGCAGGCGGCAACGCCCGCCAGGATGTAGAGCAGGGAGGCAGGCATGCCAAACACAGACTCGTACCGGGCAAGCACCTGACTGAGCAGGAGGGCGGTGATGATGGCACCGATGCCGTCGATCAGGAATAGCTTGTTAATCGTAGCTTTGGCAGGCATAGGTTCGTTTTTACCCGGTTGCATGGAAGGAAAGGGTAAATGGTTAAACGCGCTACTGACCATTCTGTTCTTTATGCTTTAGCTGTCCGCGTACTTCCTTAAGGTATTTTTCATCTACTTCCAGAACACGGCAAATCGTGGTCAAGGCTCCCTACGCAGTACCCAGACCCTGTCCGGACGGCCGCCCCACAGCCACCGTTGGTAAGTAAAGCCAGCCTGCATAGCGTAGCCGGGCCTTGGGCCGAAGGCGATCATCCACTCATCATCATCTACCCACCACCAGGATTTACCGGGCTGCCCTTTGCGTTCCGGGTGGTAATGATGCCAGCCATTGTACTCATAGCCAGCATCCACCCGCTGCATGCGGATATCATTGCGCTGCAGCCATTGAAAAGCCTGTGCCCGGGCGCGGTTACAGGCGAGATAGTCATGGGTAGCCAGCATGCTGAAGAGCGCAAATATTAGGAGGACTGCTCCTTTAAACCATGCCTGTGGCTTAGGGGCAAGGGTTGCCAAAAACAGGATCGCCGAAGCCACGCTCAGTAGCATATACCGATCGAAAAAACCGGTGACCGACATAGCCAGGAAATTAGCCAGATTGAGCAGCAGCAGAAAAAGGAAGAAATCCTGCTGTTTATGGTTCAGCTCACGCCAGGCACTCAGGCCGACCCAGGTCAGCAGGCTGGCTGATAGCTGACTGATGTAGCCCAACCCATACATCATCCAAATGGGCAACCGTGGCGTATTGGGGAGCTGAAAAGTGTACACATCGCCCAACAGCTCCGGGCCAAGCCCCCAGTTGTACAGGATGTTGCCACCGTACGGAAAAACATGACCGGCATAATGCTGCGCGATGAGCAAGCCTCCATTCGCTACCAATATCCCGGTCAGCGGCCAAAGCCGGAGTACGCCGGCAGCCCGCACACGGGACCAAAGAAAGGGGAGCAACGGCAGGCAGAAAGCCCCGAGGTAGACCCAGGATTTAAAGCTTTGGCGGCCCAGCTGTGCGAGTACTCCCCCCGGCGCCTCCCGCAATTGCTGCAGTAGCTGCCCGGAGACCGGTAGGTAGTTTTCGCTGATGCCCAACCAGGGTTTTACTGTGTTTTCCAAAAGCAAGTAGGCGCCGGCGGCCACCGCTACGGACAGCCCCGCCCATAGCCATCCCCGCATTCCACCGCGCTGTTGCAAGAGATACCAGCCCCCCATAGCCGGGAAGAGTAAGATGCCCGGTTGCCGGTTGAGGTAGGCCAGCAGGCTTAAGACCGTGAATATAAGTAACCATTGGACGTGCCTGCTCTGCTGAAACCTAAGGCCTGCCCAGGCGGCCCAGATAACCAGGGCCAGAAAAGGCACATCGGTCATAAAGGAAAAGGAGAGGTGAAAATACAATGGGCTGAAAAGCAAAACAGCGGTACCCACGGTAGCCATGCTTACGGAAACACCAAGCAGGCGGAGCAACCGGAAGAAACCCAGCCCGCCCAGCCCTGCTGCCACCCAGGCAGACCACCGCAGGCATTCAAAACTAAAGCCCCCGCCCAGTTTGCAAAACAGTGCGCCCCAGGCCACCTGTGTCAGTATGTTGGGCGAAAAGCGCGCCTGAATACTGAGCTGACCCACCTCCACCCACTGCTTTACCGGGTAAGCGTATTGCCAGTCGTCATTGAGTGGGAAGTTGCCCTCAAAGCCAACCATTAGCGCGGCAACTAACCAGGCAACGCTCAGGGACAGGGCGGCAGTATAGGGGGGCAAGGTGTTTGTACGGGGCATAAAACCTAGCTGGGAAGGGTGAGTATAGTAAAACACAAAAAAGTGTACCCTTCCTCATCTGAAAGATACACTTTTTCGGACCCGGTAAGCCCTGATATGATGCTACAGGCTCGCGACGTGGCGAGTCAGCTTACTCTTCAGGTTAGAAGCTTTATTTGCGTGCCAGGTGCCGCGTTTTGCCAACCGGTCCACCATGCTGATGACCTTAGGCAGGAACTGCTCTGCTTCCGTTTTCTCCTTCATTTCACGGAGTTGACGGATAGAAGTCCGGGTGGTCTTCTTGTAGTAACGATTGTGTACGCGGCGCTTCGCTTCCTGACGCATGCGCTTCTTTGATGATTGGTGATTAGCCATTACTTTATGATATTTACATGCTTTCCAAAAAAGAGATGCAAATTTAAGCCTTCTTTCTAAGATTTTAAAGCCTGGCTTTGATTTTATTATTGGCACTGCTTTGTTTTGGTGTGCTGGCATGCATCGCCAAACAATCAACCGTTGTAAACGTGGCAATCCAAATCATAGTGGTATCTTTAGCGCTTTGCTTAGGGAGGAAGATTCATTAAAAAACGAAAATTACACTATGAGAAGAGTTTTGCTGTTGCTCCCCGTCTTACTTTTTACGGCATTGAATAATTTACAGGCGCAGGTTTGGCTGGAACTAGGGGCTAAAGGTATGATGGGCATGACTGGCCTGGCGAACGCCAACATTAACGGAGACTCGGAGCATGACAGCTCGCTGGGGTTTGCGACTTCGCTGGGTGGAGTAGCTAATCTGAACTTCGGCGATTATCATGGACTGACCTTTGAAATGCTGGGCGCTACCTACAGCCAATCTATGACTTACCGAGGGCCTGACGGCAACCGTGCGGTCAATATGGAATGGGAAAGCATTGATGCCTACCTGCTGTACCGCTTCTTCCGGAGCAACGGTGCTTTCGCAGAGCTGGGCGGCAAAGCGACTTACCTGCGCGGTGCGCAACAGTCGCTGGGTACCGACTGGGCTGACGTGTCGGGTAAATATACAGATCGTTACTGGTCGGGTTGCTTCGGGGTCGGGGGCTTTGTAACGGCCAATAAAGTGCTGACGGTCAAAACCGGGCTTCGGGCAGAGTACGCTTTCACCGACCTGATTTCGGCAGAGGGGCAGGCGGAGAACTACCCCACTTTTTACAAAACCTACGATGCTTACGAAGAAACCCGGCCCTTCCGTGTGGGCTTCTACCTGGAAGTAACCTTTGGGGTTGGAGGCCTGGCGCAGGCACAGTGCGGGTCCAGAGGGGTCCTCTTGGGCACTGGGTATAATTAAGCGACGGGCGATTAAGTAAGTGTCGTGTAAAGCCGACAGTTATTTGTTGCGCGTCGCTGAGCACATGTTGGGACGTTAGTAATCAACCTGTCCCGGTGTCTTGCCAGGGGGCTTTTTTGAATATATAAAGCAAGTCAGGGGTAAATAATGTGCTCTGGACTTGCTTTTGTATAAAAGCCCTGCTTACTTAGGGCAAATTTAGAGCGTGTTGGGACTTTGGTCTTCTGGTCAGAAACCAGCATTTTTTTGGTTAGGCGAGGTACGAAACCTGGAGTTTAGCCTTAGTCCCGCTTTTGGGTTCCAAAAAGCGGGAAGGATTTCAGGGACGAAGTATAAGCGGAAAAGTGTAGTTTGCAGACTGTTACTAAAGTTCCAATACGCTCTTAGACAGACAGCAGTAGCTGGTTTTGCGAACGATCCCGGCTACCAGGTGTTTTCGAACAAAAAACATAATCCGTAACCATAGCAGCGATGAACGATTTCTCATTTATAGCTAATGCTCACCCTGCGTACATCGACTCGATGTACCAAAAATATCTACAAGACCCGGATCAGGTGGAAGAAACCTGGCGGGCTTTTTTTCGTGGTTTTGACTATGCCGCAACGAGTGCAAACGGGCATGCAGACGGTACTACTGCCGTCTCTTCCGATGCACTCGATAAAGAGTTCAAAGTCCTGGCCCTGATCAAAGCCTTCCGCAACCGCGGGCACTTGTTGTCCAAAACGAATCCGATCCGGCAGCGCCGCGACCGGCACCCTAACCTGAACCTGGAAGATTTTGGCCTTTCAGAGGATGACCGGGGCCTGTCCTTCGAAGCTGGCCGTGAAGTAGGGTTGGGCAAAACTACGCTTCAGCATATTATTGACCACATGCGCAAAGTGTACTGTGGCAGTATCGGTATCGAATACCATCATATTCAGGACCGCGAAAAGCGGCGCTGGATCCGTTCCCGAATTGAAAACCTGGAGCCGGACACGAGCTATGGCTACGGTGACGACCAAAAGCGCCGGATTTTGGAAAAACTCAATGGGGCGGTAGTTTTTGAAAAATTCCTCCACACCAAGTATGTCGGTCAAAAGCGATTTTCCCTCGAAGGGGGTGAGAATACCATCGTGGCCCTGGACGGCCTGATCAACAAAGGCGCAGAATTGGGGGTACAGGAATTCCTCATCGGTATGGCACACCGGGGGCGCCTCAATGTGCTGGCTAATATCATGGGCAAGACTTACGCTCAGATTTTCAATGAGTTTGAAGGCACCGCTGTGCCCGACCTGAGCTTCGGTGACGGAGACGTCAAGTACCACCTTGGCTTTTCTTCTCAGGTGGAAACACCTTCCGGCAAAACGGTACACCTGAAGCTGGTCCCCAACCCTTCTCACCTCGAATCGGTAGACCCTGTGGTGGAAGGCTTTGCCCGTGCCAAAGCGGATATTCTCTACAATAGTGACTACGATCAGATCCTGCCCATCCTCATCCACGGGGATGCTGCGCTGGCCGGGCAGGGCATTACCTATGAGACGGTACAGATGAGCAAATTGGCGGGCTACTACACCGGTGGCACTATCCACTTTGTGATCAATAACCAAATTGGCTTCACTACGGACTTTGATGATGCCCGCTCTTCGACGTATAGCACAGGAGTGGCTAACGTAGTACAGGCACCGGTTTTTCACGTCAATGGCGATGACCCGGAAGCCGTGCTGTTTGCAACCGAATTTGCGATCGAATACCGGCAGAAGTTCAACAATGATGTCTTCATCGATATGGTGTGCTACCGTAAACACGGGCACAACGAGGGCGACGACCCCAAGTTCACGCAGCCTGAGATGTACGATATCATCAACAACCACCCGGACCCCCGCGAAGTGTACAACAGGCAGTTGGTGGAACGGGGCGATGTAGATAAAGAGCTGGCCGAGGAAATGGAAGATTCCTTCTGGAAATCCTTGCAGGAGCGCCTGGATGAGGTACGTGAACACCCACTGCCTTACGAATATCAGGAACCGGAACAGGCCTGGCGGGAACTCAAGAAAACGACTACTCCCGAGGACTACCGGGTATCTCCGGATACCGGTATTGACCGGCAGGATGTAGATAAACTCATCAAGCATTTAACGTCTTTCCCGGACGGCTTTACGCCACTGAGCAAGGTGAAGCGCCTGATGAAAGGTAAAGACAAGCTACTTTCAGAGAACAAGCTGGACTGGGCGATGGGCGAACTCCTGGCTTACGGTAGCATTTTGATGGAGGGCAAAGATGTGCGCATGAGCGGGCAGGACGTCCGCCGGGGCACTTTTTCTCACCGGCACGCTGTAGCCTATGATGCCAAGACTTACGAGCCGATCAACCGCCTGGATGGTATTCAGGACGGGCAGGGTAAGTTCCGGATTTTTAACTCCCTGCTTTCTGAGTTTGCGGTACTGGGTTTTGAATATGGCTATACCCTGGCTTCACCCGACAACCTGGTGCTCTGGGAGGCACAGTTTGGAGACTTCTACAATGGTGCACAGACTATCGTTGATCAGTACATCTCCGCTGCAGAAAGCAAATGGCGGCGTATGAGCGGGCTCGTACTCTTGTTGCCACACGGGTACGAAGGTCAGGGGCCGGAGCACTCAAGTGCCCGCCTGGAGCGTTTCCTGCAGGCTTGCGCCGAATTCAATATGACCATAGCGAATGTGACCAAGCCGGCAAACTTCTTCCACCTGCTGCGCCGTCAGCTGGCGCGCCCATTCCGCAAACCGTTGGTGGTGATGTCGCCTAAGTCGCTGCTCCGCCACCCCGAGTGTGTGTCGGATATCAGTGAGTTTGAGTCTGGTAACCGCTTCCAGGAAGTCCTGGATGATCCGTTTATCGGGCCGCGCAGTGGCAAAAAGGTTAAGCGCATCCTGCTTTGTAGCGGTAAAATCTACTACGACCTGATGCAGAAGCAGCGCGAAGATGACCGCAAAGACGTGGCGATCGTCCGTATGGAGCAGCTCTACCCGCTGCCCGATCAGCAACTGCAGGCGATCTTCGACCGCTACCCCAACGCAGAGCCGTACTGGGTACAGGAAGAGCCTTCCAATATGGGTGCCTGGCAGTACATCAACTCCATCTTCCTGGCTAAGGAAGTGGTGGTGAATACCGAGCTGAAGCACATCGCCCGCAAAGCGAGCGCTTCTACCGCTACGGGCTTCAAGGAAGTCCACGATCAGCAGCAACAGCGCATCGTCGACCTGGCCTTTGGCGAGGAGTAGGCTTTGCCTGAAGTGCATCAATTGAGCAGAGCCGCTTCCGGAGTTCCGGGGGCGGCTTTGCTGGTTTTGCGGGTTTACCTTTTTGTACCTTCCGGTAAAAAGGGACGTACTTGCTAAAACACGGAAATCATTGTAACTTGACAATCAACTGAACGGATACGCTATGGAGACTTTGCAGTCAAAACTTATATATGAGCAGGAAAGAAATAAGCCAATACCCGATAAATTTCATGCCTTCATACAGCAGCAGTTGCTGTTTTTAATCAAGTTTGCCTATGGGGACCGGTTCGAAGTACTGCCGGAGCTCAATTTCCTGTTTGGAGAAGAAAAGAATGTGCCAGATCTGGCGCTTTTTGAAAAAGGGCAGCTCGACCTGACGTATAATGAAACCAACATCGCGGAAATTCCTGTAGGGGCTATCGAGATTCTATCTGGTCAGCAACCGGTACAGGAGTTGGTCATCAAGCTCGAACGTTATTTGAATGCAGGGGTGAAGTCTTACTGGCTGGTGGTACCGGACTTACGGTCCATTTATGTGTACCACCACCGGAATGACAGCAATATTTTTGGCAGCAATGATACTCTCGTTGATAAGGTACTCGGTATTGAACTTGAGCTCAAAGAAGTATTTGGCGCTCTTGAGCGGAAAGGCTAATCGGGAACCGCCTCACCTTTTGCTCAAAACACAATAAAACTTACCTTCCTGCGATCTTGAAAACGAAGTATAGCAGTCTCTATTAACCATTGTCAGGCGCATTGCCTTTAATCATTTGCTCTGCTTTGAATAAGTCCACTACTATTGGTTTTAGTATATCGCCCAGCCTGCGTTTATTTTTTTCAATCCAATGCTCAATTTCTGATTCATCGGTCAGAATATCAATGCTAACTTTCTTTTCCGTACGTTGGTGGACTTCAAACCTTTCTGACTTTTCCTCCCAGCTCAGTCCGGTTATTTCCTTTCCGATGACTAATTCATCGATTTCTTCGTCATATTCGATTTCAGTATCATCATAGTATATATTTTCCTCAGGTATAACGATGCCTCCTCTGCTCAGAATCATAGCATCTCGTACATTGACTTGCAGCATTGACCATTTGTCCAGTACAATCCCTTCTAGGGATGCTCCGTTATTCACTCTTTCGACCGCTTCCTTAATGGTCAGTGTCTTCATCTCCCTGAGCTTTAAATTTACGTTCAATGTAGAGGTTTCTCTCCGTTTTGTTTGCCTGCCTGGCAGAGATCAAACGAATAACAACACCTCTCATATCATAGTGTAAACAACAAACAATATGAATTTAGTTGCCGTTTTGCCTATCCGAACAATTCGGTACTCATCACCTCTTTGGGCTTCGAATTCTAAGGAGTTGCTATCTTCAAAAACTGTTTTGGCTTCCTCGAAACCGATTTTATGCTTTCTAAGGTTCTTTTCATTTTTATTGTTGTCCCATTCGAATTTCATAGAGGAGTAAACAGTTGTCGATCATTTCTAAAGATACTGATATTTTTCAGTTTGCCCAAAAAAAGGATCGGCTTGGTAAACAAATGAATACAAGAGTCGATATTTAAGCTTAAGTATTAGGTTTCTGGCTAACCCCAAATAAATATCAAGTATTTGGCGCTCTTGAGCGGAAAGGCTAACTTTCGCTCATCCAAATCAATACTCATGTCCATCGCTCAGCGCATCCTGCAATTCAACCGCTCCCTTCAGCCCAACTGGGAACTACCACCGCACGCCGACCTGCTTTACCCCTTCGACGGGGAGGAGACCTGGCGCGCTATGGAGCAATTTTACGGCAAGTACTACGATGATGACCGCCCGCGCATTGCCATCTTTGGCATCAATCCGGGTCGTTTTGGAGCCGGTGTCACCGGAGTGCCCTTTACCGACCCCATCCGCCTGGAAGAAGTCTGCGGCATCCCGAATGCCTTTCACAAAAAACCGGAGCTGTCTTCCGACTTCGTCTACCGTTTCATCGACAACTGGGGCGGTGCGGAAGCCTTCTACGAGCATTTCTACATCACCTCCCTCTGCCCCCTCGGCTTTACCCGCGATGGCAAAAACTACAACTTCTACGATGACAAAAAGCTGGAGCGGGCGGTAGAGCCCCACATCATTCACAACATCCAATCGCAGCTTGATCTGGGCGTAACCAACAAAGTCGCCCTCGTCATGGGCGTAGGCAAAAACTGGAAATACTTTGAGCCCCTCAATGAAAAGCATGGCTTTTTCGAAGTGCTAAAGCCTTTGCCACACCCGCGCTGGGTGATGCAGTACCGGCGCAAGCGGCTGGAGGAGTTTCTGGAAGACTATCAGGAGGCGCTGGCGTGGGCGGTTGGAAAGCAAAAACTTTGAGCATGAAGATAATGAAAACAGATGAAGTGTTTGACCTCATCAATCGTGGTGAATCGGTAGACAATATCGTATTGTCTGATTTGAACAGCAAAAGATTGAGTATCAGGGAAGCATTGCAACTGGTGGAAAATGGTTTTTCTGTTTCGCAGGAGAATATCAGGTATGATGATGCTGAAGTTGCTTATGATGCTGATTTCGATGAGGTAGAATGGGAAGGTAATTACAAAAGCCTGAGGGGACTCTTGGTTTCCAGGCAAGTCGTTGAAGAAGAGCAGCCGAAAGAAGAGATCATAACCATAGAATTATCCGTTAAGGACAAAGGCTTGAAAAACTGGCTGGGAGAGAATACTGGCAAGCTAAAGGACATCATTAATAAGTTAGTGGTAGACCTGTACAAGACAGAGCAATTGTTGCACCCTGACCAGCATAAATAGCCGTTGGGCTAAGATTATTTCGTGATTTCATCAGACAGAGTTTGGTGCATACTTCAACAAACGATTTTGATAATCTATCACCTCTCTATCATTTCATGAAAATTGAATAGCACATGTTCAGTTTGATCAAAGAACTTTATTTAGATGGAGTCCGGGAAATAGCTTTCCAAAATAAGAAAGTGTTTGTTTTTCAAAAAGCACCATTTATCCGGGTTTTTGATATCAGCGAATATGATTTGATCTCGGAAAAAGCATTGAAGGGGATGACGGGGCCAAGCTTAATTAATGATTCTTACTTAGTTGCTCGTGATGAATCAGCAAAAACTATTTGTGTCTATAAAATTGATTCTCTTGAGCAGTTGGGAGAAAAACCAGTTGACAGAATATCTTTTCGATGTATAACAAGCGAGAATGATCTTCTGGTTTATGACGCTCAAAGTAAGAAAACAAGTCGATTAAACCTGGCTGATTTTGAAGCGGCTTGGTCTGCGAAAATAGAGCGGACAGGCCGGAGTAATTACTTCTATCGAGAAAAACTCTACACAACGCAGTTTTTGAATGACCAAAAGTTATTTTGTATTGATTGGCATACGGGGAGAGTTGACTGGGAATTTTTCGTTAATGATCATTTCGATCAAAAGTTAAAGATCGATAAAATAGTAGGCGTTTTTGATCGATATCTGATAATTAGTTTGCGGTATTATCAGGAGGGTAAAGTGATTTTAGTCGATTTGGAGAGTGGAGGCGTTGTTAGTGTTTTGCTTTCTCGCCCCGCGCCTATTTTTTTTGATGCGAAAAAGGGCTTGCTATTCAATATTGGGTATGATAAATATTGGGAGTTCAATTTGAGAAACAAAGAGATTAAAAACATAAACCTTTGGGAAAAATATGATGAGCGGTATGAGTTTTCTGGTATACACTCCTCTTTCAATCAGGATTATATTTTTGCATTCAGCTCGCTTAGAAAAGGTGGTGATATAATGGAAAGAAGCTATAGTGTGATCGAAAGAAAGAGCCTGGATATTCTTTGGAAGCATGTTTGTACGGAATATCCAAATGATGGAGTGATGAGGACTACAGCTAATCCTGTCTATTATCAAAATCGTCTATACTTTCTTTGGGAGGATCGCCTCAGAGTATATGAGCGTTTATAAGAGCATGTTTCAGTTTAAGGTCAATATAGTTAGATGAAAAGTATGCAATTGAAGGCGATACTGCCCCAATAAAAGTAGTAGGCTTAATAGGGTTGTAGGAACGTGTTAAGTCAGTCTGTAATAAAACTTGGTAACACTAAGCAAACCATTTACCTTGACCAACATCATAAAACAAAGTAGGCTGCATTTTTTTGCATATAGAAAAAGAGTACTTACCTCGTTTTTGATCTCGAATCAGATACTCAGAAGTTAAAAGCAGGCTCCAGTTTTCAATATCCCTGGCGCTAAAAAGGTAGGTTGGCTTTCATTCAATTGTAAGGAAAGAGGTAATAATCACCCCTTCGGATAAGGGCAATGCCGGCACCCGCTCCCACAGCAGTATCCCCGCTTGAGATGAGACCAGCTCGTCATCACGAACATCCCGTTTTCCAGGTAGTAATCGATGCCCTCCACAGGCCTGCCGGGCCTTTTGTAATCTGGTGCAATATTGGGCCTTTTGCCGGCTTTGAAGTCCGCCACAAACTGCTCAATTTGCTCCTGTACCTGCGCTTTGAGGCAGGCAGGGCAAAGGCAGCGTGCTGCTTCGATGGGCGCAATAGCGGGCAGCTTATGGCACCAGCAAGCAGCGGCGTTTTCCACCTGGCAGTCAAAGACGGTATTGCAATTTGGGCAGGTCTGTTTCACGGTTTTGGTTTTACGCGTCAAAACTACCTACTTTTTACTAATTCTCATTCATACTGAAAGCGTGCCGTGAGGTACGCAATATAGGTAACTCAAGGACGAGGCCGGGTGTCCGTGCCGTAGGTACGGAATGTGCCGTTCTGTACGTTGCGGATCAATCTGTATTGACACGCTATGCAATACCAAGTAAAGCGTGCCGTGAGGTACGCCATGTAGGTAACCCAGGGACCAGGCCGGGAACCCGTGCCGTAGGTACGGAATGTACCGCCCATGACTCCCTACTTCTTTTTACCAAAGTGCCGGATATTGTACGTAAAGTTCAGCATCACATACCGCTGTAGTACCTCCGTCTGCACATCCTCAATGAAGACATCCGTGACATTCCGGCTAATGCTGTTGTTTTGCCCCAAAATGTCAAAAACACTCAGGCTGATTTCCGCCTTATCATCCAGGAATTTTTTGCCTGCTTCCGCATTCCACAGCCAGAAATTTTGATTAAAACCTTCCGACAGCCCGTCAAATAGCTGATGGTTCACGCTGCTGCGTACTACCCAGCCGTTGCCGATCAGGAAGTTGGCCCCCAGCCGGGTGGACTGATTGAGGAAGTTGTTGTCCAGGGCCGTATTCAGGCTATTGCGTACCCGGTTGTAGCTGGTCTGGGAAGACAGCGTAAAGTCCACCCGTTCGCTGATATTGCTGCTCAGGGTGGCATTGAGGGAAGAGCCGATGTTGTTGGCGTAGTTCAGGTTATCATTGATGAGGCCTGGAATCCGCTGAAAGGTACCCCCAACGCTAAAGTTGAGGTTGGACTTGATGGCCGATAGCGGAAAGCCGTAGGTCGTAAAAGCCCGGGCATTCCAGTAGCCATCCAGGTTGACCGGTTGCCGGAGTTGTGCGCCCCGCTGCAGGAAGATACCGGGCCGGATCAGCAGGTCGCGGTCTGCCGTGAAGGTACTGTTGCCGATGTAGTTCTGCGTGTACTGCGCGGAAAGCAACACGTAAAACACCGAAGCCTGGTCGGTATTCGTTTTGGAATAGCGGGCAAATACCCGGTGGGTATAGTCCTGCCTGAGGTCCGCATTACCGGTAGACAGTTGGAGCGGGTTGCTGTTGTCGATCACCTCCTGTAGTTGGCGGAGAGAAGGGGGCGCCGTCCGCCCAAAGTAGCCGGCACGCAGGTTGGCATCCTTGGAAAACTGGTAACGCATAAAGAGCCGCGGCAGGAAGTTAAAGAAGCGTCGGTCTATAGCCTCCGGTGCCGGAAAAACCTGATCCCCGCTCAACTGTGCCCACTGTGCCACAATCCGGCCATTGAAGATCAGCTCTTTATCACGGAACCGCAGCCCTACGCTGCCCTCCTGTGTCTGATAGGTGGTCTCAAAGGTATTAGACAGCAGCGGGTTGAGGTCGGAAAATTCACCATCTGCTGCCCGGTCGAAGGTCTCCTGATCGCCATCGGTATTTTGCTGGCTGGCTTCGGCGCCCAATTGCAGCTGAGCCTTCTCGCCAAGGGGTTCGCTGTAGCGAACGCCCGCGCTGTGCGTCCACCCCGTTTCGTTCAGCCCGGCAAACTGATCAAGGTTTTCGGTGAAGGCAGAGTCTTGCAGGAAGCGGTTCTCAGAAGCCAAAAAACGCTCGCCTTCCTGCTGATTGTAATTGGTGCCGATATTGAGGGAGACGGTCCGCCCCCGTTTGGCAAACCGGTGGCGGTAGTTAAGGTCATTTGAAAAATTCAGGGCGTTTAGATCCGTCTGTAGGTCAAAGTCGGTGCTGCTGAGCAGCAGGTTTTGCAACCGGGTTTGCCCGAAGGTTTGTTCCTGCCCTTCACTTTGCTGCAAGCTGAGGCGGGGCCGTATGCTGATGGTGTTTTTGGGGTCGATTTCATATTCTATTTGTGCGTTCAGCCGGTGGTTGATCGTCCGGGTATCCGCCAGGTTGTCTTCATCGTAGGTTTGCCCAAGCAGGCGGTCGCTGAGGAAGTCCTGGAAAATGGACGACCGGGCGGTGTTATCAGTCTGATTGAAAAAGTAGCTGGCGTTGGTTTCCACTTTGTCGCCCCATTTGTCGGCATAGTTCAGCCCAAAGGCGTGGGTAGTCGCAATGCCATTCTGAGTATTCACCAGGAAGTCGCTGGGGTCGGTACCTCCGCCGCCGCCCCGCCGGCTTCTCCCCCTGCCGCGCTGACTGCCCGAGCTGCCGAAAAGGCCCGAGAGGTCTTCCCCGGCAAAATTTTGCTGGTTGATGTTATTGGTCTGCCCGATGATGGACAGGCGGGCATCGCCTTTGAAGATGTTGACGTTGCCCCCGGCCCGGTATAGGCCTTCTTCGCCAATGCCTGCATAGAGCTTCCCAAACTCCCCCTGCCGCTTGCCGGGCTTGGTGATGATGTTGATGGCTTTGGTGGTCTCCCCGCTGTTGAATCCGCTAAACCGGTCCTGTTCGCTCTGCTGGTCAAAAACCTGGATTTTGTCGATCACCTCAGCTGGCAGATTGCGGAGGGCTGCACTGGGGTCATCGCCAAAGAAAGGCTTGCCATCCACGAGGACCTGCCTGATCTCCTCGCCCTGTGCCTGTGCCTTGCCATTCTCAAACAGCACCCCCGGCATTTTGCGGATGAGGTCCTCGGCGCTGGCATCGGGATTGACCTTATAGGCGTTGGAGCTGTACTGCGTGGTGTCGCCGGATTGGGTGGCGAGGGGGGCCTTGCCCGTGATTTCCACCTCGTCCAGATTGAGGGCAATTTGGGTGATTTGCAGTAGCCCCAGGTCAAAGTCTTCCTGAAGTTCAATGGTATCCGAGTAGCTCTGGTAGCCTACGTAGGTGATAGAAAGAGCGTAGGTGCCGGGCTGCAGGCCGCTGAATTGGAATTTCCCTTTTGAATTGCTGGTCTCGCTGAACTCTTTTGTGCCATCGGTGAGGTATACATACGCCCCTTCGAGCGGCGCCTGTTCCGTTGAATCGTAAATCGTGCCGGTGAGGGAGCGCTGTTGGGCAAAGGCGTGCGCCAGGGGCAACAGCAGAAAAAGTAAGCTGCTTAGGGTTTTCATTTGCAGTAGTAATTAGGTCGGTTTACCCCGTTAGACCAAGTTGGTCTGTTGTTTTTTCCCGTCACCATGAAGATAAGTGAAAAAAATCACTGTTGTACTTACTTTAGAATCCCTATCTTAACGACAACTAACCAACTGTACACATGAACCTCGACTGGACTTACGAAGAATTCTCAGCTTTTGCGATGCTTTACGCTGCTTCTATTGATGCCGAAGTTGACCCGGAAGAAGAAGCGCTGATCCGGAAACGGCTGGATGAACGGAGCTATCAGCGTATCAAAGCCGTCTTTGAAGAGTGCTCCGATGCAGAGTGCATCAATACCATTTTGGATTACCAGAAGAAATTCATGCAAGATGAATCGGGGCAAGCGCGTTTGTTGAAAGACTTTAAGGATGTCTTCGAAGCCGACCATCGCTATACCGCTATAGAACGGGAGATGATGCACTTGTTTAAGCGTATGCTCAAATAGAGCAGTCTGCTGACCTTCCTCATTGCCTGCTGCTGCCTAAGCCATTACATTTGGGCTGTACCAAATGCAAAACGCCATGGATTTAGCAATGATGCGGGAAGAGTTCACCCTTTCGGGGTTGTCCAGAGAAACCTTGCAGGCCGATCCGGTTCAACAATTCGAAACCTGGTTTGAGCAGGCAGAGCAAGCAGGCATCAATATGCCCAATGCCATGTCTTTGGCTACGGTATCACCGGATGGGCAGCCTAGCCTGCGCACCGTGCTGCTGAAGTATTTCGACACCACCGGTTTTGTCTTCTTCACGAATTATGAGAGCAAAAAGGCGAAGGACATTGCCGCTAACGCAAAAGTCGCCCTGCACTTTCCGTGGCTGGGCCTCGAGCGGCAGGTGAAAATCATGGGGCGTGCGGAGCGGGTCAGTACCGCTGAGTCTGCAAAATACTTCCTCCGCCGGCCGCATGGAAGTCAGCTGGGGGCCTGGGTGTCCAACCAAAGCGCGCCTATCTCCTCCCGGCAAGTGCTGCTGTCCAAATTTGAAGAACTGAAGCGCAAATTTAAAAAAGGGGAAGTGCCCCTGCCCTCTTTTTGGGGCGGCTACCGGGTGGTCCCGGATACTTTTGAGTTTTGGCAAGGCCGCCAATACCGCCTGCACGACCGGTTTCAATACACCTCAGCAGAGGAAGGGTGGACAATAGAACGATTAGCGCCCTAAAGTGTTTGGGTTGAAAACCAGCGCAAAGATGTCTGAACCATTATCTAAACTCAAACTACAGCTCATTCAGGCCATTCTGCGCACGGATGACCCGGAGGTGCTGCGCACTGCCCTGCAAGTCCTTTCCCTGGAGAATCCTGCTGCAACCACAGCCTCCGCTGACCGGCCGATGTCATTGGATAACCTGCCTGATATGCTCAATCAGGGCACAACACCCACCGATCCGGAGGTGCAGGACTTGCAACGGGATATTGATGATATTTTTAATGCTTAGAGCTTGTTGTCAAGTATGAAATGAAGAGTGGAGCCAAGCCTGACTCAACCCCAATCTTTAGTGCCAACCCGCTCAGCCCGGCTTTCCAATCCGCATTGTTTTATCTTGTGACAGTCTGATGCTGATTCAGATTTTGAAGGTGTGGATATCTTCCTTCAAAAGAACGGGCGTTTCGGCAGTTTCAAAAAGCGGTACTCATTGGTGGCGCTTTCAGAGCGTTGACTTGGCAGACGATAAGCTTTGGGTTGGATTGGCTTTTTTTTAAAGCTGCAATGTTTTATCTTACGGGGGTCGGACGCAGATGGTGCCTCCTGCGTCAATAGGCTGGTCCGGGATCATGCCGTGTTTTTCACGGTTTGAAGTCCGGGGTTGCTGGGCTTTCAGGGTTGATGGCCCGTTTACAAACGATTATAATCGTTTAGAGCGTGTTGGGACTTTAGTAATCGGTCTGCAAACTACACTTTTTTGTTTATGCTTCGTCCCGGAAATCCTCATTTAGCTAAGGCTAAACTCCGGTTTTCGTGCCTCGTCTAACCAAAAAATTGTTAGTTTTCGACTAGAAGACAAAAGTCCCAACACGCTCTTATAAATGGATGCTAGGGCGTAAGTGGTTGATTAGGAGGCTGCTGATTTGTGGTGGGGTAGGCGTAGTATTCGGATACCCAAACTGCCCTGACGTATACCCCCGTGAACAATTGCGTACTGCGTAACCTGCAGAGCCCGCTAGCTGACTTGGACCTGTATGCCCTGAAAGGTATATGAAATGGGGGGGGATGTTTGGATATATCCTTGTTGTATGCCATGCTGAAAAAAGCCAACCGCACAAACAGGCACATTTGCTTGCCCCACCACACAGGCTGACGCTTCGCAATCAAAAGAGCCTGTTTTTCTCCCTCCCGCGCACTGAAATTTGACAAGACTTTCTTATATTAGCCAAATATTGACAAGTCATAAAATAACAGGTCATGCAATTTGGTGAACGTATTAGAGAGCTGCGTGAAAGTAAAGAACTTTTGCAACGCCAATTAGCCGCCAGTTTAGAGATAGACACGCCTATGTTTAGCAAAATCGAACGTGGCGAGAGACGTGCTAAACGAGAACAAGTGCTTCTATTGGCTGAGCTATTGGACACTAATGTGAATGACCTCATGACCTTATGGTTAGCCGATCAGGTGTATGACCTTGTAAAAGATGAAGAAATGGCCGCCCAAGCATTGAAGGTGGCAGAAGAAGAAGTTAAATACAACGCTAAAAGCAAATAAATATGCCCACACTGCAATTCAAAGGCAAGAATATCATTTGGAACCACCATTTAAGTGTTCCCTATCATTCAATGGATGAAGTAGACGATTTGCACTATCAACCAGAAAAAGGTCAACATCAAATTATTGAAGGAGATAATCTAGTTGCATTAAAAGCAATGCTGCCGAAGTATGCAGGAGAAGTAAAGTGCATTTACATAGATCCACCTTATAATACGGGAAATGAAGAGTGGGTTTATTCAGATAAGGTAAATAGTCCATTAATCAGAGATTGGTTAAACAAAATTGTTTCAAAAGATGACCTAACTAAGCATGATAAATGGTTATGCATGATGGCTCCACGTCTCAAGATGTTGAGAGAACTCCTTTCTGAAGACGGGCTAATATTTATTTCAATTGATGATTATGAAATTCATAATCTTAGAAGCATTTGTAATGAAATTTTCGATGAAGAAAACCTTATAGCCAACTTCACTTGGAGAACGGATGGGAATTTTGATAATCAAGCAAAAATCAAGATTAATCATGAATATGTCCTCTGTTACGCTTTTGATAAATCAAAATTTGAGTTTCCAGAAATCATTGACCCAAATGTTTTGGAAGACAGTAAGTTATTTAATGATGATATTGTAAATACCATTGTAAAAAATGGTCCGAAGAATCCAATTAGCTCTATCACTTTACCAAAAGGCTTCCCAGCTAATTTTGAGAATGGAATAATTGAAAAAAGACAAAACAAGTGGCCTCATTTCAAAGAAAAAGCTGAAATCGAAAATTATAAATTAAAATCCCCGGTAGAAGTATCGAGTGGTTGGAGTTCAAAGAGATTATTTGAATTATATCTTGGCAACAATCTTCAAGGGGTTTTGGACACAAAGGGTCAAATAACAGAGTTTTATTTGACCGAAAATGGAGCTATCGAAGCTCGTAAGAAGAGAGAGATAAACAGTCATGTTATTTCGTCTTTAGTCAATCTCGGCAGTACACAAGCCATGAGTGCTGAATTAAAGGAGATGGCGATTGACTTTGATTACCCTAAACCTACCTCACTCATAAAATACCTTTTACAAGTTTTAAAGGATAAGAACTGTGTTATCCTAGACTCATTTGCAGGTTCTGGCACAACCATGCATGCAGTAATGCAACTCAACAAGGAAGACGGTGGAAATCGTCAATGTATCATGGTTCAAATGCCTGAAAATTCAGAATCCGAACCTGATAAAAATGTTTGCCGAGACATAACTCGTCAACGGGTAAAATTGGCCATTGAAAAGCATGGATTTAGTTCAGGCTTTAAGTATCTCCGTGTTGGTTCTCCAATCGACCCTGAAACCATGCTGGATGGCGACCTACCTACCTATCAGCAATTTGCCGAGTATGTGTATTATCTGGCTACTGGTGGCCACTTAGCCGACAAAACCAAAGTAGATGCTTCCAAGCATTTTGTGGGTATAGAAGGTGGTCAGGCAGTTTACCTGATCTACGAACAGGATATGGATAAGCTCTCTCGCTTGGCACTCACTTTACAAATTGCAGAGTCAATCGTAAAGCATAGTCCGGGTAAGCGCAGGGTTGTTTTTGCCCCTTCATGCTTCTTAGATGAAGAATACATGACCGCCATGCAAATTGAATTTGTATCGGTTCCTTACAATCTCTTTGAACGTAAAAACAACGGCTAAGCATGTATTTAAAGAAATATCAGATAAGGGTTGTAAATGAGCTAAAGCACTTTTTCCAAACTGCCAAAACTCAAAAGACAGCTATTGAAGCCGCTGCAAAGGTGTTGCCCGAAAACATGCGCAACAACCTCAACTACGTGCAATCAACATTTGATACCATTGGCAAACCCTACCTTGATAATTGCCGAAATGGTTTAGGGCAATACTATCCACGCACTTCGCTCAAAGTACCCACAGGTGGCGGTAAAACCATTTTGGCAGTAGAAGCCATACGTGAGTACCAAACCCTTTTTACTGAGCGCAAAACGGGCTTGGTGGTTTGGATTGTTCCTAAAGAAACAATCTACACTCAAACAGTGGACAGGCTTAGAGATAAAAGTCACCCTTACCGCCAGTTATTAGACCAAGCAAGCGGTGGCAAAACAATCATTAAAGAAAAAGGACAAAAACTATCCCTTCAAGACATTGAAGAAAACTTGGTTGTACTGTTCATTATGATTCAGTCCATTAGTAGAGCCAACAATTTAGAAGCCCTAAAAGTGTTTCAGGATAGCGGTGGCTATGACAGTTTTTTTCCACAAGACAACCGATATGACCTCCATGGCCAATGGTTAAAAGAAGTACCCAACTTGGACTCCATGTGGGTCAATGGTGATCAGGCACAATTGGTAACAAGTCTCGGCAATGCCGTTAGAGTGTCTAAGCCCCTTATTATCATCGATGAAATCCACCGTGTATTCACACCTACAGCAAAATCAACCATTGACAACCTGAACCCTGAAATGGTTTTAGGGCTATCAGCTACGCCGAAAGAAGGCATGAATTTGCTTTCAACCGTTACTGGTCTCGAATTGAAGGATGAAGAAATGGTAAAACTTGATTTGCATATTCGTCCTCCCGCAAGCGGTTCAGACAATGACTGGAAGGGAATGATAAGCCAAATCAAAGAACACCGTGAACAGCTCGAACAAAAAGCCATAGAGTACCGCCAAAATACAGGCGAATACATTCGACCAATCGCACTCATTCAGGTAGAAAGAACCGGAAAAGACCAACGTGGAAAAGGCTTTGTGCATAGCGAAGATGTAAAAGAACATTTGATTGAAATGGGCGTTAACCCTGATGAAGTAGCCATAAAGTCAAGTGCTCAAAACGATATTGAAAATATAGACCTTTTTGCTTCAGAATGTCCCATAAGATTCATTATTACCAAAGAAGCACTTTCTGAAGGTTGGGATTGTTCATTTGCCTACACATTAGGTATTATCCCTAATACAGCTTCAAACACT
The DNA here is from genome assembly GCF_040219495.1 of Phaeodactylibacter sp. Lineage (GTDB taxonomy): Bacteria > Bacteroidota > Bacteroidia > Chitinophagales > Saprospiraceae > Phaeodactylibacter. The sequence continues at coordinate 4,344 of NZ_JAVJSK010000089.1, read as the reverse complement.
GGCGTCACTCAGCTTATTGGTCGTATACTCAGACAACCAAGGGCAAAAAAGACGGGCATTCCTTTATTGGATGAAAGCTATGTGTACTACTGCAAGGGCGACACAAGAAGCCTTTTGGATAGAGTAATTGCAGGGTTCAAAGAAGAAGGTCTTGGCGACCTTGTTTCTAAAATGAAAGTTCAAGGCCAAGACACAGTTAATCCAACAAAGAGTGTTACCATAAAGGATGAGTTTAAGAAATACGAATATGCATTCTATCTTCCCGTTTGGCTAATGGTCAACAAGGAAAAAAAGTCAAAGCGAAGATTCAGCTATGACTTTGATATTCTACCATTCATTAATTTTCAATCCTACAAAATCTCTGATGAGCTTTTGACTCGTATTACTTCTTCACTCAGTGAAGAAAACAAAGAACAAAAAGCCTTTACGGTAACCATAGATGCCAAAAGCCAAACAGCAATAGCCGAAGAAAAACTTGAATCAAGATTCAAGGGCTTTATTTCTAAAGGCTACATGACAAGGCGTTTTTCAGAAGTGATTGATAATTCATTTTTAGCCAGGAGAATTTGTAATGAAACAGTTGATACACTCATGGAAGAAGTGGGTGAGCAAAAGTTTGCCGAACACTTCTCCTACATTACCTCTTTGGTAACGAAAGACCTGAAAGAAAATCGTCAAAAACAGGAAGAAGAAATCTTTCTAAACCACTTGAAGAACGACAACCTTGAACTGGCTGTGAGTGATGACAAATCAATCGGTTACAAGATTCCCACAACCGATACGATTACCACTACAAGCATTCCGAATACGTACATCAAGAACTTGTATTCAGATGTGGAAGTCACAACTATGAATGGTTTGGAAAAATCTGTTGCTTCTATTCTTGAAAATCAAACAAAACTTCTTTGGTGGTTCAGAAATCGTGTGGGTAAAAATTGGTACGCTATTCAAGGTTGGCATGAGCATAAAATCAGACCTGATTTTATTGCTGCAAAGAAGAAAGATGACGACACCATTGAAGTCATTTATATCATTGAGAGTAAGGGTGAGCATTTAGCCGGAAATCCTGATACGCTATATAAGAAGAAGGTAATGGATGAAATGACACGACTTAAAAAGAACGGTAAGGTGGTAGCCTATCAAACTCAGTTTGATTTTGGCACACTCAATGAATCAGTAGAAGCCTACCTAATTGAAGAGAAAAAGGAAGAAGAGCTGAAAAAACTATTGAAATGAAGCACAACACTTCAAAGCCATACACATTGCCAAATCGCATAAGCCAACCGTACGGACCAGATATTTTAGCCAATGAAATCATCGAGAATATAGAAGCAGGCTTGGAAAATTTTATGGAAGTGATGGAAACGATTAACGGAAAAGCTGATGAGTAAAGAGTTATTGAAGCATATCGGTGAAAGCACCGCATATTCTGCAAAAGGTCACTTTAAAACAGCTGACATCCGCAGAATCAGCACCTACATTTACATAGTTGTGAATATCGTTTTTGCAGTAATGGCCATATCCGGCCTTTTCTCCCAATTGTGGATTCAAGTTCTTTCCATTGCATCACTAATTGCTTCTATCCTATTATTGATTTCCGAAACGCATGGTGGTCTCGGAATCTGTTCCAGGCATACCAAGTTTGGTAATCTTTATTTAGAACTGCACAACGATACTTACTCAGAGTTTCTTAAAGAATCCCTAGATCAGCAGAACATTGAAAAGCTTCAAGAACGGCTGAACAAACTGAATAAAACAGAAAGACCAAACATCAATCTAGGTGGTCGCCATTGGGCTAAATACGCAATTGAAAAATCAGGTGAAATGACAAAATGGTGGAAGTAAATGGCAGCATCAATTGATTCATATTTAAAAACGCTTTCTTACACGTATTACCTGAAGAAAGATTCGACCGAGATTGATAAAATAAATCGATCGAAAGAAAACCTCCTGAAAAACCTAGATAATGAATTAGGCATTTTATTTAATAGACGATTCGTATTTGGTTCATACGACAGAGACACAATACTTCCCAGAAGCATTGACAGTAAGTCAGACATTGATCTGATGGTAGTTTTTAATCATACAGAATATGAGAGAAATCCGGAGACCTATCGTCTTTGGCTTAAGAATTTTGCTGATAAATACTACAAAGACCGCTACGGTTCAGAAGTTGTAAAGTCATTTCCAACAGTCACAGTGCGGTTGAACAATATCAACTTTGACCTAGTCCCAGCTAAGGAAGAACAGAATCTCTTTTATGGAAGTACACTTTACATTCCTGATAAGACATATGGCTGGCAGTCAACCAATCCAAATGATGTCAAACAGAGTTTGACAGATGCAAACACCAAGTACAACCAGGTTGTAAGACCAATTATTCGCCTTATAAAAGGATGGAACTGTTCAAACGGCTATCCTTACGATTCTTATGCGTTAGAGCTAGAAATTACAGGTATGAATTTTTCTGGTGACAATGTCCAGAGTGGATTCTTTTATGCAGTAGGACAGCTTTCTGCAAGTTGGAATGACCCACAAACTAAACGAGACAAAATATCAAGTCTAAAGTATAACATTGACAAAGTGAAGGAATGTTTAGAAGCCTATGACACGGACAGAGCTAAACATTGGCTTCATAGAGTATTACCATAACAATGAAACCAGCCGCACGCATCCACACACATTGCCAAGTCGCACCAACCGACCTGCAAACCAAAACTTGGCAAAGAGTGTGGCTGCCCTAACGCTGACAGAAAAGAAAATGAAAAAGCACGGGCATACAACATTGTGTATAAGCAATAGCGGGCTTAGTGCTAATTTGAAACGGAAAACTATAATTCAAAGGTCGGTGCTATCTGACTGTTTAGTAGCTTGAAATCCGCTACTGCTCATACACGAACCGTTTGGCTGTTACAGCAGGCTTTGCGGTTGGCGCCGGTAGCTTCACCAACTCACTACCAGTGGACTTGCACCACCAAGAAAACTCACTATCTTTATAGCGATGGATGTGCATTCCAGGCACACACAGAGTATAAAACGGCAACTGGGGCTCAACACCCCACCTGCGTTTATGCCAAACGTTACCTTTTACAAAAAAAATAAAAATGAACAAGTACATTCAATCAATACTACTATTTGGAATCGTGTTAATATTCGAAGCCGTACCTTTTCTGTACAAGGAATCATATGATATTATTGACATGAAATGGGGGTGGATAATAGGATTACCTTTAATTTTATTAATTCGTAATATTTACGAAGAAGGCAAAGCAAAAAACGAAGAAGGTACTTCATAAAAGGAAACTTCCAAGAACAATTTTCAAGTATGGTAAGGCTTTTTATAGCCGGTTAAAAAAATAGTAATTAAAATCGTAACTATTTAGGTTGATTTGCAAAATAGCGAGAAAATACCGAACTAGCACTGGTGAGTAAAGACGAGATCATAGCGCAACAGGCTGAGCAAATAGCGAAGCTGGAATCACTGCTGGCGGCAGCGCTAGCTCGTATTGCAGAACTGGAAGCTCAGCTGAAAGCCAACAGCGGTACCTCGTCGCGGCCTCCGAGCAGCGACGGGTTGAAGAAGGGCTGAGCTTACCCCGCAAGAAAGGCGGCCAGGCTGGGCATAAGGGCAAGACGCTTGAAATGGTCGCCCCCTCCTGTCCTTAAAGGATGCGTTTGTGGCTACTGACGCTGGCCAGGAAGCCGGGAAATTCGCATTTCCGACTTTACGCCTAAAGTCCAGTTAGTAGGTTAAGCTTCCGGTTTCTTAAGGAAAATAGAATCCACCTCTATGGGAAAATCTTTGATGATAGGAGAAGTAATTTGTTCGCCGCTGATGCCAAACGCATGCAATTCGTAGGCTTTTTCCTTCAGCACATAAACTTCAATGGAATGGTAAGAAGGATCAATAATCCAGTATTCTGCAACGCCATACTGCGCATACAGCCTCTTTTTTCCAGGTGGTCTCTTTTATAAGAGGACGGAGAAACAATCTCCACCAGACCATATCGGGCACCCCCCGGATGCCCCACTCGGGATCTAGCAACTTCATTTTTTCTTTGCTCAGAAAAACGAGGTCTGGTTGCGGGGCATTTTCTTCGGAAAAGATCACGGCGGTGGGAGAAGAGAAGGCCCTTCCCCGTTTTTTTTCGGTGACAAAGCCCCAACACGCTCTTAGAGCGTGTTGGGACTTTAGTAATCGGTCTGCAAACTACACTTTTTTGCTTATACTTCGTCCCGAAAATCCTTCCCGCAAATTGCGGGACAGGCTATTTAGCTAAGGCTAAACTCCGGTTTTCGTGCCTCGTCTAACCAAAAAATTGTTAGTTTTCGACTAGAAGACAA
>NZ_JAVJSK010000088.1:0-28042 GCF_040219495.1 Phaeodactylibacter sp. | reverse complement strand
TGTTCACCTTGAACGACTATTGGAAAAACTAAAGAATAACGGAGTTGCGATTTTAGATAATATTGAAGAGTTTGAGTACGGAAAATTTGTGCATATCATGGATAATGATGGAAATAAAATTGAATTGTGGGAACCGAATGATACTGAATACGAAAAGTTAGTAGAAGGAATTACAAAATAACCCCTTGCCTTTATACCTTAAGAGACAGAAGAAATGAATAACCAAACAAAGCTCATACTTTTTGCTTTTTGCATCATCAAATTAGCACTTCACTTAATTGCTGATAGCAACTCAGGGTTTCAAGGAGACGAATTTCTGCATATTGAAACAGGGAATCATCTTGCGTTTGGGTTTATGGAGTTCCCCCCGTTCATTGGAGTTTTGGCTTTCTTCCAAAATTTGTTCCAATCAGAATCGGTTTTCATACACCATCTTTTCCCTCATATTTCAGCAATTCTAATTCTTATTTTTGTTTCAAAAATCACCATTGAATTAGGCGGTAAGACAAAAGCTGTCTTTTTGGTTTTGATGTGTATCATCATTGCCCCAGCATTTGGGCGTTCACAACAGTTATTTCAACCTGTGGTTTTTAGTCAGCTCTTTTGGGTTGTCAATTTCTACCTGCTTACAAAGTATGTTAAGCATCTCGATAAGAAATATTTATGGTATTTGACCATAACGACCGCTTTAGCATTTTTGTCCAAATACGATGCAGTATTTTTTATGTTCGGGGTTTCATCCTTACTGTTTTTTAAGGCAACAAGGAATTCACTACTCAAGCATAGATTTTGGTTGAATGTAATCGCCTTTTTAGCACTAATAAGCCCAAATATTATTTGGCAAGCAGTCAATGATTTCCCGGTTCTTAAAATGTTTACCCGACTTTACGAAACCCAATTAGAAAGACAAGAAACTAGAGAAGTTTTACAAGGTTTTTTCATGGCATTGAACCCACTTGCTCTGCTCATTACCATTCCTGCAATTTTTTCAATGTTTCATTATTCAATGAAATTCTATAGGCCACTATCGTTATCTATTTTGTTGTCTGCCATGTTTTTAGCCTCTAGCCAAGGTAAAGGATATTACTTTTATCCGATAGCTTTAACCGTATTGCCTTTTGGTGGTGTGTTTTGGGAACGCTACATCCTGTCAAAACGGAAATGGTTGATTTACCCAACAGGTGTTATCCTTTCTGTCGGTGTTTTCTTAATCCCATTTGGTATGCCAGTATTCCCATTAGATAGTTATCTAAAATACGACTATCCGTACGAGAATAGAAAAGTTATAGAAGGGGGGCAATTCAATGTCAGATTTGAAGAAAGGTATTCAAAAGATTATTGGCCCGTTATTTTAAAAGAATTGAAAAACGTGCATGATAGTCTTCCAGATGAAGAAAGAAACAAAACCATGATTTGGGGGAAACATTACGCACAAGCAGGAGCAGTCAATTTGTTTAAAGAGCGGTACGATTTACCTGTAGCTTTTTCTTTACACGGAAGTTTTTACAATTGGGTGCCAAAAGGCAATATGCCTGAAACGACTATTGGTTTGGGGTATAATGTAGGCAGTTTCTTTAAGGAGTATTTTGACGAAGTGGAAAAAGTAAGAACTTTTTACAACCCTTATGCAGAAACGAAAGAAGAACAGCATCAACATATCTATATTTGTAAAAAACCAAAGCAGACATTTGATGGGTTGAAAACATTATTCGAAAAACGGATATTTGAATAGAGCCAGCCACTAAGAGCATGTTTGGAGCAAAAGATAGTTGATAATCAAAGGGTTGTGGTTGTGGCTAAATGGAAAAATGCGCATTTGGTGGAGCCTGCCCCGTAGCATTAGAGGTTCAAATAAGTGTTTTTCCATGACGTCCCGTATTCTTGCGGGATTCACAATACTTTGATTATCAGCAGTAGTGCTCCTCCCAACACGCTCTTAATCCCGGAGTTGGCGTGGAATAAGAAAGAGCTCCTCCTGTCGCCCATCAATATAGCGTACCCCGTTTTCATAAAAGAAAGCATCTTCTTCCATCATCATTCGGATTTCCTTGTCCCACTCCGGTAAATACACCTTGGTGTTCAGCTCAATAGAGTAGGCGGTGTTGTGGTAAAGCGGGTAGTCGCCCTTGTGGGGCACGCCTTCCTGCTGATCCCAAAGCCCGATCGTTGGCCCGGCGCCATGCCCGTGGTAGCCGATGGAGTGGGTGTAAATCTGGGGTTTCAGCCCGGCGTATTTGGCCTTCTTCAGCGCCTCCGCAAGGACTTCATTGCCGGTACGCCCTTCCTGAAATTCGTTGGTCAGAATATCCATGAGATGAAGGCCTTTCTTGTGGGCTGCTTTGAGGAAAACTGGTGCATCGGTCTCTCCGGGTTTTAAAACGTAGGCATTCTGTTGTGTATCCGTATTCAGCCCCAGGTAGGTGATCCCAAAGTCGCAGTGTACCAGGTCGCCCGGTTGAATGACCGTCTCGCCGGGACGGGCGGCAAAACTCAGGGTGGAACCATCGGCGTCCGGATTGGCGCGTTGTACATCCACCGTAGGGTGAAACCAGGCGGTCAGCCCCAACTCCCGGATGCGCTCCCGGTAGAACCACACCACGTCATCGGTGGTGGTTACGCCGGGTTGTATGACCTGATCGGAAAGCCCCTCCGCGATAATGGCATGAGCAATACGGCAGACCTGCTGATAGACCGTCATTTCTTCCGAAGTGCGGGTTTCCAGCCAGCCGAGGGCCAGGCGTTCGCCGGTGACGACTCTTTCCTGATAGGCTTCGGGCAGGTGCGCCATCAGCTGATCGTAGTGGTAGGCCGACAAGCCATCCGCCAGGCCAAAGTGCTCCGATCGGTTGACCGCGATCTTTGCCGGGTCTCTTTCCGTAATCAGTTGTGCCAGCCGCTTCCATTGATCGGGCTCCACCTCTTTGTCCCAGGCTTTTTTGAACACTTCGCCCACATCATAGCGGGCGCAGGCGAGGGTTTCCAGGCTGTCGCCGGTATCGTAAATGACCAGCATCGTCGTACGGCGGGCCGAGAGCCAGAAGGAAGGCAGCAGGGTTTTGAGTACCGGGTCTTCATTGTACTCCCGGGCGATGAGGACCCACATGTCGATGCCTTCGCGCTGCATGATAGGAGGCAGCACGGTCTTCATGCGGTGTTGCAGCCATTGGTCGCGCAGTTCGCCCTGCTGTTTTAGCGATAGAATATGGGGCATATCGTATTGGGCAGAGAGAGACAGCGAACCTAAGATCAGCACAAGAAAAGCAAAGCATTTTTTCATACGGTCAGTTTTATCGGATCAACAACCAGAAGGCTTGCCGGGCAATGTGAGCCCCGGCAAGCCCTAAGATAGTCAGAATTCCGATTTTCAGACCGGTTTACTCCGCCGATGGGTCCGCTACAAACCCCGTAAACAACATCGTATTAGTCTCTATATACCGGAGGACCACGACAAAGGGCTCGTCAAACCGGAAAAAGGGTGGGGCAGAGGTTGTACCAAAGCCAATACTTGTTGCGGCAGCACCTTCTGCGCCCTGTTCATCTACTTCAAGCACCGCTTTGTGCGCAATTTGTTTGATGAAAATATTCTGCCCGTTGGTCGCACTCCCCATGAGCTGGAAGTCAGCCAGAGCAGGAGAAAAGGCATCTTCCATGCCCAGGTTGCGAAGGGAGCGGACCAGGTTGTTGCCGTATTCCAGCTTCAGTTTTGGGAACTGTACAATCGCCCTGCCGGGCTGAATGGCGTCGTATAGGGCCAGCCAGCGGTCTTTGGTCAGTGAGGTAGGCCACTGTGCATCTGGCTGCTCCGGGTCGGGCATAATGAGGGTCAGGCTGTAGGTGGAATCCTTGAACGGGAGGTCTACCATGTGCAGCCCATCCGCCTGAGCGGTGAGGAAGCTGGCATCCTGATTGACAAAGGGGACTTCTGCGGTTCCGCCCGCTGCCGTTTGGAAGGTGCCGTCGAAGGTCAGCTCCTCCGGGAAGCCCGCCAGCCAGTCCGCTTTAAAGTACAGGGCATTGATCAGAAAGGCTACGTCTTCAGAAGTGATCTCTTCCACGATAGTGGGAATTTTACCATTGGTCTTTTCCGATACCCAGTTGTTGATGGCAGCCTTGCTTTGCGCTTCCTGCCGGAAATCCAGGCTCTCGGAAGAAGCGGCATAAAACTCGCTCAGCGGGTTCAGGAACGCCTGCTCCACGTCAATACGCTCCGCATCGTAGAAATAGCTGTTCGCGACTGTCACTTCCGGGTGGTCTGCGGGATTGGTGAGGAGGGTATTGAGCTGTTTGTGGGCCTGGTTCAGGCTTTCCACGCTGACGTTGCTGCCATCCATGAGGTCCAGCATTTGCCCCAGGGTGCTGCCCTGTGCGCCATTTTGTGCCATGAAAAGCGCCGTTTGTACGCTATAGGGCGAAATGAGGATGTTCTCCTGCGGCAAGGCTTGCTGCTCCTGATGAAAGAGGTCCCAGCCGAGGGTTTGATTCATGTCAGCAGTCTGTTCCATGTCGGCGGTGACCGGCAGATAGGGGGCCGGTTCGTTGGATGCGGTATCGCATTGCCAGAAAATAAAGGCGGACAACAGGCTAAGAAAAATAGTTTTGTTCATGTCTGATGGATTTACTTTGGGTTACAGACGAGAGTAGTCTAAAAACAGTTGGGTGCCAGATAAAGATTATGGATTTGACATTCGAAGTACCTTATCCGTATTTAGTTTTTCTAATTTTAGCACGAGACCAATCAAAACTCGATCGTGGAAATAAAGAAACCTACCAAAACTTACGACGCCGTCATCGTAGGCTCCGGCGCCGGCGGCGGCATGACGGCCAAGGTGCTGGCGGAGCAGGGCTTGTCTGTAGCCATTGTGGAAGCCGGACCTTTCTTTGACCCGGCAGACCCGGTCACCAAAACACAAATGCGCTGGCCTTACGAGAGCCCCCGCCGTGGTGCCAGCACTCAGCGGGATTTTGGCGACTTTGACATGGCCTGGGGCGGATGGGAAATCGAGGGCGAACCCTACACACAGGCCGGAGGTACCGACTTCCGCTGGTTCCGCTCCCGTATGCTGGGCGGGCGCACCAACCACTGGGGGCGTATTTCCCTGCGCTTCGGACCGGACGATTTCCGCCGAAAGGATATCGACGGGCTGGGCGCCAACTGGCCCATTTCCTACGAGGATGTCAAGCCTTACTACGATAAAGTCGATAAGCTGATCGGCGTATTTGGCACCAACGAAGGCTTGCCCAACGATCCGGATGGCTTCTTCCTGCCTCCGCCCAAACCCCGCCTGCACGAGTGGTACTACATCAAGGGGGCACGGAAATCTGGTGTCACCGTCATCCCTTCCCGCATGTCTATGCTCACCAAGCGGATTAACAAGGAGCGCGGTTTGTGCTTTTACTGTGGGCAGTGCGGCCGGTCCTGTATGGTGTATGCCGACTTCAGCTCCGGTTCCTGCCTCATCTTCCCGGCCCAGAAAGCCGGTGGGCAGATCGACCTGTTTGTCAATTGCATGGCGCGTTCGGTGGAAACCGGCCCGGATGGTAAAGCCAAAGCCGTCAGTTATGTGAATAAAGCCGACCGGCGGGAGTACCAAATCAAAGGCAAAGTGATTGTGCTGGCGGCTTCGTCCTGCTCTACGGCCCGCATCCTGCTCAACTCCAAAGAAGATGGGTTGGGCAATGGCAGCGGGCTGATCGGGCGCTACCTTCACGACTCCACAGGGTCTAGTATGTACGGTTTTCTGCCAGCATTGATGGACCGCGACCGGTACAACGAAGACGGGGTAGGGGGCCTGCACGTTTATTCCCCCTGGTGGGAAGACAACAGAAAGCTGGACTTTCCCCGCGGCTACCATATCGAAGTGTGGGGCGGGCAAAGTATGCCTAAGTACGGGCACGGCTTCAATCAGGCTGAGGTACAACGGGCACTGGGCATTACCCCTGGTGGCTACGGCAAAAAGTACAAAAAGGAGCTCCGCCGCATCTACGGCGCTTTCGTCGGTATGTCCGGCCGGGGCGAGTCGGTAGCGCAGTACGACAACTATTGTGAAATCGACCCGAACAAAGTCGACGAGTGGGGCATCCCGGTCCTGCGCTTCCATTACAAATGGAGAGACTACGAACGCCGGCAGGCCCGCCACATGCAGGATACCTTTGAGGAAATCCTGACCAATATGGGCGCAAAAATCCTGTCCGGCAAGAAGACGGCAGCGAATGACTACGGGCTGAACAAGCCGGGCGAGATCATCCATGAGGTCGGCACTGCCCGCATGGGCGACGACCCGAAGACTTCCGTGACGAATGGCTACGGCCGATTGCACGAGGTGCCCAATCTCTTCATCACCGACGCTGCCACCTTCCCTTCCCAGGCCGACAAAAACCCGACCTGGACGATCATGGCACTCGCCTGGCGCACCAGCGACCACATCATTTCCGAACTCAAAAAAATGAATCTCTGATGGACCGCCGAGAAAGTATCAAAAGCTTACTGATTGGGGCTGCCGCTACTTCCGCCCTCTTCACCGCTGCCGGCTGTGAAGCCGATACCACACCGGCGGGCGAAACAGCTGCTGAAAATCCATTCCCCTACGAGGGCACCCGAATCCCGGAAGAGCTGCGGCGCGATGCCCGGCTACATGCCAATGCACCTTTTTTTAGCGAAAGCGAGCGGAAAATACTGGACTACCTGGCTGATATCATCCTGCCTGCTGATGAACAGGGCCCGGCAGCAAGTGCCACCGGCGTTACCGATTTTATTGATTTTATGGCGCTGGACTTTCCGGATTTTCAATTGCCCCTGCGTGGCGGGCTGTCCTGGCTGAGCCGGGCCTCTCTGCAGCGCTTTGAGCAGAACGACTTCATGGCCCTAACCGCCGGGCAACAACTGGAAATCATAGAAGATATCGCTTATCTGCCCGAAGACTCTGCCGAGATTCCGGAGCCGGAAGTCGCTTTTTTTGATCTGTTGCGGCGGCTGGTCACCACCGGCTACTTTACCAGCAAGGAAGGCATTAAGGACCTGGGCTATAAAGGCAATGCCCCCAACCTCTGGGATGGTCCGCCGGAGGAAGTTTTGCGAAAGCACGGCATCACCGGAGAGGAGGAATGGTTGTCGAAGTGTGTCGACCATGATACCCGAAACGAAATGGCAGCGTGGGATGAAAATGGCAATCTGCTGACGTAGAATTTGGGCAGGTGGGGCATAAGCCCGTATCTTCAGAGGCGTAAAAATCCCAAAACTATGTGGCGCCTTTTATTGCTGCTGTTGAGCCTATCTGCCCATGTTGCTCTGTCTGCCCGTTCTTCCCTGACCGACAGTCTTCAGGCTGAACTGGCGAATGCAAAAGATGAAGCTGCACAACTGCCTGTGCTGGGTGCTTTGTGCCGGATTTATAGTGAAGAGGGGGCGGATAGTACGGTTGTCTACTGTCAGCGTGCCATCGAGGTAGCCGGAGCCTTAAAATTGCCTGCCCCTGAAGTAGCGTCTACCATCATCATTGGGCGCTGGTACCATAAGAAAAGCCAATATCAGAAAGCTTTAGCCTATTATTATCGGGCAGCGGCCCTTGGGGAACAAGCCGGCCTAACGGAACTCACGGGCAGCGTGTACACTAACCTGGCTCTCTCTCATCAACGCCTGTCGAAGCCCGACAGTGCCTATTTTTACTGGAACAAGGCGGAAGCTGCTTTTCAGGAGGCGGGCAGCCCGGCAGAACTATGGAAAGCCTACCTTGGCCTTTTTCAACTCTTCAGCGAAAAACAGGATACCGCTCAGGCCAACCGCTATGCCACCCTCGCGCATCAGCAAGTGCAGGGCAGCCCCATACGCTCAGACCGGGGGTACCTGCTCTTTCAGTTGCTGCAATACTATTTCCAAACCGGCCAGTTTGAGAAAATGGGGGAATTCCAGCAGCTTTGGGATGACTACAAGCGGGAGCAAAAGCCCGACGAAGCCCTCATGCAGCAACCGGCACATATTGCCCTTTACATGTTTGCTACGCAGGAAGAAGCCGCAGTGGAAGCCCAGTTGAAAAAGGCCATACAATACTTTGAGCAATCCGGTATTCCTTACCGTGCCGGCTGGTGCTACGAAGACCTGGCCAAGCTGTACTACAAGCAGGGCAATCGGGGGGGCTGCCGAACAGGCGATGCAGCAGGCGCTCGGTTATTACCGGGAAGCTCATGTGCCCTACCGCCGGGGCCGTGCCCTGAACATGCTCTATCAGTGGAAGAAAGAACGCGGGGCGACAGTGGAGGCCCTTGCTTATCTCGAAGCTTATGAAGCATTGGAGGACAGCCTGACCAACGTCACCGTAGAGCAAAACCTGAATGCGCTGCGGGTCAAAGCCGAAACCGAAAAAAAGGAGCAGGCGCTGCAAATCAAAGATTTGGAACTGAAACAGAAAACCCAGGAGCGCAACGCCCTGTTCATTGCAGCACTGTTGCTCGCCATCCTGGCCGTGCTGATTTTCCTGGGGCTGCGGCAGCGGCTCCTTGCCAACCGGCGCATGGCACAGCAGGAACAAGCCCTTCAGGAGCAACGCATTTTGCAACTGGAACAGGAAAACCGCCTTTCGGCTATGCAGTCTATGATTCAGGGGCAGGAACAGGAGCGTTACCGGATCGCCAACGACCTGCACGACAGCCTGGGCGGTATGATCACGGCTATACAGCGGCACGTATCCGAGCTTGCCCGGAGGGCCACGGCTCATGACGATGGCTTGGCGCAGCGTACTGTTTCTATTTCAGCCAATGCCAGTCAGGAGCTTCGGAGAATTGCGCAGAACCTTATGCCGCGGTCTCTTACCTTACTGGGGTTGGAAGGCGCAATAGAGGATCTTGCTGCTCAACTGGAAGCCCAGGGGCTCCGTTGCCAGTTTCAGACTATCGGGCTCAAAGGGCGCCTGCCGGAGGAAGTCGCGGTGACCCTGTTCCGGATCGTGCAGGAGCTCACCAATAACATCGTCAAGCATGCACAGGCCGATCAGGTACTGATGTTGCAAAGAGACGGAACCCTCTTCCTTACCGTTGAGGACGATGGACGGGGTTTTGATCTGGAGCAAGCCAGGCAACAAGCTTCCCTGGGGATGAGCAGCGTAGCCTCCCGGGTGGACTACCTAAAGGGCGATTTGGATATTGATACCGCACCGGGACAAGGAACGAGCGTGAGTATTGCAATACCGCTCTGACGCTTTTCTACTAGAATTCCGGTAGAAGCTTTCCCGCAGAAAACCATGAAACAGGCCCGAAGTAATGTTCGGACATTTGGAAAAAACCAAATGCTATGCGACAGCGCCTGATTACCTTCGTTTTATTCTTGAACTTAATCCCCCTCTTTGCCCAGGAATGGGTGAGGCAGCACCCCTTTGAAGATCTCCGCGATGTACTGGATGTAGCCATGAGCCCCGGTGGCTTTGGTGTCATGGTCGGAGAAGAGGGTTTGGCTATGGAAACCCAGGATTTTGGGGAGACCTGGGATTACATTAGCGAAAACTTCATAGGAACACAGCGGGAAGCCGCCTGCGTGCCCAATGGCGATGGCACCTACACCACCTGGATTGCAGGCAACGACCTTTGGCGCTCTGCCGATGAAGGGCAAAGTTGGGAAAAGCTGCCTGATCCGGAGGGCGTTGGCAGTACCTTTTTTATGCATGTGCTGCAGCCGGATGACCTGTTTGTGGCCAACTATGTGACCCTGCTCAAAACCGCGGATGGAGGCGGGGACTGGACCGACATTACCCCTGAAAATGTCGGCTTTATTTCCAACATCTTTTTCCTTAATAGCAACCACGGCTGGGTCGGCAACCGGGACGGGCAGCTGTTCATCACGCAGGACGGTGGTCAAACCTGGGCGCAGGTGATGGTTGCCGAGGGGCTGGAAGAATATGTAGAGCCGCTCTTTATTGACGAGCTCAATGGCTACGCCTCACTCCGGGAAGACTTCTACCGGTCCTCAGACGGCGGCTTCACCTGGGAAAAAATCGCCGATAATGCCTTTGGCAATTACACGGATGATATGATGTTCATAGATGAAGCCGGGCAGTCTATCGTTGCCACCTCTTTTGACACGGGCATTTATCAGTCCACAGATGGCGGGCAGACCTGGTCGAGGACATTAACCGGGAGCATCAATAATGGATTGTACGCCCTTCCGGATGGCCGGGCATGGATTGGCAGTAACTATCGCTCCGTTTACTATTCGCCGGAGCCGGGTGATGCCTATCAAAACCTGGTCCCGGGCCTCCGGGTCAGTTTACAGGAAATCGCATTTTGGGATATTGACTATGGCTGGGCCGTTGGCGGAAGTTCGGTGCTGAAGACCACCGATGGAGGGGAGAACTGGGAAGCGTTAAGCCTACAGGGCTTTACCACAGAAAACAGCCTTCAGCAAATTCTGGTGATTTCCGAGCAGGAAGTTTGGCTGTCGGGCAGGCGGTACGTTGTGCGGACCACCGATGGCGGAGCGACCTGGGAAGAGCTCTTTGAAATCCCAGAGGGAAATCTGGAGTATGGCCTGGAAAAAGTGGGGAACAGTATTATGGTCGTTGCGAGAGAGGGCGCCATTTACCGCACGGAGGACAATGGTGCAACCTGGGCAGAGCTGACCGTGGATGGCGTAGAGCGCCTGCGCAGCTTCGACTTTCCTGACGAACAAACCGGCTACGCAGTAGGAGGGCAGAGTACCCTGATAAAATCGACAGACGGCGGTGCCAGCTGGGCTGAAGTCCCCGCTGATTTACCGGATGGCCTGAATATCCTGGAGGTTTCCTTTACCAGTCCGGATACTGGTTGGATTGTGAATCGGGATTTGTCAGATCACCTTTGGAAAACGGTAGATGGCGGGTTGACGTGGGTGTCTAGTACGGTTTCTCAAAATATCCGTTGGAGAGGAGTACGTTTTGTGAATGACACATTGGGGTACCTTTACGGTGGGACTTCCATAGTCGGAAAGGTTTACCAAACAACGGATGCGGGGGCAACCTGGTCCAGTCTATACGAAATCAGCCTGGAAATCAATGATGTACATTTTGCCATGAATGAATCGGTCAGCAGATTATGGATAGCTGGTATAGCTGGCAATATTGAGCGTCTGGAAACAGAATTGCTTACGAACGCACCAGAAAGCTATCCGGCACAGCACCTGAACGTCGCCCCTAATCCAACTACCAGCACCCTGTTTTTACAGTTGCCCGGTCAACTCAGCACCGATGCCCGGGTTGAAGTCTACAGCGCTGCCGGACAACTGGTATCCCAGCAAATTGTTACTCCTCAGCTTTCCACTGCCGGTTGGGCACCCGGTTTGTACCTGCTGCGGCTAACCGATGGGCAGCGGTATTATCAAGCTAAAGTCATCAAAGCGCAGCCATAGGCAGCATTGGCATAAAAGGCTTACTTTAGCAGAGCAACCAAGCAACGAAACCATGATCCGGGTACTCATCGTAGACGACCATCAGCTGGTGGTAGACGGGCTGAAACTCACCCTCGCGCAAGCCGATGATTTGGAATGCGCCGGCACCGCCAATGACGGTAAGGAAGCCCTCAAGCTCCTGGAGCAGGTCGAAGCCGATGTGGTGCTGCTGGACATCAATATGGAAGGCATGAACGGTCTGGAAACCTGCCGGGCGCTGCACCACCGGTTCCCGGCCCTTGCTGTTTTAGCCTTGTCCACCCTCAAAGAAGCCAGTATGGTCAAAGCCATGCTCCGCGAAGGCGCCGCCGGCTACCTGCTCAAAAGTGCCGATACGCAGGAACTCCTCAAAGCCATCCGTAAAGTCGGGGCCGGGCAGCGCTACTACAGCCCGGAAGTAGCAGAAGCGGTCATGGACAGCCTGAGCGCCGCACCATCAAAAGAAGCCCACCCGGTACTCCCGGTACTGACCCGCCGCGAGCGGCAGGTCCTGCAACTGATTATCCACGAATACACCACCGCCGAAATCGCCGAAGAGCTGTCCATCAAGTTTGCTACGGTGGAGACCCACCGGCGCAATCTTTTGGTGAAACTGGGTGCGCGCAATACGGCCGGGCTGGTGCGGATTGGGCTGGCGTATGGGTTGGTGGAGGGGTGAGTTTGGTTTTGGAATAAGAAGTAGGTCGTCTACATCTGTGCCTCAGGAAAAATTCAGTTGGGAAATATTCCCGGATTAGTAAATCTTTTTGAGGTAATATCGTTATCTTAATGAGATTCAAAAGATGAGAAACGCATGAGTGCTGAGCAATTAAAAGAACGTTTACACCTTCGCATTGAACAGGCGGACGAGAAGCTTCTGGGGGTTTTGGCTGATATGGCAGAAAGGCTGTTTGAGGCTTATCAACCCCAGGCACTTGACCAAACTGATGTAAGCCAAGGGCAAATAGACTATTCCAAGCACTTACGCCCTTTGTCCCGTGAAGCAATGACTCAGGAAATAGGTAAGGCGATGGAAGATTATGAGAATGGGCGATATGTTACGCTGGATGAATCCAGCAAAGAAGCGGATTCATGGTAGGTAAAATATATCGTGTGGTATTTACGCGGTATGCCCAAAATCGCCGTCGGGAGGCTTATCGTTTTGAAGAGCGCATCAACGGAAAGCGCTACGCAAAGAAAATACAGCAGCACATTAGCGAAGCAACCCGGAAACTGGAAAAGCTTCCTGAAATACACCCTCTCTACGAGTACCACGATAGTAATAAGGGCTTCTCGAAAAATAAGTTTTCCAATTGGGTTTTGCTTTGGGGAGGCACAAAACCAACCATCGGGCGGGTTTTGGGACTTATCAAGGCAAAAGCTATCAGAGCAATTGGAAAACTTATTTTTGCCCCACTACTAAGGAGGTCAGGTATACCAAAGCGCTTGAATACAAGATACTATATCATATACGAATCGAAACGGATGAAGTCGTCATACTGACTATCCGTAACGATGCAGAGGATCCGGATAGAATCGCGAAGGAGCTCTGATTTTGGGTATGTCAAGGAAAACCAGGGATATTTGTCACTTAACCTGATCCCATAAGAAGAATAGATGCTATCTTGAGTAAGGAAACCAACACCGTAAACATGAGCAACCCCTCCTTCTTCGACCGCCTCAACAACTGGGCCCGCAATTCCGTCACCCTCAAGCTGCTCACCGTAGGCCTACTGGTCCTGATTTTGCTGATCCCCGCCAGTATGGTCAACTCGTTGATTATGGAGCGGGAAAACATACGCGATAATGCCGTGGAAGAGGTCAGTGCTAAGTGGGGCGGCCCGCAGACCGTAGCTGGCCCGGTGCTTTCCGTACCCTACGAGCGGGTGCTGACCAATTCGGAGGGGAAACCCGTGACCGAGCGGGGCTATGCCCATTTTCTGCCAGACACGGTGGCTTTTGAAGGGGAGCTGCTGCCCCAAAAGCGCTATCGTGGCATTTATGTGGTGGTGCTGTACAATGCGCAGCTTGCTGTCCGGGGCCATTTCTCTGGCTTGCGGGCAGATGCACTGTCGGTACCGGAAGAAAGCCTGCAGTGGGAAGAAGCCATATTCACCATCGGCATCAGCGATATGAAGGGCGTGGAGGCGGCCATCGCGGTGCAATTCAATGATACGACGCTGCAGCTCGGTCCTGGGACGATCACCAATGACATCTACAGTTCCGGGGCAAGTGTGCCTTTTCCCCTGCCTCAGGGGGGCGGCAGCAACATTAGCTTTGCCTACGACCTTAACCTCAATGGCAGTACCGATCTGCACTTTACGCCTTTCGGCAAAACGACTACCGTACAGCTGGCTTCCAACTGGACGGCTCCGAGCTTCGAAGGTGCCTTCCTGCCCGATGAGCGGGTGGTCAGCGATAGTGGTTTTACCGCCACCTGGCAGGTGCTGCAACTCAACCGCAACTACCCGCAGCAGGGCGTAGGCGCATTCCTGCAGGGTAGCGTACAGGACAATGCCTACTACGGCTCCGATCCGGTCCGCCGCTCGGTCAGCACCTTCGGACTGAAACTCCTCCTGCCCATCGATGAATACCAGAAGACCCTGCGGTCGGCTAAGTACGCCATCTATTTCATCTTGCTCACTTTCCTGACCTTCTTCTTCATCGAAATCCTCAACCGTAAGCGGCTGCATCCCATTCAGTACCTGCTCGTGGGAGCGGGCATTGTGCTGTTTTACATCCTGCTGTTGTCCTTCTCCGAGCACCTCAGCTTTGATACCGCTTACTGGATCGCCTGTGCCGCCATCTTACTGCTGATCACTGTTTACAGTTACTTTATGCTGCGCAACCGCAAGCTGACCGTCATGGTCTTTGGCATCCTGGCTATCCTGTATGGCTTTTTCTACTCCATCCTGCAGTTGCAAGACTATGCGCTGCTGATGGGTAGCCTCGGGCTGCTGCTGATCCTCGCTGCGATTATGTACCTGACGCGGAATGTGGATTGGTATGGGCTGAAGCGGGAGGAGTGAGCTTGGGTGCAGTAAGCCTGATTCAAAAACACCGACAGATGAAATACGAAGCAATATACCAAAGGCTCAAGAAAAAATACACCGACGAGGAAATCGCCGAGTCCATGTTGGTCCCCGCTGACTTGACCTCAGAGGAAGAAAAGCAAATGGCAGAAGAAATGAAAGCCATCCGACTCCAGCGGCTCAGAGAAGTGACGGATCAAGACCGAATCCTGGCAGATGTGATGCGGCTCCGGTTTCAAATGGAGCGCTATATCAATACCGATGTATTTTCTTTTGACAAGTACCTGGAAGAGTATATTCGAAGTTTAAATAAGCCGCGGAAGGACTTGGCAGAAGGCCTATCCATCCATTACACAAAATTAAGCAGGGTCATTAATGACAAAGAAGAACCGAATATAGAATTGGCTTACCGTCTGGAAAAACACTCGGGTCTCTTGATAAATGCAAAACTGTGGTGGAAATTGATGATCAAAAAGCAGGGATTCATCATTTTCCGGGATGAAGAGACACGTGCGGAAGAGCAAAGGAAAGTGCGCAATGCCTTGAGGGCTTGAAGGGATGGAAAACCCTGAGATGTTGTTGTCCCTGTTTCGCAATTTAAGAGCGTGTTGGGACTTTTGTCTTCTAGTCGAAAACTGATAGTTTTCAGAAAAGAGGTGAAAACTGTAATTTAGCATTGGTTGTGCTGCAAACAAAAAGAATCCAACGCTCCAACAGGTACATTTGGTTTTGCCAATACGCTAAGCCAATGCTGAAGAACTAAAGGAGTCTGTTATTTGCCAGAATAGAACAGAGTGTATATGAATGAGAACTCAAAAATATTAGAATCGCTAAACATCTCACCAAGTGTAGAACTTCTGCGTTTGAGAAATCGAGAAATGATTATTGAGTTTCTTACAGATACTTTTTCAAGTGGACAAAGTACAATTTCATCAGATAGTATTCATATGCGATTAGCGGATTACCTGGAATACAAACAAGTCGAGAATGATGAGGACAGCGAAATCGACGTTTTTGATACTTACGAGGAGAAATCGAAAAAATACATTCAAGTTTGGACAAACAAAGGCTTTCTAGCCAATTATCCTGATGAACAAGGAGAGGTTTTTTATGAACTTTCAGCTCATTCGACCAAAACTATAGACTGGTTAGCAAGTTTGAAGAAGGAAGAGTTTGTTGGGACTGAATCAAAATTTAACAATATTTTCAATCAATTGAAAGAATTGGTTGAGTTTACCAATGAAGACGCTGGAAAACGTATTCAATTGTTAGAGGAGAAAAAATTAGAAATTGAACAGCAAATTCAGAGAATAAATATTGGAGAAGATATAAAAGTGTTTGAAGAATTTGAAATCGTTCCGCGTTTCAATCAACTGAATCAATCAGCCAAAGAATTATTGTCTGATTTTAAAGAAGTTGAAGACAATTTCAAAGAAATTACTAAGGGGATTTATCAAAAACATGCTGATGGAAGTTTGACCAAAAGTGATATTTTGGAATTCACTTTTGATGCTTTAGATGAACTGAAAAATAGTCAACAAGGAAAAAGCTTTTACGCATTTTGGTCATTCATTTTAAACCCTGAATTGCAAAACAGATGGGAATTTCTAACCAAGGAATTGTATAAGACTTTAGAAGAAAAATCAATTCCTGTAAATGACCCATTTTTAAAAGTGATGAAAAGATATCTTCACAATTCAGGTCAAAAGGTTTACAAGGCTAACGATAAAATGGCTGAAAAACTAAGCCGTATCATTCGCGAAAGCGAAAGTTCAAAATCGGAAGCCACCAAAGCCGTCATTCAAGAAATAAAGAAGCAGCTTGTAGAAATAAGTAAAGCCAAGATTAAACCCGAAATTTCTTTTGAACTAGAAACTGAAATTGAAATCAACATTCCATTTGAACGCAAATTAACGACAGAACAAAACGAAGAAGTTACATATAAAAGTAGACCACAAATTGCAGACGAGGACATTGCTTCTTCAACTCAATTGGATAAGCTATTCTCGCAATCAAACATTGACAAAGCGTTATTGCGAAAAAGAATTAAAGACATATTGAATGAAAAACCGCAAACCACGCTTTTAGAAATCGTTGAATTTTACGGAGGACTTGAAAAAGGTCTACCCGAATTATTTGGATATATGGGCATTTTTAAAGATTTTAAACATACAATCAGTCCGGATAAAACACAAAGTATCGTGTTCGATTTTGAAAACAATAAACAAATACGAATCCCTGAAATCATTTTCACTAAATGAACACTGAAGAACAAAATACAACACCATACAGTAAAGCAATTGTAAAGTTGCTGAAGGGCGTCGTCGAACGTTCTTCAAACGTTTGGGACGACATAATCAATTACCAATCCGACATCCAAGATTATATTAGTAAAATTGGATTAGAACTTATTGTAAAAAAAGACGATGGCTTTGCTTTCGTAAAACAATTTGAAGATAACGAAGGAAAAACACTTGGGTTAGTTCAAAGACGACAAATTGGCTTTGAAACATCTATTGTACTTGTGGTTTTGAGGCAAAGTTTAGAAGAATTTGACAGTAACCCCACCCAGTTGGCTGCGGAGAAATTCATTACGGATACTGAAATAAAAGATGAATTAGAACTCTTTTTACAAGAAGGCTACAACAAACTGAAATTTCAAAAAAATTTGGACAGCTACATTAAAAGAGTTGTTGAACTAGGCTATCTCAAAGAAATCAGCAAGAAAGATAACGAAACCAAATATCAGATACACCGGATTATCAAGGAAAAAGTAACGCCTGATATATTAAAAGAATTCAAAACAAAGTTACAAGAGTATGTTTAGTCTGTTTAGTACCAGTGCAGATAAAGCGGGTTTCAGACTTCAATATATGGAAGTTTATAACTGGGGAACCTTTGATAAAAATATTTTCAGAATAGCCCCCCTAGGGAATAATTCTCTTTTAACGGGTGCGAACGCTTCAGGAAAAAGCACCTATATTGATGCTTTATTGACTTTGATAGTTCCTGCAAAAAGAGACCGTTTTTACAATCAATCTTCGGGCGTTGAAAAAAAAGGCGATCGCACTGAAGAAACTTATGTCTTGGGGCATTATGGAAATATCCAAGAAGAAGGAAAAACTTCTACTTCCACACAAAAATTGCGAGATAAAAGCAATTATTCTGTAATCCTTGCTCATTTTAACAATACGGATGAAAAGAAAATTACATTATTTCAAGTCCGGTGGTTTTCTAATAACGAATTAAGAAGGCAATTCGGTATTGCTCATATTCCGCTTGAAATAGAAAAAGATTTCAGTCAGTTTGACGGCAAAGGAAATTGGAAAAAGCGGTTGGATAAAATCTATAATGCGAATACGTCCAAACGGAAAATTGAATTTATGGACGGTCCAACTGCTTATGCAGAACGAATGTCAAATCTCTTCGGAATGCGTTCAGTACAGGCATTGAGTTTATTCAATCAAGTCGTCGGGGTGAAAGTTTTGGAAGATTTAGATGAGTTCGTCAGGACTAATATGTTGGAAGAATACACAGAGAATGGTAAAAATTCAGAAGAAGCGTTTATTGAATTAAAAGAGAGCTTTCTGACATTAATGGATGCAAAAACCAACATTGAAAAAGCCAAAGAACAAATCAAACAGCTTACACCAATTAATGAAATTGCTAACAAACTGGAGGAAATTCAAGAAAAATTGAAACATTGGGAGCATTCAAAAGAAACGGCTGTTTATTGGTTTGCCCAAAAAGGTGCTGAGTTGGGTGAAAAAGAATTAGAAAAATGTAAAGCAGAACTGCAAAAATTGAATGATGAGTTAGCCGAGTTAAGAGAGAAAGAAACTGATTTCAAAAACCAGGAGACAGATTTGACAGTTCAGATAAAATCTGACGAAGTTGGTAATCAAATTGAAAAACTGAAAACAGAAATTTCAAGATTAGAAAAAAGTAAAACTTTAAGAAGTGGCAAGCTTGAAGATTATAACAGCATCGCTCAAAAACTTAAGTTACATACTAATCCAAGCAAAGAAACCTTTATTGAAGACCGTGAAAAGGCGAAACAGTTAAAACAAAGAACACAGCAAAATATTGATGATGAAAGTGAAAATCTTCGAGCGTTAAAAAATAAAGAAGATGAGCTAACCGAATCGGTCAACGAATTAGTAAACACCATTCAAACGCTTCAAAAAAACAAAAATAATATTCCTGTAAATGAGGCTAGGATTCGTGATGAACTTATTGAAAACATTGGAGCAACAAAAGAAGAAATCCCATTTATTGGCGAATTGATTAAAGTAAAGGAAGATGAATTAGCGTGGGAATTATCTGTTGAAAAAGTGCTTCACAATCTTGCTTTGCGTTTGATTGTTCCATCAAAGTACTATTCAAAAGTAAATCAGTATGTGAATAACAATAATTTGAGAGGTAGAATTCGATACGACAAGTACGAACAACAGGATTATCTCAAAAGAATTCGACATAAGGATATAAACGAAAATTCCTTAGTCAATAAAATTGAAATAAAACCCAAAACGCAGTATGATGAATGGATTGAGAATTATTTGGAAGCTCAATTCAATTTTACTTGTGTGGATAATCTTTCAGAATTTGAACGCCATTCAGAAATGGCAATTACGCAAAACGGTCTAATAAAATCTAGAAAAGGAAAACACGAAAAAGACGACCGTCCACATATTTCTAGAAAAGAAAACTATGTTTTGGGTTGGGATAATAAAGAGAAAATTGCGGCATTAAAGAAAGAATTGGGCAATCTGCAAAACCAACAAACCGAAAACAAAAAGGCGATTGCAAGTAAAAAATCGGAAATAGCAAATTTAGGAACATTCAAAGATGAGTGCCAATATCTGTTTTCAAAGTTTGATAAGTATGATGATATAGATTGGCAATCTTATGCCCGTGATATACAAGAAAAGACGGAACAGAAAGAAGCGTTGGAAAAAGCAAATGACAGAGTTAAGAAATTGCAAGAGCAGTTGAAAAATGTGCAGGATACGTTGAAGCAACTTTCGGAAGTTGAGATTAAAAATAAAGACAGGGAGATTTTTCAAACAGAAGAAAGGCAAAAACAAATTGATTTATCTGTAGTTAGCAACAAAGCCATTTTTGAGTCTTTCGGAAATATTGACACATCAGCGTTTGAAAGTCAAAACCCCAATTTGTTGAGCATTGAGTATGTGAATTTTGAAGCAAGTCGTAAAAATTTTCAAGACGAAAATTCAAGAGAAATATCAGAGCTAAACATACAAAAGCAACAAAATGAGCGGGAAGTCAGCGTAAAAATAAATGCCTTTAAACAGCCGACTGAAATTATTATCAGCAAATACAAAGACTGGCGTTCTGATGTAAATGCTTTGCCCGAATCAACTCACTTAGAATTTATCAGCGAGTACCAAAAGTTTTTGGAAAGGTTAGAAAAGGATAATCTTCCAAAATTTGAAAAAAAATTTAATGATTATTTGCAGGAAACCATCACCAATAAAGTTGGTGACTTTAGAATGTTCTTTGAAAACTGGTCAGATACAATAAAGGAAAACATTAGGCATCTGAACGATTCGTTAAAAGCTATTGATTTTAAAAACAGCCCTAAGACCTATATCCAACTTGTTGCACCGAATAAAATTAATGATGAAATAAAAGAATTTAGAAGACTTTTGGAAGAAGCCGTTCCTAATGTTTATCAAATGGAGAAAACAATTGAAGGAAGAGAGTATCACTTCAACAATCACATTCACCCATTTATAGAAAAGTTAGATAATGTAGATTGGAGAAAGAAGGTTATGGACGTTCGTTCGTGGTTCAACTACAAAGCCGAAGAGTTTTACAAAGAAACTAATCAGAAATTCAAAACTTATGAGGCAATGGGACAACTTTCTGGTGGAGAGAAAGCACAACTTACTTATACAATTTTAGGCTCTGCAATTGCTTATCAATTTGGTTTGACTAAAGAAGGATTACAAAGTAATTCATTCCGATTCATTGCTATTGACGAAGCCTTCAAGGCACAGGATGAAGACAAAGCAAGATATTTAGTTACGCTTTGTAAGCAACTTCATTTACAATTATTAGTGGTTACGCCAAGCGATAACATACACATTGTAGAAAACGATATTTCATTTGTTCACTTTGTAGAACGTAAGGAAGAAAGGCATTCTTGGTTATACGATATGCCTATTGAACAATTTCAGGAACAAAAATCCAACTATGTGCAATGATTACACCTCAGGAAATAAAGAAAAAAGCAGAAAGGAAATATGTTTCCTTTCTTCGATCTTTAGTTGACAATAAGCCCTTTGAAAAATTGGTAATTCGTGGAGACAAGTCATACACTAAAACATCATTCCATCAATTTGAAAAAGAAATACAGCTGATTATCAGTCAATCAAAGGAAAAAACAGGTTTTGGTTACACAGTAGAATTTCAAAATGTAAAAACAAAATCCTTAGGTCTTCAAGCCTTACCAACCTTAATATATTTTGAAACCGAAATTGACTTTTTGAAGTTTTTAGGTCGAGAAAATGAAGTTGAGCTATTCTGCAAGAGTATCAAATGCATCCTTGAAACATTTCCAGACTTAAAAGATTGGTTAATTAAAAATCCCTTGAAGGTAATTGCTAACCAATCCGAATGGGAAAGTATTTTGAAAGTATGTAAGTATTTCAAGAAAAATCCCAAACCAAACTTGTATATAAGAGAATTACCTATAAAGGTTCACACAAAGTTTTTGGAGAAAAATCAAGCTGTAGTCAGAGAGTTACTCGATATTCTTATTTCAGAACATGTCAAAGCAGACGACAAAGTATTTGAGAAAAGATTTAACTTAAAATATGCTGAACCACAAATTCGGTTTAAAGTGCTTGACAAAGAGATTACTCAAAGGTTCTTCTCTGGAATAGATGATCTGGCTATTCCAGTTAGTCAATTTGAAGTGATGGACTTGCCAATAAGAAAAGTATTAGTTGTAGAAAACAAAACAACTCTTTACACTACACTAACTCTTCCTAAAATGAACGATACGATTGCAATATTTGGTAGTGGATACAGTGTTCTCAATTTGAAAAATGTGGAATGGTTCAACGGAATTGACTTATACTATTGGGGTGATATAGATGTTCAAGGCTTTGAAATCCTATCACAATTCAGAGGCTACTTTCCTCATTCGAAGAGTGTTTTGATGGACAAGCATACCTTTGATAAGTATTTTGAAAACGATAACGGGACACCAACAAAAATTTCAACAAAGCTTAACTTGACAAACAATGAACAAGAACTATACGATAAACTGAAAGAGAACAACTGGCGACTAGAACAAGAAAAAATCCCGTTTGAATACGTGAACAGCTATTTTGATAATGAATGAGCGAATCCTTCACATCCACACACCACCTCTACTGGTTCAAACATGGAACCGTTTACCAAAATACTGAAATGGTCTAAGTGGTAGTAGCTCAAAGTTCATGACCTGATAATGGGTCTGCGACAGGCATAAAAAACACCCTCTACGACTTCGCCATCCGCATCTGCTCACTATCCCACATATGGTCATCTTCAAAAAGGCCTCTTTTCCGGTCTTCTTCGAGCAGTTTTTCCTGGGCGGCAATCTCTTCCCTGGCCTTGAAAATGTAGGCCTCTTCCTCTCTGGGCTGCGCTGCTAATCTTCTCAGGCTGGCTTCGTCAGATTGAATGAATTGCTGTGCCTGCCGGTGAAGGGTGTACTTTCTGAAGCCCATCGCACCGAGTACGTCAGTAGCGAGTTTGACAGAGGTGTCTAGTGTTTCCCTATAGATATGTTCTACGCCCATATTCAGTAATCCATAGGCTTCATACCGGTTTTTGGCGCGTATCATCAGTTGGACTTGTGGGTACTTTTCTTTCACTTGTTTTACCAGATCAGCAGTGACCTCAGGGCTGCCAATCGTTGAAATCAGGATATCCGCTTCGGCAATCCCTGCCGATTCCAGGAGGTCCATCCGTGACGCATCGCCATAAAATACTTTGAATCCCATTTTTCTCGAAAAATCTACCCGGTTGGAATCGAAGTCAAGGACGGTGGGTTCCACCCCAAAAGCCCTCAGAAACCGCCCCACGGTGGTACCGAAATGCCCAAAGCCCACCAGAATAACCTTGCTGGTTTTTTCCACCTCATCCATAGGCCGGCTGACTGATTCCTTGGTGCCAAAGTGGGGCAGGACAAAGCGTTCATTCAGAATCGCAAGAATAGGCGTGAGGGTCATGGATATAGCGGTGACCACCAGCATCATATCGGTCACAGCTCTGTCCAGGATTTCCAATTGGAAGGCAAAGGAGAACAAAACAAAAGCAAATTCACCAATCTGCGCCAGGCTAACGGTCATCAGCAGCCGCTGGTCCAGTTTTAATTTGAAAATAGCGCCCACAATAAAGAGTACCAATGCTTTCAGGAGAATAATCCCGATCACCAGCCCACTGATCATCAACGGATTCTCCCCGATGACAACAAAGTTGATAGAGGCACCAATGGCCATAAAGAACAGCCCCAACAGCAAATCTTTGAAGGGCTCCAGCGTACTTTCCAGTTCGTGTTTGAACTCGCTGGTGGCCAAAACAACGCCGCCCAGGAAAGCGCCTAATGCCGGACTCAGCCCTGCCAGTTCCATTAAAAAGGAAATGGTAAGCACGATGAGAAAAGCAGAGGCGATCAGCAATTCTCTTACGCCGGTCCTGGCAACGAGCCTGAGCATAGGAACAAACAGATAGCGCCCGGCAAGGACCACTAGCGCTACGGAGGCGATAATGGCAACCGTCTGTAAGCCTAAAGGCAGATTTTCCAATAAGTTAGCACTGCCATGGTGGTCATCCGATGCAGCGCTGTGGGTGGCAGTCGACAATAACGGCAGCATACCCAGCATGAAAATGACAATGATATCCTGAAACAGCAAAATGGAAAAAGAAGCTGTTCCGGAGGTGGTATTCATCAAGCCTTTTTCCTTCAAAGTCTGAAGCACAATGGCCGTAGAGGATAATGCCACAGCCATGGAGATGGCCAATGCCACCTGCCAGTCATATCCCATTAAAGTGAAAAGTAAATGCGAAAGGGTCATCGTCAAAGCGACCTGCAAGCCGCCCATGCCGATGATGGTCTTTCGCATATTCCAAAAGTTCCGGGGCTCAATTTCCAGCCCGATCAGGAAGAGCATCATGACGACACCAAATTCGGCAAAGTGGAGAATGTCTTCTCCTTCCTCGCCCACAAAGCCCAGCAGGAAAGGGCCGATCAAAATACCAGCCAGTAAGTACCCTAGCACGGCACTCAGGCCAAACCGTTTGGCAATTGGCACACAAACGACCGCTCCGGCCAAAAAGACAATCGCTTGGAGAAGAATACTTCCGGTCATGATCAATTGAGGTTGCTGAGTTCAGGAATATCGGTTTGGAATACGCAGTTTTTTAAGCTTTGTAAGGATTTACCCTCCTGTAGATAGTCTATAACTTGCCGGTACTGCCAGGCAAACTTCTCCAGGTCCTCCGGTTTGAGCCGGTGTGTGCCCATTACCGCAAAAGGCGAAAGATATTTCATCTGGCAGAGACGTGCTGTTTGCTCAAAGGGGCGCAGGAATTCATTAATAGAGTAGAGGTTCCGCCCTTCTGAACAGTACACTTTGGCCGTACCTCCTGTCGTAATAATTTGCAGGCACTGTTTCCCAGCCAGAGCATTGCCCTGTGGCCCGTATGCCCAGCCGTATTCCAGCACCAGGTCAATCCACTGTTTCATCAAGGGTGGGCAGCTGTACCAGTAGAACGGATGGTGCCAGACGACAACATCGTGTTGAACAAGCAAATTCTTTTCATACGGGATGTCAATATGAAAGCCAGGATATCGCTCATACAGATCGTGGAAGGTGACGCCCTCCATGCCTTGTATGTTTTGAATGAGTGCCTTGTTGGTCCTCGATTGCTCAAACCTGGGGTGAGCGAACAGGATGAGTATCTTTTTCATTGAGGGACAGGTTTACTATTACTCGGTTCTAAACGCAGTTTAGAAATCCGTTTCAGAATAATAGGAAAAATAATGGGAAATACTTCGCAGCAGGACTCGTTTTATGACTTGACCTTACCCTGCGCATAACGCCGATACCATGTCAGGGAATATGCAAATAACTAACAACGCGGGATCTGTTCTGGTTGCTTTGCCTTGTTACGGGAGTAGATATTCAATAACACTTACAAAAGCCTTAAAGATGAAATGGACAATCCTTCCGGCTCTATTCTTCTACGGTATTACATCCGGTCAAAACTTGGTTCCTAACCCGGGCTTTGAGACTGTTAAAGATACTATCCATGGCTTCACTGAGAACAATACTGATTTCACCAGTAAAATCGAAGCCTGGACGACTCCCAATACAGCCTCTCCGGATTTGATTACACCTGACTTTTATGAGCGTTACATCAAGCCAGCAGCTCCACACTCAGGCAAAAATATGGCGGGTATTCAGGCTAAGGCAGAATGGGCGGAGTACCTGGGCATCGCCTTATCAGAAAAACTGATTCCTAACAGGACCTACTATGCCTCGTTTTGGATCCGAAGAGCTTTTTGCATCAACCCCCAAATGAATATTGACCAGGTGATGAATACAAAATTTGGGATACTGTTTTCACCGGTTTCCATAAAAACGGCTACCGGGGATATGCTATCCGGCAGCCCTCAGGTTGCTGTAGATAGCCTGCTCATGGTCACTGATCAGGAATGGATGAAGATATCAGGCTACTTTACCCCAAAGGAAAAGCATAAATACCTGTACATCGGCCAGTTTTGCGAGGAGGGGCAGAAGGCCGAAATTATGGGTGGGTACTACGTTATTGATGACGTATTGGTTGAAGCGGTGACAGGCTATGGTACATTTGATAAAAACAAGCCGCTTCCGGTCGGGAGCATTATCCCGTTGAGCCAGATCAACTTCGTAACAGGGACAACTGAGCTGAGCGATGAGGAATCTTATACGCTCCTGTCAGACTTTGCAGCCTATCTCAAACAAAACCCATCTGTGAAAATCCGTATAAATGGCCATACTGATTCGGTGGGCAGTGCGCGATCCAATTTACAACTGTCCAAAACACGGGCAAAATTCATCGCCGGGCACCTCATCGCGTATGGGATAGATAAGAGCAGGATCACTTCGAAAGGTTTCGGAGCAGAGCAGCCGGTTGCGGACAATCAGACTCCAACTGGCAGAGCAAAGAACAGGAGAGTAGAGTTTGAGATTATGCGATAAAAAAACTTGCCTGCCCGGCAAACTTGCAGGGCAGACAGGTTCTGTAAATTTTAGATCAGTACCAGGTTAAGGCAACAGCACCCGGTCAATCATGTGGACGACGCCGTTGACCGTATGCACATCCGGGATGACCATATTGGCCGTTTGGGCGTTGCCGTTGCCCTGTACCGTGAGTACACCATCATTGAAAGCGCCAATGCTTAGTGGGCTGCCTCCGAGTGGGCTGACCATGCCCTCATTCATCTCGGGGGTGAATTTTCCACCATCAGCAACCACATGATTGAGCAGCACTGCCGTCACTGTTTCCTTTGGTAATTTCCGAATATCTTCCGGCTGTTCAAGTGGCACGCCCAGGTCTTCGCCCAGTTGGCGAAAGGCTGCATCAGAAGGGGCAAATACCGTGAAGGATGGGCTGCCTTCCGAAGCGGTCAGCGCCTCCGCCAGTTCAGCATAGACAACCGCCTCCACCAGAAAGGAAAGTTCCTGTGTCCTGAAAACCTGTGAACTGGCAAGGGCAATGGCAGATTGCACAATATCAGCACCGGTGGCCAGGAGCACCTTGTCAATGACGTGTACCGTGCCATTTTCAGCCTGGACATCGGTTGCCAAAATACGTGATCCGTTGATATAGAGGTCTCCGCCACGGCTGATGAACCGCCGGTCTGGTCCCAGCAATGAGCCAGACATCATGTCTTCTTCCACACTGCTGCCAGGGAGGTCGCCATCAGAAACATGGTAGAGCAAAGTATTGGTCAAAAAGCCTTTGTCCAGCAGCCTGAAGTCAGCCTCAGCAGCAAACCCCAGCCTGCCAAAGGCGTCGTTAGTAGGTGCAAAAACGGTATAACTGCCTGACAGGTCATTGGGGTTAGGATTAGAAAGCGTGACGGCCACCCCGCCCTGAACAGCGGCACCTTCGAGCAGGCTGAAATCAGAATTCGTTACTGCAATGGCTGCAATGGAAGGATTAGCAGGCTCGTCCTTTTCGCAACTGGAAAAACCGATAAGTATGAAGGCCGCAATCGCGGTAGTGATCAATTTGTTGATAAACATAGTTATATGGTGTTAATAATGAAAAAGTGGGATGAAGTGAGGATTAGAAACTGTAGGTTACTGCACCGGAGAACCCGGTCGCCTCGCCAACGTTACGCCCGTTAAGGTAGCGGCTTGCACTGACCGACACACCGAATCCACTGGCTATTGGGGCGAAAAGCGTGATGCCTGCCCGGGAAAAGCTGACATCCGTAGCCGGGAAAAAGCCATTGAAGCCCTCGCCCAAAATATTGACGCCGCCAGTCGAAACCTGTCCGGCGT
Source organism: Phaeodactylibacter sp. (assembly GCF_040219495.1). Classification (GTDB taxonomy): domain Bacteria; phylum Bacteroidota; class Bacteroidia; order Chitinophagales; family Saprospiraceae; genus Phaeodactylibacter. Next base: position 1,052 of record NZ_JAVJSK010000088.1, on the reverse strand, counting down.
ACCAGGCATCTACGTAGAATTTAGCACCAGCATAGCCAGCCCTTATTTCTCCCAGGACTGCGTTAGGCACTTCTCCACTGCGCAGGCTGTAGCCGGCCTGAGTGGTCAGGAAGACGCCGGAAGCAGTACGAAACTGCGCCATGGCCAATCCATTAAAACTAGTTGCCCGGTTGCCAATAGCCAGTATGGATTGCAGGCCCTCATCTACTTCATACCCTCCCAGTGGAGTGCTGATGCCGCCGCCCAGCATGAAATTCAGGCTATGGTCGCCCATATCCAGGCTCAATGGGTTGTAGCGTACAAAAAGGGATAAGTCCTGAATACCACTGCGGTTGTTTTCAAACCCCAGCTCGTCAAGTACGCCCTGGGAAGCATTACCCGTGGCGCTGATGTGGGGCAGCGCAGCCACTACGTCCAGGCGGTCGCTGATCCCATAAGTACCGAAGAGAGAAACACTGTTGACCTCTACCTCGTTAAAGACTGGCACCCCCTCAGCATCGGCAGGTACTAAAAATACATTGTCGTAGCTTTCGGCAGTATAGGAAAGGGCAACAGTACCCTTGCCTTTGCCGTTCATAAAGCTGCCCAGCAAGCTCTGGGCTGTCGCAGCAGCGCTCCATAGCAGGAACGCAAAAATGACTGAAAAACGGAAAAGATTCATCATTGTGAGTATTAAGGCAAAGAAAAATCCGCTTGCGTTGCAGGTAAGGCCGCCCGGCAAGTACTATTCTTCGCACGTTCTGAAAAGTTGTTAATTGATGTACACTTTCAGTTACGAAGCCCTGGGTTGTTCCGGTTGGTCAAATGGCATTAAAAATCCAGCAAAGTCGAAAGTGATTCCAGATTTCAAAATGACAAGAGTATAAAAAAGGAGATCTTTTATTAGAGTTTATTAACGCAAATTTTGTGTGTCTCTGAATGGTCTTTTTCACCAGCTCTGCATCTCGTCCTCACCTTCGTAGCTACACGAAGAAAGGGAATTAAAGGGCTCCCTTTCTGAAGTCGAGGTTCCGGGCGTTCTCCCGCTATTTTGGCGGGACAGGTCTTGATCT
>NZ_JAVJSK010000087.1:0-56267 GCF_040219495.1 Phaeodactylibacter sp. | reverse complement strand
CTGCAAACTACACTTTTTTGCTTATACTTCGTCCCGAAAATCCTCATTTAGCTAAGGCTAAACTCCGGTTTTCGTGCCTCGTCTAACCAAAAAATTGTTAGTTTTCGACTAGAAGACAAAAGTCCCAACACGCTCTTAGATAAGTTCCTGGTCAGGAAGAACGTTCCAGCACGAGTTCCAAAATACGCCGGTACATATCAATACCCACGGGGATGATCTCATCGGGGAAGTCATAGTCGGGGTTGTGTAGTGCCGGGTGGTCTAAGCCTGCTCCTATGCCAAACATCGCTCCCGTGTACTTTTGGGTGAACGCTCCAAAGTCTTCACCCCACTTGAAAGCCCAGTTTTTGTTGTGGTATTCGAACCCATTGTCTGCTGCAGCCTGCCTGATGATCTGCACCACTTCCGGGTCGTTCCGGGTGGTGCGGAATACGTTGGTCCATTCGGTGTCTACCTCCAGGCCATACTTTTGGGACACCCGGCCGGTATAATCCAAAAGCCGTTTGCTCAGGGCCTGCATTTCTTCTTCGGTACGTGTTCGTATCGTAAGGTGGATTTCGCCGTATCCGGCAGATACCCCATACGCAATTTCGCCCATGTTGATATGCACCGGCGTCAGGATAGCAAATCCTTCTTCCTCTATCTTGGGCTGGCAGGCGATGCCGGCTTCTTTGATGATTTCTGAAATTGCCATAGCGGGATTGATGCCATACTCTGGCTCACCGGCATGCGCTGTCTTTCCATTGAGACGGATAATCAGGCTTTGCACGGCCGCGCTGAAAGCGCCTTCCCTGCAAACTATAGTGCCAGGAGGGAAACCAGGAAGGTTGTGGAAGGCGACTGTGAAATCGACGGGCAGAATCGATTCGAAGGTTTCATCCTTTAGCATCCATTCTGCTCCTGCACCAATTTCTTCTGCAGGTTGGAAAAGGAGCAGGGCACGTCCCTTTTTCGGGGGCTGTTGGGCCAGTGCTCTGGCGAATCCCATCATAACGGCCATGTGCCCGTCGTGCCCACACGTGTGAGAAATATTCTGTTTGGTAGACCGGTAGTCAAAGTCGTTGATCTCTTCTATCGGGAGACCATCCAGCTCGGTACGGAACAGCACGGAAGGGCCGGGCTGCCCACTGTCGAAAATAGCGACCATGCCACAGCCACCAATACCTTCAATAAGTCGGGAAGGCTCCAGTTGCCGGAGCGACTTAGCCAAAAAGGCAGCGGTTTCATGCTCTTCGCCACTCAGCTCCGGGTATTGGTGGAGATAATGCCTAAGCTGATCAATGTCGCTCATCCAGGAAGGCTTTGTTTTCGTCATACAGATTGGGTTGTGTCAGACAATTTTACGGCTGCCGGTATGTCCGGCGGCGTGGTTACATAACTCAATATTATGAAGGACAAAGCAGAAATCGAAATCCCCGCGATATTTGCATCTAAATTATAAGGCAGTTGCCACTTGGTCAAAATGAGCAGGAGCGTGGTGCCGCCGCCCAGGAGCATTGCCCAAAACGCTGCCGTGGGCGTTGCCCGGTTCCAGTACATACCGCCAATAACCGGCACAAAAAGCCCCGATACCATGAAAGCATACGAAAGGAGCATCAACTCCAGTACGTTCTGCATGCTCATGGCGATAAGCAGGGCAATAGCGCCAATGACAAAGGTAGCGATTTGGGAATAACGCAAGATTTTCTTTTCATCTCCCTTGAGGGGCAGGAAGCGCCCCAAAATATCCGTCACCACGTTACCGGAAGCCGCCATCAGGCAGCTATCAGCGGTAGACATGATAGCGGAGAAGTAAGCCGAAAGCATCAGGCCTGTCAGCCCGGCGGGAAGTACGGTTCTCAGCAGCAGGGGCAGCCCCATTTCGGCATCCATAGCCATAGGGTCACTGTACCCCAGGTGCACAAACATACCCTGGTCGGCACCCACCCGGGCAAATAAACCCAGCAAAACGCCCATGAAAGCCATGATGGGGTACTCAAACAGACCGGCAATGTACCAGGCCCGGCGGGCCGTTTTCTCATCCCGGCAGGCGTAGATACGCTGGTAGAGCGTCATGCCAACAAACCAAATCGGGATGATGGTGACGCCCCAGTTCAATAGCTGTGACCAGGACACGTTGGTTAGCTGCAGGAACTCGGGCCGGACAACCTCACGGATCCCTTCAATGCCGCCCACAGCGAAGTACCCCAACGGAATACCAATAAACACCAGGCCGGCCATAAGAATGATCCATTGCACGGTATCGGTATAAATGACCGCTTTTAAGCCGCCGGCTACCGTATACACGACGGCAATGACCCCCATAATGATGAGTGCCTGCGTCATGCTCAGGTCGGTGAAAGTCGCAGAGGCCAGTTTGGCACCAGCCAGCAACTGCGAACTGGTGAAGCCCAGGTAGCCAATAGCAGAGATAATGCCCGCCAATAGCGCCACTCTTGGGCTAAAGAGGAAATCAAAGAGCTGAGGGAAAGTTAGCAGATTGATTTTCTTGGAAAGCCTGTTGACTTTAGGAATAAGGAAAACAGCGCTCAGCCATGCTCCGATAAGGCCCGTGAACAGCATCCAGGAGCCGGCAATGCCCATCAGGAAGCCCAGGCCTCCCAGCCCAATGGAGAACCCGCCGCCAACATCCGTTGCAACAACAGACAGGCCAATGTGCAGGCTACCCATATCCCGACCACCTACGTAGTAGTCATCGGCGTTTTGATTTTGCCTGAAAAAGAAAAAACCTATCCCCAGCATCGCCAGGAAGTAGACGATGAAAATTACAATATCAATCCAATGCATATAAAGGGTTTACTTGTTTTTCAGGCGCATTTCGAGGTACTTGTTCGTGAAGCCCAGCTTCTCGTAAAGGTGGCGGGCGGGGTTGTCGGGCTCTACGTGGAGTGCCATATCGCCCTGCGCCAGGTCAATGGCTTTCTGCATAAGGGCCTTACCAATACCTTTGCCACGCTGACTGCCATCCACCGCGATATAGACCAAGATGTTTTCCGGGATATACCCTTCCATACCTGTACGGTTGATCACGACGGAGCCTGCGATCTTTCCATCAATCTCTCCGGTAATGACAAAGCCACCGTGGGAGGCGGTCTCTTTCAGGGCGTACTGAATTGCCTTTTGAATGTCTTTACGGGCATCACCGTACTGATCGAGGTGTTTGAACAAAAAATCTACGATGTGCCCCTTTTCGGAAAGGGTAGCGGGCTCGAAAGGAGTATATACCTTAATATCCATAAGTAGTTGTAAATGATTTAATTTTGCGGGTTTATTTTCAATAGAACGTAATCAGCTCCACGAGGTTGAGCGGTACTGATCAGGTGCCGGAATATAAGGAATATAAGCTGGGGATAAAAAAAGGGCTCAGATCAGGTCACGAAGCTCAAAGGTGGTTCTGATGCGCTTACCGTTGCGTTTAACCACAAGACGGACTTTTTTGCCAGCAGGTTTTTGCAGCCTCCCGATCAGGCCGCTAAGGGATAAAAGGGTGGTGGGCATCCAGTTAATACGCTTGATTTCATCTCCGGTCTGCAAGCCTGCTTCCTGAGCCGGGGTGTCCTCCAGGACGCTATAAATCAGATAGTCCCGGAGGGTAGGGCCTGTAGCAATAATCAGCAGGCCACTTCGGTCAACTTTGAATTCGTCATCATAGTCTTTATTGGGCTGCAGATAAGCCTCTTCGTGGATGTAATCCAGAATGACCGTAAAGCGCCGGAGTATTTCATTGCCCAATATGCCATTGCGCTGGTCCAGTTGGGTGCTGTCGATCTCGCCCAATTGCAAGTCTTGGTAGCTGGTGACGACGCTCGAAAACCGAAAAGGGGGAAGCTGTAAGCTGGGAACTTTGCCTTTATAGCCCCTGAGGAAACCACCAAGCCCTGCGCCAAGATTGCTGGGAATAACGTGTTCGGGCAAAACCAGGCCCGGATCGCTATCCATATTAATGAGCAAAGGAAGCGCAGCACCGGTATCCAATAGCAGTTTAAGAGTGCTCGTATCTCCCTGCCGCAGGACGACTTCGGGGAAGACATAGGGCTTGCTTTTACTGAATTCAACGTTGATACGGGTGTAGCCTTCAGAGGGGGGGCGGTAGGCACTGGGGTCATACAGAGAGATGACCCGCTTGCGGTAATTAATCTTAATGATAAAGCGCCGGAAAAAATCTGCCCCCAGAATACCGTGGATTTTGACCCCTGTGTAGTCTTCAAGGCGCAGGTAATCCTCTTCCAGTACCAGAATGGAGCGGTTTTTGGCAAGTATAGCACCCGCCTGAAGGTTAATGCCCGAGACCAGGTAGGCGTAAAACTCGCGGCTCAGATCGGCGCCTACAAGGGTGAAGCGCCTGCGGTATTCCAATTGGAGCAAATCTGTAATCTCCCGCTGGCTCAGAATGGTATGCTCGGCCCCGGTATCGAAGATGAAATTCAGAGGGAACCAGTTTTCGAAGACGACCGGTACGACGATAAACCCATTCGTATACTGAAAAGGGAGGTCAATACGGGTTTTGCTCCCTGTGATTTGCAGGTCCTGTAGCTGTGCGTGTGCCGTGCAAGCCCAACCCCCAAAAAGAATAAGTAAGGTTACCCTTAGGTAATTGAAAGAAAACGCAGCAGGCAAATCGTTGGGTGCAGGCATAACAAAGGAATTCGTATCTATTGTCCCAAACAGGGTTTCCGCGTCTAGGTTTTGCCTAACTTACACGTCCGGACGAGATGTGATGATCCACCTGATCAGGCAGCGAATGATAAAAGTGGTGCGTTTTACTTGCAGGATCAAGCTCTTAACGTTAATTTAACATCGTAATTTAATTTGGTTTGAAACCTATTTATAAAAAACTGTTTGCTGATCTTTGTTTTTTCCATCTAATTTGAGACTTTTACAAACTAGTTAGTGTAAAATGGACACAATTTGTCTGCTAATTCGAATTTCAGTTTAAACAATCCCATTGAATTAAAAGAAGCCCAGCGCTTCGTACAAAGAAAATGTAAGCGTGGCTATCAAAAGCTGACAGTCATGTTTATAGTAACAGGATTTATTAATCAGACATAGTTTTTACTAACTAAACCAAAGTAGTGTATGAAACTTAACATCAACTCCATGACAAGGGGCGCGCTCCTCGTCTTGGCTCTCCTGCTGTGCAACTTCACTTTTGCGCAGCGTACCCTTACCGGTACGGTAACGGATGCTGAGACAGGTGAACCCCTGATCGGGGCAAACATTCTTGTCGTTGGCTCCAGCACCGGTACCATTACAGACTTCGATGGTGCTTATTCCCTTAATGTTTCCGCAGATGCGAAAGAACTGGAATTCTCTTACACAGGATACACTTCTTCGCGTATTGAGATTGGTAGCCAAACTAAGATTGACATCTCCCTTTCTGCCGGACAGCAGTTGGAAGAAGTAGTCGTAGTAGGCTATGGTTCTCAGAAGGAGAAAGAAATTACCTCTGCAGTTACCTCTGTAGGGGCTGACGAATTTAACCGTGGCCCAATTACCGATCCTTCCCAGTTATTACAAGGTAAGGTAGCGGGCCTTCAGGTGTACAACCGTGGTGGTGACCCCAACGGCGAGAGCGTTATCCGCCTGCGTGGTATCTCTACCGTAGGTGCCAACACAGAACCACTCGTGGTTGTGGACGGTATCATCGGTGCTTCCCTCGCTAACGTTGACCCCAACGATATTGAGAATGTAACCGTTCTTAAGGACGGTTCCGCCGCAGCGATCTACGGTTCCCGTGGTTCTTCCGGTGTAATTCTGGTTACTACACGCTCCGGTGAGAAAGGCAAGGGCGTACAGTTCTCTTACAATGGTCAGGCTGCTGCTTCCACAGCATTCAACAGCGTTCCGGTCATGAGCCCGCAGGAATTCGTCGCGGCTGGTGGTACGGACCTGGGCAGCGAAACCGACTGGGTAGACGAAGTGACGCGTACAGGCCTTAGCAATATACACAGCTTGTCTGCTTCCGGCGGAGCGGGCAACACCTCTTACCGTGTATCCGGTAACTATCGTAACGTAGACGGTATCCTCCAGAATTCCGGCTTTGAGCAGTTCAACGGCCGTGTTAACCTCTCGACCAAAGCTTTCAATGATAAGGTAAGCATTGACTTCAACTCGTCTTTTACCAACCGGAACTCTGACTACGGCTTCAACGAAGCCCTCCGTTATGCCGTACTTTACAACCCTACGGCTCCGGTATTGGGTTCTAATGCGCCATTCCCTTTTGAGAGTGATCAGTACGGTGGTTTCTTCGAAACACTCGGTCTGTTTGACAGCTTCAACCCGGTTTCTATCATTGAGCAGAACCGTAATCAGGGCAAGCGCACCGAAGTAACCTACGGTGGCCGCGTTGCTTATGACATCACGCCAAACCTGGAAATCGCTGGCCGCGTGGCACAGCAGAAAACCACTTTGGCTAACCGCACGTACTATCCGACCACTTCTTTGTTCCGGGGTAATGCCACTAGCCCCACTCGTAAAGGCCGTGCAGATATGTACGACGAGATTACGAGCTTCCAGTTGTTTGAAGGGTATGCCACTTACGTTGGTGATGTGGGCAGAAAGTCTAACCTCCGTGTGACGGGTGGTTACTCATACCAGCAGAATAACTTCGAGTCTACCTACCTCAGCCTTGGTGACTTTCCAGATAACTCCCTTGATTTCGGTAATTTGATTCAGACTTCTCAGGACTTGCAGAATGCGGGCTTTATCTCCGCTAATAGCGCTGTGTCTCCGGACGAGAAAATCATTGCCTTGTTTGCACGGGCCAACATGACCATCGACGATGCGATCTTCCTGAATGCATCTATCCGCCGTGAGGGCTCCACTAAGCTTGGTGCGGATAACCGCTGGGGATGGTTCCCTGCTCTTGGTGTGGGTGTAGACGTTAACCGCTACCTGGATATCAATAACGTTGACCTCCTGAAAGTACGGGTAGGTTATGGTGTGACTGGCGCCCTGCCTGGGCCAAACGGTCTGTCTCAGCCGATCCGTCAGGTTGTAAATGGTGACGACGGCAGCGTTTCTACAGAGCTGATCCGTGCCGCCAACCCTGATCTCAAGTGGGAGGAAAAAGCAGAGTTGAACCTCGGTGTGGAATTCACCATGGGCCGTTTAAACGCTACTTTGGACTTGTATGATCGTGATATCTCCGACTTTATCCTCGAGCGTACCGTTGATGTAGCTGTTTTCGGTACTGACCGTCGCTTCGAGAATGCCGGTCGCCTGACTACACAAGGTGCAGAGCTGACTTTGGGCTACGATGTCATCCGTAAGGAGAACATGATCTGGAATACAGGACTGGTACTGAGTACTTATCAGACTACCCTTGAGGAGTATGTTGTACCTGTGGAGCAGCGCGCCAACCTGGGTGCACCTGGTCAGAACGGTACCAATATGATTGTAATTCGCGAAGGTGAGGAAATCGGACAAATTTGGGGCCCTGTATTCGAAGGAGTAGGTGAAGATGGTTCTCCTATTCTGGCAGACCTGAATGGTGATGGCGAGGTGATCGCTGATCAGGGTAACGCATTGAACCCGGATGCTGACTTCCAGACACTCGGTAATGGTATCCCTGATCTGGAGTTTGGCTGGACCAATCAGCTTTCTATCGGCAACTGGTCTGTAAATGCCTTCTTCCGGGGTGCCTTAGGCCACAGCCTTGTCAATACTTTCCGTGCATTCTATGAGCCTCGCATTTCTTCCCAGACTTCTTATAACTTTGTTAATACAGAGTTGGCGGAGCCAGGACTGACGTCTGCGCAGTTTAGCTCTCTATACGTAGAAGAGGCAGACTTCTTCAAACTGGATAACCTGACCATCTCCAGAAGCTTCTCTTTTGAGAAGGGTGCTGCTATCCGTGGTCTTACAGTGTCGTTAACCGGACAAAACCTGTTTATTCTGACTAACTACACGGGTACTGACCCTGAACCATCATTGGTAGACTATGGTTCATCAGATAATGGTGGAGAAGTAGACTTCTCAAACCCTGATGTACTTAGCCCGGGCATCGATCGCCGCTACAGCTATTTTGCATCGCGGACATTCACACTGGGTGTAAATCTTAATTTCTAACTTGAAAACTAAAAGTGATGAAAAAACTTTTTAAATATTCTTTAATATTTGGCCTCGGTCTTCTAATGTCGGGATGTAGCGATCTTGAGGAAGATTTGGTCGGCGATATCACCGAAGAGATCGTCGTGGAAGGCATCAACACCGAAGGCCCAGGAGGCGGTGAAGGCGCACTTACGGCGCTTTACGCTGAACTTCGTAACTCCGGTACAGCTAACCACGGTGGCTATTACTCCATTCAGGAGATTACCACCGACGAAATGTTCATCGGTGCCAAAGGTGGTGACTGGTTCGATGGTGGTGACTTGATCCGCCTGCACCAGCACACCTATACCGCTAACCACCCGTTTGTCAACGGTGCCTGGGTAGGTACTTACAACGCTATTGCAACGGCTAACGATAACATAGGCGGTGGCAACCTGAGTGAGACCGAAACAGCCCAAGCGCGTGCCGTACGTGCTTACTTCTACTGGCGATTGCTCGACTCTTACGGTCGGGTGAAGCTGGTAACCGAGGAGAATCCTGACCCGCCACAGGCGTCTCGTCAGGATGTATTTGAATTTGTAGAGAGCGAGCTGCTGGCTGCATTAGGCATCAGTGAGGTAAGTGAATCTATGGACCTGTCCAACAGCCCGCTGGCTGATGGTGGTTCGGCTTATACCATGAACCGCTACGGTGCACTGGGCCTGCTGGCTAAGTTGTATCTCAATGCAGAGGTTTACACGGGCACTGCTATGTATGATAAGGCGGAGATTGCCGCTTCGTATATCATTGACAGTGGCCAGTATGTACTTTGTGGCGATGGATGCTCCGTGCCTAACCTTGGAAGGCGGCCACGTGTATCCACAGAAATAGACCCGGAAATGCTTGAGGGGTATGCCGCAGTTTTCGCTGCCAATAACGAAGGTAACCCGGAGCATATCTTTGCCGTACGTTACGATGAAGCTACTGGTGCTGGTATGAATTTCGCTATGATGAACCTGCACTATTCCAGTCAGTTTACCTGGAATTTCCAGGAGCAGCCTTGGAATGGTTATGCCACCATCGAAGAGTTCTATAACTCTTACGAGGATGGTGATGCCCGTAAAGAGGCAAACTTCATCGTTGGTCCTCAGCTTGACTTTAGCGGTTTTCCACTGCTGGACTACGCTGCTGACGACGACGATATTCAGCTGAACTATACACCAAAAATCAACGAGCTGGCACCCAACTCACAGCGTGAGGCAGGTGCACGCCCGGCGAAGTTTAGCTACAAGCAGTTTGGCCGTGCCGAGATGGACAACGATTTCCCGCTTGTTCGTTTGGGTGAAATATACCTGGTTCGCGCTGAGGCAGCTGCTCGTCAGGCCGGCAACTGGACTGTTGCAGAAGCTGACGTAAACGTGCTGCGTGCACGTGCTGGCGTTGCTGAGTACAACGGCACAATGACCGCTGACGAATTCCTTGCTGAGCGTGGTCGCGAAATGTTCCAGGAAACAGCTCGCCGTACTGATATGATCCGCTTTGGAAAGTACAACGGAGAGTGGTGGGAGAAGCCAGCTTCCGAGCCATTCGTGAATATTTTCCCAATCCCACAGGAGCAAATCAATGCTGGTGGTGGATTGACACAGAACCCAGGGTACTAATCCCCTGAATATTAGATAAGTATTTTATCCCGAGCCCCTCCTGATGAAGGGCTCGGGATATTTTTTGATACCCTTAGACTTTGTTTGGAGCTTACTTCTACTGCAAATCAAGGACTTGCGAACCATAGCGTCACCTTTTTGGGCTTATTTGGCCCTGCCAAACGCACCAAAAAAGGTTTAGCCAGAACCACAACTCCTTGATTTTCGTAACAAATCCGCACCAAGCATAGTCTTAAGCATTCGGTTTATGCACTGCTTAAATCTTAGAACGGTTTCCGAAAAACTGCTCAGTGTAAGAGGGGTCCTTTTCTTATTCGCCTTATACCTTTTCAGTGGCTGCACGGATCAACAAAAGACTTTTTTCACCGCGCTGGGTCCCGAGTCCACTGGTATTCAATTCTCTAATGATCTCCATTACACGGAGGACTACAATCCCTATACTTACCGAAATTTCTACAACGGAGGTGGCGTAGCCATAGGAGATATTAATAACGATGGATTGCCAGACCTTTACTTCGCCGGCAACCTCGTGCCTAATCGATTATACCTCAATAAAGGCGGGCTGCAATTTGAAGATATTACCGAGCAAGCGGGCCTGGCCTGTACAGGCGTATGGACATCCGGTGTCAATTTCGTGGATATTAACGGAGACGGATGGCTCGATATCTATGTCTGCAAAGCGGGTAAACCTGGTGGCCCCAACCGGCACAACGAACTCTTCATTAATCAGGGCGACCTCACTTTTGCCGAGGAGTCTGCTGCCTACGGCCTGGATTTTACAGGCTTATCCATTCAGTCGGCTTTTTTTGATTACGACCTCGATGGAGACCTGGACTGCTACCTGCTCAACAACTCTCTGCGCTCCGTGGGTGGGTTTGATATGCAGGAAGGCCTGCGCGATCAGTATGACCCGGAGGGCAACAAGCTACTGGAAAACCGGGAGGGCGTATTTGTGGATGTGACCCGGGAAGCGGGCATCTATGCAAGCCGGATCGGCTACGGCCTGGGCATAACCCTTGCGGACTTCAATCAGGATGGTTGGCCCGATATTTTCCTTTCCAACGATTTTTTCGAAAAAGACTACTTGTATTTCAATAATCAGGATGGCACCTTCAGGGAAACCTCCGACTCCAGCTTTATGGCCTTGTCCATGGGGTCAATGGGAGCCGATGCCTGTGATTTGGACAATGACCTCCTGTCTGAAATCTTCGTCACTGAAATGCTGCCCCGCGCTGCCGACCGCAAAAAGACCAAAACTGCCTACGAGGAATGGGACAAATACCAACTCAGCGTCAAGAAAGGCTACCACCATCAGTTTGCCCGCAATGTGTTGCACAAGAACCTCAACGGGCATCAGTTCGTTGAGCTGGGGCGGATGGCCGGCGTGGAGAGTACAGACTGGAGCTGGTCTGCCCTCCTACAGGATTATGATGCAGATGGGCTGAGGGATATTTTTGTCAGCAATGGTATCCGTTCTGACCTTCTGGACAAAGACTACCTCAATTATATGGCCAACGAGACCCGCGTCCGTGCCATGATCAACGAAGATAAAGAGGTACTGAAAAAGCTTATCGACATCATGCCTTCAGCGCCCGTGCCCAATGCCTTGTTCCGTAACGAAGGTGGGCTGCAGTTCTCCTACCGAACCCGGGAATCCGGGTTCGAAACGCCAACCTACAGCAACGGCAGTGCCTACGGTGACTTGGATAATGATGGAGATCTCGATCTGGTCGTCAATAATGTGGATCAGCCGGCGACTCTATACCGGAACAACACTCTGCGCAGCGAGGCCCACAGTATCGCATTCCGGCTCGAGTTCAAAGGAGGCAACCGGCAAGCTATTGGCACCAAAGTGCTGATGGTCTCGGACAGCCTCCGCAGCCTTTTTGAGTACTTCCCAACCAAAGGTTTTCAGAGCAGCTCCGCCGTCCCCGTTTTCTTTGGGCTGGGGCCCCGCACTGTTGTAGATAGTGTTTACGTCATCTGGCCCAACGGCGAGGTCAGCGTCAAAACCCAACTGGAGGCGGATCGGGTTTATGACATTCGTTATGTGGATGCCGGGGTGGTGCTCCAACCGCCCACCTTATGGTCGGCACCTAAACCTGTTTTGCGCCCGGTAGCTCCACCGGTACGCTTTGAGCACGAGGAAGTCGATCTCAATTTCTTTGGACGGGAGCGGATGCTCTTAACCATGCCTGGGGGCAAAGGCCCGGTGCTGGCAAAGGCAGATGTGAATGGTGATGGGCAGGAAGACGTATTCGTTGGTGGCGGAAAAAACCAAGAGTCCATGCTCTACCTCGCTACGGAAGAGGGCTTTGAGCCCAAAGCGCTTTTCGCAGATACCCGCCGTTCAGAAGTGACAGACGCCGTCTTCTTTGATAGTGATCAGGATGGCGACCTGGACTTATACGTCGGGCACGGCGGTAAAGCCTTTTCAGAATATACGCCCGAACTGAATGATGCCCTCTACCTGAATGATGGGCTTGGCAACTTTCAGCGTGCGGCGGAGGCCCTGGATTTTCCGGCTCCGCTTTCCACAGGTGCAGTCGCAATAGCGGATTTCGATCAGGATGGCCGCCCTGACATCGTCGTGGGAGAAGCCATGAAGACTAACATCTACGGGCTGCCCGGCAGCTGTCTGCTCTGGCGCAACAAGGGCAGTAATCAATTTGAACGCTTCGGTGCCGAGGCTGGAAAAGACCTGGGCATGATCACTACCCTGGCGGTTGCCGATATTGACGGCAATGGCTGGACGGATGTGCTATTGGCCGGAGAGTACATGCCCATCACCGTATTATACAATGAACAATCAACCTTCCGGAAGGAAGTGCTGAACGGCACCGACGGGTGGTGGCAAGCCATGGAAATGACTGACCTGGACCAGGACGGCGACCCTGACTTTGTCCTCGGTAATTTAGGTACCAACAACTTCTTCCGGGAGGGGCATATGGTATTTGTGGCAGATTTTGACCAAAACGGCACGCCTGAACAGATTGCCTGCACCAAAACAGAAGACGGGCACTTTCCCATTCAGGACATCGACGAGCTGTACATGCAAATGCCGGTGCTCAAGAAAAAATACCGCCGGTACGAAGCTTTTTCTAAAGCCCCCCTGGAAGCCCTGGTATCCAAAGAGCAACTGGCTCAGGCACAACAGCTATTCCTCAAAGAGCGGCGCAGTGCAGTCCTTTGGAACGAAGGCGGTAAGCTGAGCCTGCAGGCATTGCCCGCTGCCGTGCAGTACAGCAGCGTGCATGCCATTCTGATAGAGGATATCGACCGGGACGGTATCCCTGACTTGCTGTTCGGAGGCAACGACTACCGGGTCAAGCCGCAGTTTGGCCGGCAGGATGCCTCGAAGGGCTGCTTGTGCCGGGGCATCGCAAAAGAAGGGAAACCACAGTTTGAAACCTGCCAGATGCTGAGCATCGACGGGCAGATACGAAGTTTACTGGCCATCCATAAAAATCAAATTATTATTGGGCTTAACGATGAGAAAATTCAGTGGTATGAGTTCCGTTAAAAAACTTTGGCTTTTTGTTGTACTGGTTTTGACTTTTCAAAGCTGCAAATCAGAATATCAGCAGTACGTTGACCGGGAAATGGGTAGCGGCGCAACACAGGACAGCCTCATTTTTGGAATGCGGATAGGGCAGTCCAAAAAAGAGTTTTATGCCACTTGCTGGGAGCTCAACAAGCAGAAAATCATAACGGCAGGCACGGGTAATCAGTACGTCCTTTACATCGTGGATGAGGACACGCTTGGTGATAATTCCCGGGCTAAGGACATGCTCTTTTACGGTATCTTTGATGAAAACGACATCATGCAGGGTATGGACATGAAGTATGCCTACCAAACCTGGGCCCCCTGGAACCGCGCCCGGCATGCGGATAGCCTGCTGAACCGGTTGCGTGATCAGTATTTAAGGGGATACCCCGGCAATGATTTTATCGAATTGGAAGTCGAGGGGCTGAAAGCACCCGCTATGGTCAAGATTGATGGCAACAGGCAGATACTGATGTACCCCATCAATAATAAAGATGTCAAAGTTCGTATTGAAGATTTACGATATAAGCTCAAAAAATGATGAAAATACACTCAGCATTTTGGATAGTAACCCTTTTATCCCTGATGGCTTGTGAGCCCAATAGCTCCGACCCTGCAAGTCAGTCGGCCGGGCCGCTTTTTGTCCTCCGGGATAATGCGGAGACGGGCATAGGCTTCAGTAATGACCTGACTTATACCAACGACTTCAACGTCTACAAATACCGCAACTTCTACAACGGTGGCGGGGTGGCTATCGGCGATATCAATAATGATGGCCTGGCCGATGTTTACCTGACGGCCAACCAAACCGGGAATAAACTCTACCTGAATAAAGGAAATTGGAAATTTGAAGACATCTCCGAAAAAGCGGGCGTAAGCGGGCAGCGCGCCTGGTCTACCGGCGTAACGATGGCAGATGTGAACGGTGACGGCCTGCTGGATATCTATGTCTGCAACTCCGGAGATGTGGAAGGGGACAACAAGGAAAACGAGCTCTTCATCAATCAGGGTGGGCTGCGCTTCGAGGAACAGGCGGAGGCGTACGGCCTCAACGACAAGGGCTACTCTACCCACGCAAGTTTCTTCGACTATGACAAAGACGGGGACCTGGATGTATACATCCTCAATAATTCTTTTCAGGCTATCGGCAGCTTCAATTTGCGCAAAAACGAACGGCCGAAGCGGGATGCGCTCGGCGGGGATAAGCTGATGCGCAACGAAGGCGGCCGGTTTGTGGACGTGAGCGAGGCAGCGGGCATTTACGGTAGCGTGATCGGCTTCGGCCTGGGCGTAACGGTGGGCGATGTCAACAACGACAACTGGGAAGACATCTTTATCTCCAACGATTTCTTCGAGCGCGATTACCTGTATATGAATCAGCAGGACGGCACCTTCAGGGAAGACCTGGTGAATCAAATCAACTCCATCAGCGGGGCTTCCATGGGCGCGGATATGGCAGATATCAACAACGATGGCTACCAGGATATCTTCGTAACTGAAATGCTCCCTTCTGACTACAAACGCCTGAAGTCTGTAACCACTTTTGAGGGCTGGGACAAGTACCAGTATAATGTGGCCAACGGCTACCACCATCAGTTTACACGCAACGTGTTGCACCTCAACCGGGGCAATAGCACCTTCAGCGAGATTTCCCGCCTGGCGGGCGTGGAAGCCTCCGACTGGAGCTGGGGCGCCCTGTTCTTTGATATGGACAACGACGGGTACGAAGACCTCTTCATCGCCAATGGCATCTACAAAGACCTAACCGATCAGGACTACCTGCAGTACATCGCCAACGAATCGGTCATACAGTCTATAATTTCCGACAAGGGGGTGAATTACAAAGAACTCATCGATATTATCCCCTCCAACAAAGTGCCCAATCACGCTTTCAAAAACCTCGGCGGCCTCTCCTTCGAAGAATACGGGGATAGCGGTTTGCAAATGCCCAGTTTCTCCAATGGCGCGGCCTACGGCGACCTGGATAACGATGGTGACCTCGACCTGGTGGTCAACAACGTAAGCATGCCCTGCTTCGTCTACGAAAATCAGGGTGCAGGGGGCAATTATCTCAAATTTCACCTGCAGGGAGCGGACGGGAACACCTTCGCCATCGGCAGTAAGATCGAAGTGCGTGCCGGGCAGCAAACCTGGTTGTTGGAAAATCAGCCGACCCGCGGCTTTCAGTCTAGTGTTGATCCGGCAGTGGTGGCAGGCATTGGAGACGCTACCGCTGCGGAGGTGTCCATCACCTGGCCCGATGGGAAAGTGACGCAACTGGGTACCGTGCAAGCCAATCAGACCCTTACGGTAAACGCTTCCACAGCGCAGGCCGTAGCCTCCATGAGTGCTGAAAACGCAGCCTCCGGCAAAGCCTTTGATCCGGTAGCCGACCCGCTAAACTACAAACACGAAGAAAACAACTACGTCGATTTCAACCGGGAGCGGCTTGTCTACCACGGGCACAGCACAGAAGGCCCCCGGGTGGACCAGGCCGATTTGAATGGAGACGGGTACACCGATATCGTTATTCCCGGCCCTAAAGATTCTCCTTGCGTGGTGTACTACGGCAAAGCAGATGGCGGCTTCACCAAAAAGGTACTCGAACAAGTGGATGCAGGGGCTGAGCACCTGGCCGCCCACCTCTTCGATGCTGATGGCGATGGCGACCCGGACCTCTACCTGGCCAGCGGGGGCGTGGAAATTACCGAATTCTCCAACCTGCTGCACGATGAAATCTGGTTTAACGATGGTACCGGGCAGTTTTCGGAGCACCGGCAGGTTTTTCCCAGTGAGCTCAAATTGAGCACGCTCGCAGTGGATTCCCGGGATATTGACGGAGACGGGGATGAGGACTTGTTCGTGGGCGAAAGAATTAAAGTGGGAAAGTATGGGGCGAAGTGCTCGGGCTTTATTTTGGAAAACGATGGGGCGGGCAACTTCCGCGACGTCACCGAAGCCTACTACCCTGAACTATCCAATATCGGCATGATTACCGGGGCACGGTGGTGCGATCTGAATGCGGATGACCGCCCGGACCTTGTTGTGGTCGGCGAATTCATGGAAGTGTACCTGCTGATCAACGAAGGGGGGCGCCTGCGCCGAGTTGCCCTGCCCTTCCCCAATGCCGGCTTGTGGACGGCCCTGGAAATCGCAGATATTGATGGCGATAACCGGGAGGACCTTATTCTCGGTAATCTTGGTACCAACAGCCGCATCCGGGGCAATGCCGAACACCCACTGCGCCTCTATTTCAAAGATTTCGACCATAACAACTTCCCGGAAAGCATCCTGACATTCAATGCGGAGGATGGGAAAGACTATCCCTATGCGCTGCGGCACAATCTCGCCAAGCAGATGCCTTACCTCAAGAAGAAGTACCCCAATTTTCATGCCTTCAAATCCGATGATATCACGAAAATCTTTGACGGAAATCAACTGGAATCGGCAGAGATACTTGAAGCCAATGAACTGCGGTCTGTTGTACTCCGGAATCTCGGCGAAGAGCAGTTTGAAAAGCAGGTGCTGCCTGTTACCGTTCAGTTCAGCCCGGTCTACGCCATCAAAGCCGTGGACGTCAATCAGGATGGTCTGCCCGATTTGCTGCTGGGGGGCAACCTGTTCAAGGTGCAGCCCGAAGTGGGTATATATGATGCCTCCTATGGCAACTGCCTGATCAATAACGGCAAAGGCGGCTTTACGGACCGCTCCGTAGCGCTTGGGTTTGAAGTGAAAGGCGAAATTCGGGACATTCAGCTCATCAATGAGCTACTTTATATCTTTCGGAATAATGATTATGTCAAGACATACCAGATTAATTATGAATAGAGTTGGCGTTCTCCATTGGCTTACTGTTTTGCTTTTGCTAACAACGTGGTCTTGCGGGGAAGCCCCAACAATAGATTCAGCCCCGGGTACGATGCGCACGCTGGGGCCTGCAGAGACCGGCATTGACTTCGCCAATCAGCTATCCGACAGTCCGGAGCGCAATATTATTGAGTACCTCTATTACTATAACGGAGGCGGGGTCGCGGTAGGTGATATCAACAACGATGGGCTGGAAGACCTCTTCTTTACGGCCAACGAACAGCCCGACAAGCTCTACCTCAACAAAGGGGGGCTACAATTTGAAGATATTTCCGCACCGGCAGGCATACTGCCCGATGACGCCTGGTCTGCCGGGGTGACGATGGCAGATGTTAACAACGATGGCTACCTGGATATCCACGTTTGTAAGGTGGGCGTGGGTGTTATGCCGGCAGCCCACAACCTCTTGTACATCAATCAAAAAGATGGCACCTTCAAAGAAAGCTCTAAGGCCTATGGGCTCAACATTCAGGGCTTCTCTACGCAGGCCTGCTTCCTGGACTATGATCAGGACGGCGACCTCGATATGTATCTGCTCAACCACAACGTACACTCTGTACGCAGCTATGGCACTACAAAAAAGCGGAAAGAATCGGACCCCTGGGCTGGTGACCGCTTCCTGGAAAACCGGGTCAACGAAGCGGAAGGGCAGTTTGTGGACGTGACTGAAGCGGTTGGCATTTATAATAGCCCACTGGGGTATGGGCTGGCGATTTCCGCCGCAGACCTGAACGGTGACGGCTACACGGATATTTACGTTGGGAATGACTTTCATGAAAACGATTACCTCTACCTCAACAACGGCGACAAAACCTTCCGTGAGGTTGTCAAAGACTGGACCGATCACACCACGCAGTTTAGCATGGGCGTGGATATTGCGGATATCAACAACGACTTGCTACCCGATATTTTTAGTACCGACATGTTGCCTTTTGATGAGGAAACTTACCTGAAATCAGGTGGAGAAGACACCGATCAGCTCAAACGCATCAAAGCTGACCTGGGGTTTGAGGAGCAATATGCCCGCAACCACCTGCAGGTCAACTCCGGACAGGCCTATTTTACAGATCTGGCCCTGCAAACCCGCACCTTCGCAACGGATTGGAGCTGGGGCGTGCTGCTGCAAGACTTCGATAATAATGGCTGGAAAGACATCTTCATCACCAATGGCATCGTAAAGCGGCCCAACGACCTGGACTACATCAATTACCTCAACAGCGAGGCCGTGGCTGATCTTGATGAGAATGACCCCGAACGCACCCGGAAACTGATCGAAAAACTCCCTTCCGAAAAGCTTCAGAACATCCTTTTTCTGCAGCAGCGTGCTCTGGAGTTCACCACTCTGGAAGACTCCAAAGTCGGGCTACCCACCTTCTCCAACGGGGTGGCTTATGCCGATTTGGACCAAGACGGCTACCTGGAAGTCGTCGTCAACAACATCAATGAACCGGCGCACATACTGTCCATTAGTGACAAAGATGCCGGCGGTAATTACCTGAGCCTTCAACTTCAGGACCCATCGCAAAAGCCGATTCTGGGCACCAAAGCTTACGTTTATGCCGGTGGCCGTGCGCATTATCAGGAGTTGCAGGTCGTGAAAGGCTATCAGTCCTCCGCTTCCTATCGATTGCACTTTGGGCTGGGCGATGCTGACCGGGCCGACTCCGTACGGATCATCTGGCCAGGGCAGGCCACGCAACTGCTCACTGATGTGCCTGTTAATCAGAACCTGCAGATCGGGAAACCAGCAGAGGCACTGCCCTTAGCGGCTACAGGTAGCGTGGGAACGCCAAGTTTTGAAGTCTTTCCGATCCGGCACGAGGAGAATCCGTACGAAGATTACGAAAAAGAAAAACTCATTCCTGAGCGGCTTTCCCAGGAAGGGCCGGCAGTACTGTACGAAGACCTCAACGCAGATGGCATAAAGGACTTGCTCATTGGCGGAGCCCATGGGCACCCTATGCGCCTGCTGCAAGGTCAGCCCAATGGCACCTTCAGCAACATGGAGGTCACCGCTTTCACGCGGGATGCCCGCTACGAAGATGCGGATTTTGCAACGATTGACTTTGACCGGGACGGCGATCTGGACCTGTACGTCGTTAGTGGTGGCGGTGCCGCCCGGGAATTGGAAAAGACACTTGAAGACCGCCTTTACCTTAATAACGGTGACATGGACTTCCGCCGGGTGCAGCTCTCCCTGCCCCACACCAACGGTAGCGTTGTCGCTGTTGCGGACTTCAATAAGGATGGGTACGAAGATATCTTTGTAGGGGCCCGCTCTATACCCGGCTCCTACGGGTTGTCGCCCTACAGCTTTGTCCTGACCAATAAAGAAGGCAAAGGGGTTGATATTGGCTATAAACACCGCTTTGGTATGGTCACAGATGCAAAATGGGCTGATTTAGATCAGGACGAAGATTTGGACCTGATCATTTGCGGTGACTGGATGCCGATAACGGTTTTGAAAAACAATGGGCAGGGCACCTTGGAATACCTGCCGGAAGAAGCCGGTATCCCGGGCCTCACCGGCTTTTGGACTAAACTGGCGCTGGCTGATGTCAATCAGGATGGGCAGCTCGATATTTTTGCCGGGAACATGGGCACGAACAGCCTGATGCAGGCCAGCACGGAAGCCCCCATAAAGCTATACCTCGGCGATTTTGATGATAACGGCTACGTCGATCCCCTGATTTTCTTTTTGTACTATGACCGCTACGTTCCCCTGGGCTCCAAAGACAAGCTGTTGTCTCAGTTGCCGGGCCTGAAGAAGGATTTTGTCTCTTATGCTAAGTTTGCAGAGGTCGCTGGTTTTGAAGGCTTATTGCCGGAAGAAGGGCAGAATATGCTGGTAGAGGAGAAAAAAGTCGAAACCCTACAGTCTATGCTATTCCTATCCACAGCTGATGGGGGCTACGAAGCGCAGCCTTTACCTGCACAGGCGCAGTGGGGCACAATACAGGATATGTGGTGGGAAGAAGAGCCCCGGCAGTTATACTACATCAGCAGTAATGCTGAGCTGATGGCCGTACATGGCAACAGCCAATCCGCACGGGGCGGAGTACTTGGAGGCTACGATACTACAGACTCCTCCTTTAAAGCAGTCCAATCACTTAATCTGCCGACCGGGGTTCAGGCGCGGGCGCTTTTGCCATTAGGCGAAGGGCAGTTATTGTTGATTACGAATAACGACTACCCTTATTTACTGAGTAGCCGTTAGGACGCTGCAACAAAAATGGATTTTCAAGGTTGCTTGAATGTATCACCAGGTGCGTGAAAGCTAATCTTAATGTGCTGCACCTGAACAAACATCAGGGTCAGGTGTAGTGCTCTGCTACATTTAGGGTTTAACCTTTAGATATCGCTTTGTCATGACTACCTCATTAAAGTTCATTTCGCTGTGCTGCCTCTTTCTCTTTGTACTGCCGCAGGATGCCGATGCGCAGCGTCGGGGCAAGCGTATCAAGCAGCGCTTCCGCGCCTCCCTGATCGCCGGTTTCAACCTTTCTCAGATGGATGGCGATAATTATAATGGCTTTGACAAGTTCAACACTCAATTTGGTATCGGTGGTACCGCCATCATCAACCATTATTCAGAAATAGGTGTCGAGCTGCTCTACCATAGCAAGGGAGCCCGAACGGAATCGGACCCTCGTCGCACGATAAATAGAAAAGACCGGTTGGTGGACTTGAACTATATGGAAATCCCCTTTTTCTATCGCTACAATCGTATGGGCGGAGCGCCTGGTATTTTTTTTGAATTTGGTGGCGCCTTTGCCCGGCTTATTGAGGCCAGGGTTAATGAGCCTGACATGGTCCTGGATGGCTTGGTCATTAGCGGTCTGGAGGATGATTTTAACAAAAATGAGCTGAGCCTGCTACTTGGGCTGGGGCATCACTTTACAGAGCATATCGGCGCACGTATTCGTTACAGCTTCGCACTTACCCGTGTTTACAATACTGATGACCTTAGCGATCAGGCTGTCCTGCAAATTGAACAGGAACGAGGGCTAACGCAGCTGCGGAACTACTATATCAGTCTTGCCGCCTTCTATCGGTTTTAAAGGTTAATTGCTAATGGCGTGTGTAAGTGGTTGATTTACAGGTTGTTTTTCGATAAACCTTAATTGTAGCCAAATAATATTCGCTGGTATACAAAATAGGCTGCATTGATCGAATATTCCTGCCCGTTTATAGAAGGTACCCATTTCCAAAGATCATTTCGTGCAACTTCCACGTTATATATCCGTCTTTGATAATGAAGACATCAATAAACGATTTAGTTGATAAGCACCCGCTGACCCGGGCCATTTGCTCATAGGTCAAATTGTGCCTTATTGCCTGGTTGTTAGATTTTTATCCCGATTGTTATACCTAAAATCAGTTTTGTTATGAAAACCTTTCGCATTGTTTTTTCAGCCCTTTTGCTTACTGCATTCGTCACGGCTTCCTTTGCTTCTGCGCCCGACAGCGCTACCGCAACCAAGGACCTTCGTCGTGAAATTTCCAAAATGATCGAATCGCCAGATCTGGCTCAGCTGGGTATGGACGAAACTTTTGTATTCATTCATTTTAAGGTGAACGAGAACAACGAGATCATTGTCCTCAATGTACTCGGTGTGACCGAGGAAATCTGTGAACAAGTGAAGCAAAGCATCAATCACCGCAAAGTTGAGGGCTTTGGCCTGGACAAAGCACAGGAATATAACCTGCGCGTCAACTTCGTGGCTGAGGGTGCACTTACCAAAAGGTAATCGTTAAGCCATTTTGGTGAAGGTAATGCCGGGTTGGGCCATGCGCTCAGCCCGGCATTATTTTTTTGCCGGAAGAGCACAGGATAGCTTTGACTGCTGGAGTAGAGCTTAAGCCTGGGCATTTCCGGGAGCTCTGCCCCAGCTTTTCTTTGGGAAACCTATCGGAGAGCAGGAAACTCCCCGACAGGAGGCTCGGCTGCTGGCGCAGAGCTTAATCCAGTACCTTCCCCGGCGTTCTGCCCCAGCTTCGCCATTACTTATTGAGGCGAAAAGTACGCCGGGCAGGCCGCCGCAGCGCCTGCCAGATACTGTAGACGTGCATGGCCATACAGAATGGAAAAATGAAGCTCATTAATGGTACAAAGAGCGGATGGGTCAGAAACGCGCCGTCCGGCGTGGTGGCAAAAAGCTGGTACTGGCTCTGCGGGAGTGAAACGAGGGCGATAGCCACGAGGTAAAGCAGGGAAAAAAGCCCAAAGGTATTCCACAGCAAGGTCTCCGGCCTTCGGAACTGCCCCCTGGCGAAGAAGACATAGCTGCCCATCAGGGCGCTGATACCCACCACGATATCGTAGTTGAACCATAGGAAGGTCAGTTGTGGCGGCACATATCGTCCGGCGTAGCCCATCCACAGCAGCAAACTGAGGAGAATCCGGATGCCCTGTACCTTGACGATCCACTGTGGGGGCGTGATCAGGATCACCTGCCGGAAAAACCGGAAGCCCAACAAGAAGATGAAGAAAATGGAAGGCAGCACGAAAAGGCTAAGCATGGTAAGCACAGGCTCAGCCGTGCCGTACCGGGCACTACTTGCCAGTCCAATGCTGATCAGGAGCCAAATGCTTAACGACAAAACAACCAATCGACCCGCCTTCCTTCGCTGAGCGGGCGGCTGTTTCAAACGACTCATGCCTATGCGCAGCGCAGTATACAGACTGCCCAACAATCCGGCGGTAAGCAGTAGCGTTATCAATTGGCCGATAAGAAATAAGGACTGGCTCATATCAGAATATGGTTCCTGAAGATAGGCTTTTGACAGCTGATCAAAAAAGAAACCGGGCAAGGATTTTCAAGACCAGCGTAAATCAAGTATCATTGTACAGCAGGGGGGCGCAGTGCCTGGTTTCTGCTGATTTATGGACACCGAGACTCATCCTGAATGGACAACAACAAGACAACGTCAGTACTGGAAGCCGCCCGGGCCTATGCTCAGGAGCGTTTTCAGACCGGGCTGACCACCGACCACCAATACCACAATCAGGGACATACCGAGCGCGTGTGCAAAGCCGTATTAGAACTGGGTAAGGCTGAGCGGCTTACTGACAGCCAACTGCAGGTGCTGGAGCTGGCGGCACTCTTCCACGACCTTGGCTTTACCGAAACTTACGAAGGGCACGAAGCCGTAAGCCGGCAACTGGCCGATCGGTTCTTGTCGGGCCAGGGGTATGCTGATGATCTCAAAGCAGAGGTGCTCAACCTGATTGATGTGACTTTCCCGCCCAAAGTGCCACAAACACAGTTGGAGAAAATCATGTGCGATGCGGACCTGAGTAATTTGGGCAGCCCGGATTATTTTGAGTATCTGGAGGCGCTGCGCCACGAGTGGAAGACTTTTCTGAACCAGGAGTATACCGATGAAGCCTGGTACAAGCTCAATTATAAGTTTGTCAAGAATTACCGTTTCTATACGGCAGCGGCAGTCGAAGCCTACGATAAACAATGGAATGCCAACCGCAAGCAGTTGAAAAAATTAAGGGACGAATACCGCAGCCCCGCCCTGGGCAACGAAGAAGAAGCCAAACCCCGGCAGCCAACTCAACCAGCGGGGGCTATTAGCGATAGCAAAAGTGCTCAGACGATGTTCAAAACCAGCTTGCGCAATCACCTTGACCTCAGTGCACTGGCCGATAACAAAGCCAATATCATGCTGAGCGTGAATGCGCTGATTGTGACCATCGTTATGCCGCTGGCGAGTTCCTATGTCAGTGAACAGCCTCAGCTCATCATCCCCATGCTGGTACTGCTGCTCACCTGTCTGACCTCCATGGTGTTTGCCACACTGGCGACCCGGCCTATAAAAATGAGTGGAGAGACCACCCGGCAGTCCATATTGAGCGGAACTTCAAACTTGTTTTTCTTCGGTAATTTCTACAAAATGGATTATCCGGCATTTGAGTCCGGTATGTCGGAGGTTGTCTCTGATAATAAGAAACTGGACAGTTCCATTATGCGGGATTTATATTTTCTGGGCCGGTCGCTGGGCCGTAAGTATCACCTGCTGCGGATTTGCTATACCATATTCATGATAGGCATCATTACTACGGTACTCACTTACGGCCTTCTGATGTGGGTCAGTTCTGCTACTTGATCATGTCCCGGGGTGGAGACAGGAACAAGCCGACCCGGAAGAAGGGTTGAGGCGAAGTACGGGCGCGGAAGTTATACGCGGCGTCAATGGTGTTATCAAAACGGGCCCGCCTTGGGATGAGGTAGCCTGTTTCAGCCGTGAGCCAAATCCAGGAATAGATTTTTTTATCGTATACCGCCTTGAGCGCAATTTCCGCGTGGCGAAAGTAGTAAGGCGTCATGCCCTGTGTGCCTGGCTGCAGCAGATCGAGTGCATAAGAACTACTCTGGTACTCCACTCCAAAGAGCAGCATATTGGTGGGCGTGAAGTTGTAGCGCATCATAACCTGAACGGGCAGGACCGTTTCAATCCCCCACTTATCACTGAAGGTTTGGTTAAAGACACCGAAGGGGAGCAGCGTCGTGTTGAAGAAGTTGCGGCCAAACATCAGCCCGAGCCCCCATTCCAGGTCGTCGCGCTCTTTGAAACCCACCGCCGCAAGGCCACTGAAGGTCGCATAGCGCGGGTCGAAACTCATCATTTGCTGGTAGTCGCCCCGGTAGGAGGTACGCAGCCGCAGTCCCCCGTATACCCGTTCATTGAAAGACTTGTTGATGTACAGGGAGTATTTGTTGGTCCGTAGCGCTTTACCATTCAGCGATTGGAAGAGCTCCTGATTGAAGTAGCCAATGCGCTCAAATTGGACTGCTTCCTGTTGGTATTCATAGCCGGCAAGTACTTTCAGGCTGGGGGCATTGATCAAAGGGATTTTAATCTTCGCCCGGAATTGCTCTATGTAGTCAACTTCACTGGCATTGGCTCCTTCGATGCCGCCCGGGCGGGGAGCCAGGTTTTGATCGCCCACCATCGTACGCTCAAGCAGGAGCCCCCGGCCACGCGACTTGTTGGTCACACCTGGCCGGCAGAAAGTCGCGCACTCCTGGGTCAAATCTACGTCGTCTTTTTCAGTGAATGACAGAGATTGCGCAGTTGCACCCTGCCATAGGCAAGCAAAGAGTACCACAAGCAAACCCTGCAAAGAACGACTTTTGATCATACTGGAACGGTCTGATTTTCCTTTTGACGAATACTTCAGGAATAGTCACGACAAAGTTAGCAAACGGACTAAACGGTTGAAATATTATAAGGCCCACGGTTTCGGCGAGCCTCCTAACGCCATCGTACACTGATATAAGGAGAATCAGAGGGAAAGGTTCTTTTAAGAGTGTCAGGTTTTGATAATCATCAAGTCTACTGTTTTACGGTGAAGCGTAGCGCTCTGAGCCCCTGTACGCCTTGTAGCTTGCCAATTTTCAGGTCCTCAATCTCTTCGGTAATATATCCTTCAGTCCTCAAATAAGAGGCGTATTCCAGGTATTCCTGCCTGTCTTTTTCCTGAAGGTAGACAATAGCCACTTTGCCAGCCTGAGTAAGCCGCTCATCTGTGCCTTCGATTAGCGCTTTGTCGATGCGCTTCTTCAGGATTTCATAGCGGACATTATAGGCACCGTCTACATCAAACTGCTTTTCATCCATTCGGAACCGGATGGATAAAGGGTTGGAATAGGTGAAGATCAACTGTGCCGTAGTCAGCGGAACGGGCAGCTCTGCCTGCAGGTGATGCACAAGGCGGGTGACCTCGCACATATCTATGACCTGCCAAAGCCTGAGGTTGCGCAGGTGCATCGGTTTGAAGCTCCCGTTTTTGAGCAGCGACTGCCCTACGTAGATATCGTACTCGACGCCATCGGTTTTGTACCGCTCAAAGTAGTGGGGGACAATCTTCTGAGCGGCCTCCTGCTGTTCTTCAAGGTAGTGAGCGATGGTAGAATTAATAAGAGAAACACTGTCCTCATATTTCTTTCGCTCCTTGTAAACGATGCCTAAGTCGGCATCAATATAGTCGAAGTAGTAGCTAATATTTCTTTGCAGCTCTGGGTACCGCGCTCTGATATCCTCAAGAACCGGATGGATTTCGTCTTTCAACCAGCTGACAATCCTGGACTCATCATTAGAGTTGAAGTCTTTCAGAATGCCACTGAGGTTCTGTTCGGCACTTGAGCGGTACTGATTGAGCAAGGGGTACCGGGCCAGGGCGATAGCCTTATTGAGAATATTGAGTAGCAGCTGCAAGTTATCCGAAAGGTCGGCTTGTATAGCCTGGTTTCTTTTGTCAGAAGAACTTACGATATCCGCTTGTGCATACAGCGGGTGCACATCCCGGAAAGCAATAGATGGCGCTACCGCGTTTTTGCCTTCCGTCTCCCGCTTTTCCAGCAGGTTGTAGGAGGTCTCTATAAATTTCCACTCTACACTGGGGTGTATGGCCGTATACTGTTCCCGGATGATGGCTTCAATCTGATTATCGATTTCATCCCGGCTACGCTCCACTGCCATACAAAACAAGCTGGTCAGCTCCCGGAATTTTAGCTCAATGAAACTGTGCAGCTCGAATGCTTTGGAAGAACCGATTTCCAGCAAACCAATGACCTGCTCTTTTTTGTTGAGCAGGGGCGCGACGATGATGCTTCGGATGCCTTTCTTTAGCAGCCCTTCCTCAATAGGGGTCTTGTTTTTAACTTTGTCCAGGTCTTCAACGAGGACAACTTCCTGGTACTTACAGGCTTTTTCATAAATGGAGCCTGCATTCACATCTGCCAGGAGGTTTTCCTGTTCGTCGGCCAGAAAATCGTACCGGATTTTATAACGGTGAGCAACGCGCTGCTCCTTAGGGTAATCAATAGCCGTCACGCCCATTTGCAGGTTGGGGATGTTCAGGAAATTACGGACAAGGCTTTCCAGGCGTTCGACTTGCTCTTCCTGTACCACGGCATCTCTTTCCAGTAATGCAAATTTCAGTCTGGATAAGGCTTCTTCTTCAGTGATATCAATTAAGGTGCCGATGGTAAATCCCCGGAACTCGAAGTTTTCAGGTGGAAGGTACTCCAGCCATAGATCAAGGTCATAAACATTGCTCAGCAGTTCATTAATCTGGTCCTGGCTCAGCGGCTTGAGGGGTTTGAGCTTTTTCAGCTCCATGTATTCGGTCTCAAGCCGGGTCTTATAATGCCGTTCCATGCCTGTATGCGGATTTGAGATCGAAATAGACAGCGGGGAGTCTACATTTAGATTTGTCCCATAGTAAGTGTTGAGGATGAAACTGCAGGCACTGATGACCATAGAACAAAAAGTATAGCCGGGTTTGTGGTTGATGACATACTTGAAGTTTTTGGCTTGTACATGTTCTTGCAGCGCCTCTGTCATATAAATGGGTGACATTTCAAAAGGTGCGGAGACCTTGATCAGCTGGTTGCGGCGCAAGACAGGCGGTACGACCATGAGCATGAGCAGTTCAATAACGTCTTGGTGCTTTTCCAGTATGCTCCGGTCTTCAATGGGTTGCCAAAGTTCCGGAATGTCTTTGAGGCGGCTCATCACGAGTTGCCCAACACTAGACTCCACCACATTATTGCTCTCTGCTTTTTTCTTGATCATTTCGAGCAAGGGGGCAAAGCTAAGCCTGAAGCGGAAAGGCATTTCACCGATCTCCAGCTGTTCGAGTACGTTCCAGTCACCATCCACAACCGCTTGTTTTGAATGCGGCTGTGCTTTAGGCGGTTTTACAGGTAAGTCGATTTCTTCCATAGTAGGCAATGCTTAATTACCCTAACTAACGTACAATCAAGAGCTTTAGATGTATAGATTGGAGGAAGTACCGGTTTTTTCAGATGGATTGCTGCCTGACAGCGTCCAAATGGACTGATGTTTTTTTAGGCCTGGAGTCTTTTTGGGGGAGGCTTACCATAAACGGACAAGGACTTATGCATCAATCTGCCGGCTTTCGCCTGATAGGTGAATGGCGAAAAGCAATCCGATAGCACGGCGTTGAGTGCCGGAAAAAAAATTGAAAAAATCTACCAACCACCCAACCCTTTTGCCCTTCCCTTACATCTGTACCCCCGGAAGCCTGCCACAGCAGGTCGTTCCCCTGAAATCACCTGACTTAATTTTTTAAACCTTTTGACCATGAAAGTATCCAAATCACTGCTTCAAGCCATCGCCGTAGGGGTAGCCCTGGGCGGTGCTACAGCCTCTTGCACCTTGCTCGATAACTCCGATGAGGTCAAGCCCGATACCGAAAAAGCAGCTGAAGATGAGCGCTGCACCACCGATGATGGCGACAAGCCCTGGTACAACTGCCCGGCTTGCGGAATGGGCTAAACATGGAGGATAAGTATTGGCAACGCCCCCGTGCTGCCCTGGCCTGTAATTTAGACACCAACCTGCTGCGGGCAGCCCACCCGCTGTTCGCAGCAGGCCAAGTCGAAGCCCTGGAGTGGTCTTTCGACGCGCTTTTCCAGTCCCCGTCCGTTCCAGACTGGTTCAGGGCGCTCATACAAGCCTATAGCGAAGAGGGGCGGCTGGTTGGGCATGGAGTCTTTTTCTCCCTCTTTGCCGGGCGCTGGAGTGCGGAGCAGCAGCAATGGCTCGACCGGCTGAAAGCGCTTTCTGAAGTGTATCGTTTTGACCATGTGACGGAGCATTTTGGCTTCATGACTGGTGCGGATTTCCATAAAGGGGCACCCCTGGGTATACCTTTCACACCCCAAACGCTGCAGCTTGGCCGGGACCGTCTTAAGCGCATCAGTGCAGCAGCGGGCTGTCCTGTGGGGCTGGAGAACCTCGCCTTTGCCTATTCCCTGGAAGAAGTGAGACGGCACGGGGACTTTCTGGAGCAGCTCCTCGAGCCGGTTAACGGCTTCATCATTCTGGACGTCCACAACCTCTATTGCCAGTTGCATAATTTTGAACAGCAGGCCAATGATTTGCTCCGGCTGATGCCCCTACACCGGGTCCGGGAAATTCACATTTCCGGTGGAAGCTGGGAGCCCGCTCATCATGATCCGGCCAGGCAGATCCGACGGGATACGCACGACGGAGCAGTGCCAGATGCAGTATTTGAGCTGTTGGAATTGGCTATGCCGCAGTGCCCAAATTTGAAGTACGTGGTGCTTGAGCAATTGGGCGGTGCTCTGGAGACTACCGCTCAGCAACAAGCCTTTCAGCAGGATTTCACCCGCATGCATCGCCTGCTCAGCAACTCCGGGAAGGCCGTGGGTAAACCGGTTTCCCGGAATGAGTTTCAGGCACCTCCCTTCACGCTAGAGGCTATACCTCCGTCTGATGACACGTTGCACCAACAACAACGCGCTTTATCTGCAATCCTGGAAAACAGTATAAGCATAGAAGATGCCCGCCGGGCGTTGAGTGATTCCCCCCTTTCGGGCACCGCCTGGAAGGTAGAACAATGGGAAGCGGAGATGCTGGAAACCGCTAGACGGATTGCTCAGAAATGGAAGGGCGGTTGGGGCTGAGCCTTACGGCTTTTTGCCCTTGCGCCTTTTGATAGGCCGCAGCGGTATCCTTGATGGTTTCGGCAATCGGGGTGTACTTAAAATCGAAATACCGGAGCGACTTTTGGTTGTCGTAATAAAAAACCCAACTGGAATTGCGGGCGGTCTCCCGGGTAAGAAAAGGGGGCTTATTCATGAGTTTAGCTTGCAGCCACGCCAGGCGCCAGAATAGCCCGCGCAGCATTTTGCCTACCTTGTATTTGGGCGGTGGTACCTGTAGCGCCTTTGCAATTTCGGTCAGCAGTTGCCGGTAAGGATAGTGGTCCGCGTTGAGGATGAAACGCTCGTTTTTAATGTCGCTCTCCATGAGCCGGATCATATACCAGGCTACATCCCGAACATCGACAAGCCCGGTGGTACCTACGGGATAAAAGGGAAAGCCTCCATCAACTATAGAAAAGAAATGCGCCGGCCCACTATGCCAAAAGCCGCTCCCCAATACAATGGAAGGGTTGACTACGGCTATATCCAGCCCTTCGGCAAACCCCCGCCATATTTCCATCTCGCCCTGGTATTTGCTCACGGCATAACGGGTATTGAAAGGGCTGCGTTCCCACTTCGCCGTTTCGTCAATCGTGATGCCCTGTTTCGTACGCCCAATCGCAGCAATGGAGCTGACGTACAGTAGTTTCCTGGTTCCCAGTTTTAGAGCTGTATTGACCACATTGGCTGTACCGGTGATATTGACGGTACGGAGGTGTTTCGCCTCAGCGGGATCAAAGGAGACGACTGCTGCACAGTGGAAAACGTAGGCACGCTCCTGCATGGCCTCTTCCAGCGCAAAAATATCCAGGATATCCCCGTCAGCCCAATCTACCTGTCCGGCCAGGTCTTCGACCAGGTCCATAGGGCTCCCCGGCCGCCGCAATGCACGGATATTGGTGTAGCCATCCGCCAGCAGTTGTTGCAGCAAATGGGCACCGATGAATCCGGTGGCACCGGTAACGAGTATGGAGCTGTTTTTATCCATTTAGCGGTTATCCGTTGAGTGGCGGCGTATGAAGCCCGCCCCCGCAACTGCCAGCCATGGCGCCCGTAGCGGTGGGCAGTGTATTAGGGAGGCCTTCCAGGCGCATTGCGCCCATCAGCGCCATCAAAATAGCTTCTTTGTATTCGATGATTTGGGGTTGCGGGACTCTAACGGCTAAGGAACGATTTTTTTCGCACTTCGCCCGGATGCACTCCACCAGAAAGGTATTGAAGGCACCTCCGCCCGTGATGAGCATGGAGTGGGGGGGCGCAGGCAGGTTTGCATGTTGTCCGATAGCACTTATGCTCTCGTCAATGCTTTGTGCAATTTGCCGGCATGCAGTGTGCAGGCGGTCTTCCACACTGCCGGGAAAGGAAGTGTAAATAGGCAGTAGTTGTTCCTGCACCCAGTCGTTGCCCAGTGATTTGGGGTACGGCGCACTGTGGTAAGGGAGGCTGAGGGCTTTTTCAAGCAGCGCTGGCAGGAGTCGGCCAACCCTGGCCATAGCCCCTCCGTTATCATAAGGTTGCCCAGCTTCCTTTGCCAGGGCATTGAGCACCTGATTGGCACCACTGCAATCAAAGGCAATATAACCCTGTGCAGTGCGGGCGCTGATGTTGGCAATACCGCCCAGGTTGAGCATGAAGGTCTGTTCCGGAAACAGGTACTGATCGGCGATGGGCGCAATAGGGGCTCCCTGTCCCCCGAGGGCAACATCCTGCATACGAAAATTGTCTATGCAGGGCAGTCCTGTGATTGCCGCAATGACTGCTCCATCCCCAATTTGGGTGGAAACCCCGGCTTCCGGAAAGTGGAAAATGGTATGACCGTGCGAGGCAACCGCTTCTGCAGCAGGCTCCTGTGTATCCAGGAAAGCCCTGGCTTGTTCACCCAGGAAACGCCCAAATTGGGCATGGGCGATAGCGAGGTCTTTGGCGCTGCCATCCGGTAGCTGCCGGAGCCGTTCTGTCCATACTTCCGGGAAGGGGCATGCCGCACATTCAACAACTTCCCAATGATGGAGTGTACTGCCCGTAAAACCGAAGGTGCAAAGCGCGAGGTCCAGCCCGTCAAGCGAACTGCCGGACATAATGCCGAGTATAGTCCGCTTACTGCCCAAGCTTCATGGTGTATTTGGCAACCGCTTTTATTTCTTTCTCTTCAAGCAAAGCTTCAAAGGCGGTCATTGCCTTGCGCCCGTTGGTGATGACGTTGATGCGCTCTTCCAGGGTGAGGGCTGACTCCTGCAGGTTGTAAGCCCCGCTAGCGCCCATGTCGCCGTACAGGCCGTGGCAAGTTACGCAGTATTGCTTGTAGATTTTTTCCCCATCGGGTTTGGCAGCAGCGGCGACGGCCTGTGCATTAGCTTGCGTATTGTTACTGGCGCTGTCGCTACTGCCTCCGCAGGCATAGATCAGGGCGGCAATAGCTATAAAGACTAATCCTTTTCTCATTGATTTCTGTTTTTTGGCAAATTAACAAAATTGCGTAGGGTAGGTTGGGGTGGAGAATGAGTTTGTGAAAAATGGGCGATTGCGTAAACTATTTGTGTTGTTTTTTAGAGGTTGTGAATACAGGTTTTGTATAGACAATTAATCAAGATTTTTCGTCAGATCAAAGAGCGCCCGGAACCTCGACTTCAGAAAGGGAGCCCTTTAATTCCCTTTCTTCGTGTAGCTACGAAGGTGAGGACGTGATGCAGAGCTGGCGGAAAAGATTATTCAGGGGCATACAAAATTTGTGTTCATAACCTCTTTTATTGTTTGAATATTTTGTGTGTTTTAGAGCTTGTTTGGATGCTAAACATAGCATCTCTTAGAGCGTGTTGGGATTTTGGTCTTCTAGTCGAAAACTAGCAATTTTTTGGTTAGACGAGACCCGAAAACCGGAGTTTAGCCAAAGCTAAATAGCCTGTCCCGCAGTTTGCGGGAAGGATTTTCGGGGCGAAGTATAAGCGAAAAAGTGCAGTTTACAGACCGATTACTAAAGTCCCAACACGCTCTTAGGCGGGTCTTTATTTCATCAGTCGCTACGCTCGTGTCCCGCAACTGCCTGATTTCAACTCAAGTTAGGGCGTGGTAGTGGATTGCTCCGGAAGCAATAGAGCGTAAAAGTTCAGCAAACCCAGGGCTTTTAAGCGTGAAACGCGGCGCGTTATTTCGGACTAGCCGCATTAGCGATATAGGCTGCCGGGGCTTCCTGCATTGCGTGTAATTAGTCGGCTTTTCCCAATCATAAGTAGAGTATACAAAACCCGAATTCCGAAAAGTTGTTACCTTAACATAACAAGATGCAAAAAGGCATCTCTTTTCACCAACTAAAATCAATTATGAGCCAAAGTAAATTAATCACATACGGCATCATCGTCTTTGTAGCGTTGATTGCTATCCTGACTTTTTCCAATGCGACCTTTCTGACTATTGAGGCAGGAGAGCGCGGTGTCCTTTTCCAGCGCTTTGGCGGAGGACTGGACCGGGAAAATATCTACAACCCGGGCTTTCACGTGATCGCGCCCTGGAATATCATGTACGTCTACGATATCCGGGAAAAGCAAATTGACGAAGACATGAAAGTACTGTCTGCAAATGGTCTGAATATCAAAGTAGATGTCACCGTACGTGTAAATCCGGATTACACTAACATCGGTGACCTTCACGAGAAGTTTGGCCCGCAATACATAGAGAGCCTGGTAAGGCCCGAGGTCCGGTCTTCTGTGCGGGAGGTCATCGGGCAATTCTCTCCGGAAGAACTGTACTCTACTAAGCGTAATGAGGTGCAGGCTTTGATACAGGATAACCTCGAAGAAAGCCTGGGTGGCAACTTCATAGAGTTGCGGGCTACCCTGATACGTAATATAGAGCTACCGGATAAAGTGCGTACCGCTATCGAGACCAAAATAGAGGCAGAGCAAAAAGCCCTGAAGTATGACTACATCCTTCAGCAGGAGCGCAAAGAGGCCGAACGTAAAATCATCGAGGCCGAAGCCAAAGCAGAGTCCAACCGTATCCTTAGCGCTAGCCTGACCGATAAAATCCTTCAGGACAAGGGGATTGAAGCGACTTTACAACTGGCGAATTCTGAAAATGCTAAAGTCATCGTTGTTGGTGGCGGAGGTGGTGATGGCTTGCCACTTATTCTTGGAAGCAATTAACCGCCCTTTTGCTGGATAGCGCTGCGGTCTTTTGGCCGCAAAAAGTGGCTTTGTTGCAGAAGAAATTAAACAGGTGGCTTACCCCATGAAAATGGGGTTTAGCCCTTCCCTTTCTGCTGCTATATTTGTAGCAACAATTTGATATTATCATGTAATCTCCGGATTGCAAGGTAAGGGGGAATCACGGTGCGCCCGCTAGAACTTTCATTCTGGTGGGCGCACGTTTTTTGCAGGTTTCTGTATCTTAGCCCACTCAACTTCCTTTCCTATGCAATTGACCACTGATGCATGTATTATCGGAGCGGGTCCTGGCGGAGCCGCTACCGCACTAAAGCTTAGCTACATGGGGATTCCCTCTGTATTGCTGGACAAAGCCATTTTCCCCCGTGACAAAGTCTGCGGGGATGCCATTAGCGGAAAAGTGACCACTCTGCTCAACCGCCTCGACCCGGAGATTCTTAATCGCTTCAACGCAACGCCTATTCAGTCCGATGTTTGGGGCATTCAGTTTGTTTCGCCCAACAACCGGGCGCTGAACATCCCCTTCCGGCCCAACTACGTGCGCAATGCCGCAGAAGCACCGGGGTACGTGGCCAAGCGCATAGATTTCGACCACTTCCTGGTAGAGGAGGTGCGCCGCCGGGAAAATATTCAGTTCTTTGACAATACAGAGGCCGTCACATTTGAGCGTACGGAAGACGGGTGGAAAGTCGGGAGCAAGTCAGGAACACTTACGGTACAGTGCCGTATGCTCATCGTGGCTAACGGTGCCTACTCGGCGTTCAGCCGCAAGGAGGCTGGTCTGGAAAAAGACAATAAACACTATGCTGCTGCAGTGCGTGCCTATTACCGAAACGTCAAAGCCCTGGACAGGGATAACTTCATCGAGTTGCACTTCATCAAGTCCATCACGCCGGGCTATTTCTGGATTTTTCCGCTGCCTAATGGTGAAGCCAATGTCGGTTTAGGCATGCGCAGTGATATTCTCAACCGCCGCAAAGTCAACCTCCGAAAGGAAATGCTGCAGCTACTGGAGACCCATCCGGTACTCAAAGAGCGCTTCAAAGACGCAGAGCTTATCGGCAACATCAAAGGGTTCGGGTTGCCATTAGGCTCTAAGCGGCGGTCGATTTCCGGCGACCACTATATGTTGGTGGGGGATGCCGGGCATTTGGTAGACCCGCTCACGGGAGAGGGGATTGGCAATGCTTTTTACAGTGGCTTCATCGCTGCTGAACAATTGGAGCAGTGCCTTAAAACCAATAATTTTTCTGCCAGCTTTCTGAAAGCCTATGATAAGCGTGTAGACCGGGTGTTGGGTTCAGAAATGCGCCTGAGCTACCGCCTCCAGAAAATGCTAATGTACCCCTTTATCGTCAACCTCATCGCCAGCATCATCGCCGGCAACCAAAGAGTTATTGAGGTGCTCTCCGGTATGTATAACGATTTCAGCTTACGGGAGCAATTGGTGCGGCCGGCCTTTTGGCTGAAGATGCTTTTTCAAAAAAAATAACCCATTCCAACCAACCACTCCGCCGTCATTTGGCTCCTTACCATAAATTAACAGACGAAAGCGTCGTTTTGTCGGGAACGGGCATTGCATCTTTCAGGATTATTTACTATTTTACATCAATAGAAAATAATCTAGCGTACTTTCTGTCCAAGACAATAAAAATCGACTTTCAGAGTTATATATATTCAAATTGACTTTTAACGTTGGTTTAAAGTTTCATAAACTAGTGAGTGTAAAGCGGCAGCTTTCTGTTTGTTCAGGAAGCTGCCTTTTTTTGCGCTCCATCCTCTTTTTCCCCTAAAAACTCCAAGAAGTTACTAACCTTTGCGATGATAAATCAGGAGCGTAATGTATCAATCCACAACATACCCGGTACTTGCTGACTTGGACCTGAGCAGCTTGCCCGCAGGCACCGTACAAAAGTATTGGCTACCGATTATTACCGATGGGATAGGGGCACCGGTCCGTTTACCTGTTTTAATTGCTAAAGGCAAAACAGACGGCCCCGTGGTGGGGCTGACCGCAGCAATACATGGCAATGAACTCAATGGTATCCCTGTTATTCAGCGCCTGTTCACAGAGCTCGACGCACAGCGCCTGACCGGGACCGTCGTCGGGGTGCCGGTTATGAATATTCCGGGCCTCATGCTGGAACAACGCAAGTTTAATGATGGTGTGGACCTCAACCGCATCGCACCCGGTGATCCGGATGGCAACCTCAGTCAGGTCTACATCTACCGGCTCATTGAGCGTGTCTTACGCCACTTTGATTACCTCATCGATTTGCACACTGCAAGTGCAGGCCGGATTAATTCCTGGTATATACGGGCTGATATGAGTCAGCCGGCCACAGCCCGTATGGCCATCTTGCAAAACCCAGAGATCATTCTGCACAATTTACCGAATGACGGGACCTTCCGGGGTGCCGCTGCTGACCTTGGTATACCTGCCATTACACTGGAGCTCCGGGACCCGCATGTTTTCCAACGAGATGTGATTAAGGAAGCGCTGATCGGGGTCTGGAATGTCCTGTTCGACCTGAACATGCTGGAAGGTGCCATCAGACATACCGTAGATACGACATGGCTCTGCCGGCAGTCCAACTGGCTTTACACAGATGAAGGGGGGATACTGACGGTAAGGGCGGGACTGGGCCAGGTTATTGGGCCAGGTGATAC
Organism: Phaeodactylibacter sp.; assembly: GCF_040219495.1. GTDB lineage: Bacteria > Bacteroidota > Bacteroidia > Chitinophagales > Saprospiraceae > Phaeodactylibacter. Next base: position 19,837 of record NZ_JAVJSK010000087.1, on the reverse strand, counting down.
TTTAGCGGAAGTCCGTTCGGTTTTTGGCACGCTGACCAAGACTTATAGTGCCGACAGGAAAGGCGTAGTCATCGGCAAAAGTGTTAGCCCCATCAACCCTACCGGCAGCCGTATTTTGCACCTGGGGTATGCCCCGGAATCGATTCCCTGCAAGATTTAGAGCGTATTAGGACTTTAGTAATCGGCCTGTCCCGGTGCGCCGGTACACTTTCCTGCCTGTGTCTCGTCGCCTGTGGGCTTTGGCCACCGGAGACCGAAGTGTTCGACACGCAGGCAGGTTTGCTTGTAATTCATTCCGAAAACCCTTCCGGTAAACTGCGGGACAGGCTATCTCGCTAAGGCTAAACTCCGGTTTTCGTGCCTCGTCTAACCAGAAAATTGTTAGTTTTCAACTAGAAGACAAAAGTCCCAACACGCTCTAAGGCTGAACTCCGGTTTCGATACCTTTTCAAATCAAAAAAATGCCAGGTTTCGATTAGAAGACCAAAGCTTCAACATGCTTAAAAAATTAGCAGAGAAAACTTTAGCAGGGCCAGTAAAGTTGACTTTGAATACAACTGCGTACTTTACAAGCGTCTAAAACCTATTTTTTACGTAATGAAACAACTTTCCAGCCCCCTTTTCTACCTGGCTTTTATGCTGGGACTTACCTCTTGTGCCAACTACCAGCTCAACTACAGCCCGGAGGCTGCCAACTGGGAAGCGGGTTTCGCTACTCCTGAGCAACCCCTCATGCATACGGTTTTCCTAGTGGGGGATGCAGGAGGTGGTAGCAACCCTGCTTTAGATTTATTGAAGCGCAAGGTTCAGGCAGCAGGGAAAGAAAGTACTGTACTCTTCCTGGGCGATAACATTTACCCGAATGGTATGGCGCCTAAGTCTGAGCCCGGCCGGGCAATAGACGAGGAACGGCTAACCGATCAACTTGCCACTGTGCAGGGGTACGAGGGCAATATCTTCTTCATTGCCGGCAATCACGATTGGGACAAATACGGCATAGACGGCCTGAAACGGCAGAAAAAATTCATAGAAAAGTACCTGGACCGGGAGGATGTGTTCTTCCCGGACCCCGGCTGCGGTGACCCGGAAGAAATAGAAATCAATGACAAGTTGGTTATCGTCCTGATTGATTCAGAATGGTACCTGTCTGACTGGGACAAAGACTACCAGGTCAACGCAGGCTGTGAAGTCAAAAGCCGTGCCGTTTTTGCCGAATTTATGGTAGAGGCGATCAAGGGCAACCGCAATAAAGATGTGCTCATCGCTATGCACCACCCACCCTATTCCACGGGGCCACACGGCGGGCAGTTTACGTTCAAACAGCACTTGTTCCCGCTTACGGAGTTTGTAAAGCCGCTTTATCTGCCTTTGCCAGTGGTAGGGTCAATCTTCCAATTTTTGAGAGGTACAGTGGGCCACCGCCAAGACCTGATACACCCCAAATACCAGGAGCTTTCTGACATCGTGGTAGGCGCTGCCCGCCGCAATGGAAGTTTTGTCATTGCTTCGGGGCACGAGCATAGCCTTCAGTATATTGAGCAGGACGAACAGTCTTTTATTGTCAGTGGTGCAGGCTCAAAAAGTACAGCCACCAACGCCCGCAATGGAGGGCAATTTGCCTACGGGCACCTTGGCTTTGCACAGTTGGATTACTACGAGGACGGCTCTGCCTGGGTAAAATACTGGGTGCCCGATGAGAATGAACCGCAGGGGAAGCTGGTGTTCCAAAAACAAGTGCAGCCCCCTTTGCCCAAGGTTGCAGAAGAGCCACCGCAGTCTTTCGAGCCTTTGCAGGACTCCATTACGATCAAAGTGAGTGAGAATGATTTTGAGCGGGGCAGGCTTTGGAACTTCTTTTGGGGCAAACACTACCGAAGCACCTATAACGCTACGGTGAAACTGCCGGTCCTGGACCTGACCCAGTTTAAAGGCGGGGTACGCCCGGTTAAGCGTGGCGGCGGTTATCAGACCAATTCCCTGCGGCTGGAGGGAGCAGATGGCCGGCAGTATGCCTTGCGCTCGATTGATAAAGATGCCTCCCGGACCCTGGGGTATCCCTTCAATGAGTCCTTCGTGACGGCGGTACTGGAGGACAACTTCAGCTCTGCTCATCCCTTTGCTTCCATTGCTACTGCTGACCTGGCAAAGGCAGCCGGTATTTATTACACGCAGCCTAAGATGTTTTACCTGCCCCGGCAGCCGGCATTGGGCATCTACAATGAAGACTACGCTGGTGCTTTGTACACTGTGGAAGAGCGCCCGGATGACGAAGTTTGGAATGACTACGAGCAATTCGGCGCACCCAAGCGCATCCGCAGTACCCTGGATACCCGGGAACGGATACAGGAAGACCACGATGAGCAGATTGATTACCCTTTCGTGGTGCGCAATCGATTGTTTGATGTACTGATCGGCGATTGGGACCGGCACGATGACCAATGGCGCTGGTCGGAAATCGACAGCGGGAAGGTAGACTACTACCGCCCTATACCCCGCGACCGCGATCAGGCCTTCAGCAAGTATGATGGCCTCATACTGGAATTGGCGAAAGGCACTTCGCCCGACATTAAAAAACTAAAAGCTTTCCGGGGAGAGGAAAACCGCCTCAAATGGCTGGTCTACAACGGCCGCCACTTCGATCGCACTTTTCTGTCTGGTGCAGACTGGGCCACTTGGGAAGCAGAAGCCCGTCAGTTGCAGGCCCAACTCACTGACGAAGTGATTGAGCAGGCTTTTAAAAACCATTGGCCCGAGCCGATTTACAACCATAATGGTCCGGAGATCATCAAAAAGATTCAGTCCCGGCGGGATGATTTTATGGAAATTGCCCGCAAGTACTACGAGCTTATGGCCCGCGAGGTAGATGTTGTAGGGACTTTCAAGCGCGACCTTTTCCTGATTGAGCGGATGGAAGATGGCCGCACCCGTATCCGGGCGTATGATACCAACAGCAAATCCGAAAAAGAGCTGAAGTTTTACGACCGGACTTTTCTGCCGGAAGAAACGAAAGAAATTGTTGTCTATGGTTTGACGGATCAGGATGTGTTTCAGGTCAAAGGTACCTGCAAGCGCAACTGCATCAAAATCCGCATGATTGGAGGGGTAGGGCAGGACATCCTTGAAGACGACTCCAATGGTAAGGGCTTGATTTACTACGATGCGAGGAACGAAGGCAACTTGCTGCAAACCGGCTCCAAAGCCAAAATCAAACGGCGCTTTGACCCCGCCTTCAACACCTACGACCGGGAGTCGAAGGACTACAACTTTAACTTTGCCTCTCTGCTGCCAGCCGGGGGCTTCAATCCGGACGACGGCATACTGCTGGGGCTAAGCGCAGCGTACACTACCTTTGGCTTTAAAAAAGACCCTTACGCATCAAGGCATAAGATTAATATGAAGTTCGCGACCGCTACTGATGGTTTTACACTGGGCTATCAGGGGGAGTTTATTGACCTTTTTGGGCCCTTTGAGCTTGGCCTGGATGCCGAATACCAAACGCCACTTTACTCCCGGAACTTCTACGGGCTGGGCAATGAAAGCATCAATATTGAAAACCTGCTGGACGACGAGGCCCTGAATTACAATCGCATCAAGCAGCGGGTGATTCGCGTAATGCCTTCGTTTATGCGCCGGCTCAATGCGCAGTCCAGAGTCCTTGTGGGCCCTACTTTTGAATCCATCGAAGTCGAGCGAACAGAAGGCCGCTACATTGATGAAATTGGCAACCGTTTTCAGGACGAACTCTTTGACGGGCTGGAATTTGCCGGGCTTCGGTTCTTGCTTGACTACAAAACCCGGGACAACAACGCCATTCCCACCCGCGGGCTGGGCTTCTTTTTGGAAGGCGGCTGGAAGCAACAGCTGGAAGAAGGGCGTAAGAACTTCGCCTACCTGAACACCTCGTTTTCCGCCTATCAGCGTATCGACCGGCAGGGCAAGCTGGTGTTCGCCACGCGCCTGGAGTTTCAGCACCGCTTCAATGAAGATTATGAGTTCTATCAGGGTGCAACACTTGGCGGGCCCGGGCAGGGTGCCAACTTCCGCGGCTTCCGCCGTGACCGCTTCATTGGCTCTACGGCCTTTGTACACAACACCGACCTGCGCTGGAAGACCATCACTTCTGAGAACCCAACGCTGCCCTTCTCCCTCGGGCTCATGGCGGGCTTTGACCACGGCCGGGTATGGCTGCGCGGAGAAGATTCGGAGGTCTGGCACTACAGCTACGGCGGCGGCATCTGGCTTAGCCCCTTTGACTTATTTGTGGTAAGTGGCGGCGTCTACCGGGGTGATAATAAGGACAACCGGGTGGTGGTGACGGGCGGTTTCTTTTTCTAAACCTGCAGTCTATCCATAAATGAAAAATCCCCGCTCCGTATGCAACGGAGTGGGGATTTTTCTGCTGTACAAAAGGCTTACTTCTTAGGCGGCTTCGTCGGCCGTACTTCCACCTTGCTGGGTAGGGTACGCGGGTGCATGTTCAGCAGGTCCATGACCATCTGCCCCATGTCTTCAGGCTGTATCTTCCAGGCATCCTTTTCGTTGGGCGTGTGGTCGTTGAAATAAGTGGCCACAGAACCCGGCATAATGGTAGTGACTTTCACATCATCTTGCCGAAGGTCAAGCATCACTGCCTGCGTAAAGCCCACCAGGCCAAACTTGCTGGCATTGTAAGCGGAGCCGGAGGGGAAGAAGTTCGTTCCCGCCAGGCTGGCAATAGTGATCAGGTAGCCTTTAGTCTTTTTGAGCTCCGGTATGGAGGCTTTGGTCGTATAAAACACCCCTGTCAGGTTGGTGTCGATAACGGCATTCCACTGTTCCGCAGTCATCTCTTCGATAGGGGCGAAGTGTCCTACACCGGCGTTGGCAATAGCGACATCCAGCTGTCCCCATTCCTCAATGACCCGCTTTACTGCATTTTCCTGAGCGACCATATCGCGCACATCAGCGGCAATACCAATAGCTTTGCCGGGCCCCAATGCGGTGAGCTTTTCGGCTGCTGCATCGGCTGCTGTTTGCTCGCGGCTCGTTACGGCCACATGCATACCGTGTTTTACCATGGCTTCGGCTATGCCGAGCCCTATTCCTTTGCTGCCGCCCGTGATGAGGGCGGTCTTTCCTTTGAGTTTCGTTTCCATACTTGTACAACGGTTAGGTAGGGGCTGGGTTTTCGAAGCGCCAATAAAAAATACCCGCCTCCGGAATTCACCGGAGGCGGGTACTACAATCAAGCCCCAGAACTTTGCAAAATCCAAACTGAGGTTTACTCCACAATCAGGCGGCGGGTCAGCACCCCTTCTGCGGAAGTCAGGCGGATCAGGTAAATGCCCGCTGGCATCTGCGTCAGGTCAATTTGCGCCTGATAGTCGCTGCGGTAGCTTTCCACCCGGCGTACATTGAGTACCTGTCCGGTGCTTGTAACAATCGCCAGATCGTATGCAGTGGATTGCAGGTCGCTCAGACGGACGGTAGCCAGGCCGGTAGTTGGGTTCGGGAATACCTCAAAGCCTTCCTGTGTGAGCAGGTCGCGGGTGCTGTTGCAGACTTCGATGTTGAAGTCCAGCAAGATAGCTTGCTCGCAACCGAATTCATTGACCACAGTAGCTTCAATCGCATATTCGCCAACGTCCAGCCCTTCGGTGGTGAATTCCTCCACAGCAGTACCGTCAATGATGAGCTCATTGCCTTCGCCCGGGCTGAAGACAAAGATGTCATCTATGCAAACCACCGTATCAACCGGGAAGGTAACCATAGGCACAGGATTGAAAGTAACAACGACCTCTTCGTCACCGCTACAGCCATTAGCGTCGGTTACGGTTACAGTGTAAGCACCGTCCATGTCCACTTCAAGGGTTTGTCCATCGGTACCGTTGCTCCAGCTGTAGGTGTCAAAGCCAGCTCCTGCATCCAGGGTAACGGTTTCGCCTTCACAGGCTTCGATGTCGTCGCCCAGGGCTACAACCGGTAGTGGGTTGACCGTCACTTCTACCGTATCCATAGCCATGCAACCGCCGGCAGTGGTGGCCATAACCGTCACGGTACCGGCTTCTGTAACCTCAATGGTGTTGCCTTCATCACCCGTAGACCAGGTAATGGTTTCGTAAGCATCGCCTACGGTCAGCATCGCGGTCTCGCCTTCGCATAGCGTGACTGTAGCAGGCAGGTCAACGATTGGGCAGCTCAGGTCAATTTCAAACATGGCTACAGAGCCACTGACTTCGTAAGAAACCGCCAGCAGTGGCTTGCCGCTTGGGCTGCTGAATGCCGGGATAAAGGACAGTCCTTCGGGGGCAAGGTCGCCGCCCAGTTCATCAACTGTGCGAGTATTAATGTACTGTAGGAAGACCGGAGATTCCGGCGCTGATACATCATAGACCATCACTCCGCCGATGCGCTCCAGCGCAATGAAGGCGTAGTGCCTGCCGTCAATCTCGGCAGTGGTTACCGCTTCCGGCTCCGGGCCTTTGTCATCGGAGCGGTTCTTGAAGTTGTTCTCGTCGTCGGTGGTGTTGAACAGGGCACCGAATATCGGGTCTGCAGCGGTGATCTGTTCCAGGTCATTGCCACTATCGAAAAGCAACGCACCCGAAGCGGCATCCCAAATGGTAAACGAACGGGCACCAAAGGCAAAGATTTCATCAAAGTCGCCATCGCCATCGGTATCGCCATTGGCAGTGGTCACCACGAGGCGCCCAAGGAGGTTCTCATCTTTGAGGATATCTGCATCCGGGAAGTTAGTTGGGTCAAGGACGAATTCTTCATCCTCTACGCGCGCTTCTTCAGAATAACCGTCATAGTCGCGGGCATCGCCTTCATTCACAGAAATCAGGTAGCTTTGGCCGCCCACCGTAAAGTAGTCGATTGCATCCGGTTGATACATGCCTTTCACCGGCCAGTTGGCGAAGAAGATGTCATCGGTGCGGTTGGAGGCATCGAAGGTGACGCCTTCTGCGGTCCAGTCTTTGAAGCCGAGCGGGAGGATGTCCACCACCGTATTGGTGGTCAGGTCAACCAGCACGAGTGCGTTGTTCTCCTGGCAGTTGACATAGGCGGTAGTGCCGTCATCAGAAATAGTGATGTACTCCGGCTCCAGGTCCTGCGCAACCGTAGCGCCCGGGCCAAAAATGCGCACGCCCGCCGCTTGCAGGGCTGCCTGCTGATCGTTGAAGGCTTCAAAACCTAGCGTGGTTACCGTAGCTGCAGCCACACCTCCGCTGAGGTCAATGATGCTTACAGAGCCTTCCGGGTCAACGTCGTAGTCGTCGTTGGGCTCCCCTTCGTTCGCCGTGAGGGCTTTGGTACCGTCAGGGGTGAAGGTCACCATATCGGGCAGCACGCCCACCTCAACTGCATTCAGGAAGTTACCATCCGTATCGAAGAAGGCGACCATGCCTGCGCCATCTACTGCATCTGCTTCAATCGCTGCAGCTACAATACCATTGCTAACCGCTACAGAGTTGATGCCTGCGCCGTATGCGGAGATATCGATGGAAGAAACCAGGCTAAGTGCAGCCGGGTTGCTGTAGTCGATGATGTCTACCTGATTGTTCTCGCCGTTGGTGAGGAACAGGCGGTTGGTTTCGCCGTCAAAGGCTACGATTTCAGCCGTGCCTTCGCCTCCGCCGGTGAAGTAGCTGCCGAGGTGGGTCAACTGCAGCTCCGGGTTGGTTGCGGCAACGGGCGCCATGTCGTCGTTGTCCATAATGCGCACGATGTGGCGGGTGGTCTCGCCCAGCTTCACTTCGCTTGCTGCAGGATCAATTTCGAGCACGATATACTGTCCGCCCAGCTCCATATTGTCGAGAATGTCGAGGGAAAGGAACTGAGAAGTATTAGTACCGTCAAATTCCACTTCCGTGGAAGCCAGGGTGAAATCAGTGCCTTCGGTAGCGGTGGAACCGGCAAGGATATTCACAACGGCTTTGCCGGTCAGCCCGCCAGCCTGCTCTACGGCAAGTTCCAGCTGTAGTGCGCCACTGCCTTCTTCTACGGTAGTGAGGTTGTCAGCGAAGGTGACAGTAGACTGCGTCTGCAGCTCAAATATGCCAACGGTGCCGCTGACCTCGTAGGATACGGCAATATAGGCTTTGCCATCCGGGCTGTCCGCAGCATCGATAAACGCGATGTCCTCCGGTGCCAGGTCGCCGCCCAGCTCGTCTACGGTACGGGTATTGATGTACTGAATGAAGGTTGGAGCAGCGGGGTCCGCAATTTCGTACACCATGATACCACCGATGCGCTCCAGCGCGATAAAGGCGTAAGGCACGCCGTCAATTTCTTCGACGATTACGGCTTCCGGCTCAGGGCCTTTATCGTCGGAGCGGTTTTTGAATTCATTCTCATCATCAGTGGCATTGAAGATGGCGCCGAATACCGGGTCCGCCGCGGTGATTTGCTCCAGGTCATTGCCACTATCGAAGACAACGGCACCACTGGCTGCATCCCAAATCGTGAAGGAGCGGCCACCATAAGCGTAAAGCTCATCAAAGTCACCATCGCCATCGGTATCGCCCGTTGCGTTTGTGATACGAAGCCGTCCAAGCAGTGCATCGTCTTTCAGGTACTCTGCATCAGGGAAGGCTGTTGGGTCAAGTACGATTTCATCATCTCCAATGCGGAATTCCTCAGAGTAGCCATCGTAGTCCCGCGCATCTCCTTCGTTAGCCGTGATGATGTAGCCTTGCCCGCCGACCGTAAAGAAGTCGATAGCGTCCGGCTGATACATGCCTTTGATGTTCCAGTTGGCGAAGAAGATGTTGTCGGTGCGGTTGGAAGCATCGAGCGTTACGCCTTCTTCGGTCCAGTCTTTATAGCCGAGTGGCAGGATGCCGGTCACGACTTCGTTAACGATGTCTACAATCAGCAGCGCATTGTTTTCCTGGCAGGACACGTAAGCAGTAGTTCCATCATTGGAAATGGTAACGTACTCCGGCTCCAGGTCCTGGGCAACCGTAGCGCCGGGCCCAAAAATGCGCACGCCTTGCGTCACAAGGGTGGCCTCATCATCGTTAAAGCTGGTCAGCGGCAAGGTGACCACCGTAGCTGCGGCTGCACCTCCACTCACGTCTATGATGCTGACGGAGCCTTCGGGGTCCACATCATAATCATCATTAGGCTCCCCTTCATTGGCCGTCAGGATTTTGGTGCCATCGGGTGTGAAGGTAAGCATGTCGGGCAGTGGGCCTACCGTGACCTGATTAAGAAAAGCCCCATCCGTATCGAAGAAAACTACGCTGCCATTATCGGTTACCGTTTCAGCCTCCATAGCGACCGCAACAAGACCGTTGTGCACTGCTACGGAGTTGATACCGCCGCCATAGGGTGACATATCGACTGATGAAACAGAGGAAAGGCTGGCCGGATTGGAGAAGTCCACGATATCCAGCTGATTGTCTTCGGAGTTAGTGAGGAACAGCCGCTGTGAAGCCGGGTCGTGGGCTACGATTTCGGCAACTGTACCGGAGGCAAAACTACCTACGTGGTTCAGGCGGGTGGACGGATCAGCCTGAGCCACCGGTGCCACATCATCATTATCGGCAACCAGGACAATGAGGCGAGTCCCGCTACCCATTAATGCCGTGCTGCTACTTTCATCAAATTCCAGGATGAGGTATTTGCCGCTCAGGCTGCTGTTGTCGAGTACCTCCAGGTCGAGGCTGGGCCCATCAGTAGTGCCTGCCGGAATACTGAGCGTAGTGGTGCCCAGGTTGTAATCTTCACCAGCCACCGCAGTGGAAGCCATCGCTACATTTACCGTTAGGCTGCCAGCCAGTCCGCCGGCCTGCTCAATGGCGATGGGCAGTTCGATGCTGCCTGCGCCTTCCATCACTTCGATTGTGCTTTCCGCGAAAGCAACAGTAGGAGGCGTGGCGATTTCGAATACCCCAACCGTTCCACTTACCTCGTAGGAAACGACGGCGTAATACTTACCATCCGGGCTATCGGCAGGCGTGATGATTTTAACATCCTCCGGTGCCAGGTCGCCGCCTTCCGTGTCTACCGTGCGGGTATTGATGTACTGCAGGAATACAGGGGCTTGCGGATTAGATATGTCGTAAACCATCAGGCCGCCGATGCGCTCCAGGGCAATGAAGGCATAAGGCACGCCATTGATCTCCGCGACGGTCACGGCTTCCGGTTCCGGCCCTTTGTCGTCTGAGCGGTTTTTGAAGTTGTTCTCATCATCAGTGGTATTGAAAATAGTACCGAAAACCGGATCTGCAGCGGTAATCAGTTCCAGCTCGGAACCGCTGTCGTACACCAGGTCTCCGTTGTCAGCATTCCAAATGGAGAAAGACCGGGCGCCGTAAGTGTACAGCTCATCGTAGTCTCCGTCACCATCGGTATCTCCATTGGCGGTGGTCATGTTCAGACGTCCAAGGAGGGCTTCATTTTGCAGGTAAGCTGCATTAGGGAAAGCCGTTGGATCGAGTGTGATTTCATCATCACCGATTCTTGCTTCTTCGGAATAGCCGTCATAATCGCGGGCATCCCCCTCATTTGCAGAAATAAGGTAGCGTTGCCCACCAACAGTGAAGTAGTCGATCGCATCGGGCTGATATATACCGCGGATCGGCCAGTTGGCGAAGAAAATATCGTCGATGCGGTTGGAAGCGTCGAGGACGATGCCTTCCTGAGTCCAGTCTTTGAAGCCCAGTGGAATGACAGCCAATGCAGCAGCGGATTCAATGTCGATGAGCACCAGCGCGTTATTTTCCTGGCAATTCGCATACGCCAGGGTGCCGGTTTCGTTGATGACGATGAATTCAGGCTCCAGGTCCTGAGCAACAGTGGCACCAGGCCCAAAAATACGGACGCCGGCATCTTTGAGGCTTGCTTCATTGTCGTTAAAGCCGGCAAAGCTGATGGTGGTCACATTGGCGTTGGTGAGGTTGGCAGCACCTACACTCAGGTCGATAATGCTGACGGAGCCTTCGGGGTCAATGGTGTAGTCTGCATTAGGCTCGCCTTCATTAGCCGTCAGCACTTTGCTGCCATCCGGAGTGAAGGTCAGCATATCGGGCAGTGGGCCGACTTCCACCTGGCTCAGCAGGTTGCCATCGGCATCCCAGAACGTAACAGAGCCATTGTCGGTGACTTCGTTGCCTTCCAAAGCTACGGCTACAATACCATTGGCTACAGCCACGGAGTTGATACCGCCACCGTAAGGCGCCATGTCGATCGCGGTGATGGTGGAAAGGCTTGCCGGGTTGGAGAAGTCAACCACATCCAGTGTGTTCTCCTCGGAGTTGGTGAGGAAGAGGCGCTGTGAAGCCGGGTCGTGCGCCACGATCTCGGCCACCGTGCCTGAGTTAAAGCTGCCTACGTGGCTGAGGCTGATCGCAGGGTCTGCCGGGGCCACCGGTGCCGTCAGGTCATTGTCCTGAATCAATACGATGAGCTCAGTGTCACTACCTGCGGTGGCATTGATCAGCGACTCAATCGCGAGGATGAGGTAGCGGCCACCTACTGTACTGTTGTCAATCAGTTCCACCTCCACACTTTGCGGGCCGGTGCTGTTGGCTGGGAAAGTTACGTTGGTGGTATTTAGGTTGAAATCTTCACTCGCCACAGCTGTGGATGCCCCCACCACGCTGATCACCGCTTCTGTGGGCAGGCCATTGGCGTTGGTGATGCCGAGGTTGAAACTGACGGTGCCGTCTGCTTCATTCACCACTACATTTGGCACTTCAAAAGATACAACCGGCTCGATGGCAGGTATGTACACGCCCGGTGTAGCCAGGATATCGGTACCGTTGAAGGCTTCTGTGTTGGCGAACCAGTTGGCGCCATCGTTATTGTCTAGTGTTGGGTCGAGGAGCTCGATAGACGGGCCATTGCCATCCGCTTCAGCCGGCCAGGGCGCTTCATCCAGATAATTGACAAAGTCAATAGTGTCGCCGAGGAAATTGCTGATCAGCAGGTCTTCATCCCCGTTGGTAATGTCGTCAAAGCCCCAGTCGTAAAAATCAAGCCCGTAGAACGCCTCGGCGGCAGCTTCGTCAAAAGCAACGAGCACAACTTCACCGGGAGCCAGCGTTTGCTCCGGGAAAGTGAAGCTGAACTCAGAGCTGAAAGTCAGCCCGCCAATGATAGCCGGATCGGTACCGGCATTCAGTATTTCGACAAACTCACGGTCATCGCTGCTGCCGGGAGGATTGTACATGATTTCCGTAATCACCAGATTGGGTGTGGTACGGTTGATAATCCAGTCGAAAGCGAAGGCTTCCAGCAGGAAGTTGCCCGCTGCATCGGTCACCAGGCCAATAGAGATATCAAAGGCCTGCCCATCAGTAAACGGCGCATCGTAGGTAATAGTCACAAACGGAAATTCGTTGCCTCCGGGCTCGGTGTAAGTGATGTCAGCAATGGTGCCATTGGTAGTGTAGTTCATGGGGTTTTCCACACTAGCCACATCCATTGGCTCACTGTAAGTGATGCGGATGCTCGTATCATCCAGCAGTTCTGCGCTAAGTGCGAGCGGCGGCAGGAAGTCTTCGGTGCTGCTGAAGAGGGACACATCGTCGAAGCCAGCGAAGTCATCGGCACCGTTTTGCTTGGCCATCAGGCGCAGGCGAACGGTAGAGATACCCACCGGCAGATTGACGAAAACGGTTTCCCAGCCGCCGGTGTTGCGGGAAAGGTCTACATAGTTGGCCATGTCAATGCCCATGCCGGGCTCCGTTTCCACAATGTAGCCAATGGAGTCTACCGACTCATAGCCAACGGTGTTATACTTAAAGGTGAGTGCATTGACGGAAAAAGCGGAAACATCCACAGCGTCAAAGTCCATAGTGTGGAAATTAGCGTTGCCTCCGTTGTCGTTCTCCAGGTCGCGCATGTACCAGAAATTCATGCCGCTTGCCGGGCTTATGTTCGCCGTTGGGCCAGACACTGCCCACGCATCGCCATCGATGTCATAGGTAGCGGGATTAATGGTGTAATTCCAGGTATCATTGGCGGAGCCTTCGAAGCCCTGAAACAGTTCCTGATCGTCTTGCGCAAAAGATACAACGGAAAGCAGGCAGAGCAACAGAGTGCTCAGGCTCTTTCCAAAGTGGTAATCGTACTGCATGAAAGAAGTTTTGGTTTTGGAATGTATTTTGGAAGCGTAAAGCTACGGCAGGCAAATGCAGGGAGGGTTAACTGTGGATTAAGTAAGGGTTAATTTTGATGCGGGTGGTTGTGCCGAAATTGGATTTGGGGTTTGGTTTAGGCCTGTAAGGTGAGAACAAATAAGACACTCAAGTCCCAATCTTCAGAAAAATAGAAAAGCCCCGGCAGCTAATACCACCGGAGCTTGACTCTTAATTTTCAGATGAAAAGGCAACCCTTATCGCTGCACCATCACTTTGAGCTGATGGGCGCGCTGCCCGTCTGCGGTAGTGAAGTGCAGGAAGTACCAACCCTCTGCCCAGCTGTCCACCGGCAAACGGTGGGTACCGGATGGCAGCAGGCCTGACCATACTTCCTGCCCGGCCGCATTAATAGCGCGCAGAGAGAATTGGGCGCCCGGGTTCCACTCTACTGCCACTTCGTCCTGTGCCGGGTTAGGGAAGGTGGAGGGCTGCCCTGATAAGCCAGGGCCCTGCCGCTGCTGTATGCCCTGCGGGCTGCCGCCTGCCGATTGCAGGTTTTGGCCACCGGTATGGGGCACAAATACCCGCGCTACGTCGATGTAGTGCTTGCATTGGTCTGATGCGGTGCCCCGCTCCGTGTTGGACTTTTGGGCGACATCTGCAAACAAAGGGTACGTGGTTTCCGTCAGCTCCTCTTGCTCCAGCTTATCCTGATAGGCGAAAAAGGCATCAAAGAAGCTGCCGCCAAGCTGCTCGGTAGGCGTAGCCATCAGCCCGCTGCAATCTTTGGATGGCGGCACATGCGGGCCGGTAGGCGGGGCTGACGGGCAGCTCGTGGGCGCACCGGTGGCTTTGGTGCCAAAGCCGAGGCTGATTTCCGGGAAACCGCCGCAGCCGCCAAAGTTGGTTTTGTCGAGGGCGTAGTAGTACAGCCCACCGCCCGGCTCCGGGTTCGCGTGGTCAGTGCCCCAGTAATTGCCCTCTGCCGGTATCGTGTTGATGGTTTCGGCTAAGGGCTTCTCGAAAAATTAATATCCCCATTGGGTTTTGTTTTGATAAGGCACAAAACCAACCGAAGGGCAGGATTTGGGGCTCATCAAAGCAAAAGCTGTTAAACAATGGGGATATTAATTTTTGCCCCACTACCAGGTACCCCGTCGTAACAGATATCAAACCACAGCGCATCATTGGGCCCGCGCTGAAAATGGTTGGACCGGGCGTAAGCCAGGTTGTCTGTCTGGGAGTTGATGAATGCATCAATGTTCAGGATGAGGTTTTGCCCCTTGATGCCGGCCAGCCCGTTGTTGAGCAGCTTGGCGCAGTCCATCGTGACCAGCCCATAGTTGCTGCCTTCCCGGTTTCCCTCTACGATATGGAGGCCATAGAAGTCATTATCCGCCACTTCAGCCTGCCCGCGCAGGGTGACATTAACATACTTGCCCGCTGGGCAGTATAAGCCCACGTCATTATTGGACAGCTCGCCACCGCTCATGATGTACTCGCCTACGTTGGAGACGTGGACGGCGCCCCAAGTCATATATGCAGCCTCCGTTGGCACATTGTAGTTTTCAATGACACTTGCATCTACCCGCACAGACTGCAGCTCGTCCAGCAGCATCGCATTCACGCCGGTGCCTGTGCCATTGAAATGGCAATCCCAAACCCGTGCATTGCTGCCGTGGGAAAGCCATATGGCATTCTGGTTATCGGAAAAGTCGCTCTGGAAAAACAGGAAATCCAGCGTACTGACCGGGTAGATATTGTAGGCTTCCACGGCATTGGCAAACCCGTAGGCTTCGTTGTACACGAACCGGATTTTGGATGCCCCGTTGGCCAGCAAGCCCACCGCTGTCTGCCCGCCGGTCTTGAGCTCCATGTTGGAGATAAAGGCTTCGCCCTGCCCTACCGAGATTTTGGCGTAAGCCCCATATTCCGCCAGGCCTTCCAGCAGCTCTACGGTATTGTCTCCAATATCAAGGGTCGTATTGTTGCGCAGGCGCAGGAAGCGCTTGCCGATGCCCCGCCCCTCAATGCGGAAGATACCGCCCGTAAGGCTGAGGATATGGCTCTGGAAAAAGTCAAAGAAGCCATTGCCGCTGAAGTCGATGCTGCCCTGTACCTCCAGCTCGCCCTGCACTTCGAGCACAGCACGCCCGAAGGGGGCGTCCCCGTCCCAGAGCTGCACGATGGCGCCTGGCTCTAAGACCAGCTTGCCATCGTCTTCCACCACGCATTTGGAATCCTGGCTGACGCGCAAAATACCCCCACTGCCAATACGGGCTTCGCCCCCGCTTTCGATGCGGACCTGCCCCCCGAAGCCTGCGCTGAGCAGCCCATCGGAAAGCACTTCCACATAGCCCCCTTCCTGTACGATAAACCGGGAGCCTTTATTGATGTACAGCTCGCCCTGGGCTTGGATGGAGACCGCCGCGTCTGCCTGCACGTATACTTGCGCGGTGTTGGTGATGCCGGCGGCGGCGTCCCATTGGCCGAGCTCCATGCGGGCGGTGGGGGCGATGGTGAGGATAACCGGGCTTGACGTTGTACATAAATCACCACCACCGATATATAGATTAAAATTAGAAGATTGCTGGTTTTGAGGGTTCTGTAACTCGTCTGTAAATGCTATCCGGTCAGCACGGTTCACCCATAGCGATCCACCGTTAAGGATATCTATATCATACCTTATACGATTGTCAGTTTCCTTGAAGAAACCGGGAATAGCGGGGTCAAAGGGTGCCAGAGACCTCCCATAGTTGTAGACTCGGTTGTTGATTACGCCTGATTGTTCACTCAACAATGGATCAGCCGCAACAAATGAGAATAGCAAAAAGTCAATATTGTCCTCATTGATAATTGGGCTGTGCTGTTGATTTTCCTGAGCAGGGGGCCCATACTCTGAAGACTCAATACTTGCTGTAGACCCTGCATAACGGTTGACAACGGTCAAGTTACCTGCCACACTTCCAACATTCTCCAAGTTTGCATAAAGGTTGGCTGCGTTTATGGGTATATCCAAGCTACTTACGGTGGGGACAATACATACGGTATTATGAAAAAGCTGTTGCCCGTTTAGAAATATACTGTCCCGATGTATCCCCATGAAACCTCCCGGTGCGCTATCAAGAGGTAATGTACCTGAAGCTACATAACTATATGCAGAGCTGACAAATGAAGAAAATAAAATCTCAATTTCAACTTGCCCATTATAAACAATAACACCTCCTTGGTTTTGATCAGGAATTGCCCTTATGCCTACTGCAAAGGTGGCAGTATTTCCTGATAAACCTAGCACTAACTCAGCTGTGTTGGCCCAAAACCCAGACCACCCTCCTACTACATCTTGCAAAATTTCACTTAATCCTCCGGAGTAGCTAACAATATCTTCCCCTGGCTGTACCAATTGACCAACGCCTCTCAGGCTCCCCGCAGATAAAGCAACGTATTCAAAATGCTGAGGTGGCATAAAGGCGTCGAGTTCAGCATAAAATTGTACATGCTCTGGCAGTGGGCTTACTCCATTTGTTGAGTAGGCACTGTATAGTAGCATTTGCTTCATCGCAGGCTCATTGAATAAATTCTTCAAAAAAGAAAGCTGAGGGATATAATCTCGTAACGGCGTGTTCCATGGCCCTTCCAAATGATGCAGGTGGCGTGAAGCGTGTTGAATGCCCAAAGGTACGTTAGCACCTCGTTGTACCCCGTCAAGCAGGAGCAGTTGCTCTACCTGATGCACTTCGTTGTTTTGTTCCATTTCAAGCAAAGCATACTCTGTAACGGGGCCACCCATACTTGGCCCTATGAGTATATTTGAAGCAGCACTACCGTTTGCTGCTTTGATCTGATTGATTTCCCGCAGCGCATCTTGCACCATCCGTGCATTGCGCTGTATGTAATCGCCTCCGTTGTTGTAATCCAGGAAGATGATGTCGTAGCCTTCAGATTCTAGTTGATCAATCAAAACATCACCTGATTGTAGCTGATAATTTAGCAACTGTATTGCAAATGTCCATGTGCGCCTATCATCCTCTGGCCTTGAAAGGGGGTCCAGCCCATCGGCAATGATTAGAGGCTTGGTCAGGCCATCATTACAATCGTTGATAAAAATATTCATCACGCCGCCACTGTGCTCTTGGGTTGCTGGAATTTCAATATCCGTTGGAGTATTTGGGAAACGAGTACCAATGCCTTGCTCCATCACCTTAAAAGAGAAGTGGGCTACATACTCTTTCCGGTCAAATGTTTTCATTTTAAGTTTGACTCGTTTGTTGCCTCCGCTACTGTACTGGGTGGAGATAAGCTGCCCAAGAGAGACCAGCTGATAGCCATTGCCGTCATCCAGGTCAATGGACAAGGAAAGAAGTGCGCTGCCACCGGTATTGCAATTGGAGAAAAAGAGATAAGATGGAAGGATAAAGGAAGGCGAAGTACCTAATGCCTTGTCGTATAAGGCAGAGGCTGCAAAGAGCCGTTGTAATGCGTAAGGGCTTTCCGGGCGGTTGGCTACATCAGATAAGCTTTGCCCCCCCCCGCATTGGCAGTCCAGTCCAAAAGGTTGGAATCTATAGCGTACGGCTTAAACTGTTCGTAATCCATGAAGAGCATGCTAATGGGAAAAGTATCTGAACTTGCATTCAGATCATTCATAGCCGGAACGTAGGTACTGCCAGGGTCCGGTAATGCAGGCCCATTCACCCCCATACCAGACAGCGTAGCATACAGCAGCCCGAATCCATTATGGTTAATCAGATTTGTATCAGAAACGCTCTGCCCATGGAACAGGGATGGATCTGCCCATGGAATGGTCCGTTCTAACAGCAAACCCGTGCTGAGCTCTGAAAAATCCAGGTTGCCAACCACATCAGTGATCACGGCATCGGCATCATTCTGAAAAGAAAGCGTGCCCGTTGGCTGCTGAGCCCAGAGCAGGCTCGCCAACAATAGGAGCGTAAATAATCCAGTAATTTTTTTCATTTTAGTGTTTTTTAAGTGTTTTAGAATTTCAGGTCAAAGCGGCCGTCTCTGACTTCGCGTACTTCATCTGTACCGTAATCCTTAAAATCAAAGCTAAAAGTGCCCGAGAGGATACGCTCGTCAAGATCAAACTTCTGAATGTCCACAACACGGCTGATGGTAGTATCAAGGCGATATTGCCAATTGCCTGTGTTCCAATCGTTGAATGAGGCCGACCCAATAAACGAATCGTCCAACTCATTTTTCTCGCCAATATTTAGTCCAATGTGAATAACTTGATCAGTTGTGTCACAATCGCCATTTGGTCTTCTATCGACACGCAGGTAAAAGTGGTTTGCCTCTTCATGATGCACCACCGTAATCTCCCCAAAGTCAAGCGGAGTTTGGATCAGCTGCCAGTCCACGTGCGGCACCCATACCTCCCCGTCAATCAGGCAGCCAAAGGTGTTAAGCCCTTCTGTGGTGAGTGGGGGGAGTTTGAGCTCGGGGCAGTTTCTCTGCTTGTCGCACCCGCCCCATAGCAGGGGCACGGCGAGCAGCCAGGTGAGCAATAAGAATTTGTTTTTCATAAGGGAAAGGTTTTTTTGTGTTAAAAATTAGTTGGCGTATTTGATGTCGAACCGGCCATCGGTGACACGGATGGTGTCTTGGCAGTTTTCTTTGACAAACTCAAAGTCAAATATTCCTGATATGATATTTTGACTCTCATCTAAATAAATTATCTGAAACTCAAAGCCTAAGCTTGTATCAGCATACATTGGGTTCAGGACATCACCAGATTCGCATATTGCGTCATCAAAAAAATGCGCCTGCCTTACAGTAGAGCTATCAGATTGCGTATGAAAAACAGAGCTGATAGTGATGGTTTGCTCTAGCTCAAAAGAATCATTCAACTCTCTCTTCCTAGCTCTTAAATAAAATCCCCCACTAGGCTCATGATAGGAAAAAGAAAGCTGAGCATCTAAACCAAAGTAAGGCCCACCTTTAGGCCTCCACACCTCACCATTGACCAGGCAGCCGAAGGTGTTTTCTCCGGTGGTGGTCATTTCGGGGAGGGTTTCTTCTGTCTCCCAATCAATAGGCTTGATAGTAATTTCATCGTCATCGTTGCCGAACCAGTTGCACCCGGCCCACAGCAGGGGTACGGCGAGCAGCCAGGTGAGGAGTAGGAATTTGTTTTTCATAAGTGAAAGGTTTTTATGTGTGAATAAATAGTAACTGACTTAGATCCACCTCACTCTTCGGGCACCCCGTCTCACGGCGCTGTAGCCAGCGGTGCTGTCGGGAGCGCTCAATGGGGGATAGCACGGGCAGGGGCTTCAGCTACCGGCTGTCCCGGGCATATCTGTTTAATGCCAACCAATGGTACTGCTATAGCTCAAGGCTTTAGCAGTGCGGTTATGTTTTTTGTTCAAGTATACGCATTACGAAGTGGTATGCTATTCCAGGGCATACCGCTTCGTAATGCGTATATGCCGATATTGAGTTGGTTTGCCTCGGCAAACCACTTAATCGTCGGTATAAGTGTGGCGGTCACACAGGGAGCGCCGGTTTTTGTGTTGCTGCGCGCAGTGATTCGTGCAATTGATTGGTAATTTACGACTTGGCTGTGGTAATGTCAAGGTTGCAGCGTGAAAACATTGTTGTTTTTTTGGGCTTGGGTGGGGGTAGGTGGAGCGTTGGTTCTGGCTTGGTTGAATCATATGCGACTCTACCTGCCTGCACCGGGTAGGCTGGTGCTACGAAGCCTTTAGGTCATTTTGTCCGGCTCATTAGGCAGACTCCCC
>NZ_JAVJSK010000086.1:0-20345 GCF_040219495.1 Phaeodactylibacter sp. | reverse complement strand
CGCCCCGCCGCAGGAACGCAAAGCGTTTTCTATGGCAGACGTTAAAACCCAGTATGCCAACGATTTATTGCTGGACCGATTTATTGCCACGTTCGGCATCGGCGCACAGCTTTCAAAAATTAATTCCATCCGCGAGCGCTTTAGGGCTATCGGCAAAATTGCCGCCTGATTTGCCACGGACTATTGTCTCTTGAAAGGATGGAAAAAAAGAACTAACTTGATCATAAATGATGGAAGATGAAAATATTAGATAAGCCATTAAGTAACCTCCAGGTTGAGCTGCTTCAGCTGTACAGTCAGGATGTCAGTGACGAAGACCTCATCGCTATAAAGCGAATGCTTGCTCTTTATTTTGCTGATAAAGCATCAGATGAGATGGATAAATTATGGACTGAAAAGGGCTGGACAAACGAAACAATGGATAATTGGCTAGAAGACAAAGAAGGATTATAATAAGGATAATGACAAGTAATCAATGAGAGTCGTTCTTGACACGAATAGCCTGCTTGTAAGTATAGGGAGGCACTCAAAATACAGACCAATATTTGATTCGTTATTGAAGGGACGTATCCGGCTTTTGGTTTCTACAGAAATCCTAAATGAATACAGAGAAAAATTAGAAGAAAAAACCGGTCTTACCGTAGCTGAAAACTTGTTGAATTTTATGGTTCGTTCTCCAGACGTAGAAAAAATTGAGGTCTACTTTAAATGGGCAATAATTACGCAAGATGAAGATGATAATAAGTTTGTAGACTGTGCACTAAATGGCCGAGCCCATTACCTTGTGACGGACGATAGGCATTTCAGGGTTCTCAAACAAATTGGCTTTCCTCCAATACAGGTTATTAGAACAAAGGATTTCCTGTTGGAACTTACGAAGTCAGATGAGTAGAAAGAAAACGGATAAATTATACTTATTTTAGGGAGCTGCACAGGCAAGTTAACAACAAAAGCCCCTCCCGCTCACATCCATTTCGGCGTTTTTTCGTTACCTTACCAGTTGTAACCAAAACTCCTTCCAATGGCTAGTTTTACACTCCAAATTAACGGTAAACCTCAAACGGTAGAGGTAGCACCAGAGACACCACTGCTTTGGGTATTGCGCGACCATCTCCAAATGACCGGCACAAAGTACGGTTGTGGCATCGGTCAGTGTGGTGCTTGCACGGTTCACCTCAATGGCACTGCTATGCGGTCCTGCTCCCTACCTGTATCAGCGGTAGGCGACAAAGCCATCACTACAATTGAGGGGCTTTCCGACAAAGGCGACCATCCAGTACAGCAGGCATGGCTCGAGCATGATGTGCCGCAGTGTGGTTATTGCCAGGCGGGCCAGATTATGACGGCCTCTGCTTTCCTCGCCAATACGCCCAAGCCCACCGATGTGCAAATCGAAGCGGCTATGAACGGCAATCTCTGCCGGTGCGGCACCTACACCCGCGTAAAAGCAGCGGTCAAAACAGCTTCCGCTAAAATGGGCTAAGAATGCACCTTCAACCTTATTCCTAAATCGAACTTCTCATTATGTCTACTATAAAAACTGCGGTTAACCGCAGATCCTTCCTGAAAGTCTCCGCTGCTGCCGGCGGGGGTATGCTCCTGGGCTTTGGCTGGCTGTCTTCCTGCGCCCGCGAGCCCGAAACCGGACTGGAAATCCCGGAATCCTGGACCGACATCAACGCGTTCCTGAAAATCGGGGATAATGGCGTGGTGACCATCATGTCGCCCAATCCGGAAATCGGCCAGAATGTCAAGACCTCCATGCCCATGATCGTGGCTGAGGAACTCGATGTCGACTGGCAAAAAGTCGTGGTGGAACAGGCCGGGCTGGATACCGAAAAATTTACCCGTCAGGTGGCGGGCGGCAGCCAATCCATCCGCCAAAGCTGGAAAAGCCTCCGTACGGCCGGTGCGACTGCCCGGCGTATGCTTATGGAAGCAGCGGCCAAAGAATGGGACGTGCCTGTATCCGAACTGACCACTGAGCAGGGCACCATTCACCACAAAAGCAGCGGTAAATCCATTGGTTACGGTGCCGTGGCGACTGCAGCGGCTACCCTGGAAGTGCCCGAAGAGGTGGAGCTAAAAGACCCTAAAGATTTCAAAATTATTGGCACCAGCCGTAAAAACGTGGATGCCCACGAAATCGTGACCGGTAAGCCGCTCTTCGGCCTGGATGTACAGAAAGAAGGCATGCGCATCGCCATGATTGCCCATCCGCCGGCCTTTGGGCAAAAGCTCAAATCGTTTAATGCGGAAGAGGTCCTCAATATGCCTGGTGTGGAGCAGGTCTTTGCCATTAATGCCGCTCCGGAGGGCGTCGAACTGCAATGGTCAGACACCAACGCTTTCCCGGAGTTGGTGGCTATTGTAGGGCGTTCCACCTGGGAAGTCCTGCAGGCTAAAAAGGCATTAAAAGTGGAGTGGGAGACGGTGGAAGCGCCGGAGTCCACCGCAGACTATGAAGCAGCGCTGGCAGGGCTCATGGACCAACCTGCTGAGGAGCCCGCCCGCCGTGATGGTGATCCGGGCAAAGCTTTCGAGGGTGCCGCCAAGGTGATCGAGCAGACGTATTCAGCTCCCTTCCTGGCCCACAATACCCTGGAGCCTATGAACTTCTACGCCAACGTGACCGCTGATAAGGCAGAGCTGGAAGGCCCCATTCAAACTCCCGAATCGCTGCGCAAAACCGTTGCGGCTCTACTAGGCATGGAGGAAGCACAGGTGTCTATCATGCTGACTCGTATGGGTGGTGGTTTTGGCCGGCGCTTGTATGGCAATTTTGGCTCCGAAGCTGCACTCATTTCCCAAAAGGCAGGGGTGCCGGTCAAGCTGGTCTACACCCGCGAAGATGATATGACGCAGGGCACCTATCGCCCGGCCTACAAGGTGAAATACCGTGCTGCACTGGATGAAAATAACAACCTGATCGCCTTCCAGGTCCGTGGCGCAGGCATACACGGTAGCCCTATCTTCGAAAACCGATTCCCGGCAGGAGCCGTGGCCCACTACCTGGCAGAAAATCACGATTTGGGCTCTAACATCTCCACCGGTGCCTGGCGGGCACCGCGTTCCAACTTTATGGCTTACGCCGAGCAGGCTTTCATTGATGAAATTGCCGAAGTGACGGGGCAGGACCCGATCGAGTTCAGACTGCAGCTCTTCGAAAAAGCACTGCAGGCCCCGGTTGGTGAAAACAATGACTACGATGCCGCCCGCTATGCTGGCGTACTAAAGCTGGTGAAGGAAAAAGCAGGCTGGGGTAAGCCCGCACCGGGTATCCACCGGGGCGTTTCGGCCTACTACTGCCACAACAGCTACGTGGCACAAGTGGTAGATGTGGAGATGCAAGGCAGTACCCCCCGGATCAAAAAAGTATGGTGCGCGGTGGACTGCGGTATTGTGATTAACCCCGATGCCGCCCGCAATCAGATTGAAGGGGGCATCGTAGACGGTATCGGGCATGCGATGTACAGCGCCATCACCTTTAAGAACGGCAGCCCTGAGCAGCAAAACTTCGACCGTTACCGGCTGATCCGCAACTCGGAGGCCCCATTGGAGATTGAGACCTTCTTTGTGGATAACGGCATTGATCCAACCGGGCTGGGCGAACCCTCTCTGCCGCCCATTCAGTCGGCCCTGGCTAATGCCCTGTACCGGGCTACCGGGCAGCGCATCTACCGGCAGCCGTTTGTGTCTGATAATGAGGTGTTAGGGTAGGTTTAATTGATCTGGTCAATTTATATTCACGACAGGGTGTACGGTTATGCTGTACACCCTGTTTAGCTTTGTAGATACTTGCGATAAGTGGCGTATTTTGGCTTAAATTTACATAAGCTGGATCATTCTTAACAAGCAGACCTTATTGGCTTCATGAAAAAGCACCAATACCACTTGCATCTTCAATGGACAGGCAATACCGGAACAGGGACAAGCAGCTATACCACCTATAGCCGGGATTACGAAATCAAAGCACAGGGAAAGCCGGTCCTCTACGGCAGTGCCGACCCGGCATTCCGTGGCAACCCGGAACGCTACAATCCGGAGGAGATGCTCGTGGCGTCCCTTTCAGCCTGCCACAAACTCTGGTACCTGCACCTGTGCGCCGAAGCGGGCATCACCGTCGTGGCTTATGAAGACGAGCCGTCAGGGCAAATGCTGCAAACGCCCGATGGAGGCGGGCATTTCGAATGGGTAGAGCTGCGCCCGTTGGTGACCATTCTCGAAACCGCAAAACAGGAACAAGCGGAGGCACTGCACGAGCGGGCACATCAGCTGTGCTTTATTGCGAATTCCTGTAATTTCAAGGTAAGTTGTAAGGCAAAAATCCAGGTGCAATGAGAGGAGTGATCATCGTAGGCAGTGCGCGCCGGGATGGCGATACCGCCCGATTGGTTAGAATGCTGGCCCAACTGTCCGGCTGGCCAGTCATCGACCTTAATGATTACAACATCAGCCACTACGACTACGAGCATGCCAACCGGGAGGATGACTACCTGGAGTTGATGCGGGCGCTTATCGGGCAGTACGACCTGTTTTTGCTGGCAACCCCGGTGTATTGGTACGCCATGAGCGGTGTGATGAAAGTTTTCTTTGACCGGCTCACCGACCTGCTTACCATTGAGCAAGACCTGGGGCGGCAGCTCAGAGGCAAAACTATGGCTGCCATCGCCGTTTCCATTGGCAATAATCTGGGGGAGGATTTCTGGCTGCCCTTTTCAAAGACCGCAGCGTACCTGGGGATGCAATACCGGGGGCATCTGCATACCCTTGCTGATGAGCTTCGGGAGGAGGAGTTGCGGCGGTTCTTAAATAGCTTAGGAAGCTGACATATTACCCTTTATTTAGGCTTGAAAAAGTTGGTTTTGTTTTCTTTCTGGTTTTAGCAACCTGACATATGCCCGCACTTCGGTTCGCGCCCGGCGGGGAATGCGGCTATCTTGGCACCAATTCCGGACGCAGTAAAGTTACTGCCCGGTGAAAACGATTAGCTATGAAAACAAAACTACTGGCCCTGTTGGCCATTTGGGTGTTGGCCCTGCCCCTTTACGCTCAAACTTCCCTCTCCGGAAAGGTAACCGATGATACTGGTGAGCCGATTATTTTCGGTTCAGTAGCGCTTTATAAAAACGGCGTGCTCATCACCGGTACGGAAACCGACTTCGATGGCTATTACCATTTTGCCAGCCTGGACCCCGGCACCTACACCGTCGAAACTTCCTACGTAGGGTACACTAAGCGGCGTATAGAAAGGGTGCTCGTCTACGCAGGCAAAGCCAATAAGCTGGATATCGGAATGACTTCAGATGCGGTCAACCTGGATGAAGTAGTGGTGACGAGCTATAAAGTCCCTTTGGTGGAACAGGATAATACCACCCAGGGCGCAACCATAGCGCCAGGTTACACCCGCCCGCTTCCCCGGTCTTCCAATTCCGGGCATTCCCGCCGCAAGCGGAAAAAGGCATCTTCCAACCTTCCCACCCGCAACATCAACAGCCTTGCTGCAACAACTGCTGGCGTCTCGGGTGCCAAGGCTTCCAATGAGTTGAAAATCCGAGGCTCCCGGAGTAATGCCACAGTTTATTACGTGGATGGCATCCGGGTGCAGGGCAATGCCATCCCCGAAGCACCTCCAACAGCCGCTGGCGAAGGCTACGCCGAGATCGTGGAAAACGAGTTTATCGCCGCCGGAACAGAAGCCTTTTCCACCTTTTCCATCGACGTCGACAAAGCCGCCTACAGCAACGTCCGCCGGTTCATTACGTCTGGGCAATTGCCTCCCGCTGATGCCGTGCGCACGGAAGAGCTCATCAATTACTTTGACTATGCCTACCCACTGCCGGAGACAGGCAATGCATTCGCCGTGGAGACCGAGCTGGGCCCTTGCCCCTGGCAGGAAGGGCATCAGCTGTTGCACATTGGCATCAAGGGGTTTGAAGCGAGCCCGGTGGATGCCCCCCCTGCCAACCTGGTCTTCCTGATTGATGTATCCGGCTCTATGGGCAGCGCAAATAAACTGCCACTGGTTAAACAGGCGCTGGGCTTGCTCACGGAGGAGCTCCGGGCACAGGACCGGGTTTCCATCGTCACCTACGCAGGAGGCTTTCAGGTGGCACTACTGCCTACCCCCGGCGACCAAAAGGAGCAGATCATGAACGTGGTCAGTAAGCTGGGCGCCGGCGGAGGTACAGCCGGAGGCGCTGCTTTACACCGCGCGTACGAACTGGCCAGCCAGTACTTTCAGCCCGATGGCAGCAACCGGGTCATCCTGGCGACTGATGGCGATTTCAATGTCGGTATTTCCAGCCCGGAGGAACTGGAAGCCTTCATTGCTGAAAAGCGGGCCACAGGCATCTACCTCAGCGTGCTGGGCTTTGGTACCGGCAACTACAAAGACGATCGCCTGGAGATATTAGCCAATAAAGGCAATGGCAACTACGCCTACATCGATGGTATCAAGGAAGCTGAAAAAGTCCTGGTCACTGAGATGGCAGGCACTTTATTTGCGATTGCGAAGGATGTGAAGCTGCAGGTGGAGTTTGATTCTACTACCGTGCAAACGTACCGCCTCATCGGTTACGAAAATCGCCTGCTGGCAAAAGAAGACTTTGAAGATGATACCAAGGATGCCGGGGAACTCGGGGCCGGACATACCGTAACAGCCCTGTACGAAATTGTGCCCCAACCGGGTGCGGAAGGCGAACCATTAGGCACGCTCCATCTCCGCTACAAAGAGCCGGCCGAGTCCCAGAGCCGCTACCTGAAACACGAATTGTCAGGCGATGTCCAGCCACTTGAGGAGACCTCCGAAAACTTCCGCTTTGCTGCCGCAGTAGCGACTTATGCACATTGCCTGCGGGATTCCAAACATAAAGGGCTGGCTACCCTCAGCCTGGCCCGGGAACTGGCCGATCAGGCCCGTCAGGATGACCTGGAAAACTACCGGGCAGACTTTGTAGAACTGGTCAAACAAACCGAAAGCCTGACGGCACAGCTGGCAAAGGCCGGGCAGAAATAAAACCCGATCACTCCAAAACTTAATGGCTATGAAAAAGACGACTTTGAACCTTGCATTCCTACTTTTTGCCCTGGCTCACTTCACCACCACCGGTCACGCTGAGCAGGCAAATCAGCCTCTGGACACCCTGCCCCTTTCCAGCTGGGCGGCTCCGCCATCCATGGAGGCCTGGCAGGCTACCCTTAAAAATGATTTTCAGGCTTACGAACAATACTGGCAATTGAATAACGCCCTGCCATTTCCGGTGAAGGTCCTGAACAAGCAAGGGCAGCCTGTAGCCAATGCCCAGGTGCGCCTCAATGATAAGGATGGGGCAACCCTGTGGAGTAGTTGGTCAAACCTAAATGGAACCGCTGTGCTATGGAGCAAAGGCACCGGAGCGGCTAAGCAACTGGTGGTCAGCCTGGGCAACCGGGAAATGGACGTAGCGATTGACGGCAATCTCTCTTCCGGAGAAACGACAACACTGGTTTTGGACGTGCCCTGCCAGGAACTCAAGGGAGCGGACATCCGCTTTTTGCTGGATGCCACCCACTCTATGCGCGATGAGTTCAAGGGACTGCTACATTCGTTAACTGTTGATGAGCGCCCCATCTATCTGGCCAGAGATATAGGCGAGCGCTTCCTTATTCAGGATATCAGTAGCGGGTCAGCCCCGGCATTCACCATTCAGGCAGCTGGCGGCGGCCCCGACGAGGAAGCTATGGATACGCTCTTGCTCTCCGCTTTGGCGCATGCGGATTGGGATACCGCTGCCCCAGCCCGGGTACTCGTCTACCTCACGGACGCAAAACCTGCCGGGACGCCTGAGGCTGCAGAAAGAATGCGCCGTGCCATTCAGTGGGCTGCGCAGAAAGGAGTCGCTTTGTGGCCCATTGCCTGTAGCGGATTGGATGCAGAGGGAGAGTACCTCCTGCAAAGTATGGCTCTGCAAACCGGTGGGCAGTACGCCTGGCTGGAAGATACTCCGGGCAGTACCGAGCTGCACCGCCGGCCTATCTTGTCAGGTAATGCCGTGCGCTCGGATTTGAGCGCCTGGCTACAAACGCAAACTAAAAAGATCGACGATTTCTACAGTTGTACCTCAGATCAGCCGGAGGCACCGGCCGCTGCTCAGGCAGCACCGGTTGCTTTCGGTTGTTTTCCTAATCCGGCCTGTACGGAGGTTACGCTTAAGGTGCCTGCCTTTGCAGAGCGTATCACCCTTTATAACGCTGCCGGTCAGCCGGTCAGGGACTGGAAAGCGGTTGAGGTAGGGGAGACCACCTTTAGCGTCGCCCAATTGCCCGCAGGCTCCTACCGCCTGGAGGCATCCGCCGGACCGGAGCGCTGGGGGGCTAGCCTTTTGGTGGTGCGGTGAAAGTCGCCTTTTTACTATCCGCCCCACTATCCGCAAGCTAGCTTTGAGGAAAAACACGATGAAGTACATTCTCCCTCTAATCCTCCTCTCCTGGCTCACAGCCTGCCAAACGCCCTGGTTGCCTTCGAAGGCCGCCGAACGCCAGATTATACAAACCCTGAAAGACGAAACCCGTTATTTTTGCGAACGCAACCTTCGGAAATGGGAGGGGCAGTGGTCCCACGCCAGCTACACTTCCAAAATGTATGCAGGGGATACTGATTTTGTAGTGTTTTCAGGCTGGGAGACCATCCGGCAGAATACCGTTGACCACATTCGGGAGCATCCTGAGCCTATTGCAGTACCGGAAGTGGAAGCGGATTACCACATCGAGTACTTTGGTAAGACCGCTTGGGTTTTTTACACTAAAAAAATCCCGAAAGGAATGGCCCGTGAAGCCCGCTTTATGGTTCAGGAAAAGGGCGTATGGAAGATCGCTCGTATGCAGACGATTTACGTACTAACCGAACAGCACCAAGGATCGCACTTATAACTCCATCACATAAAACGCCGAACAGGCACTGTGCCCGGTGGCCCCCATTGGCCCGTCCAGAGCTTTGAACCCATATCGCTGGTAAAACCGGTTGGCAGCAGCCATCTCGGTAATGGTCTCCAGGTAACAACGCTGATAACCGAAGGAACGGGCCGCATCAAGGCAGCGGTCTGCGATGGCAACGGCCAGTCCCTTGCCACGGGCTTCGGGCAGGAAGTACATCTTCTTCAATTCGCAGGTGTACTCGTCGCCGCCCTGCAGTGGGGCAATACCGGCACCACCGTAGATGATCCCCTCCCGCTCAATCACAAAGTAGGCCGACCGGTCAGCCTGATAAGCCGTGTACATATCGTCCACTTCAGCATCGTGGATGGAGAAACCTTCTCCGGAAGCCCCGTGGGCGGTCATCACTTCTCGGATGATGTAGGCCATGCGGGCAGTATCCTCCGGCCGTATGGGGCGAATGGTGAAATTATTTACTTTCATAAATTAGCTTTTATCGGTAAGGGCAACGATCCGATCTCCTTCAAAAACAAAAACAGATTGCCCGCTGAGCCTGAGCGTATCCCCGGCCCTGAGCCCATTCGGCAGGTCAACGGCCAGCTGCCCCTCGTAGTCAATCTCAATGGTGACGGTATCTCCGGTGAATTCCCAGGCTGTGATGGTTTGCCGGCGGTGCCTAAAGTATTGCTTTGCCTGTTCTGCCTGCTGCCGAAAGGCGGGCAAGCCTTCGGTCTGAAGATCGGTCTGTCCGTTGGTGATGTTTTTGAAGACTACAGAAGGGTGCAGGTGCTGAACCATACCATCTACATCGAAGCTGTTGTAGGCCTGAATGTAGGTTTCAATTACGCGCTTTTGTTCGGCTTGCATAGGTCGTTGTTGGCAACTGATGAGTAGAAACATGGGCAGTGCCCAAATCCATTTTTTCACGATGAGGTTTTTATGAAAAGCTTCAACCGTTCAAATGAGTTCCCGTTGAAGCACAGGAATTGCAATCGGGGCTACTGATCAAGTAAGCCGTTAAGCTGCGCATACTGCAGCAGTAATATGGTTTTGGCATCCCGGATGGCTCCGGTTTGAATCATCTGGCAGGCCTCGTCGAAGTTCATTTCCAGCACTTCGATGTTTTCCTGCTCGGCCGCTACGCCTCCGCCTTCACCGACTTTCATGGCATCGTTGTAGGGGGCCACAAAGAAGTGGACGATCTCGGTCACAGAGCCGGGAGACATGTAGGCCTCGAATATTTTTTGCGGTGCCTCCACCCGGTAGCCGGTCTCTTCCTCCGTTTCCCGCTGTATGCCCGCAGCCGCCCCTTCTGCATCGAGCAGCCCGGCACAGGCTTCAATGAGGAGGCCTTCCGGATTGCCATTGACGTAAGTGGGCATTCGGAATTGGCGGGTCAGGATAACGGTACGGCGGGCTTTGTTGTAGAGCAGGATGGTAGCGCCGTTGCCCCGGTCGTAGGCCTCGCGTTCCTGCCGTTCCCATTGCCCGTCCGCGCGCCGCAGGTCAAAGGTGATTTTGCGCAGGGTGTACCAGTTGTCGGAAAGCAATTCGTTTTTGATGATTTTTACTTCGGGTGGCATAGTTAAGCTTTTGCGTAAAGGTTAAGGATTTTGTACAAATATTCGTGGCTTTGAAGCCTGCATTTCCAACATACTGCTTTTCAGGATTTGGAAGGCACGGGAGATTTCATCTGTATTCAATGCGGCGAAGCCCAGGCGGCAGGCATTCCAGTCGGTACTGGGTGGATTGTAAATTTTGCCGTCAGAAATCAGCAGCCCTTTTTCGCGGCAGCGTGCGGCAATTTCCGGGAGGGGGAATTGGGGTTTGAACCGGGCCCATACTGCCATACCGCCTTCCGGCACCTGGAAATCGACTGCAAAATTAAGCTCTTCCTGCAGTAGTTTGCAAAGGTGGTCGCGGCGCTGCCGGTAAGCATAGAGCGCCTTTTTACCATAGCGGCGCATAGTGCCCAGCTCGATCAGCCGGGCGATGGCCCGCTCCTGAATGGGGTCGCCGGGGTCGCCAATGAGCTGCCGGACCTGCATCAACCGCTGTATCAGGTCATCCGGGGCAAGGATGAACCCCGCCCGTGCTGCCGGAAACAATTTCTTGGAGTAGGAGCCGATGTAAATTACATACCCCTCGCAATCCGCACTCGCAATAGGCAGCAGGGGCTTATGCTGGTAGTGGTAATCATAGTCGTAGTCGTCCTCCAAAATGGCGAAGTGGTGTTGCCGGGCCAGTTCCAGCAGTTGTACCCGTCGTTCCGGAGACAAGGCTACGGTAGTCGGCCAGTAGTGGTGGGAAGGCACATAGACCAGCCGTATGGCTTCCCGTTCGAGCCGTTCGCTCAGGGCATCCGTATCAAGGCCCTTCTCATCTACCGGGAGGCGCAGCAGGCGGGCGCCGGCTTTCCGGAAGGCCTGATTGGCGATTTCATAACTGCTCTCCCCAACCACCACGGTATCACCTGGCTTAAGGAGCGTATGCGACAGCAGGAAGATGGCCTGCGTAGCGCCCCGGGTCAGGATCATCTGATTGGGTTGGACATTCAGCCCTCGGTATTGATTGAGCAATGGCGTATAAATTTCCCGCAGCCTGCGGTCGCCGAGGGGGGAAACCTGCTCCAACAGCCGCCCCAGCCTCGGGCTTTGCAGAACGGAAGCATACTCCCGGGCGTACTCCTGCAGTGGGGCCAGCCGGGGATCCGATGAACCGTCATCAAAAGCCAAAGGTGCCCGCGGGGATTGCTGATACTCCAGCTCGGGCAGTGCCGGCTCGTACAGCGCAAAACCGGTCGTTTCCGGGTAGCAGCAGGCCATGCCCAGATCCCCGTTGACCGACCGGGGCGTGACCACCGGCAGGTCTTTATTGATATACCACCCGCTGCGGTTCCGGCTGTAAATCCAGCCTTCTGCTTCCAGCTCACTAAGGGCGGCTACCACCGTATTCCGGTTGACTGCCAGGTGGCTGGCCATGGTGCGGGTGCCGGGCAGCTTAAAGCCGGGTTTTATAATGCCACGCTTGATCAGCCGGGCCAGATTATTGGACAACTGTATGTACAGCGCTACTTCCGATTGGCGGTCCAGCGTGATTTCATTGAAAAATGGGTAATTCGGCATAGCTTACAGTTGAATCAGTTCATTGATGGCCAATGCGCCCATGCTTTCCTCAATTTGGTGCACTTTGCTACCGGAAATCAGGGGCAGGATTGGCGCATCCTGTGCCATCATCCAGGCCAGCACCAGTTGATTGGCCGTGTGCCCGGTAGTCTGCGCCATGTTATGTAGCCGTTGCAGGCGCTCCCGGTTTTCGGGCAGGTCATACTCGGGCGGCAGCGCTGCATCCGGGCCTTTAGCATATAAGCCGGAAAGCAGGGTGGAATAGGCCAGCAGGGTGATATGGGATCGCCGACGGGCGTACTGCAGCATTCCATCATCAATGAGGCGCTGCACCCAGAAATCGGCATCCGGCTTTGGGCGCAGATAGGAATACTTTTGCTGTACAGCACAGTAGGTTGGCAGGTCTTTTTCCCGGCTTAGTTGCAGGCTTTCCTCTACCCGCCAGGCCCAGGTATTGCTGATGCCAAATGCGCGTACTTTGCCACTTTTTTTCAGAGTGGCAAAGGCCTCCAGGCGTTCTTCCACCGGGTATTCCAGAAAGTCGATATGCCCGTAGAGAAGATCAATGTAGTCGGTTTGCAGCCTGCGGAGGCTGTCTTCCACAGCCTGGATGATTGTTGCTTTGCGCAGGCCCTCCAATTCGATTTGGTCCAGGCTGCCTGCATAAGCTTTGGGGCGGGCACCGCACTTGGTGGCCAGCACAATGCGGTCGCGGGGCTGTCGCTGCAGCCAGTGTCCAAGCACGGTTTCACTTTCGTCCCCTACGCCCTGCTCCATCCAAAATGCATAATTGTTGGAGGTATCAATGAAGTTGCCACCGTTGCTCAGGTAGGCGTCCAGCAGGAGCTCCGACTGTGCCTGATCGGTTTTGGTGCCAAAGTACATGGTGCCCAGGCAGATGGGGCTGACTTTGAGGCTGCTGTTTCCGAGTGGTCGTAATTCCATAGGTGTTTTTGATGGCAAAACTATAATCTGTTGTGCCTGCCCGATAGTAAAAAAGCGTCAGGACCGGCTGATGCGGGCCATTTCGTTCTGTTGCTGAAAGTCCCGGTCGGCTACAGCGGTTGGGGTGATGCCCAGGTGCGCCTTGAAGTCTTTGATAAAGTGCATCTGATCGAAGTAGCCGTATTGAAAGTAGTTGCCAGGCTGTACTTCCCGAATTACGCTGTCCTTGTACAGCGCCTTGAACCGGATGAGCCGTGCAAATTGCTTGGGGGTAATTCCGGTGTATCTTTTGAAATAGCGTTGCAGCTGACGAATACTACGGTGGTGCTGCCGGGCCAGCTCCTGAATAGGTATTTGCCCTTGCTCCTGCAATTGCGCCTCAATACAACGCTGCACGATTGTCAGCCCATCTGGCATCTGTAAGCATTGTGAAGGCAGTGTGCCTTGCAGGTGGTCCAGGGCTTCAGCTGCGGTGTGTAGGGCTTCAAGTTGCGTTTCCAGCTGTTGCAGCCACGGCATCCGGAGTTGGGATAGGGGAAGGTTTTGCTGTGCAGCCTCAGCCGCCACTTTGGGGAAAAGCCGGAAAAACCCGGCAGGCTTGAGCTTCAGGCCCACAATATGCACCGGGCTGACCCGCGTGACCAACTGCGTCTGGGTTTGCAAGCCTACCAGGCAGGATTCCGTAACCCGTTGGCTGACTTCTGGTTGATGAAGGGTCACTTTACGGTACCCGCCCTGATAGACAAAGATGACTTCCGGGCATCCATCCGGGATCAGCAAGTCAGGTACCGTTTGCCGGTCTTCAGCGCTGCTGCGCATGACCCAGCAGGACTTCAGCACTTCGCTGAAGGGGGCAGGAGCGGGTGCCGAATCGAATTGGAGCTTTTGCATGGGGTTGGGTGCGTTATTTGACCCTTTAACAATCAAAAACTTCCTTTCGGTTGGTGGAAAACCCGTTTTTCAGGACTGGACCACCTCAACGTACAAATCTGGCTGGTCTGATTAGCTCAGTACAGGCACAAACTGATCTGCAAGACTATCGGGCCAGCTCCATTTTGATGATCGGATTGCCCTCGCCCTTATTCAGCGTCAGGCTGAGCCCGTCTTTGCTCAGGGTATAGTGGTTGACCTGTTGCAGGGCTTTGGTCAGTTCCGCATTGATGTCCCCGTTTTCCGGGCAGGCGCGGCGGGTAGAAGCTACTCTGGATATGGCAATGGTCCCATGGTCGCCCACATCATACCCGCCCATCAGGTTGTTGCAACCATCGCTGCCGCTTAGGCGGAAGCCCTCAGATTCGCCGGTAAACCGTAAAAAAGGCGTAATAGATAGCCGGAGCTTACGGACATCCTGCCCTGAAACCTCTGTAATATCCCATTTGCGGTTGACCAGGGAAGGGCGTTGTTTGGGCGTCATGGTGGTTTCGGATTTGGCAGTGGCAGTGTTAGCAGGTGCGGTAGTCTTGGAAGTACTGTTGCAGGCCGTCAGCAAGCCCAGGAACAGCATAGAAAGAAGAACAAGAGATTGACTTTTCATCGTTTTGTTTTTTGGAATAACGTAAATCCTGCCCCGGATCATATACACAGGAGGGGGCGTCTGCAAAATCAACAAAATTCCCCACCTTTGCGGAAAACCCTGCGCATGCTGAAAGCCTTCCAACAAGCCGACCCCAAGCGGTTATCTATGCTTGCCATTTTCTTCCTCTGCTTTGTGTGGGGTACTACGCATATTGCCGTGAAGTACGCTATTCAGACCATCCCGGTCTTTTTTATGGCAGGCGTGCGGGAGCTGATGGCGAGCCTGATTTTCCTGGGGTTATCGCTATGGCTGGAAAAGCCGAAAGGCATTGATTGGAAAGAGGTACTGCGGCAGGGGCTCTTCGGGCTGGGCTTTTTCGCCTTTGCCCGAGGTCTGATGGTGCTGGGGTTGGACTATGCGCCGGCCGGACTGGTCGCGCTGGTGTTTTCCCTGATCCCGGTGTACGTGCTCCTCATCAATCTGCTGATGGGGCAGGGGCGCATGAACCGCCGTATCGTCACGGGGCTCTTGCTGGGCGCTCTGGGCATGTTCCTGGTCTTCCGGGAAAGCCTGTTCAACCTGGAAGGTACAGATGCGCTCATTGGTATGGGCATCGCCCTGGGCGGGGCGATTTGCTGGGCAGGTACGAGCGTGCTGTTGTCCGATGGGCGGGACGGTGATCTGCCCGCCATGTTCCGCTCGGCCGTACAGCTGTTCTTCGGTGCTATGGGGCTGCTCCTGATCAGCGGGGTTTTGCTGGAGCCGGTGGACTTTGCTGCCATTTCCGGTACCTCTATGCTTGGGGTGGCCTATCTTGTGCTGTTTGGATCTATTGCCGGTTTTGGGAGTTACGTTTACGCCATACGGCACCTGCCGGTAGCTCAGGTCACACTTTATGCTTACATCAACCCATTTGTAGCCCTCTTTTTCGGTTGGCTGTTACTGGACGAGCTACTGACGCTGGAGCTTCTGTTGAGCTTTGGGGTGACGCTGGCTGGGGTGTGGTTGCTGAGCAGGGGGCGTTAAAGTTTCCGCTCAATCAATTCCCACCGGTTCCCATACAAGTCTTGGAAAATAGCGCCAGTGCCAAATGCTTCCTGCCGGGGCGCTTCCTCAAAGTGGACGCCTGCTGCCCGGTATTGCTCATAGTCTCGTTGGATATCATCGGTGTGAAGAAATAAGAAGACCCGGCCGCCGCCTTGTTTGCCAGTGTACTGCGCCTGTTCCTCGTCTTTGGCTTTCGCCAATAGCAGGGAGCATTCCGGCTGTCCCGGCGGGGCAACGGCTACCCATCGCTTGGTGGGGGAGCGCGGTGTATCTTCCAGCAGGGTGAACCCCATTTTCTGCACAAAGAATCCAATAGCTTCATCGTAGTCGCGGACCAGGATGGCAATTCGGGCGAGGTGTTGCTGCATGTTTTTTGCGGAAAGTTAGGGGTTTTAAAGGTGGGATTTCTGTACTGATTTAAATTTTGTAAGGTTCTGTCTAAAGCAAAATGGTCTTCATTTTGCTCTTGCTCGCACCAGGGTGTTAAAATCCAGGCCTATAAATACGAGCCCATTCCAACTTCACCCGCCCTCCGGCATTGCTCCACAGGTACACCTTTACGTGGTCCCCTGCCTGAAGCCCCTTCGGCCATTGAAAATATAGTGTTGCGGCTTGTACCGGCTGCCCGGCCTGGTGGTAATCATCAAGCGGCTGCCCCTTCCAGTGGAGGGTTTCCCCATCCCGGTTGACATCGAAAACGA
Organism: Phaeodactylibacter sp.; assembly: GCF_040219495.1. GTDB lineage: Bacteria > Bacteroidota > Bacteroidia > Chitinophagales > Saprospiraceae > Phaeodactylibacter. The sequence continues at coordinate 4,098 of NZ_JAVJSK010000086.1, read as the reverse complement.
GGGTGCCGCCCTGCCCGGCTTCGAAACGGGCTTCGAGGTCAATGCGCAGCCATTCCGGGGGGCGGTTGGCAAGGGTATCCGATAGTGTGGCGGCCCATAGGTTAGCGTACGGATTTTCGCCATCAGCTTCCAGAGCCTGTTGGGATGACCAAATCTGCCTTCTTTCCAAGAGGCGGGGCAGTGCACTATAAGTGTGGTAGCCGTCCAGGCTGTCGCGAAAATCAAACGTGTATTCCATTCCGGCCAGCGGCAGGCTTTCGGGGCCTAATGAGTCGGGTTGTAATAGGACAAAGGGCTGCTGCTGCCGCAGGAAAGTGCTCAGGTCTCCGAGCTTAGCTGGCTGGGCTTTCAGAGACAGGGCAGGATGGGTCAGTGGCAGGCTGCCCGGTAAAAGCCCCTGTGCAATCAGCCGAATTGTAGTGTCTGGGAGTAATTGCCGAAGGGTGCCCCGAATAGCAGGATCAATCCTCAACCGGATCGGCGTGTGGTAGGACAATTTTCCACGGTAACTGATGATCTCGCCATTTGCGTAAGCGAAATCTCTTGCGACGCGTAATGGGCGACTGCTGAAAATATCTACAGTATCGTGCCGGTTCAGGAGCGAGTCCACATTTGCATCCTGAAGGTAGGGTATGCCCGCAGCTTCCAGAAAGTACCGCAGCCCGTGGGGTTCGCAGCCCACAATACCCACCGGTATGCCGGGGTCAAAGTAATCGCCTTTATATAAACCTACCTCCAACTGTGGCCGGTAATGCCTGGAATAGTACTGATGGGTGAGCCCCTGTGAGCGACCGCCAAGTTTGATGTCGGCCATCATCTGCGCACTGCTCTCGCTCCAGCCCTGAAAGACCTGGAAAACGCCGTACCCTGCCACCAGAAGCACGGCTACGACCCCTTGCCAGCGAAAGCGCGGTAGTTCCTTTACCTCTGCTGCAATACCGATGGATAACAACAGGGCAAAGACTGGCACCAACGGGATGAAAATCCGCTTTGGAGCGGTATTGCCAAGGATGTACACCAGCAGAAAGGGCAGGACAAGCACCGTAAGCAACAGCAGGGCGTTTTGAGTATTAGGCAGCCAATGCCTGCGCCCCACCGCATAGCCGAGCACCGCAAAGGGCAGCAGCCACCACCGGCCGCTCATGAAGTCGCCCAACACTACCGGGGCATAGTAAGTCAGGTTGCTCCACTTGAAGGGCTCGTAGGTGACGTAGGGATTGTTGAAGACCTGCCCGAAAACCGGTACGTAGGCTAACAGAGCGAGCTTCAGCCCAACGGCGGTGAGCAGGGCGATTTGGAAAGCTTTATTGCGCAAATGCAGCCCGCTGTGGAGCATATGCCGCACCCATGATATCCCCCAAAACAGCCCAATAGCCAGGATGAAGTACAGGTTGGACGGTACCGTGTACATCAGGGCACCCGCTGAGCTGATGATGCCAAAAGCTGCCCCCCGGCTCCTTTTTTCGTGAAAACTAAGTGTACTGTATAACAACCCCACAAGCCAGAGTGCACTTAAACCATACCCACGGATTTGAAGCGCAAAATTGAGATAGGGCAGGGTAGTAGCGGTAATGGCTACGGCAAGCAGCCCGGTCAGCGAGCTGAAAAAGCGCCCCCCCAGCTTCCACGTGCCCCAAAGCGTTAGCCCGGCGTAGGCGAACATCAGCCCGCGCAGCTTTTCGGGGCTTTGCAGCAGGGTGAGAAAGTCCGTTTCGCCTATCAGCAGGAGGTAGAGGCGGTTGAGGGCGTTGAATAAAATGTGGTTGTTGGGCACGTGATAGTCCGTCAGTACAGCCGCAAAGGATGCACAAGTAAAGTACCGGAGGGTGTAGAGCTCGTCGTTCCAGAAATCCAGGGCTACGTAGCGCCATTGCAATATGGCGTAGAGCAACAACAGCAAAAAAAATCCCCTGGACGTCCCCTTCTTAAGCATGTGGCCAACTTATTGAAGCCGCAAATTACTAACTTCCCGGCAGACCGGACGAGCAGGTTGGTAAACAGAAAACCGGAGCCCCACCCTTGGGTAGAACTCCGGTCTCGTAACCTAAAACGTTTGTGCAATTAATTTAGTCCCGGTTCGGCTGTGGCGTCATCCGCAGGTAGGGTTTGATTTCCTTGAAGCCTTTTGGGAACTTACCCTTCGCATCTTCGCTGGAAATCGAAGGTGAGATCACCACGTCTTGTCCTTCTTCCCAATCTACCGGCGTAGCGACGCTGTAGTTATCGGTCAGTTGCATGGAGTCGATCACGCGTAGGATCTCATGGAAGTTGCGGCCGGTTGACGGTGGGTAGGTCAGCGTCAGGCGGATTTTCTTATTCGGGTCGATCACGAAGACCGAGCGTACGGTAAACTTCTGATCAGCTTCCGGGTGGATCATATCGTAAGCGACCGCTACTTTTTTATCGGAGTCTGCAATGATCGGGAAGTTCATCTTGACATGCTGCGTTTCCTCGATATCGCTGAGCCACTTCATGTGGTCTTCGAGGGGGTCAACGCTCAGCGCAATAACCTTGCAGTTGCGCTTTGCAAACTCCTCTTTGAGCGCAGCAGTGCGGCCCAGCTCTGTGGTGCAAACGGGGGTGAAATCAGCAGGGTGAGAATAGAGGACGCCCCAGCTGTCCCCGAGCCATTCGTGAAAATTAATTTCACCTTCAGTGGTTTTTGCTTTAAAGTTTGGTGCTTCTTCTCCTAATCTGAGTGACATAGGTTGTATCGTTTTTGGTGGTTAAGTTATCGTTGACAAAATAAAACAAAAGCGGTTCCCTTTTCAGTGATGCCGGTCATCTTTGGATCAAAATCGTTCCGTGCCAGGCAGGGCTTCTATCGGCCGGAAGCCAAAGCCATTTTTGGACTGCTCCCGAAGCCGGTATTTCCGCTTCCTATCAATAGCAACGGTTCCTTCCAAGAAGGGTTGAGCCAGGCGGCTGATTTCGGCAAATTCAATGAGGAATCCATCGTGCCCGTAGGTGCTGTCGATGAGTTCAAGCTGAGCACTGGGGATATGCATCGCCAGGGTGGTTTGCTCTTCAACGGGGAATAGTACATCCGAATGTATGCCAATGATCAGCGATTTCGCGGTGATTTTCTCCAGGGCCTCTTCAATGCCGCCCCGCCCCCGACCCAGATTGTGGCTGTCCATCGCCTGGCTTAGGGTGAGGTAGGACAACACATCGAAGCGTTCGACCAGCTTCTGACCTTGATAACGTTGGTAGGAAGCGGCTTTGAAGTCGGAAAGTACCGCATCACTGTCTTCCTGTTGGGTATTCTGATAAGTCCGGTAGTTGCGGTAGGAAAGCATGGCTACCGCTCGTGCCGCTGCCAAACCAGCCGCGCCGGCATTTTCCGCATCGGTATAAAGCGTGGGGTCTGCCTCGATGGCCATGCGTTGGGCCTCATTGAAGGCAATGCCCCAGGGCGAATGCTTGGCGTTGGTGGCCAGTACGCAGATGCTCCGGAACAAATCAGGGTCAGTGACCGCCCACTCCAGGAGCTGCTGCCCGCCCATAGAGCCACCGATGCCAAACTGAATGCGGTCGATGCCCAGGTGCTGTTGCAAGTGCTGATGGGCTTTAACCATATCGCGCACGGTGATAAGTGGGAAGTCTTTGCTGTAAGGCACTCCGGTCGCCGGGTTGATACTGCGGGCGTTGGTGGAGCCATAGCAGGAGCCCAGCATATTGGCGCACACAATGAAGTAGCGGTCGGGGTCGAGCAGTTTGCCCGAACCAAACAGGCCCGGCCACCATTCCTCTACCGCAGCATTAGCCGTGAGGGCATGGAAGACCCAGATGACGTTGTCCTTTTTATCCGAAAGGGTACCGTAGGTTTTATAGCCGATTTGTACGCCCTCAAGTTGGGCGCCGTTTTCCAGTTTCAGTGGTTCCGCGATGGTTAGGTAGTTCAAGGTCGTGTTGTTTTGCATCAGGAAAAAAGGTGGGGGCACCTGGCCCCCAAAATAAGAGCTTGTTGGGAAATTTTGCGAACTGATTTTCAACGATTTGAGGTTCTGACTAAGAAATTAAACCTGAGCTTAGCGGGCTAAGTGAAGGTTTAATTTCGACGTCAGGTTCTTAAATCCTTGAAAATAAGGAAGCATC
>NZ_JAVJSK010000085.1:0-16414 GCF_040219495.1 Phaeodactylibacter sp. | reverse complement strand
TTTGCACTTAGCCGGGCAATGCCCTGAGGGGCAGAGCAGCCGGTAGTGGTTTCTAAGGCATCATCCCAAAAAGCATAGGCGAGATAGCCCGAGCCAACTGTGTTAATGACATTAAAGTCAAAGGTATTATTGCAGTTGGCTCGGGCTATCTCGCCTATGCTTTTTGGGATGATGCCTTAGAAACCACTACCGGCTGCTCTGCCCCTCAGGGCATTGCCCGGCTAAGTGCAAATCGTCAGGAAATTACAGTACGCTTCCGGATGCGCAATCTGGAGAATGTCAGCGAGTTCCTGCCGGAAACGACCTTCCGGGGCGTTAGGCTTTGAGCCATTTTCAATTCCAGGGAAATACGCTGCAATCAAGGACTAAAATTTTATTGCCCCAATCCCCAAAAAAAGTGATGCCCGGCATAAGAATTGGTGATTTCAGTACGTTACACTACTCCTAAAGCAGACCGCCTTCGGCTTTGTGCGCGAGCGCTCCCCCTTGCGTAATACGTGCGAAGTGGTTATTTTAGGAGCCGATCATCAAACGAACAGCAGGAAACCAACCGGTACCGGCATCAAAGCTAAACCATGAATTTTCACGCAGCGAAAGCTTTTATCCTCGACAGACTGGAGTCAGAACTCAGCGATCAATTGTACTACCACGGCATTCATCACACCCTTGATGTACTGTACACCGTGGAGGAGCTCTGCTATTACGAAAAGGTAACCCCCTACGAGGAAATGCTGCTAAAAACCGCCGCGCTGTTCCACGATTCCGGCTTTACCATCTCTGCACAGGAGCACGAGCGCCTCGGTTGCGGTATTGCCCGCGAGTACCTGCCCGGCTATGGGTATAAAGAACAGGAAATTGAGCGCATCTGCGGGATGATCATGGCGACCAAGATTCCACAAACGCCCAAAAACAATTTGGAGCAAATCATGTGCGATGCCGACCTCGACTACCTCGGGCGTGACGATTTCTATGATATCGGGCGTACGCTTTTTGAAGAGCTCAAAGCTTCCAATGTGCTCTCCTCCGAAGAAGCCTGGAACCGTATTCAGGTCAGTTTTCTGGAACAGCACAGCTTTTTCACCCGCACCAACCGCAAGCGCCGTACCCCCAAAAAGCAGCGCTACTTATCTGAATTAAAGGAACTTGTAGCGGAATACGAAAAAAATTAGTGCGCAAAGCAGCGCATCGGGCTGCCCGGCCGTTTATGTTATAGTTTGATGATATAGGCGTAAATTTTGTAAGCAGCCCCTAGCTACACTCACTAGTTTTAATTGTAGGGGCTGCCTACTTTTATCTCCCATTGCTTTTTCTTCCCGTTTAAACTTCTATATTTTCGTCTGGTCTAAAGGTGACACAAAAACACCCTGCTGCTATGACTGTGCCCCGGATGCTAACCCTCACTGCTGCTTTCGCTGTATTGTCTGCCCTCACGGCTTTCGGCCCTGATTTTGACCCTGTCGGTAATGATTGCCTGGACCTGCCGGAAGAAGCGCCGTTCAATTACGCCAACCTGCCTTTGCCGCCTTTCCTCAATGCGCCCCCCATTCAGGGAGCTGATAATACACCCCCTGATAATCCCGTCACCGATGAAGGGGCAACCTTGGGGCGGGTCCTCTTTTACGATACCCGCCTGTCGGTCAACCAAACGGTCTCCTGTGCTTCCTGCCACAAACAGGAACTCGCTTTCTCGGATGATGCCACGCTGAGCGAAGGTTTCGATGGGGAACATACCGCCCGGCACTCTATGGGGCTGAGCATGGCTAAGTATTATCCCAACGGGCATTTCTTTTGGGATGAGCGGTCCGGCACCCTGGAAGAACAGGCGCTGTTGCCGATTCAGGACCCCGTGGAAATGGGGCTTACCCTGGACGAACTCATTTTTCGCCTGGAAACCACGGCGTTTTATCCGTCCCTTTTTGCAAGCGCCTATGGCGATGCTGCAATCACAGAAGACCGCATTGCCCGGGCCCTCGCCCAATTCATCCGCTCTATGGTCAGCTATCAGTCCAAATGGGATCAGGGGCGGCAGCAGGCGCCTCCGGGCCCGCCTAATCAGGGCCCGCTGCCCAACTTTACGGATCAGGAGAACCTCGGCAAAGCCGTCTTTTTTGATCCGGAATTGGGGAATTGCGCCGTTTGCCACGGAACAGATGCCTTCATCGCGTCCGAGGCGCGCAATAACGGCCTGGATACCGACCCCTCCATCGATCCGGGGCTGGGAGGTGTCACGGGTATCCCGCAGGAAATCGGGCTTTTCAAGGTGCCTTCCCTCCGCAATATCGGGCTGACCGCGCCCTACATGCATGATGGCCGCTTCGAAACGCTGGAGGAAGTGGTGGACCACTACAACAGTAACGTGCAGCCCCATCCTAATTTGTCTCATCAGCTCCGTATCGGGCCCAGCGGCCCGCCCCGCCCCCTCAATCTGACGGAGGAAGAACAAGAGGCCCTCGTCGCCTTTCTCCACACCCTGACCGATGAAGCTTTTATTACGGATGAGCGCTGGTCGGACCCGTTCTGCGGTACGCCTTCTTCTACGCTGGAGCCATTGCCACAACAGGGATGGACGGTTTTTCCCAACCCTGCCGGCCCCACCTTTACCGTGCGCCTGGACCACTGGTCGGGGCAGCCGGCCCAACTCCTGTTAATGAACAGCAACGGGCAGCAAGTCCGCTCCTGGACGGTCTCCCAACCGGTCCTGCAACTTCACCGTCAGCAGCTGGCATCGGGCTTGTACTATTTGGTACTGCAGGGGCAAAATGAGGTGTCCACTCAGCCTGTTGTCTTCAAATAAAGCCTTCTTATCGAACAAAGCCGGGCAAAAGACGAGTTGTACCTTTAGATCACTTCTTAAAGAACCATTTTGCATGACATCTAAAATGCCTGTCTATGTTTGATCAACTTTTGGAAACCTCTTATGCCTGGATACTGCCTTTAGTAGAGCTTGCAGTGGCAGGGCTTTTGGGTTTCGTACTCTTTTGGGGAATTTTCAAAGGAATACGCTGGTACGGTGACCGCCGCGACAACTTGCCCTTTCAGTCGGTCAACCGCAATCTGCGCCTGCCCGCACGGTTCCTTGGTATGGTTATTGGGCTGAATATTGCCGTGGCTTTCATTGAGGTCAACGAGACCATAGCCGGTAACCTGAGCATCCTGTTTGAAAGCCTGATCTATGTCTTTGGTGGGTGGGCCGTTATTGAGCTGACGGATGTGGTGAGCGACCTGGTCCGGGACCGTTTCCGATTGTCTAAAGAGAACAACCTGACCGAGCGGAAAATCATGACGCAGTTTCAGTACATCAAGCGGGTCGTTTCTGTAGTCGTGTTTATTGTAGCGGTCGCTTTCATTTTGCTGCAATTTGACAAAGTCCGGGAATTAGGCACCGGGCTATTGACATCAGCAGGCGTGGCAGGCATCATTATTGGCCTGGCCGCCCAAAAGTCGATTGCCAACCTGCTCGCTGGCTTTCAGCTGGCTTTCACGCAGCCCATCCGCATTGATGATGTGGTTATCGTGGAGAATGAATGGGGTAAAATTGAAGAGATCACCTTAACCTACGTGGTGGTCCGCATCTGGGATGAGCGCCGGCTGGTGGTCCCTCTGAATTACTTCAATGAGAAACCGTTCCAAAACTGGACACGCAGCTCTTCCCAATTGCTCGCTTATGTCTACCTCTATACCGACTACCGGGTGCCGGTGGACGCCCTACGCGAAAAGCTGACCGAATTACTTGAGGGTGCCCCCCTGTGGGACAAACGGGTGAATAATGTGCAGGTAAGCAATGCCGACCGGCAAACCATGGAAATCCGGGCACTGATGAGCGCCCGTAACGCACCCGAAGCCTGGGATTTGCGTTGCCAGATCCGGGAAGGCCTGATCACCTTCATTCAGGAAGAATATCCGGAAAGCCTCCCAAGGACCCGCGTGGAGTGGTTCCCGGCACAGCAAAGCGCGGTCCCTCAAAATGGAAACGGTGCGCCCGGGCAGGTGCCATCCGGGCACAAGGGCGGTGCGCCGGAGCAATAGAGGTAATGCGTTGGGGCCGTGTTGTGTAGTGGGAAAAGGAGCTGTTTTCTCACCCAAAAGGTTTTCTTTATCTTGGCAGTCTATTAGAGATTATGAACGTAAATTTTGTATGCCCTGAATCATCCATCCTATGATTGCCACTTTTTCGACGCCCAAGCTAAAAGCCCTGTATGAGCCTGTACGGCAATTTCTGGAAGCCCAAATATACCCCAACGAACTCCGCTGGCTGCGTACGCCTTTCCAGGAAGTAGAACGGGAAATCCGGGCTTTGCGCCCAAAAGCACAAGCCACGGGTGCCTGGAATGCAGCCCTGAGTGCAGAAGAAGGCGGACCCGGTCTCCTGCTCACAGAGTTTGCCCAAATCAGCGAACTGCTGGGTACTTCGCCCTTCGGCCACCTGGCCTTCAACTGTCAGGCACCGGATGCGGGCAATATCGAGCTGCTCCTGCAGTACGGTAGCCCGGACATTCGTACCACCTACCTCAAGCCCCTGCTCGCTGGTGATATCCGGTCCTGCTTTGCCATGACCGAGCCGGCCTACGCGGGTTCCAATCCGGTACGCCTGGGCACCACTGCGGTAAGACAAGAGGACGAGTATGTCATTAACGGGCACAAGTGGTTTACCACCGCTGCAGATGGCGCTGCCTTTACCATCATAATGGCCGTTACCAACCCCGATGCCGAGTCGCCCTATGCCCGGGCCAGCATGATACTGGCCCCAACGGACCTGCCCGGTTTTGAGCTGGTGCGCAATATCCCGATTATGGGCCATGCCGGGGAGGGCTGGCACAGTCATGCTGAAGTGAAGTTCAACGACCTCCGTGTCCCGGCTGCCAACCTGCTGGGCAATGAGGGCGAGGGCTTCAAACTGGCACAGGAGCGCCTGGGCCCGGGCCGTATCCACCACTGCATGCGTTGGATTGGCATCTGTGAGCGCAGCTTTCACATGATGTGCAAACGTGCGGCCACCCGCGAACTGAGCGAAGGCCACATGCTGGGCGAAAAGCAGATGGTTCAGTCCTGGATTGCTGAAAGCCGTGCTCAAATCGATGCCTCGCGGTATATGGTGCTCCACACGGCGCTCAAAATGCAGGAAGAGGGGCAGCGGGCAGCGAGTACCGAAATTTCTACTATCAAATTCTTTGTGGCGGATGTGATGCAGCGGGTGGTCGACCGGGCACTACAGGTCCACGGCGCATTGGGTATTACTGACGATACCATCCTGTCCTTCTTCTACCGGGAGGAGCGGGGCGCCCGCATTTACGACGGCCCGGACGAGGTGCATAAAGCTTCGCTGGCCCGAAAAATCCTGAAGCAATATGGGCTAAAAGCAAAGCGGTAATACTGAAACCCAGGAATCGGCGTTTGGAAAATAAACCCTCAAACCATGCGCCACTTTTTCCTGATCTGCCTGCCGATCCTGTTTTTGAGCAAGGCATACACTCAGCCCGCAGATACTCTTATTCAACCTACCTCTCCTCCTGAGGCGACCGCCACCCACAGTCAGGTGAGCCTGAAAGTGACGGACATGCAGGGGCGGAGCTGGAAAGACATGCCCCTTTGGCTCATCAGCCCGGAGCAACCGGGAGTGGTCTACCAGGCGGTCACCAACAGCCGCGGGCAGGCCTACTTCCTCTTGCCTAAGGGTGCTTCCTACCAGGTCAATGCAGAGGATCAGCCCGCATTTGGTGCAGTCAAAACCCTGAATGACGGCTATGTGCGCAGCCGCTACACCCTTTTTTATGCGCCGAAGACCTACACCGAAACCGAGCGGGGGGACACCGTTTTCCAGGACGTACCGCCCACCCAACAGCCCATCCGCAGCCGCATTTTGCTAAGGCTGCTGGTTAAGAATTTCGAGGGAGCGCCCCTTCCGGATGAAGACATCTATTTCAATTATCAAAGCAACGGAAAGGTTTTTGCCGTAACCACCGGAGCGGACGGGCAGGCGCTGCTGATGCTGCCCCGGGGCGACAGTATACAACTCAGTACCGCTTTCGTTCCGAATGTATCCGGTTTTGAACTGCCCGATGATGACCGCCTTGGCACCCTCCGGCTGACCCTGCAAACGATCGGCAAGGAAGCCTTTTTGAAACGTGAAGCCGAACGTGCCCGCCTTGCTGCAAGGAGGGACTCCCTGTATGAACTCGCCCGTGCACGCGACTCCATTGCCGCAGCCCGGGATTCTCTGCGATTACTGACCGGTGATTACGACTACCTGTTTCTCATGAACTCCGGGTTAAACATGAAGCAAATCCTGGAAAAAGTGGGCGAACAAGCCGCCGCAGAACGGGAACAACTGGCTAAAAACGAGCAGCTCTATGAGCTGACCGGAGAATCTGTCAAGTCGGCTTTTTACCGCAACCGGGCCGGGTGGTCGAGCAACGTCATCGTCACCGACCTGACCGGCAGTATGCACCCGTACATGGACGAAGTGCTGCTTTGGCATGCCCTCGCGGTCGTGCCCGGAGCCCAAAACCGCTACCTCTTTTTCAACGATGGCGACCGGAAGCCCGAAAAGCCAATTGGAGCAACCGGAGGGTTTTATACTACCGAAATACCTGATATGCCCGCCCTGTTGCAGACCATGCAATCCACTACGAACGGAGGCAGCGGGGGCGAATCTGAGGAAAACGATATTGAAGCCCTGCTCGAAGCCATGCGCATGATGGGCGAGGGAGACGAGCTCGTCCTGATCGCCGACAACTACAGCGATGTGCGGGATATGGAATTGCTGCCCCAACTCCGCACACCAGTAAGAATCGTGCTCGCCGGCAATCTCGACCACGGCATTAACGAAGACTACCTGCAAATCGCATGGGCGACGGGCGGCTCCATCCACACCCTCACCGAAGATATCGAAACCCTCAAGACCGTCAATGAAGGGCAGCTGATCACCATCGGCAGTCATCGGTACCGGATGAGCAGTGGCGTATTTATCAAAGAGTAAATCCGTACCTATTCTTCGGCGGCGGCCCAGATCGCATCCAGAAGGCCTCCTTCTTCCCGAGTATCATTACTGAGTTGCCAGAACATGATACCTCCGAGCCCTGCTTCCTGTGCGTAGTCTGTTTTAAGGGTTACGGACTCGGGGTCATCATAAGAGATAAAGATGCTGTCTTGTGAATTGAACAGAAATGGAGCTGATGCTACCGGGTCCCAGTGCCGGACAAACCCATTTTTATTTTCATATTCATTACGGATAGCCCCATAATCGAGCCAACCGGTATGCACGCCTTTATTAGGTTGGTAGAGCCCGTTGTTGGCTGAGGGGACGCCTTTCCAGGCTCTGCCGTAAAATGCGCCGCCAATCACCAGCTGCTTAGGGTCGACGCCCAGGCCTTTTACATAATTCACAATACGCTTAGCCGAACGCGGTGCCCAGTCGTATTCCGCCTCCGGTCTTTCTTCCCGCCGCTTCGCTACGGTATCCAGGATCGGCAGCCCCTCTAGGTCAGACTCTTCAATCAGCCCCAGGGGCGTGTGGTGCCCGGTAACCGGTGATCGGCCTCCTACCTGATCATAGGTCATGATATTCATGTAATCGGCATACTTCATCACCTCTACCGTCTCAATATTGTAATAATAGCGTTCCCAGCCTGCTGAGGCAAAAGTCAGCGTTTGAGGGCGGTCCAGCGTATCCATCGCTTCCCGCAGGCCTTTCATCAGCAGGGTGAAATTCTCCTTATCCTCGGGGCGGGCCCTCGTACCAGCTGCCGGAATCGCCGGATATTCCCAGTCCATATCCAGGCCGTCCAGGTCATAGCGCTTCAGGAACTCAATGGTGCTGCGGATGAAAGTATCCCGGGTGCCTGCCGTGGAAGCGGCATCCGAAAATCCATCGGCTCCCCAGCCCCCGCAGGCGATCATGACTTTGAGGTCGGGGTGTTTTTCCCGCTGTGCAACTAGGACGCGCATGAGCGAATCGTGCCCCGGACTCGTAAAGGCCATCTCCCCATTCACAATATTGCTAAAGGAATAGATGATGTGGGTGAGCTTTTCGAGGGGGAGGTCGCCCGGTGGGAAACGGTCGTTGGCTACGTAGTAGGCCATGATGGCAAAGTCGTCGTTCGCAGGCTCCGTATCCGTAGCATCCGTTGCCGTGCTACAGTTTAGCAATGGAAGCAGGCAAAAAGCCAGTAAGATATTGGTCAGGCGCATCGTCGTTGGTTTTAGGTTTTGGAATGTTAAAAAAGACAAACAACCCGGCATTCTGGTTTTAATCGGAAGCGGTTTTCACAGCGTCTTCAACTTGTTTTGGTACCGCCTCAAGCCCCAGTATCTCTTCAGCAAACCGGAAGGTCTCCTCCCGGACGTGGTCCAGGTCTTTCGAGCCTATGTAGGAGGCTAGTGCGTGATTGTCGACGTCGGGAAAGGCAACTTTTCGCTTCAGTTTGGCGGGTGTACCCAGCTGATCGTACATCTCCAGCATAGCCGGCACAGAGACCACCTGATCCTGTATGCTGTCATTTTTGAAGTAGTAGCCCAGGAAAAAAGGGGCTTCGACCGCAGCAAAGGTTTCGGGTACCATACCTTGCTCCACCAGGTTTTGTAACTGCACCAGGCCCTCCAGCCGGTAATGATTGTACCAATACTTCATGAATTCCTCTTCCGCATCAAAATGCCGGTGGGTTCCGCCTACCATCTGCCGGGCAATCTGCAGCCCCCAGGGCATCGTCAGCACCTTTGCGCTTTCCGATTTGATGCGGATGTTGGGCGAATAAGCGACAATCCCATCTACCAGTTCCGGGTGCTGTGCGGCTAATAACAAGGACAGCGTCCCTCCGGTGGAGGTACTCATGAGTATGACTTTTTTCCCAATCCGGTGCCCGACTGCAAGAGCGTGGGCGGCGGTTTCCAGTACAGAGTCCGGGTGATAATGCAACAGTTTGTCCTCCACATCCAGCCCGTGGTCGCGCCATCGGGCCACATAGAGATTGCACCCGTAGCGTGCTGCGAACTCCCGGTGAATCGGTTCGCCTTCCACGTAAGTGGCCGTAAAGCCCGGCAGGTAGACCAAAGCGTATTCGGTTCGGCGGGGCAGGCTATCGGCCCAGATGATGCGGGCTTCATTATTGGGCTTTAGGCTGGGAGTGGCCTGCTCAGCGTTGGTTATGCTGTCTCCAAGTGCAGCGATGGCAGTCGTGAGATTAGGCAGCTGAGCCTGTAGCTGAGGCGGGGCAGGTTTGGGGCCCAGCAGGTAGAGTACGACGAGCCCGGCGAGTAGTATGCCGATGATTTTTAATGCTTTCACAGGTGCTTTTTGCTGTAAAGTTAGCAGAGTGGCGGGCATTCTTCAATAATTCAGGGGTTTTGCTCCTGAGGCAGGGACTAATCTCAATCCTGAAAAACCGACTGATCAAATATTGGATTCAGGGAACAGGTAAAGGCAGCCAACACCGTTTCAGGTGCGATTCGCTGATAAAAGCTTGTTGGGGCAACCCTCCTTCGATTCCCGTGAGTGTTCTATTGTTCCACTGTTTGGCTGGACAGGTTCAATACCCATCAGATCCAAAAAACATTGCAAGGATTGATTACATCCCCCGGTGTTCCCCAACTCCTTTAATAGTGTTGACGCGTTGGGAATCATTACAGTTTAAAATGGCTTTTTGAAATGAACCGTTACATTCCTTCCCTACTTTTTGGATTCTTCGTCGTTTTGCTCCCGGTAATTGGCGATGCACAGTGGTTGGACTGGAGCGCCCTCCGCAACCCCGTTTATCAGCACGAAGGCTGGAGCGTGAAGGATGCATGTATGATTTATAACGAAGCGGATAGTACCTTTTACCTATTCTTTTCAGCCTTTTATTTCGATGATGGCCGCGAGAGGAGCCATTTGTCAGCTGTAAAAACTAAGGATTTTAGGTCCTTCTCCGATCCGCTTTTCCTATGGGATGGCCGAAAAGACGGCTGGATTGGGCTGTGCTCTCCCAACCTCACGGTAGTGCAGGGCAAGTACATCCTTACTTACAATTCATGGGGCGATAAGAAAGGCAAACCCAACCAGCTATTCTACGCAGTATCGGAAGATTTGGAGCATTGGGAAAGGGATATTCCTCTCGCTCACGAGTTGACTACGGATAAAAGAGCAATCGACGCTTCCCTGGCCTATCACGAGGGAAAGTACATTCTTTCGTGGAAGGGGAAAAAAGGCAAAACCAGAATGGCCTGCAGTGAATCTGATCTGGATAGTTTCCAATTCATCAATTTTGGCTATCCGGTATACCTCATGCGGGAAGGCGGAGAAAATGGAATGATTCACGAAAATTATGAATACTTCCAGGCAGATGATCAATGGTGGTGCCTGACTACGGATTATGCATATAACCCCTATCGGGAACATGCTCCGTATTTATATAAGTTAAAGGAAGCGCCAAGTCAATTTCCAAGCTGGCTACAATGGGAAGACGGCTACAAAATAACCATCCCCATTGAAAAAGGATTTAACACCAGCTATGCAGCCAATGCAGCCTTTATCTGCGATGGGAGGGCTTACGATGGGTACTACTATATGATCTATGCGGGAAGGACAGAGAATAAAACCCATGCGAAAAGAGGAGACAATAAGCTGGGGCTTGCCCGTTCCAGGGATTTAGTAAATTGGGATATTGCAGGAGAGCGTTAACTTCTCCTACAATAGGGGTCTAATAAGCGCGTGTTGGGACTTTAGTAAGCGGCAGTAAAGCCCGGCAAATACACCAATGCGTACTCGGTCTGCGGGGCGGGCTGTCCGCCCAAATGATGCGGTCTTCGTTATTGGGCTTTAGGTTGGGGGATGGCTTGCTCAGCGTTGGCGATGCTGTCTCCAAGTGCAGCGATGGCAGTCGCGAGAACAGGCAGCTGAGCCTGTAGCTGAGGCGGGGCAGGTTTGGAGCCCAGTAGGTAGAGTACCACGAGCCCGGCGGGTAGTATACCGATGATTTTAAATGCTTTGACAGGTGCTTTTTGCTGCTCAGCCCTGGGCAACACAGCAATCAGGCTTACGGCGCACTCAAAATATTCCTACCTTTGGCAAAAAAATCGGGATGTCTACTGTTATCCACCATATCGCTATCCATGAATTGCAGAAAGAAGCCGACGAGAGCGGCGCGAAGGTCTTTCTGAGCCAGCATTGCCTGCCGGTAGAAGAACGGGCGCAGGCGCTTTCCGACAAACTGCATGATACGTTTGTGCGCAAAGAGGATACGCTGCAGGGGTACCTGAGCCCGCCGGAAGATGCGCTCTTCCCCGGTTACTTTCAGATACTGGCCGACAGCGGGCTGACCGAAGAGGCTTTCCTCTCTTTTACCCGGGAGACGATGAACGCCCTGCAACTCACCCTGCAAGGTGTGCTCGGCGCTAAAGGCGGCTACCTCGTCTACATCGACTATACCGAGGAGCAGACCCATCAGCGGGTGATCGGTATTTTTCTGGTGCGGGATACCGAAGGCATGGTGTTTTCCAAAAAGGAAGAAGCTGCAGCTTTCGCGCTGAATGCGGTCACCTATCTCAATACCGAAAAACTGGCGATGGCCTGCCGCATCCTCGTCGATAAATTCACCGCCGGCGAGGGCCGGTGCGTGGAGCTGATCAAACACGCCAAAAGCCAAAAAGCCATCTCGGAGTACTTCATTCAGTGGATCGGGTTGGAGCGGCCGGAAAGCAGCCGTGACCTCACCCATTCTTTCCTGGAAATGGTCAATGAGTTGCCTATGCCGGTAGACGAAGAAACGGGGGAAAGCATGAAAGAGCAGCAGTTCCATGAAAAAGTGCTCCACTTCGCCAACAGCAGCCCGCAGAAGGTCATCAATATTGAGGAGTTTGAACAGGAGTTTTACAAAAACGAAAACCCCGCACAACAGTATCTGCAGGACCACCAAGTGGAAATGGATAAGGAGTTCCGCTTCGACAAAAAGACCCTGAACCAGTTTTACAATCACAAGGTCAATGCTGACAAAATTTACCTCTATTTCAACAGCGGCCACCTTAAAGAGGGGGATATCGTGGTGGAGGGCAACCGCGTGATTATCACCTCCGAGGACCTTGCAGATCAAATCCTGGACTTGGGCAGCCGGTAGGGAAATAAGGCCGTGCCCAACCCTGCGTAACGAAAATCTGTTGCCTATAAAAAAGCTTATGCGACTACTGCCCTTTTTGATGCTAATCAGCCTTTTTACGCTTAGCTGCGGGAGGATCAACCCGCCCGGCCCCAGGCTCTTCAAGTCCTCCAAGTTGCCGGTAGATGACATCCAATTGCCGGAGGGTTTTGCGATTGAGGTCTACGCCGAAGGCCTCAAAAATGCCCGTTCTATGGACTTGTCGCCCGATGGCACGCTCTTCGTGGGCACGCGTGGCGAGGGCAAAGTTTACGCCCTAAAGGATACCAACGGCGACGGTCGGCCCGATCAACGTTACGTTCTGGCAGCAGGCCTGAAGATGCCCAACGGCGTGGCTTTCCGCGACGGGGACTTGTACGTAGCGGAGGTCAGCCGCATTCTGCGCTTTCCGGATATCGAAAACAAGCTAGGCAACCCCGGTACGCCGGAGGTGGTCTTTGACGGCTATCCTACCGAGACCCACCACGGCTGGAAATACATTGCTTTTGGGCCGGATGGCAAGCTGTATGTACCGGTGGGCGCCCCCTGCAACATTTGCGAAAGCGAACAAGAGGCCTTTGCCTCTATCACCCGCCTCAATCCGGACGGCAGTGGTATGGAAGTGGTACAACACGGCATCCGCAATACGGTGGGCTTCACCTGGCACCCCGAAACCGGCGAGCTCTGGTTTACCGATAATGGGCGCGACTGGATGGGCGACGATCAGCCCTACTGCGAGCTCAACCGTGCGTCCGAAGACGGTATGCACTTCGGCTACCCTTACTGCCATCAGGGCGACCTGTCTGATCCGGAGTTTGGCGAGCAGCGGCCCTGTGATGACTTCACCCCTCCGGCGGCCAAGCTTGGGCCCCACGTTGCACCACTGGGGCTGGAGTTTTATACCGGAAAGCAGTTCCCGAAGTCTTATCAAGGGCAGATCTTCGTCGCGGAGCATGGCTCCTGGAACCGCAGTGAGAAAATCGGCTACCGGGTGATGATGGCTACCCTGGAAGGCAATGAAGTGGTCAGCTACAAACCCTTCGCTGAAGGCTGGCTGGACGACGGTGATGTCTGGGGCCGCCCCGTTGATCTTGAGCTGCTGCCGGATGGTTCGATGCTGGTCAGTGATGACTTTGCCGATGCCATTTACCGGATTTATTACAATCCCAAATCATGAAGCCGCGTACGGCATGGGACGCCCAGCTCTATGACCAAAAGCACGCCTTTGTTTCTGAATACGGCAAAGGCCTAATCGGATGGCTGAACCCCAAGCTTGGAGAGCACATCCTGGATTTGGGCTGTGGTACCGGGCACCTGGCTCATGAAATTGCTCAGGCTGGCTGTGAGGTGGTTGGGATGGATGCCTCAGCGGAGATGGTTGAACAAGCGCGCAGGGCATTTCCGAAACTGCACTTTGAGGTGGGCGATGCTACCAATTTCTCCTTCGCAGCGCCATTCGATGCGATTTTTTCTAATGCCACCTTGCATTGGGTACTGGACTATCGGGCGGCAATAGCGTGCATGTACCGTCATTTGAAGCCGGGGGGCAGGCTGGTGCTGGAAATGGGCGGAGCCGGGAATATTGAAAGTATCATCCGGCAGCTCCGCACCGAATTGCAAAACCGTGGCTACCAGGCACAAAGTGAATTGCAGCTTTGGTTCTTCCCGGGCATCGGCACCTACACAAGTGCGCTGGAGGCTGCTGGGTTTCAGGTGAAAATCGCTCAGCATTACGACCGCCCCACGCAATTACAATCGTCAGCGCACGGTGTGGAAGACTGGCTGAGTATGTTTGCCGGCGCTTTCTTCGAAGGAGTCCCCGGGGAAGAAGCGGCTGAGATTAGGGCACAGGTACAGGCCGCGGTCCGCCCCCAACTTTTTCGGGATGGCCATTGGTACGCCGACTATAAAAGGCTGCGCGTGATGGCTGTGAAGCCTTTCCGGGCAGATAAAGATTGAAGAATTGGTTAAAAACCGGTAAATTACAGCTATAATCCTCAAGCCGTGACTGAATACGCTCATTTCCTGTCCCCGTTTGGCTGCCTTCGTGTAGAGGGTAGTGAAGATGGCATCAGCCTGGTGCAGATGGTGTCGACCAAGCCTTGTCCCACGGGGCCTATCCCGGCGGTCCTCAAACCCTGCATACAGCAGCTGGCGGAATACTTTCGCGGCGACCGGGATGGCTTTAACCTCAAGCTTGACTTTGGAGATGCCCCGCCTTTCCACAGAGCCGTCTGGAATGAGCTCCTGAAAATCCCCTATGGCCACACCACCACTTATCAGGCAATTGCTGAAAATCTGGGGGATAAAAAAGCCGTACGTGCGGTAGGGCAGGCCAACCGGCATAATCCTATTGCCATCATCGTACCCTGCCACCGGTGTATTGCCAAAAGCGGGGAACTGCAAGGGTACTTTTACGGGTTGGATATGAAACGGCAGTTGCTGGAATTGGAAAACCCGCTGAGCTTTGCCCGTCAGGGAAGCCTGTTTTAAGCGCGGCAAAATATAGTCCCAACTTATGCTACAGATAAAATTTAAACTTTAACCGATGGAGGTCACCACTCAAATCCCGACAACCCTGGAAGAACGCCTGAAATGCGGCACAGAGCTGCGTATTGCGGCAAGCTGGGAAGACTTTTTGGAGATCCTGCCTGCTGCAGAGTACCGCGTGGAGTACTACGGTGGCGAAATTATTTCTGTTATGGGCCAAGCTTCTGATAATCATGAATTGATCGTTGCTGCAATTATCAAGTTGATCAGTAATCTTTTGGACAAAGATGATACTTATTACATCTACGGCAGCAATCTGCCCCTTTACGCAGAGGGCATAACCAAAAATTACTACAACGCGGATTGCACCGTCGTCAGGGGAAAAGCCGAGAAGAAAGAAGTACTGCCCGGGGTAAACGCTACCACCAACCCAGTCTTGCTGGTCGAAGTACTGTCTCCTTCCACCGAGCAGGAAGACCTCTCCACCAAACTGCACCACTACCGCGAAATACCCTCTGTACAGCAGCTGCTGTTTATTCACAGTACGTCCATGCGGGTAACGAGCTACACCCGTGAGCCCGAGCAGGATGGATGGCTGCTGCGGGATTTCACAGCTGAATCCGAGTCTTGCCCGGTACTGGGCGAGGGAGGTTTTCTGCTGGGGGATTTATACCGGAAGGTGACGTTCTGATGCTTTTCACTGCTCAGTTTACTACGCTCTTTTCGCTCACTGTTTTCTCCCTGTCAGAACCATGCACCTTGCAGACAAAGTCAAAAAAATACAAAAAATATAATCCAGCCCCTAAAAAATCTTCGTAGCTGATTCTGTAAGTCATTTTTTCAGATAAACCAGAATCATTATGACCCAAAAGCTACTTAGATCCTTAACCGTATTGGTATTCCTTGCCGGTTTTACCCCGGCAAAAGCACTGAAAATACCAGTAGTTTCTGCCCTTGACAACGTGACGGGCTCCCTCCGGCTGGCAGTTAGCGCTGCTTCTCCCGGAGATACGATCTCCTTTGACCTGGCGCTGGATGGCATTCCTGTTGTCCTTGCCGGCAGCGAGGTTATCATAGACAAATCTCTGACCATCGTCGGTAACGGCTCTGTCAATACCATGATCAGTGCCAACAACCTTAGCCGAATTTTTAATGTCTCAAGTGGGGCATCTGTAGTCATTCAGGACCTGATGCTGATGAATGGTAGCAGTTCCAGTTTGGGTGGTGCTATCCTCTGCAATAGTGCAGAATTGGTCCTTTCCAATACGGTTATTACGAATTCAACGGCAAGTGGAGCCGCTGCAACTGAAGGTGGCGGCGGTATCGCTAATGTGGGAGGCAATATTACCATTATCGACTCCGAAATCTCCAATAATACGGCATCCGGGATGTCTGGTAGTGGCGGCGGCATCCTCAATTTGTCCGATGGCACCCTCACGGTAACTAATTCTACCATTACTGGGAATACAGCGATGCGCGCCGGCGGCGGCATTGAAGACGTCTCTGGCGAAAGTACGGTCGTTACGCTGGCCGACGTCACCCTTAGTAGCAACACCACTGGCAGCGCTCCGGGCAATGGCGGCGGCGTGCACATCACCGGCCCTGGCGATATGGACATCACTGGCGGCATGGTCACCGGCAACACCGCAGCAGCCGAGGGCGGTGGTCTATGGAACGGCGCGGGCCTTATGACGGTCACCAACGTGATGATCGACGGCAATACCGCGAGCGGCAACGACGCCGATCAGGGCGGCGGCGGCATCTACAACCTGAGCGGCACAGTAATGGTCACAGGTGGCGTCATTTCTAATAATACCGCCGAT
>NZ_JAVJSK010000084.1:0-3154 GCF_040219495.1 Phaeodactylibacter sp. | reverse complement strand
TCAAGATGTCTGATTTGGCTGCAACAGGTGTGCTATCTTATACCGTATCCACGGATGACCATACGGCAACGAAGAAGATGGTTGTTGTGAAGGAATAGAGCATGAAAGTTTTTTCATGAGATGAATATGGGTTTTAGGTGTATTACCGGGGAGCGATTTTGTCGCTCCCCTTTTTTGTGGTGCCAGGCATAATGCACGGATTTTGGGGCAAGTCCCGAGTCCGCCGGTAATGGGAAGGGCATAGTCGATAAGCTTAAGAAATCCAGTGGTAAAGCACTGGGCCTGACGAAGAGGAATGGCAGTACCGTAGCTATAGTTATCGTGGCAGAGATGTTGGCGAGGTGCAACAATTCGCTAAAAATCCTCATTTTAAGGGCGTAAAAACATCAAAACCAACGCTAATGAATTGTAAGCCCACCCTGCTGGCCAGCTTGTTTGTACTTTTTGCCCAATTGGGCTTCGCTCAGCAATCTCTTGATTTCTACCTGCCGGATATCGAATACGATGCCAGTATCCCTACGCCCGAGTCTTTTTTCGGGCATCAGATTGGGGAGTGGCACCTCAGCCACGACAAGCTGGTTTACTACATGAAAGCACTGGCGGAGGCCTCTCCCCGCGTTACTTACACGGAGTACGCCCGCAGTTATGAAGGCCGCCCTTTGCTTTACCTCACCATCACCTCAACGGATAATCACAGCCGGCTGGACGAAATACAGGCGCAGCATGTGGCCCTTTCCAACCCGGAAGACCAGCAAAAGCCTGCACAGGAGCAGCCGGTAGTCCTCTATCAGGGGTTTAGTATACATGGCAACGAAGCGAGTGGTGGCAATGCAGCGCCCCTGGTCGCCTATTACCTGGCGGCGGGGCAGAGTCCGGTAGTCCTGCAAACCCTGGAAGAGGCGGTTGTTTTGCTTGACCCCTGCTTCAACCCGGATGGCTTCCACCGGTTTTCCACCTGGGTGAATATGCATAAAAATCTCCACCTGACTCACAATCCCCAAGACCGGGAGTATGACGAAACCTGGCCCGGTGGCCGTACCAACCACTATTGGTTTGACCTGAACCGCGACTGGCTGTTGGTGCAGCACCCAGAGAGCCGGGGCCGCATTGAGGTATTCCACCAATGGAAGCCCAATGTGCTGACGGACCACCACGAGATGGGCTCCAATGCCACGTTCTTCTTTATGCCGGGCATCCCATCCCGTACGAATCCCATTACGCCACCCTTAAATCAGGAACTGACCGGCCGCATCGGCAATTTTCACGCGGAAGCCCTGGACGACATCGGCTCCCTGTACTATACCAAGGAGAGCTACGACGACTTCTACTACGGCAAAGGCTCGACTTACCCGGATGCGAATGGCGGCATAGGTATCTTATTCGAGCAGGCAAGCTCGCGCGGTCACATTCAGGAGACAGAGAATGGTTTGCTGACTTTCCCCTTCACGATTCGCAATCAGGTGCGTACAGCGCTTTCCACGCAGAAGGCAGGCGTGGCGCTGCGTCAGGACCTGTTGCAGTATCAGTACGATTTTTACCGGCAGGGTATGGCGGAGGCCAAAGATGCTACTGTAAAAGGCTATCTTTTCGGGGCACCTGAGGATCCGGTGCGGACTTCGGCATTTTTAGACCTCCTGCTGAAACATAAAGTAGAAGTCTATGCATTGGAGCGGGAAGTCGAAGCAAATGGCCTTACTTATCAGGCCGGGCAAAGCTATGTGGTGCCTGTGGAGCAGCCGCAGTACCGGCTGGTGCGAGGTATGTTTGAAACCATGACTTCCTTTAATGACAGTATTTTCTATGATGTGTCTAGCTGGACCCTGCCCCTGGCTTTCGGTATGGATTATGCGGAGTTGGACAAAGCTACCTTTAGTACACGCTTGCTTGGCGATCCTGTAGTTGTGGTACCTGAGGCAGCTTTCCAGGAACCGGAACAAAGCGCCTACGCCTATCTGTTGGAATGGGAAAGTTACTGTGCTCCCAAAGCACTGTACCGGATTCAGGCTGCCGGTTTGCGCACTAAGGTCGCAACAGAGTCCTTTGTGCTGAGTGGTAAGCCTTATCAGCGGGGCACGGTTTTGATCCCGGTCCAAAATCAGCACCTTAAGCCTTCCGAAATTCATGAATTAATGGCAGGTGCAGCAGCTGGCTGTGCGGCGATCACTGCTGTGAATACCGGACTGACACCAACCGGTATTGATCTGGGCAGCCGGGACTTTGAGCGACTGGAAACGCTCAAAGTGGCGCTGATTGTGGGCGAAGGGGTCTATGCCTATGAAGCGGGTGCCGCCTGGCATTTGCTCGATCAGCGCTACGGTATTCCGGTGACGATGCTGGAAACCAACGAGCTTGGCCGGGGGGACCTGAATGACTTCAATACCATTATTATGGTGGATGGCAGCTATAGCAGTATCAGTAAAAGGGGCAGTGCTGACCTGCGGGAATGGGTGGCCGATGGGGGTAACCTGATTGCGACGAAATCAGCTATCAGTTGGGCTGAGCGGCAAGGGTTGGCAAAGGTAAGCAAGATTGGGGATGCCCGGGAACCTGCGGAGCAGCGCCCCTACGAAAAGCTGAGTGCCGACCAGGGCTCCGACCGAATCGGCGGTGCTATTATGGAAATAGAAGCGGACCTGAGCCATCCCTTGTTTTTTGGGTATACACGGTCTTCTATACCGATCTTTCAGCGGGGCACTACGGCTTATCGGCCTACTGATAACCGCTATGCAACACCGGCGGTCTACGCCGAGCCGCCTTTGATCAGCGGCTATGCCCGCCCGGAGCATGAGCGCAAGCTTGCGGGTGCTGCTGCTGCGATTGTCAGCGGTACGGGTAGCGGGCGGGTCATCTGCCTGCCGTTCGACCCCAATTTCCGGGCATTCTGGTACGGTACCAACCGCATTTTTGCCAATGCCCTTTTCTTCAGTGATGCCATCAGTGGCAGTGCGGTAGAGCGGGCGAGCGGGAAACCCAAAAATGGGCGGTAAGTAAGCCGTCACCTGGTCACCTCATAATTTAGAGCATGTTTGGAGCGGTTTCGTCATGAAAATCAAGGATTTATGGTTCTGGCAAAGTCACTAAATTTGAGTTTAGCGGGCTAAATGAAAATTTAGTGAGGAAGTCAGAGCTTGCCCCGCATTTCTGCGGGGTTCAT
>NZ_JAVJSK010000083.1:0-16059 GCF_040219495.1 Phaeodactylibacter sp. | reverse complement strand
TCAAGATGTCTGATTTGGCTGCAACAGGTGTGCTATCTTATACCGTATCCACGGATGACCATACGGCAACGAAGAAGATGGTTGTTGTGAAGGAATAGAGCATGAAAGTTTTTTCATGAGATGAATATGGGTTTTAGGTGTTTTTGGGGAGCAGGTTTTCTGCTCCCCTTTTTTGTGGTATGTATGTCAAACATAGTAGACTTGATGTGTTGGGGATCATTATCGGGTTAAAATGGCGCTGCCCCTTTCCACGCTATGCCTTTTTTTAGTCACTTAGTTCAGGTTAAGCTATTGTGAAATACAGTTAATTACTGGGACGCTTGGTTGAAAACAGCTCATTTTTCCCACTGCACTGACCCGATGCATCAAGTCTAATCTAAGAGCATGTTTGGAGCTCTTATACTCCCCTCGGTCACGAGAGGTGAAATTTTGACGACTTTATCTTTGTGCCTGAGGGGAGTATAGTACCGCGTTTAATGCGGTTTGGGGGGGAGACTGAGCAAAAGGACTGCGATAGGCACCCTCGTTTAATGGTTTACAAAGCACTGGACTCAAACCTTACGCCCCGTACCGGGTTCTTGTCTTAAAAAGCATGCTTCGGTCCTTTCTTTACCTTTTGTTGGCACAAGTTTTTTTTGTGATGGCTGGTACCGCACAGTCAGACACCCTGCTCACTACCGGGCTGGACTCTGCCGTTGTGGTCAGCACCACCCGCTTGCCTGCGCCAAAAATCAGGACACCCTACAGCATCCACCAATTGGAGGTAGCCGATTGGCAAAACGGGCGGCAGCACCTCTCATTAGCTCCGGCGCTAAGCCAACTGCCCGGGCTGCTCGTCCTCAACCCCAATAATTTTGCGCAGGACCTGCGACTGTCCGTGCGGGGCTTTGGTGCCCGGTCTGCTTTTGGCATCCGGGGCATACAAATATGGGTAGATGGGCTGCCAGAGACCACGCCCGATGGGCAGGGCCAGGTTGATAATCTGGACGGAGGGCTTATACAACAAGCCAATTTGTTGAGCGGTCCGGCATCCGGCATATATGGCAACGCTGCCGGTGGCGTTATCCAATTGCAAACGGAGGCCCCCCCGGAAAATGCAATGGCAGCTGCCGGGGCCAGTGTTGGAAGTTACGGCTTCCAGCGGTACACGGCAAAGGGGGGCGCTCAAAATGGCCCCTACAGTTGGCTGGTTTACGGCAGCCACAGCAGGCGGGAGGGCTACCGTGCACATAGCCGGGTAGAAAACACCCTGCTTAATGGCCGGTTGCGCCGCCAAATCAAGAAGAAGGGGCAGATAGAACTGCTGCTCAATTACCTCAACAGTCCGGTAGCCCAGGACCCCGGCGGTCTGTCTTTAGAAGCGTTTGAGGATAACCGCCGTCAAGCTTGGGAGCGGAACCTTCTCTTTGATGCTGGCGAAGCGGTCAAGCAGGGCCGTGCAGGCCTGACGCTTGATTATACCCTGAGCAACGACTGGCAACTGGAGGCGTATGGATTTGTCCTATTCCGCGATTTCTCCAATCGGTTGCCGTTTGAAGGGGGAGGAGCGGTTGACCTGTTTCGGCAGTTTGGTGGTATCGGTGGGCGTGTGCGGCACAGGGGTAATTTATTTGGCTTACCGCACCGGCAGGTCTGGGGTGTGGATGCCCAATCGCAGCGGGATCAACGTCAGCGGCTTGATAATTTGCTGGGGGAATTAGGAGATTTGGTTTTTGACCAAGATGAGATTTTTCGCAGCCTGGGGTTCTACACCATTCAGGAGTGGGAGCCGCTGTCTAACGTATGGTTAACTGCTGCCCTTCGCTACGATGCCAACGTTATGATTGCCGAAGATGCCTTTCGCTCTGACGGCGACGATTCCGGGAAGCGTCAATACCATACGCTTAGCCCCTCTGCGGGCATCAGCTATGCGTATGCAGGGGGGCACCACGGCTACGCGAATTACAGTTACAGCTTTGAAACCCCCACCTTGAGTGAGCTATCTGCCAACCCAGACGGTGCACAAGGGTTCAATGAAAATTTACAGCCTCAGCAAGCCTACAACTATGAGGCGGGGTTGAAGGGGCAGTTTGCTTCCGGGCTGCAATATCAACTGTCGGCATTTTACATACAGCTGCGTCAGGAGCGCCTGCCCTATGAGCTTAGCGATAGCCCCGGGCGTTTATTTTACCGCAATGCAGGGGCTTCCCGCCGTCAGGGGCTGGAATCCTGGCTACAGTGGTCACCGGGCCCAAACTGGAAGGGGCGCCTGTCTTATACCTACTCGGATTTTGTGTATGAAGACTACGAAGCAGAAGGGGAGGTGTTTGACGGTAATATGCTCCCGGGTATTCCATCCCACCTTTGGTCTGGCATGTTGCAGTGGTCTTATTTGCCGGAAGGCCTGCTCATACTGGAAGGGCGCTACCTGAGCGAGCTGTTTGCCAATGATGCGAATACAGCAACGGCAGATGCTTTCCTGGAGCTGAATTTGCGGGCCACTTATGCCTGGCGTTTGGGCTGGGGGCAGCTGCGGGCTTTCGGGGGCATCAATAACTTACTGGATACCCGGTACATCAGTAATGTCCGGCTGAATGCCTTTGGCGGGCGCTACTTCGAAGCAGCACCCAGGCGGAATTTTTACATGGGGCTACAGGTGGCCTTGAATGGAGCCAAGGAAAACCCCAACTAGCTCTAAAGAAAGACTCCGTACAGCACGGTATTGAAAACCGCCAGTAAAATCGCCAAAAAGAAAGCCGATTTGAAGTTGTCAACGTGAAAGCCTTTCAGGAAGTAAGCCGCAATGAGCAGCAGTGCGGCATCCACCACGAAACTGAACAAGCCCAGTGTCAGGTAACGCAAAGGCGTTGTGATGAAATCCAGTACGTTGCCGAGGGTGGCATTGAGGACGGCGAGCAGGATGGCAACGATCATAGCGCGCACGAAGTCATCAATACGCACCCCATTCAGGAAGTGGGCACCGGCCATAAGGGCAAGGGCATTAAGAATAAACTTCAGTGCCCAGTAGGTTGGGCCGTGGGCATCAAGCAAAAGCAAGTCCATTATTGACAGTTTTTCAGCTGTTCCTGTAAATCTTTAATCGCCTGGTCGCGCTCCTTGATCTGGCGCTTCAGGCGTGCGTTTTCATTCTTTAGCGCTTCCGTGCTATTAGCGGATTTGGGGGCAGTTTCCTGCTTTTTACCGGAAGGTTTGGCTGGGGTTTCCTGCACCTGCTCGGTGGCCTCCAGCCCAGTCAGGGACTTGAAGTTGGAAATGGGGTCTTCACCATTAATGTAGGAAGCACCCGCAAACGCCAGCGGGATGATGATGATCATGGCGAGCATGAAACGGGCAAATGGAGTGACTTTTCTTTTTGGCATCGGTTGTGTTTCTGTATTGATACCCTGCAAAAGTACATCCTTGAGTAGTGAGTTGCCATATATTTCTACTTAATCCAGCAGAAATGCGATGTAAGGCGTTCGGTCAGGCCCTAAATTGCTGAATCAGATTTAGGAAGGGGGCATTAAAATGATATTTTTGTGCAAAGCGGGCCTCTGTTCCCGTATGTCAAAAACTACTGCTATGCCAGAAGCCTATATATATGATGCCCTGCGCACCCCCCGGGGGAAGGGTAAGAGCAGCGGCTCACTCTACGAAGTCAAGCCCGTGGAATTGCTCTCTGCTACCCTGCAAGCCTTGCAACGCCGGCAGCCTATTCAACCCAATCAGCTGGATGACACCATCATCGGCTGTGTGACCCCCATCGACGATCAGGGCTACAATATTGCCCAGGCGGCTTTGCTCCACAATGGGTGGGAAACTTCCGGCGGAAGCCTGCAAATTAACCGTTACTGTGCTTCGGGCCTGGAAGCCGTCAACCTGGCGGCTATGAAAATCCGTTCGGGTTGGGGGCATCTCGTCCTGGCGGGAGGCGTAGAAAGCATGAGCCGTATCCCTATGGGCTCAGATGGTGGTGCCCTGTTGTTTGATCCGGATATCCTAATCAAAGCGCACTATCTGCCGCAGGGTATTGCCGCCGATCTGATCGCCACACTGGAGGGTTTTTCCCGTGAACTGCTCGATGAGTATGCGTATCAATCTCAGCAAAGAGCAAGGCATGCCGTGGAAGCGGGTTATTTCTCCAAATCGCTGGTGCCGATATATGACCGCAACGGGCTGCTGATCCTGGACCGGGACGAGGCGGTCCGGCCGGATGCGAATATGGACAAGCTCAGTCAGCTGAAGCCTGCCTTTGAAGCCCTGGGCCATATGGGCTTCGATGATATGGCGCTGGAGCGTTTTCCGGTATTGGATGCCGTCCAACACGGGCATACCGCCGGCAACTCCTCTGGTATTGTGGATGGCGCTGCCCTCGTACTGGTGGGCAGTGAAGCCGCCGGGTCCGCTGCAGGGTTGAAGCCACGCGCCCGGATCAGGGCTGCAGCAACCGTTAGCGTTGATCCCACGCTTATGCTAACGGGGCCGGCACCGGCTACACAAAAAGCCCTGCAGCTGTCCGGAATGAACGTTAAAGATATTGACCTCTGGGAGTGCAATGAGGCTTTCGCTGCTGTAGTGCTTAAGTTTCAGCACGAACTCAAAATACCAGACAGCAAACTGAATGTGAACGGTGGCGCAATTGCAATGGGGCACCCCCTGGGGGCTACCGGGGCAATGCTTCTGGGGACGTTACTGGATGAGCTGGAGCGGCAGGATAAGCAAACCGGCTGCGTAACGCTCTGCGCAGGTGGTGGTATGGGCATTGCCACCATCATTGAGCGGGTCTGAGTGGCCGGCTACCGGGATCTTCCAATTATTCGCGTTCAGCGCCAAACCAACAGCATATGATTTTTTACAAAAAAGATACGGACCATATTGTTACGCTCACCTTGAATATGGCAGGGCGGGACACCAATATTATCAACCACGAAGTCAGCCGCGCTTTTCTGCCGGTGATTGAGCACCTGCGGGCCGAGAAGCAAAAAGGGAACCTGCGGGGGGTGATCATCACGTCGGCGAAAAAGTCTTTTTGCACGGGCGGTGACCTGGAGTACCTTTCCAAAACAGATGATCCCGAAGCCATTTTTGAACTGGCCGAACAGCTCAAGGCTACTTTCCGGGCCCTCGAAAACCCGGGTGTCCCTGTCGTTGCAGCTATCAACGGCACTGCCCTGGGGGCCGGTTTCGAGCTGGCGCTGGCCTGTCATTACCGCATTGCTATTGACCAGAATACCACTTGGTTCGGATTTCCGGAAGCACAGCTGGGGCTTATTCCCGGCGGTGGAGGCATCACCCGGCTGACCTGGCTGTTGGGGATCAAAAAAGCTTACCCCATTCTCTCCGGCGGGCATCGTTACAACCCACAGGAAGCCCTGCAGCTGGAGCTAATCGATGAGCTGGCTGGCAGTCCGCGGGAGATGCTGGAAAAAGCCAAGGCCTGGATCATGAGTACCCGGGAAGCGCGCCGCCCCTGGGACCAGAAAGGAGCAGCCATTCCAGGTGGTACGGCTCAGGACCCGGAGGTAGCGATTTTTCTGCGCAACGAAGCTGCCCGGCTCTTTGCAACCGGTGCGCACCGCCTGCCTGCACAGCGTTCTCTGCTCAGCATTTTGTACGAGGGCTCCAAAGTAGATTTTGACACCGCCTGTCGCCTGGAGAGCCGCCACTTCACCAGCCTGCTGCGGAGCAAGGAAACGAAGAATATGATCAAAGCTTTCTGGTTGGACCAGAACTTTATCAAAAACGGGGGCAACCGCCCTAAAGGTTACGGGAAGTTCCGTCCACGTAAAGTGGGCATTATCGGTGCTGGGCGTATGGGCTCCGGTATTGCCTACGTCTGCCTGGATTTTGGTATGGAAGTGGTGCTTAAAGATGTATCTAAACCCATAGCAGAACGGGGGCGTGATTATGTGAGCAAACGGCTGGAAAAAATGCAAGCCAGTGGTCGTAAGAAACCAGCAGAGTGTGAAGCGATGCTGCAACGTATCCACACCACGGAGTCTTCCGCTGACTTTGAGGAATGCGACCTGGTGATCGAAGCGGTTTTCGAAAACCGGATGGTCAAACAAAAGGTGATGCGGGAGGCCGAGGAGTATATTGATGACTACAGCTTGTTTGGAACCAATACGATTTCCATCCCGATTACCCGTCTGGCAGAGGGTTCTATTCGTCCCTCCAACTACATCGGGCTGCATTTTTTTCCGCCTGCTGAGGAAGTGCCGCTGGTAGAAATTGTGCGGGGTGCCGAGACTTCCGAAGAGTCTGTAGCCCGTGCTTTTGATTTTGTGCGGGCCATCCGAAAGACGCCGATTGTCGTGAAAGACGATTGGGGTTTCTTTGCCGCCCGGGTGCAGAATACGTTCATCCTGGAAGGCATCACCATGCTTGCGGAGGGCTATCCACCGGCGCTTATCGAAAATCTGGGGGTGCAGGCAGGTATGCCCAGAGGAGCGCTCTCGCTTGCAGACAACCTGGGGCTGAATATGGTACTGCGCTACGAAAATCAGGCGGCAGAACACTACGGGTCTAGGTACATTCAACACCCGGCGGTTGACGTCCTGAAAGTTATGCTTGAAGAGTTACAGCGCCCGGGACAGCAAAAGCGGGCAGGGTTTTACAGTTACCAGGGTGAAAAGGCTACGGGCCTGTGGGACGGCCTGGATGGGGCTTTCTCCAACACCAAAAAAAGAGCTAAAAATGAGGAGTTGATGGAGCGCTTCCTTTTTGCACAGGTCTTGGAAGCGGTCTGGTGTATGCAGGAAAAAGTCATTCATTCCGTACCGGCTGCTAACCTGGGCAGTATTTTCGGATGGGGCTTCCCGGCTTTTAAAGGAGGGGTGATACAGTATGTTAATGATTACGGAGTAGAGGCGTTCGTAAAGCGTTGTGCTACTTTCAAGAAGAAGTTCGGTCAGCGCTTTAGTGTGCCCAGTAAGCTGAAAAGCATCGTTTCTCAATAACGTTACCCAATCGGCTTGTTCTGGGGTAGGCGAACAAAAAACCGGCTTCCCTGCCCGGGCACCGACTGCAGTTTGATGTCTCCGCTTAGGCGCTCTGTTACTTTTTTGCACATGGCCAGGCCAATACCGGTCCCACTGTATTCACTGGGAGGGTGCAATCGTTGGAACATATCGAATACCTTTTCCTGAAACTCAGTCGGAATGCCGATGCCGTTATCTGAAAAGGTCAGCAGCCATTCCGTCTCCTCTTGCCGGGCGGTGATTTCAATCGTGGGCCGTGTGGAGGTATTATACTTTATGGCGTTATCCAGCAGATTCATGCAAAGGATGGTCAGCAGATGGGGCGCTGTATTTATGATGGGCAGGTTGGGAGCATTGATGGTAAACGTATCTCCGTAGACTCCCCGGAGTTGATCGGTGCAATCACTAATGATGGCATTCAGGTCGGTGGGCTCAAAATCCAGAGCGGTTTGCTGGTTAAGCCGGGAGAAGTCGAGAATATCTTCGATAAGTGCATTGAGCTGATAGGCCCCTGTTTTAACATACCTGAAATATTCCCCGAGTTGCTCGTACTGCCCGCGCTGAAGGTCTCTTTCAGCCAGGCCAATAAAACTGGAGATATTCCGGACCGGGGTTTTTAAATCATGAGAAGCAATGTAGGCGAACCGCTCGAGTTCGGCATTGGCTTTTTGCAATGCGGTATTAGAGCTTTTCAATGATCTCATCAACTGAGTCTGTTCTTCTTCATACTTCATGTTTTCATGGAAAAAATAAGTAATCATGAGGCTAACGGCAAGGGAGGTCCCAATGAAGGTAATTATGGAGTCCAGGGAGTCTATTCTGTAGCTGAGTGGAGGTGTATAGCTAAGCAAAGCAATGCTGGAGCCCGAAAACAGCAGTATGATGAAAGTGATCAGGCTAATGCGGGTTAACCAATTCTTATGGAAAATAATAGCGGTAGTGATAAAAACGAATAGGGTATAGCCTGCCCCAATTGCTGCCCCGTACATTAGGAGTGAAGTAGTCATCAGCAGCGGGAGGATGATGTTAGCCGCGTATCGGGCTATGGTATGGTACCTGAAAGCAGAGAGGAGGAGTTCACCAATAAAAAACAGCAAAATCGGTAAAAGGATAGTCAGCTCCAATCCTTTGGACAAGATGTCTTTTACGCCAACGACCGTAGCAACGACCGCACCCGCTAAGTTGAGCCGGTTCAGGATAACAATTCGCGCTATCTCCACCCGGTCCAGATCCGGAGTGACACCTAATTGAGAAACCCAGTTAAGCGGGCGTAATTTTTTGTACATAATTGACTGAGGTCAAATCTGTCTGCAAAAGTACGGCGTATTCTGATTTTATCAGATTTCCCCTGTGTTTTTTTGCGTTACAGCACCTCTAAAGCCCGGATTCCTGTGCCGGATTTCGGAATTTGATATTTCTTTTCATAGGTTCCACCAAAAAGAATTCGGTTTTTTAAACCTTTTTTGAGGTGTTTTGTCTCACTCTAGTAATTAGTGGTTTTTGAAAAAGGGCCGCACAAGATGCATTAGTAAACATGTCAGAGCACTACGATTTTATCATCGCCGGGGCAGGTGCTGCCGGGTTGAGCCTCGCTTGTAAGCTTACAGAGGGGGCTTTGTCCAACGCACGTATACTGCTAATCGACCAAGACCTGAAACGGAGTAACGACCGCACTTGGTGCTTTTGGTCCGAAGGGGCTACGTCTCTTGACCATTTGGTGTACAAGGAGTGGTCCAGGCTGTTCTTCCTGAACGAGCAGGGGAAAAGTGGGGGCGACCTGGGTGGCTTGACCTACAAAATGATCAGAGGGCTTGACTTTTACGAGGACGCCTGGTCGAAGCTGCGTTCCTGCCCGAATGTCGATTTCCGGAATGAACGGGTGCTCCACTATCAGCAGGGCGACGGCTGCGCCACAGTCACAACCGAGCAAAGCAGTTACACCGGCGCGTATATTTTCAATAGCTGCATAATGCCGAAGCCCGACCCGGGTGCCCACTTTCTGCTTCAGCATTTTGCCGGGTGGTGGATTCAAACCGAAGCGCCTGTCTTTAAGCCGGATCAAGGCTACTTAATGGACTTTCGGGCCCCTCAGCAAGACAGTACCCGCTTTTTTTACCTGCTGCCGATCGATGAACACCGGGCATTGGTGGAGTTCACGGTGTTCTCTCCGGAGCGCCTCAATCCTGCCGCTTATCAGGCAGCACTTAAAGAATATGTTGAACAACATTTAGGGATTTCGCATTACACCATCACGGAGCACGAAAAGGGGGCTATTCCCATGACAGACCAGGTAATGCCAAATCAAATGTACCCAAATGTGATCAATATCGGAACGGCGGCAGGAGCGGTTAAGCCAACAACAGGTTACGCTTTCACGACGATCCAAAAGCAGGTTGCACAGATCAGCGCACAACTGCAGGCCGGGCTGCCGCCCCAAAGCTCCCTGCAAACGCCAGCGAGGTTCAGGTTTTATGATCAGCTGCTGCTGAATATCCTCGAGACCCGGGGTGGATTAGGAAAAGGGATATTCTCCAGTCTTTTCCGGCATACGCCGATTGATACGATCTTCCGGTTTCTTGGAGAGCAAACCACAGTGTGGCAGGAGGCAAAGATATTTATGAAGTTGCCCGTCCTTACTTTTCTCAAGGCCGTTTGGCGTGTGTTTGGGCCAGGGCATTTTCTTAAGAAGAGCCACAAAATCATGGGAGCGGTCAGGAAAAAGCCACGTTCGTGGTCAATCCCCGTTCAGGATAAACTACAGCTGCCATGACTTCAAGATACCCTATATTATACCGGTCCATTCAGGGAATTGCATTTGCAGCGGTGCTCATCAGCCTTCTGATACCAGGATGGTTATCCAATGTACAGCTCATTATTGCCCTTGGTATGATCCTGCTGATTGGCATACCACATGGTGCCACCGATTACCTGATATTTCAACAGCTCTCGCGGCCACTATGGGGCAGCCGCGAACTGACCCGGTTCTACGTCAATTATATCTTGCTCATGGCTGGTTTCGCGCTGCTATGGTGGTTGTTTCCGGTTGTAGCCCTACTGGTTTTTCTGGGGATATCTATCTACCACTTTGGGCAGTCGAATTGGAATTATGTAGCATTTGAATCGAAGGCTGAAGGGGCAGGGACTCACCTGTTATGGGGCAGCTTTGTCCTGTTTGTCCCCATTCTCTGGCACTATGAGGCAGCTGCACCCATCATCAGTAACATCATGAGCGCTCCGGCACCCTACATAACTGAACCCTGGCGGGAAGCAGTCAGTATCGTGCTGCTCGTGCTCAATCTCTGGCTTTGCGTTTACTATTATGTCCAAAGCCGAATAACGAGAAAAGAATTCATGGATGAAGTCGTCAACTTATTTGCGTTGGCACTTCTGTTGATCAATCTGCCATTGTTGCTTGGTTTTGCCATCTACTTTGTCTGTTGGCACTCTTTAAGCTCTATGATGGATCAAATCCGTTTTTTTCGCAGGCAGGTCCGTTCTTACAGTATTTCACAGTACATCAGGAATGCGCTGCCACTGAGTTTAGCGGCGATCGGGAGCCTTGCAATATTTGCCTTGGTGCAAATAAAAATGGACATTTCGCTCAACATAGGAATGGTGTTTGTGTTTATCTCCGTGGTAACACTCCCGCACATGATCCTGATCGATCAATTATACCAGGAAGGTGATCCTTCTTTGGCATTTAATTCCATGAAAGAAGAAGTTTGAGTTATTTGGTTTGGTGGTTAGAAAATTAACCAAATTTTTAAACCATTTTCATCAGGCACTGTTAGTGCAGTGTCCTTAACAGTTCTTTAACATAATTTAATTAAAACATGGACGCATTAGTAAACATCCAACCCTTGCTGCTTGCGCAGCTTAAGCCCGGTGACTACGTAGGTTTTACCTTCTTCATCGGCTCAATGGCCATGGCAGCTGCCACGGTATTCTTTTTCTTCCAATTTAGCCAGGTAGATAAAAAGTGGAAAGACTCCCTTCTGGTATCTGGTTTGATTACTTTCATCGCAGCGGTACATTACTACTATATGAGAGATTTCTGGGCAAGTAGTGGTCAGTCTCCAACAGAGTTCCGTTACATTGACTGGATTCTGACGGTACCTTTGATGTGTGTCGAATTCTACCTGGTTACGAAGAAAGCAGGAGCTAAGATCGGTCTGCTGTGGCGTCTGATTATTGCTTCTTTAGCTATGTTGTTGTTCGGATTCCTGGGTGAAAGCACAGGTATTTACAACACACCTGAAACAGCTACTATGAGTTGGGTCATGGGACTCTTGTCTGGGCTAGCTTACTTCTACATCCTCTACCTGGTAATGTTTGGTGAGGTAAAAGAGTTGGCTGCAAAAGCAGGTCCTCAAGTTGCCAAAGCAGTTAATATTCTGGCATGGTTCGTATTAGTAGGATGGGCCATTTATCCAATCGGTTACATCGCTGGTACGACTGGTGGTCTGTTTGGCGCTCAAATTCTGGAAGGTCTGCCAATGGATATTGTATACAACATTGGTGACGCTGTGAATAAGATTGGTTTCGGTCTGGTGATCTATTCACTAGCTGTTGCCAAGACTGACTAAGATACGGTTTGACACAAAAGAAAAAAACCTGCACTCAGATATCACCTAAGCGCAGGTCAATAATGCATTAGTAAACTATAACTGCAAAAGTAAGGGTTTTAAAGCATATCTGAAATCGCACCGCGACAGATAACGTTCAAAAACACTTGCAATCGTATCTTTTCAGAAAGAAACTTAGGGGCACAGCATTTTTGCTGCTGCCCCTTTTGGTTTAAATGCTAATAAAAGAGAAATATTTTCTAAGGGCAACAAACAGGGGATGCCGGGAAATGACTAAAAAAAAGGAATATCCCCAACTTTTTTTCCTTGCCGGGCTTTTCTTTTTGACACGTGTTTTGAATACTCCATAAAAAGAAAAACAGATGCGCAAGACTTTAATAATAATCGGAATCATTTTCGCTGCCCTGATATTAATTGCGCTGGTTGCCGGCTGGAGTGCGCATGAGCCCCGCCCACAGGGAGCCCCCGGCCCGGAAGCGGATGCCCTGGCGCGTAAAATGCAACAAGCCGTCAATATTGAGGCCTGGAATGACACGCGGTTCCTGAGTTGGTCCTTTCCTGGTGGGCATGATTATGTGTGGGACAAACAAGCCGGGCTCGTTCAGGTGAAGTGGGGGGGTACAGAAGTGCTGCTCCGTACGGATGGGCCCAGCGGTAAAGCCTGGGCTAATCAGCAACCACTACAGGGGGGCGCAGCGGATGAAGCCATTCAGGAAGCCTGGGGTTATTTTTGCAACGATTCCTTTTGGCTGAATGCACCTGCTAAAGCCTTTGACCCGGGCACCAACCGGAAGTTGGTCACCACAAAGGAAGGGGAAAAAGCACTGCTGATTTCCTATGAAAGCGGGGGCGTCACACCCGGAGATGCCTACCTATGGCATCTGGATAAAGACGGTATGCCTGTGCGTTACGAGATGTGGGTATCCATTA
The DNA here is from genome assembly GCF_040219495.1 of Phaeodactylibacter sp. GTDB lineage: Bacteria > Bacteroidota > Bacteroidia > Chitinophagales > Saprospiraceae > Phaeodactylibacter. The sequence continues at coordinate 3,584 of NZ_JAVJSK010000083.1, read as the reverse complement.
TTCCAATCGGAGGACTGGACGCGACCTGGGAAAGCTGGGCCAACTTGTCTACGGGGGCTAAAGTAGCCACCGTTCACGACCTGGGCATTTACAAAATGGGCTTATCCAATGTAAAAGGGGGAAATACACTTGCGGACATCGGGCTGGAAGTTTACCCCTTTGAAGCGCTGGGAGCACGGCTTCGGTAATAAAACGCAGACCAAAGATCCTGAAAAGAGCGCGTTAGGGGAGGTGTGTTTAATCGTCTGAGTTTGTCAGGCACTACTCAATCAGGGCTTTCAGCTCAGCTTTTATAAAAGCGCCCAATTCGCTAACGTAGTCTCTGGAAAAGTCGAACGAAATGCCTGCTGCCTCGTAAATTTCCCGGACATTGCGAGTGTACCCAAGCTTCAGCGCCTTTAGATAGTCGTGGATAGCAGCATCAGGGTCTTCCCGGTACCGCTTCCATATCGCGATAGCACCGAGCTGGGCCATGCCGTACTCAATGTAGTAAAACGGCACTTCAAAAATGTGCAATTGTTTATGCCAGAGGTGTTCTAAATAGTGCTCCAGCCCGGAATGGTCAATTGTAGGAGAGTTGAAAGACTTCATGATGTGCATCCAGGCTTCCTGACGTTCTTCCTGAACGTGATTAGGGTGCGTGTACACCCAGTGCTGGAATTTATCAATCGTCGCAATCCAGGGCAGTACTTTTAGTACATACTCCAGTTGATTGATCTTAGCCCGGCGCAGCACTTCGGGGTCTTCAAAAAAGACATCCCAGTGTTCCATGGTAAGCAGCTCCATGCTCATTGCTGCGAGTTCAGCGACTTCAGAAGGGACCCGCTTTGCTGTTTTTAGTTTGTAATGACTGGTCAGTCGGCTGTGTACAGCATGCCCTGATTCGTGCATTAGCGTCCGCATATCGCTCAGCGAAGTAGTTGCATTCATAAAGATAAACGGGATGCCAGTCAGGTGCAGGGGCATATTATATCCCCCCGGGCGCTTACCCGGTCGGGAATCCAGATCGAGGTGCCCGAGCTCGTTCATGATCTCCAGCGTTTGCCCAAATTCAGGATGTACGCGATAGAGACAAGTTGTTGATTTCTCAACGAGTTCTTCGATAGAATGAAATGGGCGCAGCGGCTGATCGTCGGTAGGGTCTACAAATAAATCCCAGGGGCGTAGCCGTTCCAGCTTCAGGGTTTCTTTCCTGTACTGGTTGAGCTCGTCCACAAGAGGTACGATTTCAGTTTGGATAGAGTGGTGAAAGTCTTCGCAGTCTTGCACCTCGTAATCAAACCGCCCCAGTGCTCTGAACTTGAAGTCCCGGAAATTATCGAACCCGGCGTTCCTGGCCATATCATGGCGCATGTCTTTGAGGGTATCAAATAATTGATCCAGTGATGTCGTCTCTTCCAGTAGACGGGCATGAATTTTGTGGTAAACTTCCTCGCGGTAAGTGCGGCTGGGCTCCTCCAAAAGGGAGGAGGCTTTTTGCAGGGTCATTTGCTTGCCATCTACTCCGATGGTCATTTCGGAGAAGATCTTAACGTACTCTTTGGATTTAAGTTGGATTTCAGTAGCCAGAGGGATATTTTCCTCCCGGAACAGGTTTACGGCATTGCGGATACTACGCAGGTGAATATGGTATTGACCACCTTCAAGTTGCGCAGTGTAAGGACAATTGACCAGTCTTTCATTGAGTTCGTTCTCAAGCGCTGTGATTTTAGGTGCTAGCTCTTGCACGGCATATTGGTACAGCGATTCCGATTTATCGTCTGTGCTGTCGATCGTGATTTTAATGTAGCGCCAGGAGAAAGCCTCGCTTACGACAGCATCCAGTTCACTTTTATCCTTTAGCCATTGCTCAAGGTCTTGCTTTGAGTTGATCTCCCGCTTCAGTAAATCCTTATAGTAAGGCTGAAGCCGGGACCAGGTCGTCACCTTGAACTCCTTGGGCACAAATGCTCTCTCGTGTTCTTGCAGAACAGTAGCCGTCTTGGTCATGAGAATCATGATTTAGAGGTGCCGTACTTATTACTTTACTTTGTACAGGCACACAACGGGAATGATAATTTTCTCACAGTATGGTGTTCCCCCCGGGAACCGATAGTGGTGAAAATATCCCCTTCAATGATCAAATGTTGTACCGGGGGGTACGTTATAAACAGGTTTACGCTACTTGCTGCTAATTGTTACCCAATCCGAGGAATTTGTTTGGGAAAAGCGCCGAAGAAAATGCAGGAGGGAGAAAGTACGGGCACGGATGTGGAAATAGGGGGCGCTTAAAAGGGGGGGACACCCGTGCCAGTCTTGATCTGTTTTTACTCTTCTTCGTCACTGTCTGCTGATTCCAGCAGCAAGCCCGCTTCGTTGAGGTAGTTATACCACTTAATCACCTTTTTGATATCACCATTGAAGACCCGGTCACGGTCGTAAGTCGGCAATACCTCGGCAAAATATTCGTGCAATTCCTCTGATTTGGCAGAAGCAGCAGGCGGCGGATTGTCCTCCTGTTGCTGTTTCATGTTTCGGAATACCTTCTTTAACTCCATGGAATCGCCGTCGTCCGTGAAAATAGAGATGGATTCCAAAGGCGTAAACTGATGCTTCCGTGAAGATGCGAACCGGCGTTTGCCAGATGCTACATCCTCTATGATCAAGCCATTACTGCGGTTGGCAGCCATTCGGTAAATGCCGGATAAGCCACTGACCGCGATTAGTTTTTCTAAATTCATAAAGTGCGTGTCTCCTTTTAATTAAGGATGCAAATTTAACAACAAAAACGAGAATAGCTTAGCTTATTCTGCACTAAGCTTGGCCTTTAACCAGCCTTAGCAAAGCGATCTGCTGAGACGCTCGGGTTTTCCTTAAAAAAACTGTTGTCAAACGGAGCTGTCCGTACCGTAAACCTGATGCTTTTGGGCAGTGTAGGCAGGAAAGAGCCATTTTGGCCCTGTAATGCCTCCCAACGCATCAATTCTAGTAAGTAAGACGGGTTAAACCCTGTAAAAGGGGGGCTTATACGGACACGAAACTGAAGGGGGGAAGGGGGTATATGTTGGAGTGCAACTGATACAAATCTACGTATTATATTGAGCGGATACAATTTTTGCAGGGAATTATTAACGTTTTATACGCCCCTCGGTCACGAGAGGTGAAATTTTGACGACTTTATTTTTGTGGCCTGCAAGGCAAAACCACGATGGCACTCGCTGCGCAGAGCAAAGTAGACGCGAAGCGAACCGCAGGCATAGCCACACGAAGAAAGGGGATTAAGGGGTCCCTTTCTGAAGTCGGCGTTCCGGTTAACCGGGATAAACGCCGCAGGGCGCAAAAAGAAAAAGTCAAAAATCACTTATTGTGCCCGAGGGGAGTATAAACTCCGGTTTTCGTGCCCCTGCCTGCCTGGCAAACCCGTTTGGCAGGCAGGTCATCTAAGAGCATGTTTGGAGCTCGTTGCTATTGCAAATCAACGCTTTATGAACCCCGCAGAAATGCGGGGCAAGCTCTGACTTCCTCACTAAATTTTTCATTTAGCCCGCTAAACTCAAATTTAGTGACTTTGCCAGAACCACAAATCCTTGATTTTCATGACGAAA
>NZ_JAVJSK010000082.1:0-6019 GCF_040219495.1 Phaeodactylibacter sp. | reverse complement strand
GGCTCAGCATGCTGCCGTTAAGCTCCATATCTACCTCAATCGTGACCTTACCCCCATCTTGCTTTACTATTCGTGCGCTCATACCTTATTTTTGCTTTAAGATACGTATCTTTTTGCACATCAAAAATCCGTCACACCCTTCCGGAAGGCGGCAGCTTTAAGGATATGGTGGAGCTGAAGGGGCAGAAAGACATTGGCGACCGGATGAATAAGATCATCGGGGAGCTGGCTAAGGAGAATGACCTGACGGGCATTATCGATGTGGCCGACTTCAACGATGACGATAAGCTGGGCAAAGGCAAGGAAAAGATGGACCGCCTGAGCAACCTGGTGGAGATTTTCGAAAACCCTGCCCTCGACTTTAGCGGCAACCGGGCGGAGGACGATGACCTGCTGGGCGATGCCTACGAGTACCTGATGCGGCACTTTGCCACGGAGAGCGGCAAGAGCAAAGGGCAGTTTTATACCCCGTCTGAGGTCTCGCGCATTATGGCGCGGGTGATCGGCATTGAGCATTCCGAGAGTCAGGCAGAGACACTTTATGATCCGACCTGCGGATCAGGATCGCTATTGCTCAGGGCGGCGGACATTGCCCCACACGGTATTTCCATCTACGGACAGGAGAAAGATAACGCCACCCGCGCCCTGGCGGTGATGAATATGTGGCTGCATGGGCGGCCGGAGGCGGAAGTTGTACAGGGGAATACCCTGGCAGACCCTTACTTCACCGATGCGACGACCGGCTACCTGAAGACCTTCGATTATGCGGTGGCGAATCCGCCCTTTAGTGATAAGGCCTGGGGTAATGGGGTGGACCCGGAAAATGACGATTTTCAGCGCTTTGATGGCTACGTGGCGCCGCCGAAGAAAAACGGCGACTTCGCTTACCTGCTGCACCTGATCAAATCTCTCAAAAGTACTGGCAAGGCGGCGATCATTCTGCCGCTGGGCGTCCTTTTCCGGGGGAATGCGGAGGCGATTATCCGCAGGCAACTCGTGGAGCGGGGGTATATCAAGGGCATCATTGGGCTGCCTGCCAACCTCTTCTACGGTACGGGCATTGCGGCTTGTATTATGGTGATTGATAAGGAAGGGGCCGAGGGGCGGCAGGGCATTTTTATGGTTGATGCCAGCCGGGGCTATATGAAAGACGGGAATAAGAACCGCCTGCGCTCCCAGGATATCCATAAGATTGTGGATGTCTTCAACAAGCAACTGGAGCTGGACAAGTACAGCCGTATGGTCCCGCAGGAGGAAATAGCGGACCCGAAGAACGACTACAACCTGAATATACCGCGCTACATCGATAGTCAGGAGGAGGAAGACTTGCAGGACATTGAAGCCCACCTCAAAGGCGGCATACCGGCCCGCGATGTGGAGGGGCTGGAAGAATACTGGAAGGTGTACCAAAGCCTGAAGAGCAGCCTGTTCAAAGCTGCCGACCGGCCTGGGTACTACGAGCTGAGCGTGGACAAGGACGAGGTGAAAGAAGCCATTTTTAATCATGCGGAGTTCAAAGCCTACAGCGCGGAGATGCAGGGCGTGTACGACAATTGGAAAGGCCGAAACGCTACCTATTTGAAAAGCCTGGAAGAAGGCTGCCGCCCCAAGGATGTCATACACCGGATCTCCGAAGACCTGCTGGAAGCCTACCAAGGCAAAGCGCTGGTCAATAAATACGACATCTACCAAATCGGGATGGACTACTGGGCGGAGGAAATGCAGGACGACCTTTACGAACTGGCTGCCGATGGCTGGGCAGCAGGCAATGAGGTGACCCGACTGGTGAAAAAAGCTAAAAAGAAAGGCGGCAAAGACAACGAGGTCAAAGGCATAAATGGGCTGGAAGGCCGGCTGATTCCGCCGCGGCTGATGATCAAAACTTACTTCGAAGAAGAGCAGGCCGCAATCGATGCACTGAATACCGAGCTGGAAACCGTACAGTCTGAACTGCAAGAGCTGGCGGAAGAGCATACCGGAGAAGAAGGCTTGCTGGCCGATGCGACCACCGATAAAGGCAGCCTGACGAAAGGCTCGGTGAGTGCCCGCATCAAAGAGCTGGGCAAGAAGGATGAGGAGAATGCCGAAGAGTGGGCATTGCTCAGTCAATGCAAAAAGCTGATGGCAAAGGAAACCAAGCTCAAAGCCGACATCAAAACCGCCGAAGAAGCCCTGGAAGTACAGGTCATCCAAAAGTATCCTACCCTGACCGAAGCCGAGATCAAAAGCACCGTGGTAGACCGCAAGTGGATGGCTACGCTGGAAGGCCGCATCGGGGCAGAGATGGATGCCATCAGCTACCGGCTGACGGAGCGGATCAAAGCACTGGCAGAGCGGTACGAGTGGCCGCTGCCGGAGTTGAGTGATAAGGTGCAGACGCTGAAAGAGCGAGTAGAGGAGCACTTAACTAAAATGGGGCATTCCCTAGGGGCCACTAAAAGAGAAACAGCTTAATGAATATTAAAACAGAACCAACAAGCCATATACAAATAGATAAAAGAACCCAATCAAAGCATAAAAAAACTGAATTGGGTTTAATACCCGACGACTGGGAGGTAGTTCCTATTGGAAACAAGGTTGACCTTTTGACGGGATTCCCTTTTCCCAGCAGCAAGTTTAAGAGTAATGGAATAAAACTACTGAAAGGTTCAAATATAAAACGGGGAAATATTGATTGGCGCCCTGATATAACTGATTACTGGGAAAGTCATTCCCCGCAACTTAGTAAGTATATCCTAAAAGAAGGTGACGTAGTTGTTGCTATGGACGGATCTTTAGTTGGAAAAAGTTTTGCTCAAATTTCAACTCATGACTTACCGTCACTACTTCTTCAGAGGGTTGCTCGACTTAGGAGTAAGAGCTGTGATATCAACTATTTGAAGCAACTTGTTTGTAGTCCTCTATTTACTTCTCATTGTGAAACAGTCAAAACAGCTTCAGCAATACCTCATATCAGCTCTCAGGACATAAAAGATTTCTTGATCCCCATCCCCCCAACCCTAGCCGAGCAGACCGCCATCGCCACGGCCCTCAGCGACATGGATGCGCTGATCGAGGCGCAGGAAGCCCTGCTGGTCAAAAAGCGGTTGATGAAGCAGGGGGCGATGCAGGAGTTGCTCACCGGCAAGCGCCGGCTGGTGGAGACGGATGGTACGAGCTGGCAGCAGACGGAGGTGGGGCGGATTCCGGGGGATTGGGAGGTGGTTGAAATTGAGAATATTTCAATAAAAGTTGGAAGCGGAATAACTCCTAAAGGTGGTTCAAAAATTTACAAAGATGAAGGTCGAGTTTTTATTCGCAGTCAGAATGTGGGTTGGGGCGACCTTCACCTAAATGATGTTGCTTTTATTGACGAGCTTACTCATAGTGCATTCAACGCCACTGAATTAGAAAAGCATGACGTTTTATTGAACATTACTGGAGCTTCAATTGGAAGGTGTGCAGTTGCAACTGAAGAAATTGCTGGAGGAAATGTTAATCAGCATGTTTGTATTATTAGATGCCAACCAAGTACTAATCCATATTTTTTGTCAGCAATATTATTATCAGATATTGGTCAACGCCAAATTGAAAGCTTTCAATCTGGTGGGAATAGACAAGGTTTAAACTTTGGTCAATTAAAATCTATACTCCTTCCTCTTCCACCAAACCAATCGGAGCAATCTACCATCGCCAATGCCCTTAAAGATATGGATTCCGAAATCGAGCAGCTCGAAGCCCAGCTAGCCAAGTACCGGCAGCTGAAGCGGGGGATGATGCAGGAGTTGTTGACGGGGAGAAAAAGATTGATATGAGTAAGAATTATTACATAGGCTGGGATGTCGGCGGCTGGAGCTGTGAGAAGAACAGCAAGTCCAGAGATGCCATCGTAATTCTGGATGAGTCATTAGATGTCATTGGGGAGCCTTGGCGAGGAAATCTAAAAGATACACTGAATTCAGTAGAGCCTAATGACCATCAGGCTTTTATTCGGGCGCTTTTTGAGCTTTGTGGAGTTAGTCAATATGATGAGGGGGCAATAATCTATCTTGCTATTGATACGCCTCTCGGCTACTCTCAAGCATTTACTGACCTTGTCATAAAGGGCAAGATTGCTGATGAACCAATCGGGGAACATCGTGAGAACCCCTATCTGTTTCGCCGCACGGAGCGTTTCCTTTCAGAAAAAGGATTCAGACCACTTTCTGCAGTGCAGGATATGATTGGTGCGCAGTCTACTAAAGGTATTCATTTGCTTTCGAAGCTAGGGTTAAAAGTAAAAGAAACCGGAGTTTGGACAAAAGGCAACCTTACCGTGATTGAAACATACCCTACAGCAAATCGTAAGACATTTAAAAGCTTTTGTCTGGAAGGTCATGAAGACATTCAGGATGCTTGCATTTGTGCACGGGTAGCTCATGTTTTTGCGACAGAGCGAGAGCGGTTGTATCAGCCTACAGATGACGTGCCGGAGAAAGAGGGGTGGATTTGGGCGGTTAATTCTGAAACAGGAGATCCATAAATCCACTGTACTATATATACCAGATTCGAAGGTATAGCTCTGTAAATATCAAAGAAGATTTATCGATGGAAGTGAATACATTAACTAAATCCCAAACCTCAGAGCAAATATCAGTTGAGGTGAAAAGTGTGCTTAACATCCTTTGTGAGCACGGTCTGATTATTCCCCATTATCAGCGCCCCTATAAGTGGCAACAGCGTCATGTCGGACAGCTACTTAATGATATTTTGCATTTCAAAGACAAGTCTGCCTACCGTTTAGGGGCACTCGTTCTTGACACCTCTAGGGGTAGCTATGACCTTGTGGACGGACAACAACGCAGCATCACCCTTAGCCTGATTATCCGAGCATACTTGAATTTCAATAAGACACCCAAAATACCAGAATTAAAGCGGTGTTACGCCAGGCTACAGGATGAATTGTTTGACCCCGGATTAAAACATCCCATTTCTCGCAGCAATGCAAAGCAGAACTATCTATTCATCAGTCAGAATATCAACAAGTTCAGTGAAGAGAACATCCTCTTCTTGCTCAAGAAGTGCGAGTTTGTAGTGTTTAAGCTTGATAATTTATCTACTGCTTTCCAATTTTTTGATTCACAAAATGCTAGAGGGCAGGAACTGGAGCCGCACGATTTATTGAAGGCGTATCACCTTCGCGCATTTTCAAAAGAGGATAAAGCTCATGAAGAACGAGTTACGCGAGAGTGGGAACAAACCCCTACAAAAGAGCTCGCTGCACTGTTTCACTTGTTTTTATACCGTATAAAGGAATGGAGCTGGGGGAATTCTGCTCGATTTTTTACGAAGTCAAATGTAGACCTTTTCAAAGGTGCAGATCTATACGATAAGAATTTGCCCTACACACAGCTTTATCGTATTGCCCGATTGTATGTAGACACCTACAATCACTCACAAGATCGCTTGATAGACTTCCAGAAGCTGAGTTTTCCGTTTCAATTAGATATGCCTGTCATCAACGGCAGGATGTTTTTTGAGATGATCGCTTATTACTTAGCCAAACAGCGTGATTTACAAAAAACGCTGCCTACGCACATAAAGAAAGAAAGTAAGGGGTACAGAGTTATGAAGACGCTACAAAGTTATGATGGAAGGAATCGAATAGGAGATCAGTATTTGCGCCACTTATACGACGCTGTATTGTTACAGTATGTGGATAAGTTCGGTTATGACCATATAGATGAGGTTCTGCAGCATCTCTTTGTATGGGTATACCAATTGCGGCTAAACTATCAACGTATTCTCCTTGCCACAATGGATAATCATGCCAAAGGTCCCGAAAGTTATTTGATGCGTATTCAAAGAGCACTAAAACCTGAGGAGGTGATAAAACATACTCTGCCTACATACATTGACATAGGCTGTTCGGTTTGAAGTAATTTTCCCGCTCTGCTTTTGTGACAGCGAAAAAGTGTGCCCACACTTCGTAACTTTAGAGTTCGACCAAAAAAGTCATCCATGTGGGCACGACTCCAAGATAGGTTATTTCAAGTTAAAA
>NZ_JAVJSK010000081.1:0-9254 GCF_040219495.1 Phaeodactylibacter sp. | reverse complement strand
GTGGCGGTGACGGTGGTAGTACCCACATCAAAGGCCGATCCTGAAGCTGGCGCGTACTCGAAGCTGGCCCCTGGGCAATTGTCCGAAACAGTTGGGTTGGGGATATTAACCACTGCGCTGCACAGCCCTAAATCGTTATCTACGGTAATATCTGCCGGGCAGGTGATGCCGGGGTCCTCATTGTCTGTCACGGTGACCGTGAAGGTACAGCTGCCAGTGTTATTGCTGGCATCGGTAGCGATGACCGTCACGGATGTGGTACCTACATTAAAGAACGAGCCAGAAGCCGGGCTGGCTATCGCACTTACTCCCGGGCAATTGTCGCTTGGGGCAGGGATGCTGAAGCTTACATTTGCTCCACACTGGCCGGTATCGTTACTCTGGGTGATATTCGACGGGCAGTTAGCCGTTGGGTTTACATTATCGACTGGGGTAGCTGAAACGGTGAACACAAATGGGTTCTCATCTGGGTCATTATTTTCAATAGAGACCGTTGCCATTTGCTGGCTGCAATCCTCATTGGCAGGATTGTAATCAATTTGGAAGGCGGTAGCGCCCGCAGGAGCGATTGTTGTTGAGGAAGGTTGAGTAACGCTAAATGAAGCAGAGCCACTGATAGCTACGGTTGGAGCGCCATCGAGCAGCAGGGCTATATCTCCAATATTGTTGATGGTAAAGGTACCCGAGGCACTCCCGCCCATGATGTCCACGTTACCAAAATCGTAATTGCTGGCATTATTCGTCAGGCTGTTCATATCAGGGTCTTGCACATCAATTTCTGCATTGCCATTTACCTCCACATTGAAACTGCACGTAGCTGTATTGTTGGAAGCATCCTCGATGGTATAGGTCACTACACTGCTGCCGATGTTGAACTGCGTGCCGCTTGCGTCCGATCCACCGCTGCTGGTGGTTACTCCGGAGATAGCGTGTGTGATGGTGGGGGAAGCGCAATTATCATCGCTACTTGCTGGTGCTATGTCAATAACCGTGGCGTAGGTTTGGTCCGCATCGACCGTTTGCGTGACATCGGCCGGGCAGCTGATGGAAGGGTTCTCTGTATCGTTCACTATCACGTCAAAAGTACACTGGCTGGTATTGCCAGTACCATCGGTAGCGGTGACGGTGACCTGGGTGGTACCTACATTAAAGAACGAGCCGGAAGCCGGGCTGGCGGAAGAAGTAGCCGAGCAGTTGTCGGTGGGGTCTGGAACGGTAAAGCTCACATTAGCGCCACACTCCCCTGCATCATTGCTTACGGTTTGCGTGGCTGGGCAGATTGCAACCGGGTTTTCATTATCTGTAAAAAAAACTTCGCTTGATCCGATATTGTAAGAGGAGGTACTTCGGCTGTTGCCACATATATCATCGGCTAATGGGGTAGAGGTATCCGCAGTGCCATCCGCATCGCTGTTAGGTATTACCGGATAATAGCTGAGTCCATTAGCACAGGTGGAGAGCCCGCAAATGACGTCATCACTGGTGGAAAAGAAGGTAGGACAGCTACCAGAGCAGGACTCTACTATATTTTTTACATTGACCTGAGGGGAAACGCCGATAATCTTTAAGTCGCTGGAGGAGATATTATTGACGATGATATTGTTCGTTAAGCTAAGGAAGGCATTGTTGTTGTTGATATCTACGGCAGCTCCATTGATAGAGGTGTTTTCGGCAATGGTGCAATTGGTAAGGGTTACCGACCCGCTATTAGATGAATTTTCAATGGCTCCTCCGCCGTTGGTCGCTGTATTTCCTGTCATTGTACAATTGATAAATGTATACACTCCACTATGAGTGGCGGCTCCTCCTCCAGCGACACCTGCTTGATTGTTTTGGAAAAAACAGTTGCGGATAGTATAAGCACCGATACTTAAACTAACTCCCCCTCCATAGGATTCGTAAGCAATATTCCCATTGAATAGGCAATTATCGATTTCTACGGTTGACGCACTTTCGATACGTAGCCCTCCCCCATTACTACTGGCTTGATTGGACTCAAACGCACAGTTTGAAATGATGAGGTTCGCATTGTTAGAATCACTGTTAAGCCCCCCCCCACCGAAATTGGATCCAGTTAGCAGGCCGTCTTTTACCGTGAGGTGCTCCAGGGTTACGTTCAAAGAAGCCGCAGCCGGAGGAAGATGAAACACTCGGTCGATATCGTTTCCATTGATGATGGTGTTGCCGCTCCCATTGCCTGTAATAGTGACATCTGCTGTGATATCTAAATCCCCCGTTGCGGCAGCATCTTCATCAGTACCAGCAATGCTCAGCACAATAGGCGTACCATTTGTAGAGACATCAAAGGTGATAGTGTTTCCACAATTACAATCACCAGAGGTGAGGTCAGAGCCGGCGTTGACATTACGGATGGCTTCGCGCAGGGTACAGTTGCCATCTCCTGGGGTAAGGTTGTCGGCGGTAGAGTTGACAAGTATGCTGCCACAATCAGGGGTAACATCCACGGTGAAGCTGCAATTGCCGATAAGGCCAGCGGCATCCGTGACGGTATAGGTGACTACACTGCTGCCGATGTTGAACTGTGTGTTGCTTGCATCTGCCCCGCCGCTGCCGGTGGTCGCCCCTGAGATAGCGTGTGTGATGGTGGGGGAAGCGCAATTGTCATCGCTGCTCACCGGTGCAATATTGATGACCGTGGCGTAGGTTTGACCGGCATCAACGGTTTGCGTGACATCGGCTGGGCAGCTGATGGTAGGGTTCTCCGTATCGTTCACTATCACGTCAAAAGTACACTGGCCGGTATTGCCAGTACCATCGGTAGCGGTGACGGTGATCTGGGTGGTGCCTACATTGAAGAACGAGCCGGACGCCGAGCTGGCAGTAGCAGTCGCCGAACAATTATCGGTTGGGTCGGGTATCGAAAAACTCACATTCGCACCGCATTGACCGGTAGTACTACTCACAATTTGAGTGCTTGGGCAGTTGGCGGTGGGAGGGGTATTGTCTTCAACAGTAACCGTGGCGTTACAGTCGCTGGAGTTGCCATTGACATCGGTTACGGTCAGGATGACGGTATTGGCGCCCACATCTCCGCAGCCGAAGGCAGTCTGCCCTGCGCTGATGCTGGTGATGTCGCAATTATCGGTTGATCCGGCATTGAGTGCCGTGGCGGTGGTGGTGCCATTTCCGTCAGTATCAAGCTGCACGGTCGCATTTTGGCAAAGAGCTGTGGGCGGGCTTGAGTCTTCTATTGTAAAGGTGCAAGTCGTACTCGCCATGCTCATAAACGGATCAGTCACTTGTAGAACCACTGATTGCATCCCTACGTCACTGCAACCGAAAATCAAGCTGTTTTGACCATCGATAAGCAGCGAAAGTGGCGCATAACCTGTGCTATTGTTGCCAACTGCATCAGCCGTTACAGTAGCGATACCGTCAGCACCAATCTGCACGGTCAGGTCAGTAGCACAGACCGGACTTGGTCCAGGGGGTATTGGAGCCTGAAACTCATAAGCCCCCATATCCACTGTAAGGTTAGAAATACGGGGGTTGTCGTCGAGGTCGGTCGTGACATTAAGAGGCACAGCGGCATTGTTGCCAGCATCAATAGCCGGGGAATTGGACTGTAGGCGTAGGTCACCACTTGAGCCCAAACCCACCGGCGGCTGCTGGATAAAGAGTGGGTCTTCGTCCAGGTTAGTAGTGCCGGACCACCCACCCTGTACGATGGAATGGCTGACGTTGAGTGTACTAGATTCGGTGAATATCCCGTCGGAGTTACCCCAGATAATATTGTTGGTTAGCACGTCTGTTGATGTATAGAAGTATATCCCTCCGCCCTCACCTGCTGTATTTCCGGATAGGGTGTTGTTGACCAGCGTATTAGAGGAAATTTCACAAAATATCCCTCCGCCCTCAACTGCCATATTTCCGGATAGAGTGTTGTTGACAAACGTGCTCACGCTAGCTTCGGTGTAAATCCCGCCACCCCAGATTGCTGTATTTTCGGACAGGGTATTGTTAAGTAGTATGTTAATTCCGGTGATGTAGATCCCACCACCATGGTTTGATGAATTTCCGAAAAGGGTGTTGTTGACCAGTGTGTTTGCATTGTAAAAGATGGAAATTGCACCGCCCAGAAATGATGCTGTATTCCCATACAGCGTGTTATTAGCCAGCGTGTTTGCGCTGTTTGTGCCATACGAATCACCGCCGTAGAGCAAAATTCCACCGCCAACATTACGCCAACTTTTACCCCCATTCACCGTTGTGTGTGTATTTCCCCCATTCGCATTACCCCCGGTAATGGTGAATCCATCTAACTGGATATTGGTGGCTATGTCGGAAATTGGAAATACGATCGAAACTACATGATAGACATTATCCGAGGCGTCACCTATTATTCCGATATCCCCGCTGAGTATAGTAGTGTTATTAGCAATATCTCTTTCGCTCAGTGCTAACTCCGTACCAGCGAAGCCGCCATAGAGGCTCAACCCGTCTGGTAGTAAAAAAGTGAAGTCACGATCAGTAGTGCACCCAATGCAGTCCGCCGGATAGGCTGAAGGTTTATAGGTGCCGGCAGCCACCCAGATTTGATCTATATTAGGGCAGGAATTCTTCAGGGCTATGGCATCCTGCAGGCTGGTGAAGGCATCCGTCCAGGAGGTGCCGTCATTAGCTCCAGATGTGGCACCAGCATTAACGTATAATATATTATTAGCAGGGCATTGGGCGTCGAGCACCGTCGGCAGGGCCAGCATAAAAGAAGCGAAGAGGAGAAGGAATAGGTATTTCATGTTCAACTGAAGTTTAGGCAGCAGCACAGGGGACACTTCCGGGACTAGCGTCACCGGTGCAGGCAATTTTTGTTTTAGTGAGTCGGTATACTTGAGCGCGTAAATATGAAGAATGTAGCCAGGGCGGGGATTAAGCTATGTTACCAAAGCGTACGGACATGTTGCATGTTGGCAAGTTGTTAACTTATGTTGCGGGGGGTATTAACTTATGTTGCATCAGGAAAGGAAAAAGCTGGGGGGCTCCCCAAAGCGCTCCTTGAATTTGGTAGAGAAGTACGTCTGGTTTTTGAACCCGACCAGCATGGAGACCTCTTTCACGCTGTACGCGCCTTCTTCCAGCAGTTGGCAGGCAGCATCTAAGCGGTAGTTGCGGATAAAGGAGGAGGTAGACTGCCCGGTGAGTGCTTTCAGCTTCCGGTGCAGTTGAGTGCGGCTCATATTTACGTCCTGCGCGAGGTCTTCCACGGAGAGGTCTTCGTTGCCCAGGTTTTTCTGAATGCTCCTTTGCAGTTTTTGCAAAAAAGGATGCTCGCTGCCTGGCGGCTCTGACTGGAGTACTGTAGGATTTTGAGCACTGTATTTCTGCTGTAGCTGCCGCCGCATCTCAATCAGCTTTCTGACCCTGACCGTCAACTCTTCGACGCTAAAGGGTTTGGTCAGGTAGGCGTCTGCCCCGGTGCCAATCCCCTGTACTATGCTGTCTACGGTAGATTTTGCGGTCAGCAGAATGATGGGGATATGTGCGGTGCGTTCGTCCTTGCGCAGCTTTTCCGTAAGGCCAAAACCATCGAGCCGGGGCATCATCACATCGGAAATGATCAGGTCAGGGATCAGTTTTATAGCTTTTTGAAACCCATCTTCTCCATTTACGGCTTCAACGGGCTGAAAGTTATCGGGCAGGGACTGGCAGATAAACTGTCTTAGGTCTGTATTGTCTTCCACGACCAGAATAAGTTCCTCGTCCATAGAAGCCGGAGTGGCTTCTTCCGGCTGGTTTTCAGGATCTGCAACGGCAGGCAGGCTGAAGGCGAGGTCGGGCGTAGCCGGTTGTGCCTTGCTTTCGTTTACCGTCTCCGGTTCGGTGCGCACGGGCAACAACAATTCAAAGGTAGTGCCTTTTTCGTACTGGCTGTCAACGGTGATCGTCCCGCCCATCAATTCTACCAGCTCTTTGGTCAGTGCCAATCCGATGCCGGTGCCTTCGTGTTCGCGTACGGAGGAGTCATTGGCCTGGTAGAAGCGGTCGAAGATACGGGGCAGGTCTTCTTGCCGGATGCCGATACCGGTGTCCGTTACTGTGATTTTGAAGAAGGCTTGCTGCCCTTGCGCTACTTCTGACAAAGCAGCCTTGACTTGTCCGCTGTCGGGGGTGAATTTCACGGCGTTGGAGAGCAGGTTGTAAAAGACCTTTTCCAATTTATTTTTATCGAGGTAGGAAGGCGCAATTGACGATGGTGCAGACAATTTCAGGGTAATGTCCTTTTTCTCTGCCAGCGGCAAAAACAGGCGGTAGACCCCGCGGAATAGCTCTCCAATATCAGCTCTGCGCAGGTCTTGCTGCATCTGCTTGCTTTCCAGTTTGGACAAATCCATCAGCTGGTTCACGAGCAGGAGCAGGTGTTCACCGTTTTTTAGGGCCATTTTCAGCCGCCCCTGGGCTTTCTTATCCGAATGCTCGGCGATCAATTGCCGGATGGGTTCGATAATCAGGGTGAGTGGGGTGCGGAACTCGTGCGTGACGTTGGAAAAGAAGTTGGTTTTAATGCGGTCGAGCTCGGATAGCCGTTCGGCTTCCTTTTGTTCGAACGCGAGTTGGTTGCGCAATTTGTTCCGGTTGAGCTGAAAACGGTACAAGGCAATGACAGCCCCTGAAAATAACAGCAGGTAGGCGACATACGCCCAGGTAGTCCGCCACCAGGGCGGGTGGATGACAATACGAAGCTGGGCGGGCTTTTCGTTCCATACCCCACTGCTGTTGCTGCCTTTGACTTCAAACAGGTATTCACCGGGCACGAGGTTGGCGTAGGTTACGCTGCGGTCGGCCCCGGCGCGCACCCACTCTCTGTCGACGGCGGACATCCGGTACTGGTACTGATTCTTTTCTGAGATGGTATAATCCAAGGCTGTAAAATCCAGGGTGACATGGTTTTGGTGCCAGTCCAAGTCAATGCGCCCTGTGGAGGCAATAGATGCTTTCAAAATAGCCTTTTGGCCGTCTTCCAGCGGCTGTCCTATAGCCACCTCTTCACTATGTATCTTCAGCCCGGTGATATGCACGGGCGGAATATAAGGGTCTGGCTTGATCTGGTCCGGGAAGAAGGCCGTGATGCCATTCACCCCACCGAAGAATAGCTGCCCGGTCGTTTCGTTTTTGAAAAAAGCGCCGGTGTTGAATTCGGTTGCCTGCAGCCCATCTTCGGCTTTGTAGTTCCGGAAGACCTCCTGGCGGGGGTCAAAGCGGGACAGTCCCCGGTTGGTGCTCAGCCAGAGGTAGCCTTCTTCATCCGCAAGTACGCCATAGACCACGTTGTCTGGTAGCCCCTGTACGGTCGTAAAGTGCTCACACTGCCCGGTCTGCTTATTGAGTTTATTTAAACCGCCCCCTTTGGTACCTACCCACAGGTAAGTATCTGGCTCAGCCGGGTCATCCAGGCAGGATGCCACGCTGTTGTGGCTGAGGCTTTGGGCGTCGTTGGGGTCATTATTGAAAAAACGGCAGCCTGAAGGTTGGCTATTTTGATCCAGCTTCAGGTGTACCAGCCCTCTGGGGCCGCCTTTCCAGAGGTCGCCCTGATGGTCTTTGTAAAAGCAAAAACTAGAAGTGCCCGTAAGGGGCAGCTCCTCCGATTCGTCGCAGGAAATTTCCTGGCTTTTTCCGGTAAGCGGGTCAAAGCGCAGAAACTCCTTTGTATTACCAGGGAACCAAAGCTTGCCTTGTGCATCCTCAATCATCTGACCGAAAAGGGGGTTGATATTGTTCGGCAGGTAAGTTTGCTGTATTTCAAAAGCGGTGTCCAGTTGGTAAAGCTGGGCGGTCGTGCCATCCGAAACAGCCCAGATCATACCGTTTTTTGCCTGGTACAGCCCTCGGGTCTCATCGGGCAGGGGGTACTCATCAGATAAGGGCAGGAACCGCTTGTTTTGTGTGGAATAGGCGCTGGCCGATAGCCGGCTGGCGGTAAAAAGGTGCCCCTCTATCTCAGTAATAAAAGTAACACTATTTCCTTCGTCCAAGTGCTCAAAAGCAGCGGGTTGTGTCTGGTACTTATAGATGCCATATCCATTGGTGCCTATCCATAGCGTATGGTGGTCGTCGAAATACATGGAAACCAGGCGCGTCGTACCGCCCACATCCAAAACGGTATCAAACTGCAACTGGTCAGCGGATAGTGTGGGATCAAAGGAGTAAAGCCGGCTGTCAAACCCAGTAGAAAACCATATTTCTTCTCTGTCTTCCAGAATGGCGAGGTCATAAACGCTTGACAGGAAAGGTTTTTCCGCATTTTTGATCAAAAGCGGCGCCTTTTTATCCCGGTACTGCATTAAGCCCAGGTTAGAGCTCGCCCACACGGTGCCAGTGGGGTACTCTGCCATCTCCCTGCTCCATAATTCACCTGTACCATTATTGAGCACAACAGGCTCAAATCTTTCGTCATCCGCATTCCAGGAGAATATCCCGTAGGCTATTACCCGGATCAATATTTTCCCAGTTGAGGTGCAGAATATACTGGATACGGTATTTTTAACCCCATCGGGTAAAGGGAGAAAGACCGTTTCAAACTGAGGAGGTTTTCCCGGCGCTAGTTGTTGCGTTAGTTTCAGTTTATATACTCCATCATCTGTGCCGATACAGAGACCTCCTTCCGCGTCTTTTGCAATGGAGGAGACTTGGTAAGCAGGCAAATCAGGCGAAAGAGTATCCTTAACGGTGATCGGGTAGAAAACTTCCCGTTTACGGTCGAAAAGGTTCAAGCCGTGTGATATGGTACCTACCCACATATAGTCTTCGGATTCTTCCAAGAGGCATGCGATCTCGTCTCCGGAAATGGACAGAGCGTCAAAGGGGTTGTGCGCAAAAACCTTGAAGGTGTGCCCGTCATAGCGGTTTAGCCCATTATTGGTCGCAAACCACATAAAGCCGTCACTGTCCTTCAAAATGTCATTGATCATGCCCTGAGAAAGCCCGTCCTGTACGGTAATACGCTTTAACGATTGGGCCATAAGCTGGGTGGCACCACACAATATGAACGCTATGAAGAGGTAGTACTTCATGTGTTGGGCTTAAAGTAGCATGTAAACTTAAATATTAATGGGTTGGTTCGAATATATTAGATTTTAATAAAGTTGAATCCAGACCATGCGCGCTCGTGTGTGCGCGAGTTTGGCTGGTTGAAAAAAATCTGCTATGTTATATAGCATGATAGACACAGACCAAATACGAAGCAACCCCGCCCAGCTAAAAGCACTGACCAGTTTAGAGCCAGAAGAGTTTGA
>NZ_JAVJSK010000080.1:0-118591 GCF_040219495.1 Phaeodactylibacter sp. | reverse complement strand
TTATGGTTCTGGCAAAGTCACTAAATTTGAGTTTAGCGGGCTAAATGAAAATTTAGTGAGGAAGTCAGAGCTTGCCCCGCATTTCTGCGGGGTTCATAAAGCGTTGATTTGCAATAGCAACGAGCTCCAAACATGCTCTTAATGTTTAATAACTATGTCTTACAAGCGCAGGATTTTTATCTCTACCCGCTGATTCCGCCTTCGCCCGTCTTCAGTCCGGTTGGAGAATAAGGGTTTACGCTTTCCATAGCCTTTGTAGAATACACGGTCGGAAGGGATCCCTTTAGCAACCAGGTACTCCGCCACGGCGCGGGCACGGGCCGTAGACAATTGGTCACAGTATTCATCCGGTGGCAGGTTGTTGGTGTGCCCGCCAATTTCCACTACGATTGAGGGGTTGTCATTCAGGAAGATATAAATTTCATTCAGCAAAGGTTTTACGGATTCCTGAATCCGGGAGCTGTCCGCTTCAAACTGCAGTTTCTGCATTTGAATGGTCTGCCCGCTGCTGACCGCCCGGGTCAGTTCCTTCAGTACGCGTTCCGTAATTTCAAACTCATCACTTGCCGTACATCCATTCGCATCCGTGATGGTTACGCTGTGTTGGCCCAGGCTTAGGTTTTCCACCTTTGGCCCTGTACTGCCATTATCCCAGGCTATACGGTAAGGAGGCGTACCGCCCTTTCCGCTCACTTCCGCTTTACCATCTTCACTGCTGTCGCTAAAGGCAGGCTCCACCCGGCCCAGCTCAGCGGTCAGGGGCTCGGGGGCCGTTAGCGTTACGGCAGCAGAGGCTTCGTTCCCGGCCTCGTCTGTCACTGTGATTTCATACTGCCCGGCGCCCAGCCCCCTGCGGTTCTCTCCACTTGTACTCTCATCGCTCCAGGTGATGGTGTAGGGCGGTTTGCCGCCATTGATAGTCGCTTGTACCGCTGCATCTGTTGCTCCGCTGCAGGAAACGGCCTGTGTGGCTTCCAGTTGTACTTGCAGCGGTAGGATGTTTTCAGAAATAGTGACGCTGGCTTCTGCTGTACAGCCTTTAGCATCCGTAACGGTCAGGGTATGGGCAGTGGGCGACAGCCCGTCTGCCTGCGGTGTGGAAGCGCCGGTACTCCATGCGTAAGTATAAGGTGCAGTCCCTCCTTTTGCCGTAGCTTTTGCAATGCCATCGCTGTTGTTGGTGCTGGCAGGCTGTACAGCTATGGCTTCCGCGGAAAGGAGCTCGGGCTCTGACAGTGCCAGTTCCGACTCCACTGTCGTGCCGGCGGCATCGGTCAGGGTCAGCTGATAGGCTCCGGCAGACAGTCCGGCTGCCTGTGGCTCAGTGGCACCGTTGCTCCAGTCATAAGCAAAGGGTGGCTTTCCTCCACTGATTACCGCGTTAAGGGCTCCTACCCCACCCTTGCAGTTGATCGGTGCAGAAACTTCAAGGCTCAGTTCCAGGGGCAATATATTTTCCGTGATTGCAATGCTTTCCGTCACGGTACAGCCTTTGGCATCGGTAACAGTAACACTGTGGGTGCCTGGAGGCAGGTTATCTGCCAGCTCGGCGTATACGTCCGTACTCCAATCATAGGTGTAAGGCGGAGTGCCCCCACTCGCTGAGGCCTTGGCTTTGCCATCTGCTGCATTTGTACTGGCGGGCTGTATGATGACCACCCCGGCAGACAAAGCCTCCGGTTCGGAAAGAACAATATTGGCAGCAGCCGTAGTGCCGGCGGCATCCGATACAGTGAGCGTGTAAGTACCGGCTGTCAGGCCAGTGGCTTTCACGCCTTCCTGCGCGCCCATCCACTGATAGGTGTAGGGCGGCTTACCGCCATTAACTTCGCTAGCAACAGCGCCCGTTGCTCCTCCGTTGCAGTCGACCGGCGTGACTACAATTAGAGACACCTGCAAGGGCAGAATATTCTCGCTAATGCTTACGGTAGCTGTAGCCGCACAGCTATTGGCATCCGTGATGGTCACAGTATGGTCACCCGGTGGAAGGCCATCTGCCTCCGCAGTGGATGCGCCCGTACTCCAGGCATAGGTATAGGGTGGTGCTCCCCCCTGTGCGCTACCACGGGCGACACCGTCTGAGTTGTTGGTACTGGCGGGCTGTACGGCCGCTGCGGTAGCCTGCACCGGGGCAGGTGCAGTCAGAGACAACGTGGCTTCTGCCGTCGTCCCCTGCGCATCCGTAACGGTTACCGTGTAAGCACCGGCTGGCAACCCGGTTGCCTCTTCGCCATCTGCACCGTTGCTCCAGGAGTAGGTATAAGGCCCTTTCCCGCCTTCAATGGTTGCCGAGAGCCCACCATCTTCCGCTTCGGCACAGGTAATGGCCTGGTTTTGGGCGACCGACACCTGTAGTGGGCGAATGTCTTCGATCATTTCCACCGAGATGGAGGAGTTGCAGCCTTTGGCGTCGGTCACGGTTACCGACTGCATCCCTGAGGGCAGCTGAAGGGCTTCTGCCCCCGTTTCCCCGCTGCTCCAGATATACTGATAGCCCTCGTTGCCGCCTGTTGCATTGACCACCGCACGCCCATCAGCCTGCCCCGGGCTGGCCTCGCCGGTGACTTCCACGCCTATCTTTAGTTTCGGTGGTGCATTCAGCAGCAATTCAGCGCTTGCCGTATTGCCGACTACGTCGGTAATAGTCAGGGTGTAGGTGCCGGCCGGGAGGGACTTCAACTGCCCCTCGGCTGTGCTGCCATTCGACCAGGCGTAAGCGAAGGGGCCCTTTCCGCCACTCACCATCGCTACCATTTGCCCATCGGAGGCTTCGGCACAGCTGATGGGCTGGCTGGCCTCCAGTTGTACTTCCAGTGGTGCGATATCTTCGGTAACGTCCACCTTGGCTGTGGCTTGACAGCCATTCTTATCGGTGACGGTGACGACGTACGCTCCGGCAACCAGGTTCGTAATTTCAGGAGTGCCGGCCCCGTTCGTCCATAGATAAGTATAAGGAGGTACGCCCCCACTGCCAGTAACCTGAGCGGCTCCGTCGGAGGCTCCTGTGTTAGCCGGGGCGACCTGACTGGCACGGGCTTTTAGCGCTTCCGGTTCTTTTACGTCTACCGAAGCATTGGCGGCAGTCCCGGCTGCATCAGTGACGGTGAGAGCATAGGTACCAGCGGTAAGGCCTTTGATATTTTCACTCGACTTCCCATCGCTCCAGGCATAAGTGAAGGGGCTTTTCCCGCCGGTCACTTTCGCCGATAGCGCTGCTGAAGCTGCACCCTGACAGTCAATCGTTTTGTCTTGCGCAATCGTCAGCGACAGCGGCAGGATATCTTCGCCTATGACCACCTCAGCGGTCGTTTCGCATCCGTTGGCATCCGTTACAGTGACGGTATACTTACCGGCTGACAAGCCACTCAGGGTGGCTTCGGCTGCTCCGGTACTCCACTGGTACTGGTAAGGCGGAACGCCTCCTGAAGCCTCAACAACAGCTGCGCCATCACTGCCATTGGCAGAAGCCGGCCGAGCCACCTGCGCCTGTACATCAAAGCCTGCTGGTTCTTCTACCGTAAAAGCAGCGGAGGCTACTGTGCCATTGGCATCAGTGATGGTAACCGCATAGTCACCGGCAAGGAGCCCGGTAAGCTGCGGGGTCGGTGCATCCGCCACACTCCATTGATAGGTGTAAGGTTTGGCGCCCCCTTCAGCGACAGCCTTGAGGACGGCGCTCTTATTCCCCTGGCACTTGATGGGCTTGATCTGCTCGATTTGTACAGCTAAGGACTCCAGCGTTCGGGAAACATTGACGACCGCAGTCGCTTCGCAGCCCAGGCGGTCCGTCACGGAAACGGTATGCGCCCCTTCCACCAGCTTCATCGCCACGGGTGTCGCTTCTCCGTTATCCCAGGTATATTTATAAGGAGGCATACCGCCCTGTACACGTGCCTCTGCCTGCCCGTCGGCTGCACCAGCGGCGCTCACTTTGCTTTTGGCTTCCGCCCGCAGGCTTATCCGCCGGTCCGGTACACTGATATCCGCCAGGCGGCTATTCCCTTTCGTATCGGTAATCGTAAGGCGGTAAGTACCCGGTGACAGGCGTTCCGGGCTGTTCCCTTCTGCATTACCGGTCCAATTGAAACTGTAGGGTGGCGTCCCTCCGCTCACTTTCACCCGCAGGGCCCCATCGGCCCCATTGCCATCGCAAGTCACCGGGCTCACCAGCTCTACGGTAGCTACCAGGGACGAGCCTTTTTGAATGACGTACACGCCTTTGTCCTCAGTGCCAATCCAAACGGCACCGTCCAGGTCAACGGCCAGGTGGTTGGCAAATTCGCTGGTGTATTCCTCCGCTCCCCCGAAGACCTTGGTCTCCCCCGTTGCCGGGTCATAACGGGTGATGATACGGGAGGCAATCCACAACTGCCCTTTGCCATCTAGTGCAATATCCGTGATGGTGCCCTCGATGTCATCCGAAGGCAAGTCGGTAAGCTCCCAGCGGTCGCGGCGGTCAACTTTGCCAACCAGGCCATCGCCCATCAGCCAGACTTCCCCATTAGCGATGGCGATGGCTTCAATGATCAGCCCTTTTTCCAAAAGGTCCCACTTGCCAGCTTTGCCCACCAGAGCGCCATCGTTGGTGCCAATCCAGATACGGCCCGGGCCATCCTTTGCGATATCGTGCACGAAATTGGACCGGAGCTTGGTATTGTCCATAGACAACTGCTCCTTAAAAGCGAGGGTGCCGTTCTCCTGCTTGAGGCGGTAGGCGCCAGTGAGGCTGGTACCCAGCCAAATATCCTGATTGATCTCATCGTAAAAGGCGGCCGTGATGTAGTTGTCTTCATCAATAATATCACCGATAGCATCCAGGAGGGCCTGCTTTTGCCAGCGGATATCGGCATTGCCGCCCGGGAACTGGAAGAGCCCCATTTCACCCGGCTGCAGAGTGATGGGGTCAGAAGAACGCGCACCAATGACTTTTTTAATATTCTGGGTGTTGGCCACCCACTTGGTGTTATCGGTATCCACAAAAATATTCCGGACCGGACTGCCCCAGGGCAGGGCGGTGCTCCGGATGACTTCCAGGTTTTCGTCCTGTGCTTTCCCGGCAAGGGCCAGCAAAATCAAAGCAAGCGATAGTAGGTAGCTTCTGCTCATGGTATGGTTTTCTGAATTTCCGGCGCAAAGTTAGGCAACCTGAAGCAAAACGCAGTATACCGTTTAATATTACCTTTGTGGCGCCGCCGGAAGCGGGTACGCTGCCCGGTCCACATTAACGAATGTTTGAATGATATGAATGCTGTACTGTTTTACCTGCTCCTGAAGCCCCTTTCCTATGTGCCGCTGCCCGTTATGCACCGGTTTTCTGACCTGCTGTCCTGGCTCCTGTTTCGGGTATTGGGCTTTCGCAAAAAAGTCATCCTGGGCAACCTCCAACGGTCCTTTCCGGAAAAACCAGCCCGGGAAATCGACCGCATTGCCCGCGAATACTACCGGCACTTGTGTGATCTCGTTGTCGAAGCCGTACGCTGCTTCAGTATCCCCGAAGCCGAAATCAAACGCCGGGGTGTAATCAAGAACCCGGAAATCCTGGAGCCTTTCTTTGAAAAGCAGCAGCCGGTTATCCTTTGTGCCGGACATTATAACAACTGGGAAATGACCGCTACCGCTATGCCTATGTACATCCGGCACCGGGTGGTGGGCCTCTACAAGCCGCTGAAAGACTCCTTTTTGAACCAAAAAATCACCGAATCACGGAGCCGCTTCGGTATGGACATGGTGTCCATCCGGAAAACCCGGGACTTTTTTCAGGCAGACCATGGCGTGAGCATCATCCTTTTTGCGACCGATCAGGCCCCTTCCAACCCCAACCGGGCGTACTGGACGGAGTTCCTGCATCAGGACACCGGGGTACTCTACGGTACGGAAGCCTACGCCCGTAAATACAACTACCCGGTCATTTTCGGGTACATCGATAAGGTTAAACGCGGCCATTACGAAATCCGGTTCACGGTAGTCACTGACGACCCTGGCAGCATGCCCGAAGGAGCTATCACAGAGGCCCACACCCGCCTGCTGGAAGCGGAAATCCGCCAGAAGCCCGAATTCTGGCTTTGGAGCCACCGCCGCTGGAAACATACCCGGCCAGCCAATTGGGAACTGCAGACCAAGCCGTCTACAAATTGAGCCAGTAAGTTGCTTTCAGCACCACTGCCCGGTTCTTGCCCCTCGGGTTGACCAGAAACTGATCTGAGAAATAGTTATCCGTATAAACCAGGAAGATATCCGATACGGGCTTGAAGCGCCACTGCAAACGGGTATTGATGTTGACGTTATCCGCTTGCGTATTGTACTGCAGGAACACACTGAAGAACAGGCTGCGCGAAAACGAAAGCTCTGCCCGTGGCCCTACGAGCCAGATGCCGGCATCGTTGTAAGGTGCGGGCAGCGCGATGTCCGTGTAAGTGGCATCGAGCGCCAGAATCCCAATGGGCTGCCAGCGGTAATTGAGCTGGAAACGCAGGCGTGAAAAATCACCATTGAAGTACTGCCCGTAGCTGCCCTCCACCCCATAGTAAAAATCCTTGCGGACATCAGAGTTGTAGCTGAGGTCGAGCGTCGGATAGGTGTAGTCGGTGCCCTCGGGCAATTCCACGCCACCGGTATTGGTCGGATCAAAGGGGAAAAACAGGTAAGTATAGTTTTGGGTATAGCCCAGGCGGAGCTGGCTCTGCCCCGGGAAATCCATAAACGCACCGGCGCTCAGCTCCCGGTCGGTCAGTTGGTAATCCGGCTGATTGAAAATAAATTCGGTCCGGGCATCAAGCCCAAAGGCGATGACCCGTTCTGCCCACCATTTTTTCTTGGGGAAAATCAGGTGAGTAATACCGGGCGAGGTGGATAAAAAGCCCGGACGGGGCACGAAGCCCATTTCCGCTTCGTGGTTGCGCCCGATGTAGTGGGTAGGGAAAAAGAATCGCCAGTTGCGCAGGTAATGCCCGACGAAGAGCGCCGCCGCCTGTGCATCAACGTTGTTGTCGTTGGTAAAAGAGCGGTGGTAAAAGGCTTCAGCTTCCCATTTGTTGTCTTTGGAGAACAGGTTGTACTCCAGGCCTGCTACCCGGTTGAACGCCTCCGGGTCTACTTCGTACCCTCCGTTCCCATCCTGGCGGTAATTGATTTTATTGGTAAAGATGGCGCCTACAAAGGAGCGGTCAAAGACTTTGCGCTGCAACACCCCCACCGAGTAGTTGGCAGGGGCTAAACCAGCATCTGCTACCGAACCGGTCTGCATATTGAGCAGGCCCACGCGCCAGTTGTTGTCGAGCTTGCCACTTAGGCGGGCCCCGGCGAGGATAGGCACATTAAAGCTGCGCTGCACCTCTATCTCGTCCCCATCGGTAGTGGTGCGCCGCAGGGTACCCTGTGCCAGCCCGATCCTGCGGCTGAAAAAGGGTCGGCTGCTTGGAAAGCCAAACTTGCCAAAGAGGTCTTCATTTTCCAGGAAAAATTGGCGGCGCTCCGGAAAAAACAGCTCAAACCGGCTCAGGTTGGTCAGTTGCCGGTCCACTTCCACCTGGCTGAAATCGGGGTTGAACGTCAGGTCGAGGTTCAGCGCAGGCGTAATGGCAATTTTGGCGTCGCCTCCGGCATTCAGGTTACGTTCGGCGGGCAGCCGGAATTCTTCATCGCGCTCCACACCAGCGATAGTGTAGGGAATAAGAGACACGTTCAGGCCCGGGCTGGGCGGTGGGCTGCCCCAGCGCAGCGGCCGTGTAAAAGCCAGGTTGTTGATCCCAAACTGACGGGGCACCGGGTTCCAGCTTGAGCGTTCGTTCTGCCTGACTGAGATCCGGCTGAAGTTGATGCGCCACTGATTATCGCCCGATGAGCGTTTGTACCGCAGGGTTTTGAAGGGGATCGCCATTTCAACCACCCAGTATTCCGGATGATTGGACACCTCGGCGTACCATTTGTTGTCCCAGTCGGTAGAGATGGCGTTCCCGTTGTCGATCAGGCCCTCCCTTCGCACATTGAGCGGCGTAACTGCAAAGTGGAAACCATTGATCTTGTCCTGAAAAGGGTCAATATTGACGGCGAATTCATCGGAAGGCCCCAACTCGAAATCCCGGCGCAGGGAAGTCACGATGTAGTCCTCCTGAGGTTGATAGATAATGGCACCAATATACAATGCCGCTTCGTCAAAGGTGACGCGCACCTCAGTGTCCAGTGCGGCGTAGGAAGTGTCAAAAGGGAAGTTCTGATAAAAACCGGTAGCGATGCCGGCGGCTTCCCAGGCGGGCTCGTCCAGCACCCCATCCAACCGCATCGCACCTTCCGCAGGCTGTATGAGCAACGCATCTGTCTCTTGTGCGAAAGCACTCATACCACTAAACACCAATACCCATACCCATACCACCAGCCCCTTCAGGCTGGCCTTAACCCTTTCTTTTCCCGTCATTCACCTAAATAGTTGCCTGCTCCGGCGGAGCTTTTGTGTTCCTAAAGTATGCAGTAACCTGACTATGCAGGCTTAGAGCGTTTTGGGACTTTTGTCTTCTAGTCGAAAACTAACAATTTTTTGGTTAGACGAGGCACGAAAACCGGAGTTTAGCCTGAGCTAAATGAGGATTTTCGGGACGAAGTATAAGCAAAAAAGTGTAGTTTGCAGACCGATTACTAAAGTCCCAAAACGCTCTTGGAGCGTGTTGGGACTTATTTCCAACTAATCCTCTTCGATCGTATCCGTTACCATCGTCTCTACATGGTAATTGTAGAACCGCTCGAAGAGCGCCCAGTCCAGTGTTTCCGGCCAGTCGCTCTCGTCCAGGCTCCACCCTTCCAGCAGTACGCTGAGCAGGTCGGCTACATTAGCCTTCAAATGCTCCAGTACTTCTTCGGTGGTCTCGAAATCGGGGAGCAGAAAAACATCCCCTTCATCGTGCTGATCCTTGTCGCTGAAATCCAGAGGGTTTTCCGGAAAGACGGCATTGGCCCATTCATAAAGTGCCGGTTTCGGCATGACGACAACTGCGGTGCGGTTGATATGATAAAAGTCCATTATTCTTCTTTCATGTTGTGGAAAACAGCGTTAACATCATCGTCATCTTCCATGATTTCAATAAGTTTGATAACATCCTCGACTTCACTGTCGCCAAGTTCTTTGTAGTGGCTGGGAATACGGATCAGTTCAGATTCTGCTACTTCCAGCCCAAACTCCTCGATCCCCTTTTGGAGGTTGCCATAGTCCTCGAAGGCACAGACCAGCACCAGTTTATCTTCTTCACGCTTCAGCTCTTCCAGGCCGAAGTCGATCAGCCCGAGCTCCAGTTCTTCGGGGTCCTGCCCTTCCGCCTCCACCTTGAAGTGGGCTTTACGGGAAAACATGTAATCGACTGAGCCGGAGGTACTCAGGTTGCCGCCGTACTTCGAGAAGATATGACGGACACTGGCCACCGTACGGGTGGGGTTATCCGTGGCCGTTTCCACAATGAGGGCAACTCCGTGGGGGGCATACCCCTCGTAAACCAGTTCCTCGTAGTTCTCAGCATCTTTGGACGTTGCCTTTTTGATGGCATTTTCCACGTTTGCCTTAGGCATATTCGCAGCCTTGGCATTCTGAATGGCCAGGCGTAAGCGCGGGTTGTACTCGGGGTCTGCCCCGCCTTCCCGAATCGCTATAGCTATCTCCCGGCCGATGCGCGTGAACGTCTTGGCCATATTGGCCCAGCGTTTCATTTTCCGCTCTTTGCGGTATTCAAATGCGCGTCCCATATCTGCAATTTAGATTTAAGTCAAAGTACCCTATTGTAAGGCGCTTTAGCAAAAGCGCTGTTTCAAATTGATGACAAAATTAGCGTTTACAAATCAGCCTGCCATACTTACTTATTATTTTTTTCACGTAATAACCAGAGAGTTTCTTCCAAAGCCCTAAAAATCCATTATTTTTAAGCCCACAAATCTCATTATGGAATATTTGGTAATTGATCTGGAGATGTCGGGCGACGACCCGAGTTACCACGATGTCATAGAAATCGGTGCTGTTTTGTACACCGACAACTGGACAGAACTGGGGCGCTATCAATCTTATGTGTACCCAGAAAACGAAGAGGCTTTTTCCAAGCCTTCCGAAGAAGTGCATGGCATTAGCCTGGAACAACTCAAGGATGCTCCCATGCTGGATGATGTGCTGCCGGAATTTGAGGCCTGGATGGTAGGCCTGCGCAAGCTCAAGCCGGACCCCTTTGACAACAGCCGGGCGCTGCGGCACACCATGATTTCGGGCCTGGGCATCGTCAATGACTTCGCTTTCCTGCGCGCCGCCTACGGTATCATTAACCGCCGCTGGCCCTTTAGCTACCACATGCTGGATATGCAGTCGCTCACTCATACCCTCTTTCCCATCTTCAAAGCGGCCGGAGAGGCCGTTCCGGAACGCCAAAGCCTGACGGCTATTGCCGCCTACTTTGGGCTGGAGCGGGAGACCGAAGAGCATAATGCCCTTGAGGATGCTGTCCTGACCGGCCGTAGCTTTATTGAGCTGAATAAGATGATCAGCAGGCTCAGAGTGGAACGGCCTTAGAGCTTTGTCAAACATAAACTCAATGACTGGAAAGGTAAACTTCCGTATATAGGTTTGCCTTCTTTGCGCTGCCCGGAAGAAAAAGCAGCCTTCTCTCATCTGTTCTATAGTGCTGCAAGCCAATCTCCTGGCCTTAGAGCTTATTGGGATTTTACACTTCGGGCTGCTCTTGCCAAATTTTGCCCTGCTCTTCGTTGTTCTTCGGTTACGTAGCTAAGGCTATGTGATTCAAGAATGGGCCCCTTTAATCCCATTCTTGAATGTATCACGCCTTAATCAGAACAAAATTTGGCTGCGTTCGCTCCAAAAGCAAAATCCCAACAAGCTCTTATCAAATGATAAAAATAAAGCCCTAAAAAACAAAAGCGCTGACAAAGATCACCTTACCACTGTGCTGAGATGCTTTCCTTTGTGGATATCCAAACAAAAAAGAAATATTAAATGCAATAACCTGGCGAATGATGCTCAAAAGCCCACTCCAGATTAAAGATATTTCAAAATCAGGTAGGGTAATTTCGCAGCAAGAAATACATTTGCACTGTAGTTTGGGCACTCCCACGACATTAGCCTTTATTGAAAAACGTTGACTATTGTTGACAAAAAAACAGATGATCAGTCGTTTACGCCAATTATTCAAACGACTCTATTAGTACAAAACCATTACTAATGTATTGACACGGGTAATCTGAACTTACCATACAAACTAAACTAAATTGTAGCTCTTATGAAAAACATTCTGCGATTGGTCGTAGCTTTTGCAGCTGCGCTGCTCCTGGTCCAACAGGGGTATGCTCAGGGTACTGTGAAAGGCACAGCGACCGACGAAAATGGCGAGGCCCTGATCGGGGCCACCATTCTGCTGGTGGGCAGCAGCCGGGGAACGGCTACCGACTTTGACGGTAACTACGTCCTCGAAAATGTGCCGGCTGGCGAACAGCAACTCCGGGCTTCCTATACGGGATACGGAGACTTTACCAAAACCATTACCGTAAGAGACGGAGAAACCGTTACCCTTGACTTCCAACTGGGCGAAGACGCTGAAGTGCTGGAGGAAGTGGTGGTCATCGGTTATGGCTCGGTGCGCAAGGAAGATGCGACCGGGGTAGTTGCGAAAATTGAAGATAAAAACTTCAACCGTGGGGCGATTGTCTCACCGGAGCAGCTTATCTCAGGTAAGGTAGCGGGTGTACAAATCGCACCCGGCGATGGTTCGCCCGGTGGCGGTTCTGCCATTCGTATCCGGGGCGGTACTTCCATCAATGCCAGCAATGAGCCGTTGTTTGTGATTGACGGGATGCCTATCGACAACGAGGGCGTAGCGGGTAGCCGGAACCCATTGAACTTCCTCAACCCAAGTGATATCGAGTCCTTCACCGTACTAAAAGACGCCTCTGCTACCGCAATTTACGGCTCACGGGGCGCGAACGGGGTTATCATCATTACCACCAAGAAGGGGCAGGAAGGCGGTCGCCCGCGCGTCAATTATGACGGCTATTACACCGTTAATGAAATCCGCGGAGAACCCGGCATGCTCGATGCAGGTAATTTCCGTGATGTGGTGACTTTCTTCGCACCAAGCCGACTGAACGCACTGGGTGACAACAACACCAACTGGTTTGACGAAATGCTACGTCAGGCGCAAGGCCAAAACCACTCCCTGAGTGTATCCGGCGGTGGCCAGGACTTTGGCTACCGTATTTCCGCTGGTTATCAGCAGCTCGAGGGTATTATACGAGGTTCTGAGACCGAGCGGACAAGCTTTGGCCTGAACTACAACCATAAATTCTTTGACGACAAGCTAAAGGTCAGCACCAACCTGCGTGGTGCACGTACCCGCGATATCTTCGATCCGGGCATAGGGGCAGCGTGGGACCTGGACCCTACACAACCCGTATTTGATGCTGACAACGACGCATTCGGAGGCTTTTTCTCCTACGGCAACTCCCTTGCACCGCGCAACCCGGTTTCCGCAGCGGAACAGCGTGTAGATCAAGGGCAGTCCTTCCGTACCATTGGTAATATGGAGATTGAGTACGCCCTCGATGACTTACTGGAAGGCCTTAGCGTCAAGACCAACGTTGGTTTTGACATCAATCAGGGCGACCGCAACACCTTTGAGCCGACCACCTACACCAATACGCAGGTGGCTAACTTCAATGGTTTGGTGAAAATCGAGAACTTCACGCGGACCAACTACCTCTTTGATGCTTATCTGAACTACGATAAGGCACTCAACGAGCGCAACAACCTGAAGCTGACGGCGGGCTACTCCTACCAGGACTTCTATGAGCAATACCCACTTTTTGAAGGTCAGAACTTATCAACCGACCAGTTTGGCATCAACGGGCCGGCACAAGCAGAAGATGTATTCCCTTCAAATTCGGTATTCGAAAACCGCCTGATCTCTTTTTGGGGCCGTGCGATTTATAACTTCGACGAGCGCTATATCCTTACCGCTACTCTGCGCCGCGACGGCTCTACCCGTTTTGGACCGGAAAGCCGCTGGGGCTTGTTCCCATCAGCAGCCGTTGCCTGGCGTGTACTTCAGGAAGACTGGGCTGAAGGCCTGAATAATGTTTTCTCTGACCTGAAATTCAGAGTCAGCTACGGGATAACGGGTAACCAGGATATTGGGGACTACCGCTACCTGCCTCAGTATGCTTTTAGCGATCAGCGGGCACGCTACCAAATTGGTACGGATGCCGATGGCAATCCGATTTTCGTCAATACCGCCCGTCCGAACGCCTATGATCCGGGCCTGCAGTGGGAGGAAACGGCCTCTCTGAACGTAGGCCTTGAATTTGGGTTTGCCAATGGCCGTTTCAATGGTGCGCTGGAATATTATACACAAACCACCAGCCAGCTTTTGTTTGAAGTCAACGTGCCTGCAGGTACAAACTTGTCTGACCGCGTACTGACCAACATCGGTGAGCTGGAGAATCAGGGGGTAGAACTTA
Source organism: Phaeodactylibacter sp. (assembly GCF_040219495.1). Classification (GTDB taxonomy): domain Bacteria; phylum Bacteroidota; class Bacteroidia; order Chitinophagales; family Saprospiraceae; genus Phaeodactylibacter. The sequence continues at coordinate 105,103 of NZ_JAVJSK010000080.1, read as the reverse complement.
CCCTAAACGCCAATATCCTTAATACTCCGGATATGAGCTGGGACCTGACCGGTAACGTAGCTTACAACCGCAATGAAGTACTCGGCTTGTCTAATATTGCAGGAGACGCAGGTATTCTCCGCGGCGGTATCGCCGGTGGTGTGGGCAACAACGTCCAAATCCTCCGTGTAGGCCAGGCCGTCGATGCCTTTTACGTATACGAGCATATTCTAAATGATGACGGCACACCTGTTTCGGATGAAGATGATCTGATGATGTATGTTGATCAGAACGAAGATGGCCAAATCAATGAACTGGACCGCCGGATTTTCCAAAATCCTGCACCAGATATTTTTTATGGTTTGACGTCAAACTTCCGATTCAAAAGCTTTGACCTTGCTATGACAATCCGTGGTGCCATTGGTAACTATGTTTACAATAATAATGCTTCTAACCGCGGGTACTTCCAGCGGGTGCAGGGCGTTAATATTGGTGATGACCGTTTTTTCCTCAACAACGTACACGAGTCGGTACTGGAAACGCAGTTTGTAGCGCCTCAGTACTTCTCTGATTACTACGTGGAGGATGCTTCGTTTATGCGCCTGGACAACGTGACTTTAGGCTATACCTTCCTGCCGAAGCGCGGTATTTCCAGCTTGCGCCTTTACGTAACCGGTCAGAACCTGCTCGTCTTCACGAAATACAGCGGCCTGGACCCGGAAGTGGGCGTAAATGGTATAGACAATGCCCCGTACCCACGCCCGATGGGCTTCATTTTTGGTGCAAGCCTGGGTCTTTAATTTGTTGAACACAAGAAAAATTAAGCCATGAAAAAAATCATAAATATTGGGTTAATCGCGGTGCTCGCCATGATGTCTGCCTGTACAGACCTCGATGTGCAGCCCAAGAACGATCTAACCCCTGATGTTTTCTTTACTGATGACGCAGCATATGAGCGTTTTCTGACACGTATTTATGCGGGCCTGGCCGTTACCGGTCAGCAGGGACCTGCAGGTAATGCGGATATCAAATCACTGGATGAAGGGTTCTCCAGCTACCTGCGGCAGTACTGGCAATTGCAGGAGCTGCCAACTGATGAAGCGGTCATTGCCTGGAATGACGATGGACTGCCTGACCTGGTTACACAGGGCTGGAGCAGTACTAACCAATTCGTACGTGCGATGTACTACCGGGTGTTCTTCCAGGTTTCCCTGGCCAATGAATTCCTGCGTGAGTCTACGCCTGAAAAGCTCGATAGCCGTGGGGTCAGCAAGGAAGTCGCTGATCAAATGTCGACTTACCGCGCAGAAGCCCGCTTTATGCGTGCCCTGAGCTACTGGCATGGTATCGACTTCTTCGGTGATATTCCATTCTATACCGAAGACCAGGTTATTGGTTCTACTGCCCCTACTCAGTTCAGCCGCCGCGAAGTCTTTAACTTCGTCGTCAATGAATTGAATGAAATCGAAGGCGACATGCTGGAAGCCGGCACCGCCCCTTACGGTCGTGCCGATAAAGGCGCGCTGTGGATGCTGCAGGCTAAGCTTTACCTCAATGGAGAAGTGTACACCGACGGAGAAACGTACTGGAATGAAGCGGTGGATGCTTGTAACAAAATCATTGAGTCTGGCGCTTATACCCTCATGGATGAGTACCACCACAACTTCCTGGCTGACAACGACCGCTCCACAGAAACCATCATGTCGGTTAATTTCGACGGAGATGCCACGCAAACCTTTGGCGGGACCACTTACCTGGTACACGCTGCCATCGGTGGTGCGATGAATGCAGAGAACTACGGTGTCAACAACGGTTGGGGCGGCCTGCGGACGCTGCCCTCACTAGTCGACCGTTTTCCAGATGAAACCGGCAACATCGACGAGCGGGCTATTTTCTTTACCGAAGGGCAAACCAAAGCTGTAGAAGCCATTAACGAGTTCACCAATGGTTACACCGTACCCAAATATCAGAATATCACCTCTGAGGGTGTACCGGGCAGTGACCCTACTTTCGCAGATACCGACTACCCGATGTTCCGCTTCGGTGAAGTGCACCTGATTTACGCTGAGGCCGTCCTGCGCGGCGCCACCAATGGCGATTTGGGTACGGCAGTAGCTTACATCAATGCGTTGCGGCAGCGGGCCTACAACAATGATGCCGGCAATATTGCAGAAGGTGACCTCAACCTGGATTTTATCCTCGATGAACGCAGCCGTGAGCTCTACTGGGAAGGCGTGCGCCGTACTGACCTGATCCGTTTCGGGCAGTTTACGGAAAATGGCACCTGGGCATGGAAAGGCAATATCCGGGAAGGAACAACGACTTCTCCCCACCTGCGCCTCTACCCCATCCCGGCCGAGGAGCTGCTGGCGAACGACAATCTGGAGCAAAACCAGGGCTATTAAATCTTTTATGGGCGGCGGTGCTCCAAATAGCGCAGCCGCCTATTCGAAAATTTATCAAATTTTCAATCAGATTAAGACATGAAAAATTTCCTTAAAATATTCTCCATCCTGGTTTTGGCGGGGCTCGTGGCCTTCAGCTGTACTAAGGATGAAATTGATGTGAAAGCGCTGACGGACTTCGCGCCGGGCATCGTGTCCATTTCGCCAGCCAATAACAGCAAAATTGTGGTTGGCAACTTCGACCTGAAGGTTATTGTGGCAGACGGCGAGTCTTCGCCCCTGTCTGAAGTTTCGGTTCAGCTGACTGATGAGTTTGGCAATACCTTAGTAGAGGCTACACAGAGCCTGTCCGGCACCCGCGATAGTATTGTCGTGCCTGGTGCTGACTTTTTAGTGCCTGCCGATCAGCTCGGTGCAGGGGTTTACAATATCAACATTACCGTTACTGACGCTAAGGGTCAAACGGCTAACCGCAGCACAACTTTTGAAATATCTCTACTGCCTTTCGCAGCCAACCACGATATCATGTGGATCGCCGGTGCTTTCAATGGCTGGGGTGGGGACGAGATGACGCTCGTGGCCGACCACACCTGGGAAGTCTCCGGTGTTGACCTGCTCGGCGACGAGTGGAAGATCAAAAACTGCCTGGACTGGTGCGATGAAGACTGGGGCGATACTGACTGCAATGGATTTATGGAAAGCAGCCTGTCCGGTGGCAATGGCAATACGGCCTGTGGCTACTCCGGTGAGGTAACCGTTTCCTTCAACGACGAGACGCTGGAGTACACCGTACGACCGGCTGTTGAATTCGCAACCAACCTTTCTGGCCTTTACCTGCTCGGCACCTTCAACAACTTTGATGGTGATGAGTACCGTTTCCAACTGGTATCTGACAACACCTGGGAGTTGGCGGAAGTAGAACTGGCAGAAGGCGATGCGTTCAAATTTGCCGAAATGCCCAACTTCATGGGCAAAAACTTCGGTGATGCCGACGGTGATGGTGTAGCCGAAGAGTTTGGCAACAACGCCATGTTCATGGGCGACCCCGGCATTTACAAAATCACCTTCAATGACGCTACACTGGAGTACACTATGGAATTCCTGGGCACCGGCGGCGGTGGTGGATTTGAGTCCATCGGCATCATTGGTGATGCGACCCCTGGTGGTTGGGATGTGGATACGGACCTTACGGATAATGGAGACGGCACCTATTCCATCCTGGTTGGGCTGCTCGATGGGTTCGTTAAGTTCAGGGCAGATAATGACTGGCCCGTTAACTGGGGAGGATCCGACTTCCCGACCGGTGTAGGTGTACAGGATGGACCGGATATTCCGGTTACTTTCGGGCTCTACCAGGTCACTTTCACACCAGAGACTGGCGAATATACTTTTGAGGAAGCCTCTGTTGGTATTATTGGTGATTCCACGCCTGATGGCTGGGATGCAGATACCGATATGACTCCCGATCCTGAAGAGCCCTCCGTACAAACCGTTAACATCGAACTAACAGATGGTTTTGCGAAGTTTCGGTTAAATAACGACTGGCCGGTCAACTGGGGAGGGTCCGACTTCCCAAGTGGCGTCGGTACACAAGATGGGCCAGATATCCCAGTTACTGCAGGGACCTACAACGTACGCCTGAATGTACTGACGGGAGAATACTCCTTTGATTAAACACTTAAGGCGTTTGCGAATAGCAAAGCCCCAACACGCTTTAATTGAAATAGTGTGGCGATAGCCCACAACACAACAGGCAGGTGCCAAAAGCGCCTGCCTTTTTTTATAGCGTGTTGGGATTTTACGGCATGGGCTGTACATTTGGATGGACCGAAAGCAATAGTACCTATGGAAATCGTAATGATCGCTGCCCGCTCAGAAAACGGCGTAATTGGGAAAAACGGGGGCCTCCCCTGGCATATGCCCGCTGATGAAGCTGTCTTTTTGAATGAGATCGAAGGCTGCTTCCTGCTCTCCGGCCGGAAGTCTTATGAGTCAAATCAGGGCAACACTATATTCAGGAATAAGCAATTTGTCATCATCACCCGACAGGAAGATTACGAGGCCGGGCCCGGCGGGCATATTGCGCATAGTGTGGAAGCCGGTATCGAATTGGCGAGAGCGCAGCAGGCTCCGCGGCTTTGTGTTCTTGGCGGCGGTGAAATTTACCGGCAGGCTATGCCCTACGCTGATCAGCTGATCATCACAGACATACATACGTACGTAGAGAACGGAGATGCCTTCTTCCCACAGATCGACCCCGAGCACTGGGCCCTTACCCAACAGGCCTCCCACGAAGCAGACGAGAAGAACCCTTTTCCCTGCACTTTCAATTGGTACCAAAGACGCTCAAACACCTAATTTACTCAAAATCAAAAAGATAAATAAAACATCTAAGCGTTTGAAAACGTTTTCTTAGCAAATCAAGGATATAAACAACGTACTTTAATGGAATACTTCGTAGCCGCAATTGCAGGCTTAGTGGTGGCAGTTATTTATGGATTCACCCATCAGCAGCAGCAAAAACAGGAAAAAAGAAGAGCTCCCCACCCTGCCCTCGACACTCAGAACACGACCAATTACAATATGGAAATTCTCGAAGAAGCCCCCCTTAAGAAACTCTCCCCCGAAGATGCTCAGCGTATGATTGAACACTGGAAACGCGGGGGGTACATTCCTTCTCACCGCGAGTTCTACGCCGTGCAGAGGGTACTCAGGCGCGATGCTAAAGCCCAGCTTAAAGAAGCACAGGAAAGTTAAGCTCCCGTTATAAAGCCTTGTTTTCTCAGGGCTTTTCTTTTTTATCAGTTCTCCCTATCTTACCCGTCTAATCCAAATTCCAGTATGCTAAACCGAAAATTAAGAAAGCGGAAAGATCAGGCTGTCTTTGGCGGTGTTTGCGCCGGCCTAGCTGAGTACTTCAACTGGGACCCAACTAATGTCCGGTTATTTTACATCCTGCTCTCGGTTCTGAGTGCTGCCTTTCCGGGGCTGCTGGTATACCTTTTACTCTGGCTTTTTATGCCGGAACGATAAACTCTAAGGTGAATGATCAAACTCAGTGAAATTCCAACTACGCCTCCCGAAGACCTTGATCGGGATGAAATCGAGAAAAAGACCGAAAAATTGCAGGAGCGGCTAGGCGACCTGCAAAAGTTACTCTACGCCGAACAGGAACACGCCGTGCTCGTCATCTTCCAGGGTATGGATGCCAGTGGAAAAGATGGCGCGGTGAAGCATACTTTCAAAGATTGCCACCCGCACGGCATTAGTGTTCACAGCTTCAAGAAACCTACCGAAGAAGAGCTTTCCCATGACTTCCTGTGGCGGGTGCACCAACGAGTGCCTGCCAAAGGTATGATTCAGGTTTTCAACCGTTCTCACTACGAGGACATTCTCATACAACGCGTGCACGGCTGGATTGACGACGAGCGTGCCTACCGGCGCATGACGGCGATCAATGCCTTTGAAGAACTCCTCGAATTTGACAGTAATACTCATATTTTCAAGTTCTATCTCCATCTTTCCTATGAACAACAACGGGAAGAGCTGCAGGAGCGTATTGACGAGCCGGAGAAGCACTGGAAACATAACCCCAATGACTGGAAAGAGCGAGAGCATTGGGACACCTACCGCAAATACTACGAATATGCGATCAACGAAAGCCACATCCCGTGGACCATCGTTCCCGTGGACAAGCGCTGGTACCGGAACTATATTGTGGTCAAAACGTTAGTGGAGAAACTGGAGAGTTTAAACATGCAATACCCGCCTCTCCCAATATAATTCAGGATAATTTATGGCAGATATTGAGAAAGTACGAGTAGACAAATGGCTGTGGAGCGTCCGGATTTTCAAATCGCGCACACAAGCGACAGACGCTTGCAAGTCAGGTAAAGTGCATGTAAATGACTCGGTAGCCAAACCTTCTCAACTCATTCAGCGGGAAGACAATCTGAAAGTTAAAAAGAATGGTTTCCAGTTTCAATATAAGGTCACAGACCTGATTCAAAAGCGTGTGGGCGCCCCAATCGCTCAAACCTGCTACGAAGACCTCACGCCTGAAGAGGAACTCAACAAATACAACGAATGGTTTGTGGGCAAAGGCAGGACTGAGTTCCGGGACAAAGGCGCGGGCCGCCCTACCAAACGGGACCGCCGCAAAATCGAACAACTCAAGGACAAATTGTAGCGCTGCCCGCGCAAGTAAGCTTGCCTGGCAGCCTGTCCGAGGTGCGCTAATGCCGCGAAAGCGAGCAAAGCGCGCTATCCCAACTGCACTTTAGCCTCCCAGCACTGCTTTGTGGCAGATTGCACCCGGTGCAGATGACTGCTGCGGTGCCCGACTACCCACGCGATTCGCCCCTGCGCATCGGTCAAAATCCAGGTACCGACTTTTTCAGCCCGTGTGAGTTTGTTGTTACTGAAGTAATCTTGCAGCTTTTGGTGGCTGCCCCCCATCCCAAAAGGCTGAAACTGATCACCTGCCTGCCATTTCCGGAGTTCTAATGGGAAGGTCAGGGCAGCAGTATCAAAGTAAGCCAGAGCCGGGTCAGCGGCAAAGGTCACTGGGGGCTCCTTCAGCAACCGCAAGGATAACTGCCCGCCCGGAAAGGAAATCTGCTCCTCCCCGGATTCAATGATCAGATGGTCCGCCTCCGGGCCTGATAGCGGTAAAACTTCAAGCACCTCAGCTGCCGTGGTGATTTCATGGGTAGGGGTAAGAAAGCGGCGCCCGCTATGCCCTTCGAGGATGACCTGCGCAAGGTCGTTAGCCTGCGTGGTATTCAGGCCAAGAGGTGAAAGCAACTCAAAAAGCAGGGTTGATAATGCCGGCGCGTAGCTCCTCAATACTTCAAGCTGATACCATACGCGGCCTTCCTGCACTACACATGCCTCTTCTTCGATCTGTTGCACCATTTGGTCCATCAGGTAGGCCGATTCCTTCAGGCGCTGCATATTTCCGCCCAGCGTGCCCTCCAGACTGGGGTTGAGGGTCCGGAGTACCGGAAGAATCTGATGGCGGATATAATTCCGGGTATACTTTGTTTCTGCATTGCTTTCGTCTTCCCGAAAAGCAAGCTTTTGGGCTTCTTGGTACGCTTCGATTGCTGCCCGGTTGGCAAAGAGTAAAGGTCGGATCACATAGCCATTGCGGGGAGGAATGCCCAATAAGCCCTTCAGGCCAGTACCACGGACCAAGTGGTGCAGTTGGGTTTCTATAGCATCCGTCAGATGATGAGCCGTCACCGTATAGTCGTAACCCTCTGCTTTGCGAAGAGACTCCAGCCAGTCGTAGCGTAGGGTTCGGGCGGCCATTTGAACCGAAACAGACGCTGCTTCTGCAACTTGCAGCGTATCAAAAACAGCGAGGTGAAAGGGGCAGTCAAACTGGGCAGCCAAGGCCCGCACGAATTGGGCGTCTTCCTCCGCTGCCGCTCCTCTCAGCTGGAAGTTGCAGTGCGCTATCCCGAAGGACAACTCGGTTTGTGCAAACAGGTGCGCCATGACTACCGAATCTTTCCCTCCGCTAACCGCCAAAAGAAAGTGCTGCTGCTTAGGGTGGTCTACGCCGCAAGCCGTGATCAGATCATCCAGCATCCCCTGAGCCAAACTCATAGGCGGGCTTTAGCTTCATAATGCTTGCGCAGCAAGGCTTCTGTATCTGATAGCGGCTTAAAAACCTCAAAGGTCGTCCCCTGTGTGCGCATAGCACCCAGAGCGTTGGCAAACTGCGCTGCCCGCACATAATCTTCCCGGTCGCGCAGCAATCCGTAAGCCAGTCCGCCGGCAAAAGAATCGCCACACCCTGTGGTGTCAATGACCTCCTTTACCGGAATGGAGGGGACGAACTCCGCCCTGAACTGCCCGCCGGGCATAGAGTACACCATACAGCCCCGGGCATCTAGTGTGATAATGACCGCTTTAACGCCCCGCTCCAGGCTGTGCTGTGCGAAGTCTGCCATGTCTTTTTCGGAAAGGTCCTGATAGGGCTGCTCCAGGTCTTCTTCTTTGTACTCTTTGCTGAACCAGCTACAGCCGGCTTCCTCGATATTCATCTTCAGGACATCAATGTAAGGCAGCCACAAGTCGCGCTCAATCCAGAACCGGCGCACCCGGTCGCCCTGAGTCGTTACCGCGGTAGTCGGCCCGTGCGCATCAAAAATAGTAAGGGCATCAGAGCCGCGGTTTTCTTTGATGAAGCGCAGTGTTTCCAGTGGCACCTCGTAGTCAGAAATCGGTACGCCCACAAAGATGTCGCTGTCCATAAAGGGCTCCACATCCTCTGGCCGGATAGGCGGCATAAAGGCGGTCTGCTTCTCCAGGCGGTTGTTTTGATCTACAAAACGCAGCTGAATGACATCTCCCTGATCCAGGTGAGCGTACAGCCCTTCTGTATTGATATTGGGATAAAGATCCAGCAATGCGCGCACATGAGGTTCGTCCTTTTTCCGGACATGAGTCACAGGCACAACGGTACCGGAATCACCCAGCAATGCGGCAGCCCCGATGGCGGTGTGTGTGGCACAACCGTACTTTTCTATTACCTGATTTTTACTGGTCGTAATGTGGTCAAAGGGAATGGGCCCAAGTATAGCTACCTTAAAATGTTTATCCATATGATACTTCCGTCCTGTTTCAAAACGAATATACCATTTCTTCCGAAAACGCCCAGTAAAACCACCTGCCAACTAGCAATTATGATAAAGCAGTTGAGCTGAACGATCCCACACCCGGCTACAATCGGCCCATGACGGCGTCTCCTGCGCGGATCTATGCTGTAGGAGTCTCCTTACGCCGCATCACCGGTACATCCTTGACGACCATCTGAATCGTGGTATCTTTAATGCGTTCTTCCAGCAACACTATTTTGCCTTTGCGCAGCTCCTCCATAATTGCCGGTTGATGGTGGCGAACGGTAATCAGTTCCAGCCCCCGGTCCATCATCACTTTAAAGTCTTTTTCGATCCGTTGCGCAAACCGGTCTGCCTTATCATCTACATCATTGACGCAAAGGCTGAAGCTAATGGCTGAATTTTGCATCATATTGACCTGAATGCGCAGGTCAGCAATGAGGTTGAAGAGCTCCCGGATATGATGTTCGGCCACGAAAGAGAAGTCACGGGTACTGATTTGCAGCAGTACCTGATTCCCCTCTATGGCCACCATAGGTGGATAATTGTCCTCTACTTCGTCTGAAATATAGGTGCCCGCTCCGGCAGGATTGATGTAGGACTTTACCATCAGCGGGATGCTTTTGTTCTGCAGGGGCTTGATCGTCTTGGGGTGGATGACCTTGGCACCGTAGTAGGTCATCTCTATCGCTTCTTTGTAGGAAAGGCGATCGAGCAGAGTGACATTTTCGAATTTTCGGGGGTCGGCGGTTAAGACCCCGGGGACGTCCTTCCAGATGGTCATATCCTGAGCATTCAGGCAAAAGCTGAATATGGCGGCAGTATAGTCAGAACCCTCCCGGCCCAGTGTGGTGGTGAAGTTCTCCGTCGTGCTTCCGATAAACCCCTGGGTCAGCACAAAGCCCGGCACTTCAAGCAACGGCGCCACTATTTTTTCAGTCCGGCTTTCGGTTTCCACCCACTGCACCCAGCCTTCTCTGAAAATATCATCAGTAAGGATGACATCACGGGCATCCACCCAACTGGTTTTAAATTCCAGCTGATTGAGGAATGCACTCAGGATTTTGGAAGATGCTAGCTCGCCAACGGAGACGATCTGATCGTACATGTAGTCGTAATTGTCGTGGGGCTCCTCTTCGAGGACCCATTCCACCTCCACGAATACATCATTGACAGCAGCGTAAACCTCTTGATTTTGGGAAGGGAAAAGCTCATCCATGATCCGGTAATGCCAGGCCTTTATTTCGTTGAGCAGGTCAAAGGCTTTACCATTTTTAGCGGCATGAGCTTCGACCACGGTTTCCATGGCATTGGTCGTTTTGCCCATAGCGGAAACTACCACCACCAGGCGTTCGTCTTTAAAATCGCGAAGGATGTTAACCACATTTTGAATAGCCGCTGCATCTTTAAGTGAGGATCCTCCAAATTTAAAAACCCGAACTGGACGCTTCATGATTATCGAACTGTGTTAGTGATTACAATCAAATTTTTCAGAAATTGCGCAAGGTAAAAAATATCAGGCAATAGCGTCTGCCAATTTCTTTCACTTCCACATTTTTTACATGATGCGTACAGAAAAGGAAAAGATGATCGCCGGAGAGATGTACGTCCCGCTTGATCCTGAGCTTACTGCGGAGCGGCGTACCGCCCGCCTGCTGTTTAAAGCCCTTAATGAGACCAGGGATGACGAAAAAGACAGGCGTCAGGAAATCCTGGGAAAGCTGCTGCCTAACAGTCAGCCTGATATTTGGATTGAACCGCCGTTTTACTGCGACTACGGCTACAACATATATGCCGGCGAGCGGGTGTTTTTCAATTTCAATTGTGTGGTCCTCGATGTGGCACCGGTATACATCGGCAGCCGGGTCATGTGCGCACCAAATGTGCAGCTTTATACGGCTACTCACCCCTTGGATGCGGAAGCCCGCAGTAGTGGCAAAGAGTACGCCAAGCCCATCCGGATTGGCGACGATGTCTGGCTGGGGGGCGGGGCTATTGTATGCCCGGGCGTCACGATTGGTGACCGGGCGGTCATTGGGGCGGGGAGTGTGGTGACACGGGATATTCCGGCGGATAGCTTTGCAGCGGGTAACCCCTGCCGGGTGATTAAGCATATTGGCAAAACGTCTTAGCACTCCTTAGCATTTCCCAACACCATTAGGCCGGCAAAAAAAATGCCCGGGCAACTATTGCTACCCGGGCATTTTTATAATCTGTCATCAAAGATTACTTATCAAAGTAAGCATCTTCTATCTTTTCGCCCGCCTGTACACGGTCAATGCGCTCTTTGAAGGCATTGGATTTTTCCAGGTTGTCCTTACGTGCGTAGATTTCCTTCAGGGCGATCAGCGTATTCAGGTCGCTTGGGTTGATGGACTCTGCCTTTTGGAAGAAAGGTAGTGCATTATCAAACTCCGTGAAGATTTGCTTCTTCAGCGTTTCGTATTTCTTCAAGCCCTCCTTAGAGTAGTCATCAGCGTACTTGTTGAGGTCCTGTGTCATAACCGCTGCCTTGTTGTAGTACAACGCGCCAATACTGTAGATGGCATCCACATAGTCTGGCTCCTTCTCAACGGCTTGCTGATAGTACTTCATGGCGCTGTCGAAGTTTTCAGTTGCAGCAGCCTCGTCGTTCGCCTTCAGGGCTTTCTGGTAGAGGTTGTCGTACACGTTGCCCAGCGTAGAGTACAGGGAAACGTTGTCCGGCTCCTTCTCAATCGCGGTCTGCAGCTTCGTGATCAGCACATCCAGCTTACCAATACGCAGGAAGTGGTTGATTTCGGCAAACAGCAGAGAAACATCATCGGGGAATAATTTACGGCCTTCTTCGAGATAAGTGTAGGCTTCCTCCATTTTTGACTCGTCGCTGGATACGATCTTATAAAGCGATTCGTAAATCACCGCCTTGTCGTACTTCTTTTCGTACAACTGGTCAAAGAAAGCCTTTGCCTCTTCCATTTTATTGGCATTGATTGCAGCCAGGCCTGTAATGTACAGCTGGTTGAGGTAGTCGTCTTCCGACTTCAGGCTGCTGTCTTCGCCCTCGTCTTCCAGTACTTTGTGGAGGTCGAGCACCATATTGAAATCCTGGTAGGCTTTCTCATAATTCTGCTCATCCTGAAAAGCAACCACTCCACTGTTGGAGAGGTGGCCTTGTGCCTGCGCCATACCTTTGGTCGCATCACGCTTTTCCCACTTCTTCTCGGAAAGCTCATAGGCTTTCAGGAAGGCCTCAGCAGCAATGATCGCCGGATCATCAACCTTAGGAAGGCTCTTAATTGCTGCAGTGTCTCCGAGCTGATTCGCAATCAGGTACTGATTGGAAATTTCGTTATAAATCTCGCCTTTGGTCAGGAAAGTCTTAGACTCTTTAGACGATTCGGCATCGGCAACCCCTTCCTCGATCAGGTCAATAGCTTCGGTCAGCTTGCTCTTGTTGGTGGTAGGGTCCAAATTGAAAGCGCCCAGTGCACTGGAAGCTTTTCGGACTGCCTTCTTACCGTCCTGTGCCTGTACTGCAAATACCATAAATACTGCAGCCAGTGCTAAGATCAGTTTCTTCATGTTGTATGCAATTTTCATTTTTGGTTTGTACTAAAATAACCAGATAACGGGCTTGTAAGATTAATACACACCCCCATTTTCCGGCTTTTTATACTCTTTTAGACGAATTTGCGGAAAGAATCGGTATTTACGAAATGTTAAATTCTAAACCTATTCTTCCTCGTCTGTTATTGGTGAAACCGTAGTCTCATCTTCATCATCTGATTTGTGAATCACCGCGATGTCCGCCATTTCGTCACTTTTGTCCAGTCGGATCAAACGCACGCCCTGCGTGGCACGGCCCATCACACGGATATCACTGACGGCCATTCGGATTACGATACCATCCCGGGTTGTAATCATCAGGTCGCTGTCTTCGCTTACCGCTTTAATGGAGAATACACCACCGGTCTTATCGGTGACTTGCATATTCTTCACCCCTTTGCCCCCGCGGTTGGTCAACCGGTAATCGCTGTAGATCGTCCGCTTGCCCATCCCTTTTTCAGAAAGCACCATGATCGCCGTTTCGGCTTCCGCCGGATCGATAATCACCATACCTACGGCGATATCTTTGCCATCTTCATTCAGGCTGATACCTCTCACGCCGGCTGCTGTACGCCCCATAGAACGTACTTTAGATTCCTCAAACCGGATAGCCCGGCCCGAACGGCTTGCAATAAAGACTTCCTGATTGCCATTGGTCAGCTTCGCTTCAATCAACTGATCCCCCTCATTGATGGTGATCGCGTTGATGCCGCCCGCACGTGGGCGGGAGTAAGCTTCTACCATGGTCTTTTTGATCAGGCCTTTGCGCGTACAGAAGACGATGTAGTTGTTGTTGATAAACTCCTCGTCTGTAAGGTCCTGAATGTTAATGTACGCTTTGACGCGGTCTTCCTTTGGGAGCGCCAGGATATTCTGAATCACCCGGCCACCGGAATTCTTACTGGCCTCCGGAATTTCGTAGACCCGCAGCCAGTGACAGCGGCCCGACTCCGTAAACAACAGCAAGTAATTGTGCGTACTCGCGATGAACAGGTGCTCCACAAAGTCGGCATCCCGGGTCTTACTGCCACGGGAGCCCCGGCCACCACGGCTTTGCTTTCGGTATTCCGATACCGGCGTCCGCTTGATGTAGCCCAGGTTCGAGATTGTAACCACCACCTCTTCGTTGGCAATGAGGTCTTCAATGCTGATCTCTCCGTCAGCAGCGGTAATATCGGTACGGCGCTCGTCTCCGTACTTTTCTTTTACTTCGAGGAGTTCATCACTGGCAATTTCACGCTGCAGTTCCTCACTTTCCAGAATGGACATCAGAAAAGCGATGCGTTTTTGCAGCTCATCGTATTCCTCCTGAACTTTGTCGCGCTCCAGTCCGGTCAGCTTTTGGAGGCGCATGTCCAGGATCGCCCTTGCCTGACCTTCTGACAAGGCATTATCGCCTTCCCGGGGGTATTCATCCGTATCCGCCTGCTCGATGAGCGGGCCAAATTGCGCCCAGAATTTTTCTTTATCCTCAATAAACGCGCCTTCCATCAGTCCGTTACGAGCTTCTTCCGGTGTGGCAGAGGCGCGGATCAGGTCGATCACCTTATCTATATAATCCAGCGCGATCAGCAGGCCCACCAGGATGTGCGCCCGGGCAATCGCTTTGCGCAGGTCGAATTTCGTTCTCCGGATAATGACCTCAATACGGAACTTGATAAACTCCGTAATGATGTCTTTAAGGTTGAGCAGTTCCGGGCGGCCGTTGACCAGTGCCACATTATTGACACCGTAGGAAGTCTGCAGGGCGGTGTATTTGTAGAGCATGCTCAGCACCACGCTGGCCATTGCATCCCGCTTCACATCCACCACAATCCGCAAACCGTCGCGGTCGGATTCATCCCGGATATCGCTGATGCCGATGATCTTTTTGTCATTCACCAGTTCGGCGATCTTGGCCACCAGGTTCGCTTTATTGACCTGATAGGGGATCTCGGTAACGACAATTGTCTCGCGGCCGTTATCCGCCATCTGTATCTCAGCACGGCCCCGCACCACTACCCGGCCCCGGCCAGTCTCAAAAGCTTCCCGCACGCCGCTTGTGCCGTAGATGATACCACCGGTTGGGAAGTCCGGAGCCTTAATGTACTCCATCAGCTCCTCAATGGTGATCTCCGGATTGGCAATTTGTGCCACGATGCCGTCTACCACTTCGGAGAGGTTGTGCGGCAGCATATTAGTAGCCATACCTACGGCGATACCAGAAGCACCATTGACCAGCAGGTTGGGAATGCGGGCAGGCAGTACTGTAGGCTCTTTCAGGGTATCATCAAAGTTGAAGGCAAAGTTGACCGTTTCTTTGTTGATATCAGCCAGCATGTCATCCGAGATACGCTGAAGGCGCGCCTCTGTATAACGCATGGCGGCCGGGCTGTCGCCGTCCATAGAGCCAAAGTTGCCCTGGCCATCGACCAGTGGGTAGCGCAAAGACCAATACTGAGCCATACGGACCATGGTATCGTATACGGAGGAGTCGCCGTGCGGGTGGTATTTACCCAGCACCTCTCCTACGATACGTGCCGACTTTTTATAGCTTTTGTTATAGGTGAGTCCTAGATCAGACATACCAAAGAGGACACGGCGGTGCACGGGCTTGAGGCCATCGCGCACATCAGGAAGGGCCCGGGATACGATTACCGACATGGAGTAATCAATGTAGGCCGACTTCATTTGGTCCTCGATGTTAACGGGGATAATTCGCTGTTTCAAAGACATGTAAGCGGTTTATTCTTGTATTTTCTTGCCCTTTTTTCAAAGACAGGCAAAGATAAGAAAAAAACAGGATTTTGCTTTAGTATGACGGCTACTCCCTTGCCAAAATATATCTTTGCAAAAATTTAAACCTATGGCAGAGGAAGTGAAGCCGTACGATCAGTCGGGCAGCAAGAAAGAGCAGGTTTCCAAAATGTTTGATGGCATTGCGCCATATTACGATTTTCTGAACCGCCTGCTTTCCCTGGGCATTGATGTGTACTGGCGCAAGCGGGCTATCCGCCTGCTGAAAGATGACGCCCCAAAGATGGTTCTTGATGTGGCTACCGGCACCGCAGATGTAGCCCTGGAAACGGCACGGCAGCTACAGCCTGACAAGATTATCGGCATTGACATCGCCAATGAGATGCTCGAAATCGGCCGCACCAAAATCGATAAAAGGGGGCTGAGCACCATCATTGAATTGCAGCAAGGCGACTCAGAGAATTTACCGTTTTCAGACAATACGTTCGACGCCATCACCGTTGCTTTTGGTGTACGTAATTTTGAACACCTGGAAAAAGGCCTGCAGGAAATGCACCGGGTCCTCAAACCAGGCGGCAAACTGGTCGTTTTGGAGTTTTCCAGGCCCCGGATTTTCCCGTTCAAACAGCTGTACAATTTTTATTTTCGGAACATCCTGCCAGGTATTGGCCGGATCACCTCCAAAGACCCCAGAGCCTACAGTTACCTTTATGAATCCGTGCAGGCATTCCCTGACCGGGAACAATTCACCGATATTCTTAGCAAAATTGGCTTTAAATCAAATCAATGCATACCACTAACACTTGGCGTTTGCGCCATCTATTCCGGTGGCAAAGCTTAGCTTTAGCTTTCCTCTTTTTACTACCGGTACAGCAGGCGGAAGCCCAGGCTCCCGGCAACTACAACTTCTTCGAGTTCCAGCAGAAGCCTTACTACTTTGGTATCACGCTGGGGTACAACTCTTCCCGGTTCAAGCCGTTCAATTCCGACCAGTTCCTGCAAAGCGACTCCATACGAGTGGTAGAGTCCGCTTCAGGCCCGGGCTTTAACCTGGGCATCGTGACCAACCTAAAAATGGGCGATAATTTCGATTTTCGCTTTCTTCCTACCCTGTCGTTCGCAGAGCGTACCATTACCTACTCCCGTTTTGGCAGGAGGTCCAACTTATCAGAACGCCGTGTGGAATCCGTACTCGTGGAAATGCCCTTCCACCTCCGTTACAAATCAGCCCCCTATAAAGACATGCGGCTCTTCGTCATTGCAGGTGTAAAATATGCCTTCGATGTAGCCAGCGACTCCCAGACCCGGCAGGCAGAGACTCTGGTGCGCATTGCCCCCAATGAATTTGCCCTGGAGTATGGCGCAGGGGTGCAGTTTTTCTTCCCCTTCTTTATTTTCTCCCCGGAGATCAAGATGTCACACGGTATCGGCAATACGCTGATCTACAACGACAATATCGAGGAGTCGACCGTTTTGGAAAAGCTGCTCTCGCGTACCTTTACCATCTCCTTCCACTTTGAGGGGTAACAGATGCTGGGAAGCCCCGGGCGCTTTCAGGCACCCGGGGCTTCGAGCGTATCACCTTTCCGGGACCACCCTACCCTGTCGTCCCAATTGCACCAGCAATGGCATTAATGGTTAACATCAGCTCCGTTTGGGTAAGGGCTGCCTGTTTGGTACCACTAGCTTTCTGCGCCCGCCAGCGCTGCAGCAACGCGATCTGATGCCGGTGCAGCGGTTGCAGGACCACCGCCCGCATCTCATTCGACCGGGCACGGCGCGGGTGACGGGACTCATAGTCACCGCCCATAAGCTGCCCGAGCTGCTTGCGGACCAACTGCAGCTCAGCCCGGAACATATCCAGGAACCGTTGCCGGATAGTTTCATCTTCCACCAGCTCAGCGTAAGCTGTAATCATATCTTCGTCCACTTCGCCTGCGCTATTGTCTACATTTTGCAAAACGTACATCAGGAAAGGTTCCGTGGTGCACAGCCGCCCCAAGGTCTCGTATGCATCTGACTTTTCCTGCTCCAAAGACTGCAGAGCGGTGCCCAGCCCGTACCAGCTTGTCATATGAAAACGAGCCTGACTCCAGGCAAACACCCAGGGTATCGCCCGCAGGTCTGCCAGGCTGCTCGCCCCAGTCCGCTTAGCCGGACGGGAGCCGATTTTGCTCGACTCAATCGCATCAATAGGTGTAGCCTGCCGGAAAAACGGAATGAACCCATCGGTGTGCAGCAGAGCCGAATAATGCTCCCGGCTTTCCTGCGCCAGGCGTTCCAGGATGGCCTCCAGCGGATGTCCTTCACAGGGCGACTGCCGGTCGAGGACAGTACGGGCAAAGGTACCGGCCAGCAATAGCTCCAGGTTGTAAGCTGCATTGAGCTTGTAGGCATACTTTTGCGCGATGGTCTCCCCCTGCTCCGTCAACCGGATACGGCTGTTGAGCGTGCCGCAAGGCAATGCATTCAAAAAGGAAGACGTTGGGCCCGATCCCCGGCTGATGGAACCGCCCTTGCCGTGGAAGAATAAAATATCCACGCCCAGTTCCTGCCCGGCGCGGGACAAGCGCTGCTGTGCTTTATAGAGGTACCACTGACTCGCCATGATGCCCCCGTCTTTATTGCTGTCGCTATAGCCCACCATGACCTGTTGGCGGGGCTGATCCCAATGCCGGGTGCGCATCAGATAGCGCATAGACCGTTGGGTGAACGGGTGTTGCAGGAAGGCACGCAAAATTTCCGGGCCGCGCTCCAGGTCATCTACCGTTTCCAGCAGCGGGACCACAGGCACCGTACAAACCAGGCCCTCATCGGTCATTTCCGTCAGGCCAGCCTCCCGGGCCAGAAGGTAAACCACCAGCAAGTCAGACACCGACCGGGTCATACTAACAATAAAGGACCCCAGGCAATTGATCCCGTATTTGTCGGTATGTGCCTTTAGCGTGCGGTAGCAGTCCACCACCGCCCGGGCATTAGGTTCCAGTATGGCATTCGGATGGGTAAAGGGGCGGGCAGACTCCAACTCCCGGTTGAGCAATTCCATGCGTTTCTCTTCTGACCAGGCCCCGAAATCAGTCACCGGTACGAGTGCAGCCTTTAGCAGCTGCGTAACCGCCTGATCATGAAAGGCACTGTTCTGGCGGATATCCAAAGCGGCTAGATGAAAGCCCAGGGTCTCCACGACCCTTTTCACGACAACCACTTCCCGGTAGGCTACGGTAGTGGCACCGTAGGCGTCCAGCGCACGTTGCATCAGGGTCAGGTCGCTGATCAGGTCTTCACTGTGAAAATAACAGCCCTCCCGCTCAGACAGCTGTACGGCATGCCCCCGCTGTGTATCTACTGGCAGCTTCACCTGCATCAGGTTGGAAAATTGCCGGAACGCTTCCCCTTTGTTGCGGTCCAGGGCTTCCTGTCCCAGCTTTGGCCCCAGCTCGTCTACCATTTCGCGTATGCGTGCCTGGGCTTCCGGTATGAGCTCTTCAATCTGACAGGCAAAACTCAGGTGGCGGACCAGGCGCGATAGCTTCCGCCGGATAGCGACAAAAGCATTCAGGCGTAATTTCAGCAGGGTGTGCTGCGTCACCTCTGCGGTCACAAACGGGTGCCCGTCCCGGTCGCCACCAACCCAGTCGCCAAAGGAAATCTTCGGGTAAGCGTGTGCTCTGGCCAGAGTGCCGGGCGCCATGCCAAAATGCTCAGCAGCTTTCTCCAGGCGGCGGTCCAAAATCTCCACCAGTTCCGGAAAAACCTCCAGAAGATAGTGCATGACGTTGCGCAGTTCGGAAGGGACATCCGGCTTTTCCAAATAAATTTCACCGGTTTTCCAAAGCCGGTAGAGGCTTTGCTTGATTTCCAGGTTCAGTTCTTCGCGCTCACGGGCATTGTACATCAGGTTTTCCCGCTGCACCAGCAGTAAGTACAACTCCCGATGGTGCTCCAGCACAGTGGTCCGTTTGGCTTCCGTAGGGTGGGCAGTCAGGACCGGCTCCACCGAAATCTGCCGCAGTGCCCGCAGCGCTTCCTCTTTGGTAATACCGGCTTCCTGAAGGTGCTTAAAGGCTGCCACCCATAGCCCGGGCTCCGGATCGCCGGGCTCATCTTCAGCCCGCCGGCGGTGCTGCACTGCCGTGTTGATCTCTGCCATGCTCATTAATTGGAAAACCAGAGAGTACAGCTGTAGGTGACGGGGCGTCAGTTCCTCAGGTACACCGCCCTGCCCAATCCACGGGATCTGCTCGGCTAATTTCGCTTCTCCACTTTCTTTAAGGATTTCCTGCAGCAACTGCAATAGGTGCTGCAAGTCCTGATACGTCTTTTTAAAATGCTGTTGGGCTTTGGCCAAAAGCGCTTCCATACGATTCGTGTTTTGATCCTTTACCAAATTCCGTTATCCATACTCCTGAACGCTTTAGAGGCATTGCTTTTCGTTTTCGTATGCCTGCCGCCACGCTTCTTTTTCCGAAACTTGCTAAAGAAGGATTGTTTTTTGTTGTTCCCCAAATATCTTCATTCTACCTATGACATCAAAGAATTCCTACTAATATAGATAGGTAAGCTATCCGTTTTTTACAACAGGTAAGCGCTCAAGGGTAAGAATAATCCCTATCTTTACACATCTTTTCATCCCGAAAATTTAAAACCTGATGAAACAATTGTTGTACTTTATTGCGCTCTCGGTAGTCGTCTTTCTCACCTCTTGCTCCAGCAATGAAGAAGAACTTTGGATAGAGGCGGACGGCAGCGGCCGGTACGAATCGACAATGGACCTCAGCGGCGTCTATCCTTTCCTGCTTATGGGGCTCAATAGTGAATCGGAGGAAGAAGGAGAAGAAAAAGACCCTTTCACCCAAATGATGGAGGGCCTGCTGCAATCTGAATCGGCAGACACCCTGATCAACTTTACAACCCTGGTCGAGAGAGAAATGAAGCAAGAGGGCCGTACCCTGAAGATGCTCCTGGACAGCCTCCAATCGGTCAACCCAGAAGAAGCAGGCATTACAGAGGCAGAAAAACAAACGAATATCGATATGATCAACAACCTAATGGGGATGCAGCTTCGCATGCAGGTTGACCGATCAGCGGCTATGTTCAAAATTACGACCATCACCCGTTTTGATGATATCACCAATTTTGAACGCGGGGGCGACCTGATGAGTACCCTGATGGAAATGCGGGGCGCAGAAGCTGCCGGCCCGCAGACCGATATGCTAGGGGATGCTCTCGGTGCTCAGACCTTGTTCTCCCTGAACGGCAAAACGCTGAACGTCTCCCGCCGCGGAGAGGATGCAGGCGATATGAGTGAAGAAGACCGGCAGCAAATGGAGATGATGGAAGGTATGCTCGGTGATGAGCCTTACCGCCTGACGATCCACTTCCCGGGTAAGGTCAAAAAGCGCCTGAATTCCCAATACGCTACCCGGGTCGACAACCAAACTGTGGTGATTGAAATCCCGCAGGAAGACCTCAAAAACCCGGACCTAAAAATGGACCTGGGTATCAAATTTAAGGGCTTAAAGTAAAAAGTGGGGTGCAGTAAAATCAAGTCCCGGGTGAGCCCGGGACTTGATTTAGCCCTCCTTACTTCATCCCCGCATAATGTTGGAAGAAGTAAGGGATCGTTTCAATTCCTTTGTAAAAGTTGAACAAGCCGTAGTGTTCGTTGGGCGAGTGGATGGCATCGCTGTTCAGGCCAAAGCCCATGAGTACGCTTTTTGCGTTCAGCACCTGCTCAAACAGTGCAACGATTGGAATACTTCCGCCTTCCCGGGTGGGGATTGGCGTTTTGCCAAAAGCCTGCTCCATTGCTTTAGCGGCCGCCAGATATTCAGGAGTGTCCGTAGGTGTTACCGCAGGTTCGCCACCGTGGTGGGGCGTCACTGTCACCTTTACGGAAGACGGGGCGATGCGCTCGAAGTGCTCCTTAAATAGTTGGGTGATTTCTTCAGGGTCCTGATTGGGCACAAGGCGCATGCTGATTTTGGCATTGGCTTTGGAAGGCAGAACGGTCTTAGCTCCTTCGCCAATATAGCCGCCCCAAATGCCATTGACATCCAATGTAGGCCGAATAGAGACGCGCTCAAGGGGAGTATAGCCCGCCTCGCCCTGCACATCACCGATATCCAGGTCTTTCTTGTATTTTTCCAGATTGAACGGAGCCTCATTCAGCTTTTTGCGCTCTGCCGCTGTCAGCGCGACCACCTCATCGTAAAAGCCAGGAATGGTAATGTGCTTGTTCTCATCCATAAGGGAGCTGATCATATCGCACAGTACATTGATAGGGTTAGCCACGCCCCCACCGTAAACACCGGAGTGCAGGTCGCGGTTAGGGCCTACCACTTCGACCTCCAGGTAGCTCAGTCCACGCAGCCCAACGGTAATGGAAGGCACATCATTGGCAATAATGGACGTGTCTGAAATGAGGATGGTGTCGCACTTGAGTTTTTCCTGATTTTCCCGGCAGAAGATGCCAAGGTTGGCTGAGCCGACCTCTTCTTCTCCCTCAATCATGAATTTGATGTTGCAAGGCAGGGCGCCTTGTGCCATCATGGCTTCGAATGCCTTCACGTGCATGAAAAATTGGCCTTTGTCATCGCAGGCACCCCGGGCATAAATAGCTCCTTCCGGATGCGCTTCTGTCTTTTTGATTACCGGCTCAAAGGGCGGGGAGGTCCAAAGCTCCACCGGATCAGCCGGCTGTACATCATAATGCCCGTAGACCAGCACGGTGGGCTGTGCCGGGTCCACGATTTTTTCGGCATAGACAATCGGGTTGCCCGCAGTGGGGCACACTTCCACGCTGTCTGCCCCTGCTTTGCGCAGGCTCTCCGCTACGAAGTCAGCGGTTTTTAGCACATCCGCTTTGTAAGCAGGGTCAGCACTAACGGAGGGGAGGCGCAACAGGTCCAGTAGTTCTTCCAGAAAACGGTCGCGGTGTTGCTGAATATAGTCTTGTACAGCTTGCATAGGCTTATGATTTGGCGGGTTTGGTTTAGAGCTTGTTGGAACTTTAGTAATTAGTGCTTATTGGAACGGGGCAATTTTTCGACTAAAAGACCAAAGCCTCAACACGCTTTTACGCGCCAAATGTAAGGAAAAAACCTGAACGGATCAGGCCGGCTGCTGTTCGCCGGCCGCAGGGACATCCTCGGGCTGCTTTGATTCCTTATCCAAGGATTGGCGCAACAGGAAATATCCGCCTACAGCGGCGACAAAAGACCCTGCCAGGATACCTAACTTGGCTTGTGCCAGTAGCTCAGAGGCATCCAAAGCCAGATTGGAAATAAAAAGCGCCATGGTAAATCCAATCCCACCCATCAGCCCCAGGCCGATCATGTGCACCCAATTGGTTTGCAGGGGCAAATCTGCAAAACGTAACTTGACAGCCAGCCAGGAAAACAGGACAATGCCCAGCACTTTACCCAACACCAGGGATACGGCAATATTAAGGAAAAGCGGCTGGCCGAAGACCTCTCCCCCCCCACTGAATTTAATGCCGGCATTGGCCAGGGCAAACAGCGGCATAACAAAGAAGGCGACAAAGTCATTGAGCTGATACTCCAGGCGTTGCAAAGGAGGTAGCACGGAGCGGGCACGACTCCTTAAATCCTGTAGCTGATTCAACTCAACATCCGGGATAAAAGGCCCGCCCGCATCAGCTTTGTCCATGCGGAACTCATCCAGAAAGTCTTCTATCCGGTGGGCGAAACGACGGGCACGGAGCTTGTTCGTAGCAGGCACCGCCATAGCGACCAATACACCGGCTATAGTAGGGTGAATCCCAGACATGAACATGTAGTACCATACGCCCAGCCCGCCCAGTAAGTAAACCCAGTTTCGCTTGATACTTAAAACATAATTGCAAAGGAACAGAAAAGCGAGAATCCCTCCTGAAATGGCTAATGCGTGCCAATGCACTTCGTGAGAATAGAAAATCGTAATCACCAGGATAGCCCCGATGTCGTCTACTATTGCAAAAGCAGTCAGAAAGACTTTCATGCCCAAGGGTACCCGGCTGCCCAGCAAAGAAAGGATACCAATGGAAAAGGCGATATCCGTTGCCATAGGTATCCCCCACCCTTTCATGCCCGCACCAGGCTCTTGCAGAAGGAAGAATAAACCCACCGGCATGATCATCCCCCCTACCGCAGCCAGGAGTGGCAGAGCTGCTTTCCGGGGAGTTGACAACTCTCCATCCAGAACTTCTTTTTTGATTTCCAGACCGATGGTAAAAAAGAAAATCGCCATTAAACCATCGTTAACCCACAGCAACAGGGGTTTGGAGAAGCTGTTTTCACCAATAGATATACTCACGGGAGTATCCCATAGACTAAAATAAGCTGGGGCTAGCGGAGAATTGGCCCAGACTAGTGCAATAACCGTAGCAATAATGAGCAGGACCCCGCTTGAAGATTCATTTCGGATGAACTGACGAAAAGGATTGGTAATAGATTCGAGTAGTGTTTTAGGCTGCATGTGGCGATTTAGCGAATTAATCAATTGATTATCAATGATATCGAACGGTCACCTACTGAACATGCAAAACAAAGCCCATGTTCTAACAGTGGCTAAAGAGCTCCCCAACTTCAGCACTCCAATCCATTAGAATTTATGAATCAGGCAACGCTTCCTGATTTCAAGGGGTCATATAGGCAGAAAAAAGATTTGATTCCCCCCAACCGGCCGTCTGCATCATTCGTGATGTGGGCGGCTGTTTCTTTTTACTGTACGGAGCTCAACTGTTCTTTTGCTTTAAGCTCGCCGTTGACTGCCAGGGTCCGGCCGGGGCCACGTTCCTGTGCCATTTCGTACATTTTCAGGGCTTCAGTGTAAGACTTTTTCTCCATCAGGAAATCAGCGTAGAATTCATAGGCCGGATAAACCACTTCGGGAGGGCCGTAGCTGTAGTCGATTCTGTGTTGGGTATTGACTGCACGGACCATAAACTTCTCGGCTTTTTTCTCATCCCCTCTTAGGCGCCATAACAAGGCTTTAAGCTCAATTTCCATCACTTCTGCCTGCTTAACCTCTACTTTATTGGCACTGCCCCAGGCGCTGCTCGTACTGCACATGGGCGCACCGCCCGTAGCCATAATCATGGACGCTTGCTGCCGCTTGTCCGCCAGCGTATCAATGAGGGCCGCCAGACCTGCTTCGTCCTCCTGCCGGTAAGCCTGATAGCCTTTCAGGAAGTACCCTACCGCCTGATGGCTGATATTCAAATCGTTCAGGTCTACTTCAGTTGCGGCCAGCGGATGGTCCCAATTGCCGGTTTCCACCAAAAAATTGCCCAGCATACGCACCAGGTAAGAACGGGCAGTCACAGAGGGTAATTCCTGCGTATAGCCCACCATTTGACTGAGGATGTCTTCGGCCTCCTCAACGGATCCCTTTTGCAAATAGCCATACTGAAGCCAGTGGAACGCATGGTAACTCCTGGCGTCATTGTCCAGGTCTTTGGCTTTCATCCGTTTGATACTAGCCTCATAGGAAGCGATATTGGAATTCACCACTTCTTCCCACATGCCCATAGCCACGTAAATATGTGAGGGCATGTGTAGGGCGTGGGTGGCATCCGGAGCTACTTTGGCATAACGGTTGGCAGCATCGATTGCCAGGCGGGCATGATTCGGATCATCATAAGAGTGGATCAGGTAATGTAATGCCCCGGGGTGTTCCGGGTTTTCGCGTATGATGCTTTGCGCAATACCTGCACCCTTCTCAAACACCGCCACGTCTCTGCCCGCCTGCACACTCCCCAGCAGGGACAGGGCATAGAAAGCCGCCACCTCCTGATTGTCGGGGTACTTTTCGTAAAGGCTGCTCATGAAATCGGCATAAGCAAGGTCACGGTCTTCTTTTTCGCCTTCACCGTAGAGGACATCAAGTGATTTGATAAAATCTTTTTCGAGCGCCGTACCGGCTTTGCTAAGCTGTTTATCCAGTGTCCCCCCCAGCCGCTGCATGGTGGCGCGCGCCTTGGCTTGTTGCTGACGGTGCCAGATCGGCTGATTGTAGGTCATGGCCTCGCCCCAGTAAGCCATGGCAAAGTCTGCATCCACTTCCTGTGCTTTCTGGAAAGCCGCCCGGGCGTCCTCATACTCAAAGCTGTGGAGCAGTAGCAGCCCTTTCTCAAAATCTGGCAGGGCCTCCGGTGCACCGCTCACTTTCAGGTTAACCGCTCCGAGTTGGTGCGCAGCTGAAGTAGTACTTGTATTATGGTCTGATTGACAGCTCGTTAGGACCATCAAAACGGGCAGTATAAAAATGTATATTTTGGCCATTTGATCTTTTTTTACAAAGCTAAGCATTAATTTATTTAGAAAAACATCCGGGTATACTTGATCAAAAACTCAAATATTATTAATATTGAATGAAATTCAAGAGGGGTTCCTCTATATCCTTTTCCATTTTTCCTGCTAAAGCTCAACGATAACCGTTAAGCAAACACTTCGCAATCCTACTACAATACTTTTACCGGGCCGCTACACGGCTGCTTTTTGCGTGTTGTGCGCAAAAGCACAGCTCCCCCAAGTGGTTGGGCCGAAATCGACATTCATTAATCTGCTTATCAACCTAAAAACCTATGTCGCACCTAAGTCCCCGGCCCGGACTGCTTGGCAAAAGACTAGCCGCACATTTGCTACGGCGGGCTTCCTTTTATGTCCCTGCAGACCGGATCGATGAATTTGCCGGCAAAACGGCTACCGAAGCGGTGGAAACCCTGCTCATAATCCCTCCCCTCACCCACCCTGAGGGGCCAGTAAACTGGATGGACAACGGTACCGCCTGGCTCACCACCGGCCCTTACGATAACGGCCCGAATACCTTCATGGGGCGTAAACGGCGGGCGGTTTGGATGTGGGTGGCCAACGAAATGCTGCACGACCCTTCAGTACGGCACAAAATGGCCCTCTTCTGGCACAGTATCTTCGTAACCGAACAGGACCGGGACTGGTCGGAATTTGACCTCTTCCGGCTATTCCAGATATACGCCACGGGCAACATCAAGACCCTGGCCTACAAGGTTACCCTCGACAATAAGATGTTGCGGTACCTCAATAACAACAACAACCGCAAGGACAGCCCCAACGAGAACTACGCCCGGGAGTTCCTTGAGCTCTTCACTATTTTGAAAGGGCCCGTACAGGGTACTGGTGATTATACCAACTATACCGAGGAAGACATCGTACAAGCCGCCCGCGTACTGACTGGCTTTGACGACCACTTCTTTGAGCATAAAGACCCCGAAACAGGGCTGGCAACCGGCCGGGCTATTTATAACCGCCACCACCGCGGCAACAAAACCTTCACCACCGCCTTTGGCAACCGGACCATTTTGGGCGCTACCGATGAAGCCGATATGTACCGGGAGCTGCAGGAGTTTGTAGATATGATTTTTGAACAGCAGGAAACCGCCCGCGCTTACGTCCGGCGGCTTTACCGCTTCTTCGTGAGCGACCACATCAGCGAAGCTGTGGAGCAAGCGGTGATCATGCCCCTGAGCGAGCAGCTTTACAATGATGACTACCAGATCGAAAACACCCTGCGCACCCTCCTTTGCAGCCGTCATTTCTTCGACGAAGCGGACAGCAACAGCAAAGACGAGATTATTGGTGGTAAGCTCAAGAGCCCGCTCGACTATGTGCTGGGCGCCATCAACCTCTTTGATGCCAATCAAATGGGCGTGCTGAATGAAAACCCTGAGTATTATGATACTACCGCGCAGCGCTTCCTCTACGAACACCTCGAGCATCTGGGCTTTACCTTTTACCCCTTATCGGTAGAAGGCTACCCCGGCTTTTTCAAGGGCCCAAACTACAGCAAATTCTGGTTCGATCAGTCGACCATTGCCCACCGCTTCCGGCTGCCTTATTCTTTACTGGAAGGCAAGACGGTACGTAACAACCGGGATATCCCATTTCAGATTGACCTTGTGCCATTTTTCCAAAACCGCTTTACCCATCAGGAGTATGCAGACGAACTGGTACGGCAATTCCTGGAGCTTGCCCTGCCCGAAATGCCGCAGGGGGAACGCTTTGACTACTTCCTCCAAAAGTTGCTGGGCGACCTCAGCCCCATCAACTGGATGTTTGAATGGCAAGGCTACCTGCAGACCGGCAACGACGAGTCCGTAAAGGTAGCCCTGACCGATCTGTTCGAAGCCGTGGTCGGCTCTCCCGAATTCCAAACTTTCTAAAAACCCGAGCACAATCCACTAATATGAATCGAAGAAACTTTCTGCAAAAATCGGCAGCGCTCGGCTTGTACCCGCTTTTGGGCGGCGCATTGCCGCTGAGGGGACTGGCTTCCACCACGCCATTTCTACCGAACCCCTGTGAGGTGACCGACCGCAGCGTCGTCATTATATTCCTGAATGGTGCGAATGATATTTTCAATACGGCCGTTCCACTGTCTCAGTTTTCTGCGTACACCCAATTCCGCCCTACCATACACCTGCCCGAACAAAGCCTCCTCACCCTGGATGGCAATTTGAGCGATGAGCAGGCACTCGGGCTTCACCCCCGCCTGGCGGAATTTAAAAACCTGTACGATGACGGCCTCCTATCCCTGGTACAAGGCGTAGGCTACGATCAGCCCAACCGGTCTCACTTCAAGTCTACCGAAAACTGGCTGACCGGCAGCGGCGGCGCCATTCAGGATCAAAAAGACGGCTGGATGGCCCGATTCCTGCAAGACCGCTACCCCGGCTACAACGGCACACCGTTTGACGGAGAGCCCGACCCCCTGGCCTTGCTATTTGGCAACACCATTTCCACCGGGTTCCACTCAGCAGCTGAACACCGCCTGGAGATCAACCTCTCCGGGCAGGACCCCGCCGGCTTTTACACCCTGATCTCGTCTCTGGGCGGCGCGCCTATCCCACAAATTCCGGATACGGAGCACGGCAGCATCCTCAGCCACATTCAGACCATTAGCAACAGTGTGAACGTGTATGCCTCACGGATATCGGATGTTTTCAATGCCGGTACGAATACCGCAGACTACCCTGATAGCTCCCTGGGCAATCAGCTCAAAACCATTGCCCGTATGCTGAGCGGGGGCAGCCGCACCAAAATGTTTATGGCCAGCAAAGGCGGCTGGGACAACCACAACTATATCAATCAGTCGGGCAATACCACCGAGGGCACCCACGCCAATCTGCTGGGCGATCTGAGCACCTCTGTCAACGCTTTCCAGGAAGACCTGCAGAGTTTGGGCCTGGACAACAACGTGCTCACCGTGATCTTCTCTGAATTTGGCCGTAAGATCATTCAGAATGGCAGTCAGGGCACCGACCACGGCACGCTGAGCTCTATGTTCCTGGTTGGAAAAGGCGTTGAGGGCGGTGTTGTAGGCAACAACGTCAACCTGAGCGATCAGGATAACCCCGGGGCACCGAATCCGGCACAAATACAGTACGACTACCGGCAGGTGTTCTCTACTGTGCTGCAAGACTGGCTGGGTGCCAATGACAACGCTTTGCAGAGCACCTTCATCAACAGTGCGTATATCAACAACCGGCCCAGCTTCATCAACCCCAACAATCTGGTGCCCGCATCTTGCTACTACACGCCACAGCCCCCGGTAGCCTGCGCCTGCATCCGGGTCCGGCTTTTCCTGGAAGGTTTCTACAATCCGCAATCGCAGCGGATGCATACGCAGTTGCTGGAACAGAATGCCCTGCCAGACCAACAGCCCTATGCGGCCATTCCTTTTGCCTACAACGGCACAGAAAGCGTTGTAACCTGGCCGGCGGATACCGTCGACTGGCTGCTGGTAGAGCTGCGGGCCGCCAACGATTTATCCAACGTCGTTGCGCGTAGTGCCGTGCTGCTCCGGGCCGACGGGCAATTGATGGACACTAATGGCACCCCCGGTATTTCATTCGATGAAGTTGCCGATGGCACTTACCACCTGGCTGTATTCCACCGAAACCACCTCGCGGTCGTTTCTGCTGAGCCTATCCCAACCAATAACCCGAGCTTCCAGTATGACTTTAGCGCAGACGAAGCACGGGCGATGGGCGATACTCAGCTCAAGCTGTCCGGGCAGATTTGGGCGATGCGCTCCGGCGATGCCGACCACAACCACATCGTCAATAATCAGGACTACAACCTCTGGAAAGCCCAACAGGGACAGGCTGCCACCTACGATAGCTCTGACCTGAATGCCGATGGACAGGTAGATGCCAATGATTTTCAACTCTGGCGCGGCAACCGGAGCAAAATGGGCCAACTAAAATAACCGAATGATGAAAAGGACCACAATACTTCTGAACTTATTGGTGTACGCTCTTTTCAGCAGTGGACCGCTCCTGGCTCAAAGCGTTGCCTTGCAGCTTCAAGCTTCCAAAGATTGTAACTTGTACCGGTATTGCACCGATATCGTACTGGAGTCCGATAGTGGAGATCCCATCAGCATGGGTACCTCTTCCCTACTGCTCACTTACAATGCGGAGGCCTTGGTGTTCCATAACTACGAGCCCCTAGCTTATAACGGCGGACAAGACTGCGTAGATGGGGCAATGAGCCCATGGTCTGCACATGAGTTTGACGCCTATTCCCATCCCGGGCAATTTAGCCTCACCCTCCTGCTCAATGATGACATGCCCCCCTGCCTCGAGATGGACGAAGCAGCTACGGTTACCCTTGGGACCATTTGCTTTGACGTACGTCAGCAGGGCGGTGACCCCATCATCGCCTTTGCTGCCGCCCATACCGCTTTCAACCGGCAAACGCCCAACGATGGCAATGCTCCTTTGACCGTCAGCAACTGGCCGGCGCTATCCGGGGCAGGTACTCTGGCTTGTGATTGCCCTGGTGCCGGCGCGGTTTGTGACGATCAGAATGTCTATACCGTTAATGACCAATATGACAACAACTGCAACTGTGCGGGCAAAGCACTGGACTCTGATGGAGATGGCTTGCCCGATGGTGTAGACCCTTGTCAGAATATCGCTTATGAAGCAGAAGGCTTTTTGCACGGTGGCGTGATGCTTCGCAACAACATCCCGCAGTTTTTCGGCTATGGCTACGTCGATTTCAATAATGACACCACCGAGTTTATCACCCTGCCGGTAAACACGACCCTGCCCGGGGAACACGAGCTTAAAATCCGCTATACCTCCGGCAATCGCGACCGCTATCTCAAGCTGCTTATTGACGGGGGGACCGCTGTTGAAGAAGTCACTTTTCCGGAAACGGCAGATTGGGAAGACTGGCAGGAGATCACCCTCAGCCACAACTTCACGCCCGGGGAGCATACCATCACCCTGCGCCCGGTCAGCGGCTGGGGCCCCAACCTGGACCGCGTGGAGGTTTCTATTTGTGATGGCTGCCCTGAGGGCGGTACGCCCTGTGACGATGGCGACCCCTGTACCGTTGAGGACGTACTGGACCGGGACTGCAATTGCGGCGGGCGTATTATTGATGAAGACGGAGACCAGATTTCTGATATTTGTGACCCCCACGTCGGGTCCGCTGCTGACCTCCCCCTGGAAACAGGAATGGCTCGTGCGGTAACAACAGACTGGCAGACCATCACCCTAAGCGAGTCTTATGACTCTATGGTCGTCATTGCTACTCCTCACCTGCCCCACAAAGATGCCCTGCCCGTAGTCACGCGTATCCGCAATGCGCAGGGCAACAGCTTTGAACTGAAGATTCAAAACCCCGGGGGTAGCACCACCGACGCCTACGCCGTGTACTACCTGGTTGCAGAGGGCGGTACCTACACCACAGCATACGATGGCATAAAAATGGAAGCCCGCCTGGAGCCTGCCCTCAAAACCGCAGATGCCTCCAATTGGTGGGCTAACCGGGAGCAGCGTACCTTCCGGCAGTACTATGAGCAGCCGGTGGTGCTCGGACAAGTCATGACGACCGAAGACGAAGCCTGGTCTGTTTTCTGGGCTTCCCGGGGTAACCACTCCGCACACCCTCCGGAGATGGGCAGCCTGGCGGCAGGCAAACACAAAGGAGAAGACTATGATACCGAGCGGGGCACAGAATCTATCGGGTTAATCATAGTAGAAGCAGGCGAATACGAAGTGCGGGGCAGCAAGCTGGAAGCAGGACTGGGCACCGATATTATAAAAGGCCCCAACAACACGGGCTTTACGTATGAGCTTCAGCATGATGTTGCACGGGGTGCGGTGCTTAGCGCAGCAGGTATGGATGGCGGTAATGGCTACTGGCCCGTCCTTTTCGGCACCTACCCCATTGAGCCCGGCCTAATCCGACTGGTCGTAGATGAAGATCAGATTCACGACGACGAGCGTGCCCACACCAACGAACAGGTTGCCTATCTGGCATTCGAAAGCCAGCTCTGCCGCTATGATGCCGACCTTGATGGCGTTTGTGATGCCGAAGATGCCTGCCCGGGCTTTAACGACCGGGCTGATGTGGATGAAGACGGCATACCTGATGCTTGTGATGACTGCAATGACAACCTGATTGGCCGACCCTGTGATGATGGCATTGATTGTACTATTCTGGATGTTTATACCGCGGACTGCGGTTGCGCGGGTATCCCCATGGACACTGATGGCGATGGCGTATGCAACTGGGAAGATATCTGTGAGAATGGGGATGACAATATAGATACCGATAACGATGGGATTCCCGATGCCTGCGACCCGAATGTGGGAGATGCCACCACCATGCCCATCGAGAGCGGCCTGATTGACGGGGTGACGGATACCTGGCAAACGGTGGCCCTCAACCGGAGTTTTGAGGAAATGGTCGTAGTGGCCACTGTACAACTACCCAGTTATGATTATGCACCTGTCGTCCCACGGGTAAGAAATGCAGTTGGAAACACCTTTGAATTAAAAGTCCAGAACCCGGGTGGATCAACGGACAGCCTCTACAACGTCCACTTTATAGCCGTGGAAGCAGGTCAATACCGGGCAGAATACGATGGTATTACCATGGAAGCCGGATTCGTGAGCGCCCTTGAAACGGCGAATACCAGCTCTTGGTGGTCTGCCCGCGAAAAACGCGAAATGGAACAATCCTACACACAACCAGTGCTGCTGGGGCAGGTCATGAGTGAAAACGATACCCGCTGGTCCGTATTCTGGGCATCCGAAGGCAACCATTCCGGCAACCCCGCCAAGCCTGACAGCTATGCTATGGGCAAGCACATTGCTGCCGATACCATCACGGACCGGGCAGTGGAGACTATCGGCTATATCCTTATGGAAGCCGGGCAGTACAACCTTAGCGGCGTTATGCTTGAAGCTGGAGTTGGGCCGGATATCATTGGCGGGCAAAACGCGAATGATACCTACAATACAGTCGTCCCCGCCCCCAATGGTGCTGTTCTCAGCGTAGCGGGCATTAAAGGAGGCGACGGGCACTGGCCTGTCCTCTATGGTGCGGCGCCTTTCAGCAATCAAACGTTCGAATTGTCTGTAGATGAAGACCAAATTTCGGATAGCGAGCGCTGGCATATGGACGAAGCCATTGCTTTTATTGCTTTCAATAACACCAATGCTACGATTCCGAACCTGGCCCTGACTACACCTGATACGCCGGAGCCAGCGAGCCAGATTGCAGCGGTTAGTCCAACGCAGGAACCGCCTGTAGTTTCCGAGGTCCAATTCCAGGCTTTCCCGAACCCGGTTTATGATGCGGTTACGGTAAATGCAAACGTTAACAGCGGCGCTCCGTGCACCCTGACCGTAGTAGATATGAATGGCAAAGTCCGGTTAACGCGTATCCGGTCCATGACCAACAGTTCAGTATTACAGGAAACACTTGACCTCAGCCACCTGCCCAACGGCTACTACTTCCTCCGACTGAATGATGCCGGACGGGACCGAACGATAAGACTGGTAAAGGTTAACGGTCAGTAAATAGAATATTCCCCCTTATTATCGACTGAACCCCCGGACCGTATAGAAATATGCGGTCCGTTTTTTATTAAAAATCAATCCCAGCGTTCCTCATCGTAGGGGATAATGTAAGCCTGAATGGTTGTGCCGTCAAAGTCTTCCTCCCCCTCGCGCACAATGTCCGGGTAGGCAATATTGTTGGGGCAAAAGACGAGGTACAGCCCGGTGGTGAGGCAGAGGCTTTGGCAATAGTAAGCCAATTGGCAGTTATTAAATCCGCTCCACCGCCTGCTCAATCGGCTGATATCCCTGCAGCATCTCATAAGAGCCCTGGTAGGTATTCGGGCGGTCCAGGATTTCCCGTATGGTCGTGGCCACGTCTTCGCGAGGGATTTCGCCCATACGCTCCTGCGTACGCTCAGCGATGTCTACCTTACCCTGTCCACTGTCGTTGGTCAGGCGGCCCGGCTTGAGGATGGTGTAGTTCAGCCCGGAGGAAATGAGGTGGTTGTCGGCGGCAGCCTTGGCTTCGTAGTAGTGCTTCATGGAGTCGGGCCATTCTTTCGGCTCAAAGTCGGCACCGAAGGCACTGACCATAACGAACCGGTCGATGCCTTTGGACTTGGCTTCGTTAATGGCTTTGACAGCGCCCTTCTTGTCTACCAGTTCAGTTTTTTCCTCCCCGGTATCGGCACCGGAGCCTGCGGTAAACACTACGGCATCTATACCCTGAAAGGCATGGCCAATGTCTTCTTCCAGATCGGCCAGTACCGGATTAGTTCCCTTTTCCTTAAAGGTATTCACGTCTTCTTCCTTCCGCACCATGGGCACCGGCTCGTGTTGGCTGTCTTTAAGTTTATCTACCAGCTGTGTGCCGATTTGCCCGTTCGCTCCAATAATCAGTACTTTCATAATTGCTTTTACTGGTGAAAGGCAGGCGGGCAGCAGATGTTCGTTTACGCATTCACTACCGGCAACTCCACGAAGGTATCCGGGTTCATATCCTGCAGGTGGTCATTGAAGAAGGCATCGCAGTACAGACAGATGTTTTCCAGCTCCCGGGTACGGGCTTTGGCTTCGGCCTCCGATACGCCCAGGTGCTCGCCCATGCGCCAGGGGTCGCCTTCGTTCAGCTTTTTGAAAACGGGGTGCTCAGCCATGCGCGCCAGCACATCGGCTACTTTTTCCTTCCGGGCATCGCCCATGGGGAATTTCGTGCCCGGGCAGCAGGGGTTAATCCGCCAAAGCTGAATGCTAATTTCCTGCGGGATGTCCTCGTAGCCGCCCAGGAAGTTGCGGGCACCGGAGAGGATGGTACAGAAGTTGTGCTCGGGGTCGCGCTTCCAGATGTCTTTTTCTATGGCACGGCCACGGGCCCAGTTGCCCCCCAGCCACATGTCATCGGTAGCGCCCCAGGCACCCCAACTCAGCGGATGGCCATGCAGGTAGTTTTGCTTGTCCACCAGCGGGTCCTTGTCCTCTCCGTTAACGCCACGGGAATCGAACAGCTCGGCCAGCTCCATCAGGCGGGCACCTGCTTTTTTGTGGAAACGGTCAATGCTCGCGATGTCGAAGCGGGTCACGCCCTTTTCGATGAGGGTGTCCAGGATTTCTTCGGTCAGCAGGTCGCCGTTGGTTTGCAGCATGATTTGAGTGCCCTGATCAGTATAGCGTTCCCGCAAGGCATCCAGGATATTGTACAGCTTTTTGCGGTCCGCGATAGGCTCTCCCCCGGAAAGGATGATGCGGTCGATGCGCTCCGGCAAGTTATCAATGATCATCATGCACTCTTCCTCGCTGATGCGGGCACCGTAGGGACCGGAATCATTGTAGCAGTGGTCGCACTCGTCGTTGCACAATTGGGTAAAAACCCAGTATAAAGATTCGCAGTGATTGAAGTCTACTTTCATTTTGTCAGTTTTATGCTTTGAAGGTCTGTCCAAAACCGGGCTTCCTCCAGGGCACCGGTTTGTTCATCCGCAATAAATTCGGCGCGGTTTCCGTATATTTTTAATTGCCCACCGTCCATCATGCCGAGGCGGTCGCCCATGAGCATGGCTTCCTTGAGGTCGTGGGTCACAAAGATGGCGGTCAGCCCGAGGTCTTTAGCCACCCGCTTGAGCAGTTGCTGCATGCTGCGGCGGGTCTCGGTATCGAGGGCCCCGAAGGGCTCGTCCAGCAGCAGCACCTGTGGTTCGATGACAAGTGCCCGCCCGAAAGCTACGCGCTGCCGCTGCCCACCGGACAATTGCTCTGGCATTTTCGTGGACTGTTCCGGTAGTTGCAGCCGTTCCAGCAGGTGGCCCACCTTCCTGCGCACTTCCATCTCCGGCACTTTTCGCAGCCGTAAACCAAAAGCGATGTTCTCAAATACGTTCAAATGCGGGAACAACAGGGCCTCCTGATAGAGGTAAACGATACCACGCTGATTTGCGGGCTTTTGAGATAGATCTTTTCCTTCCAGGAGCACCGTACCACTATCGGCGGCTTCCAGTCCGGCCAGCACTTTCAACAGCGTGGTCTTGCCGCTGCCAGAGCGCCCGAGGATGCTCAGCATTTCGTGCTGTTGCAGCGTAAAGCTCAGGTCCCGCAGGACTGCTTCTCCTCTGAATTGCTTACTGATCTGTTTAATTTCCAGCATCTGCTGCTTTCTTCGTTGTTGTCATACGATCAAATGTTCCGTTCCTGAAATACGACTTGCCGGTTCAGCCACAACAAGATTACCGGGGGCATAATCAACAGGCAACTCGCCAGGGCCGCCAAAAAAACATTGGCTTCGTTCACATACTGAAAGACCCGCAGCGTCAGCGTCGGCACCTTCCCCACCCCGATCAGGTTGGTGAGCCCGTACTCGAACCAGGAGATAAGGAACAGCTGAAAAAAGCAGGTCATCAGCGCGCCCTTTGCCACCGGCACCAATACTTTGGCGTAAGCCTGACGGGTACTGCCGCCAAGGGTTTTTACCAATTCTTCCATACTACGCAGCCGCTCATTCCAGAAGCTGCTGAAGAAAATCACACCGTAGGGGAAGGTGATGAACAACTGCGCCAGCAATACGCCCCCAAAGGTCCCGTACAGCCCGCCCACGATGAAAAAGAACTGCAGGCAGGCCGCCAGGATGACCGGCGCAAAGACGTACGGAAAGTACGCCAGGCTCAGCCAGGCTTCCCGCTTCGGGTGGTAGGCGATATGCCGGCTCACCCAGAAACTCAGCCCCGTGGACAGCGTAGCCACACTTAGCGATAATAACACCGAAAGCAGCACACTGTTGCCTAAGCCTTCGCTGCCGCCCAAAACCACTTGCCAGTTGCTCAGCGACCACTGCTCCGGTAACAACACCGGGTAGGGCCACTGCCTTCCCAGCGACAGCATCAGCAGGAAGGCGAAGGGGAACAGGATCAGCCCGATCAGCACTATTTTGGTGAGTCTGCTCATGCGCGGCCCATTTGTTTTCGATTGTACCACAGCAGGCCGCCCAGTAAAATCACGACCATGACCGTGTAGGCTACACTGATAGCGTAAGCTTCAGGGATATCGCCCAAATTGTACCGCTGTAGCCGCTGTATGGTCCGGACAGAAACCATCTGCACCGATTGACTGCCCACGAGCAGAGGGATTTCGTAACTGCCCATGACAAACATGAAGTACAGAAATACGGTGGCCAGTCCTCTGCGTAGTAGCACCGGTACCGCTACCCGGAAGATACGCTGCCGTTTTTTCGCGCCAAGCGTAGCCGCCAGTTGCAGGTACTCGCCCAGGCGTTCGTTTTGGTAAAGGTTGGCAAAGAAGATGGTAAAAAAGGGCGTCGCCATGATCACATGCGCCACGATGATGCCGATGCCATAGTTGTCATTCACCCAGTCCGGAAACTGCTCCAGCGCGCTGATGAGACCCAGCTGATACGATAGCCGCGACAGCCAGCCGCCTTTGCCCAGTAATTGGAAGATGAAAAAAGCCATCACAATAGCCGGTATGCTCAGGGGCAAATAGATGAAGAACGACAGCGTGCCCCGGGTGAACGCCTGTGGGGCCCGCAGTACCAGCGCCAGCGCCAGCAGCAGTGAAAGCAGAATACTCACTGCCGCCACAAACAGGCTGAAGCCCAAGGTGCGCCAAAAGGCAGTATCAGTCAGCACTTCCTGCCAGTGCACCAGGGTGAGGCCTTCCGCCATTATGCCGATCAGTCCCAGGCTGTAGAGTAAGGCATAGCTCACACCGGCTACAATCGGCACTGCTGCTAACCATACAAAAAGGCTCCTGCTGCTGTATGCCGCCCAACGTTCCTGCATCAGCCCTCAATGATTTCTTTACGAAAGTCCTCCGCCAAACGGATCATATACTCCGGGGCCAGCTCCATCAGCGCTTTGTCCTGAATGGCCTCCCGGTTGGGCGCGTACTGCCGGTTGGGCAGGTTGCGGAACTTCCCAGCCCAGTCTTCGGGCAGTTTATCCAGGCTGAGCACAGTGCCGTCGCCCCAGACCGCCGGGTCCATTTTGCGGTACTGTGCCTCCGGGGAGATCATAAAATTGGCGACCACCATAGCTGCCGCTTTGTGAGCCGAGTGTTTGGCGATGCCCAGGTAATGGGAATTCTGAATGGTCCCCAGCTCCCATACGTAACCACGGGCAGTTTCCGGGAAAACGCCCTGCATAATCTTGTTGTCTACCTCACAATCATTGTTGCTCATGGTGAAATGCAATTCCCCATTGGCAAACATCTGATGCATGGGCGCTACGCCTTCCGGGAAGGATTGACCTTCTTTCCAGAGGTAGGGCTTGAGCTCGCGCAGGTAGTCCCACAACTGAGGGGCGTACTGCCCGTATTTGGCTTCGTCGAAGCCGCCGGCCAGCGCCTTCTGTCCCCCGGCAATATCAATCAGCAGAGCTTTTAGGAAGGTTAGTCCGGTGAAGCGGGTGTCTATGGTAAACGTGCCGGGGTGGGCTTTGGCGTAAGCCAGCAGCTCTGCCCGGTTCTGCGGTGGATTGGGCGTGCGCAGGGTATCGTAGATGATGGCCATCTGCACATTACCCCAGGGGCATTCGTACCCGTCTACCGGCTGCTGAAAGTCGACGCCTATGAAGGGGTTGTCTAAATCAATAAACTGCGCATTGGGCAGCTGCTCCGTCCAGGGCCCGTGCAGCCCTTTGATCTGCCGCAACTGGTAGAAGGTCTCCCCGTTGATCCACATCATGTCGACTTCGCTGTCGGTTTTGCCGGCCTGCAGTTCCGCCATCATCGTCTGTACGATGGTCGAGCCCTGGCCGCTTACGATATTGAGCTCGATGCCGTAGCGCTGCTTCACTTCCGGCTTCACGTAGCTTTGCATGTAGTCGTTGATGAGCGGGTCGCCGGTCCACATCATGTGGGTAAGGGTGGCGCCCCGGGCTTCGGCTTCGATTTCAGGCCAGCTCATTTGGGAAAGGGCTTCCTGCGCGGTTTCCGGTGCGGTACCATCCCCGCAGGCCGACAATAAAAGCGCCAGCACAAGGCTGAAAAAAGTAGGTCTTGTCATGGTTTTGCTTCGTTTCTTACTAATGGTTTTCCCAGGCCACGCCATAATCTGCCGCCTGCATTTCAAACCGCCCTTCCGGCTTCACCCCGCAGAGCCATTCGGTCAGCTTATCGACGTAATGATCGAGGTGGGTGATTTGTTGAATGCCGTGCTCGACAATCGGGTCCAACGTGGTGGCGAATAGGGTACCCCCGTAGTGGTTCGTCTCCCAGGAGATGACCTCTCCCCTGCCGTTGGTCTGCACCACCCGGGCGTGCTCCGGTATGCGGGTGTACACGCCGTGGGTGTGCCAGCAGGCGTGGCGGGCACTCAACCCATCGTAAACCGGGTGGCTGTAGTCGGTTTTGGAAACGGGTGGGTTAGTGGGGTCTTTTACCCACCAGAAATTATTGACCGGGCGGTCCTCCCACTGCGCATCGAGCCAATCGGCGGTACTGTCGCCGGCGACGAAGACTTTACCGCCTTGCTCCAGGAAGCCATAAATCAGGTCTTTGCGCTCCCGGATGGCTGCCTGATTAGACTGAAAAGGCAGGGCGATAGCCTTCAGCCCTTGCAGGGAATCTTCAGTGAGTTCGTGAATGTACAGCAGGCGGTACAGCTCCTTATATTTTCCCGCTTTCGCGAAAGCGTACTGCGACCAGACGCCGTTGAAAAACAATCCTATCATGATACCGGTGTTTTGATGAGTTTGGTGAGTAAATTGTGGTACAGCCTGGTCAGGCCTTCCATAGAGCCCGCATCGTCGGTAGTGCCGTAGGCGTAATCGCCAAGCGGCCCGCTGGCGGTGGCGAAGATCGTGCCCGGGGTGGTCTGCTCATCGAGCAGCATGATGCAGCGCCCCCAGGTATCGGCGACCACTACTTCCGCTTGGGGAGCAGGCCGAATGTAGCCGCAGGCCCACCAGCCGCTGATGCCGTTGGAGAAGATAAAGTGGTCGAGGTCTACGCCTTCAAACAGCCCGTAGCGGTCGGCTTTCAGGGTGTAGCGGATGTCGATGGTCTTTTTGCTGTTGTCGGCCAGCCACTGACTGCCAGGCAGCCAGTTGGTGAACCAGCCGTCGAAGCAAAATAGCGTTTTGCCCTGATTCAGAAAGGATTGTACAGCTTTCCGCCAGCGGTACATCGCTACCTGATCGGTACCGTTGGGCACCACGAGCAAGTCATATGGACTGAAGTCCGGCGCGGTGGCCTGATGGGTAGGCAGGAAATCGTACTGCACGTGCGGCTGATCGAGGTAGCTCTCGCGGAGCCCGACGATGCCGTTGTCGATGACGGCTGCTTTGATCATGGTGGTGGTATTATTTTCAAATTGCTTCATAACTACTTATATGCGACCTCTACGAGGTCAGTTTCCTTGATGTTAGCCGGGGGGTAGCAACGTGGGACTTCTAACGAAGTTCTCATTTTCACCACGACTGCGTAAAACCTGTCTACCCGGCGAAGCCAGGTAGAGCTGCATAATACTAAAACGCGTACCGCAGCGTGAACTGAAACTGCCGTGGTGCACTCGCGTTGCGGCGCACCAGCAATCCGCTCGCTGCCGAACCGGGCTGAATCTGATTAGACTGCGTGGCGTTGTTGCTGTAGCCGCTCAGGTTTTGGGTATTGAAGACATTGAATACATCCGCCCGCAGCTGCAATTCACTATCGCCAATCTGAAAATCGTACTGCAAGCCCACATCAAAGGTATTGGACCAGGGCAGACGGTCGCTGTTGCGGCTCTCGCCGGGGAAACGGTCACTGTTGCCTACATAGGCATCACCAAAAGATGCGCCATCACCGTTCAGGTCGGTAGTGGAAGCGGTGACATCTACCAGGATAGGGTCGCCGTTTTGGTCGAAGGCGGGAGTACCGCCCGGGCCGGTGAGCTGCTGCTGCACAGGGTTGCCATTCTCATCCACTACTACGTAACTGACCGGCAGAGGGGTGCGGTTGATCGGCTGCCCGCTCTGAATCAGGCCAGCGACGGTCAGGGACAGGTTCTCCACCGGATAGTAGGTGAAAATGGTATTAATGATGTGGCGGCGGTCGTTGATGCTCGGGCCCCAATCGGCTTCGAAGTCATTGGCATCCATGGCGCGGAAGTTGATGTCTTCTGTGTTGTTTTCCAGATAAGACAGGGTGTAATTGAGGCGGAAACTATAGTCGTCCTCTCCCCTCGCCTTTTGGAAATTAAAGCTTGCCGCGTAGTAGCGTGACTCGCCGGCCGTTTCGCTCATCACCACATTGCGGGCTACGCCAGTCAGGGTTTCCCCATTGATGATGGCGCTATTGCCATTGACAATAGGTAGGGCGCGGGAAGCATCGGCTTCGGCGATAGTGCGGACCTGCGGGTCATCCGGGTCGATCTTGTAAGGCGCAGCGGCATTAAGGTTGCGCAGGCGCAGCAGATTGAAGGAGCGGTTGTGCACCAGGTCTACAAAGAACAGGCTGTTGCTGTTCATCTGCAGCTGATAGCCCAGCGCCATTTGGTGGGTGTAGGGGTTGTCGTAGCCGTTGGGGTTGAGGATGCGGCGTTCGTTGCTAAAGACGCCCTCACGCTGCTCCTGCAGGCTCTCCGCTGAAGGCCCTTCCAGATAACCGACATTAGAAGCAAAGCCGCTGAGGTTGCCCGCAAAGGTGACCGCATCCACGTCCGTACTGGCTGGCAAGACACCCTGATCAACAAAGTATTGGATTTGCTTGCGGTAGTCGGCGCTTGTGGTATTTTGCTGCAGAGCATCGCTGTAGATAGCGTAGGGGATTTTTTCGTAAAAGATACCGTACCCACCGCGCAGGCTGCTGCGGCTACTGAGTTTGTAATTGAGATTGAGGCGTGGGGCGATATTATTGAGATCGCCTTCGCTCGCCCCTCCTGCGGAGAGGTCGTCGTAGTCATAGCGCAAGCCCAGGGTTGCGGTCAGACGGGAAGTAGCCCGCCATTCGTCTTCCAGGTAAGCCGAGTAGATGGTCTGACGGGCACCAAAGGAAGTGGGGCGCAACTCTACGGCATAGCCAAGCACCTGCACATCGCTAGGGATATCATTCACATTCAGAGCACTGCCCCGGCCGAGGCCTCGCACCTGATCGAGTTGACCTTGGGTGAGGCGCACGGTATAGTTGCCATTGACATTCCCCCCACCGAAGAGCTGATGGTCAGCGGAGATGACCGACAGCCCGGCCTTTAGGGTGTGGTTTCCTGCGTAATAGTTGAACTTTTGCTGGAATTGAAGGGTGTTTTCGGTTTCGTCAAAGATGAAGCCGGGATGCCCCAACACGCCAACTGTGATGTCGTTGGGGTTGAGCAAGGTCACTTGCGGGCCGGGGCCATTCAGCGCCCGCCCGTAGTTCCAGCGAAAGCGGCTGTACTGTACATTAGTCTGTGCGCTGAAATTATCGCCGATGTAATTATTTTTCAGGGCCACCAAAACCGAGTTGCGGTCCTGCACGCTGCCTGCGGAAGGGAAGGTGACGCCCCCATCGAGCCCACCCCCCTGATTCTCAATATTCACCAGGCCGACATTTGCCCGCAGGCTGGAGGTGAAGCGCGGGCTCCAGTTGTGGTCGAGCTTCCCGGAGATGTAAGTAAAGTTGTTTTCGCCCCGTACGGTTTCGTTGACGCCCAGTGCGTCGGTATTCAGGAGATTGTCCTTGAGGTCGGTGGTATGCTCCACATTGAGGTAGTAAAACGTCCGATCCTTGACGATCGCTCCGCCAAAGCCCACACCCGCCTGATAGCGCTGGAAGCCGTCCCTGACCGCGTTGCCGGAGAGGTCGCGCTGCGCAAAGTCCGACTGCCCGTCGATGACCGGCCCCGGGCGGGTAATGAAGAAAGCCTCGCCGCCAAACTCGTTGCTGCCGCTACGGGTGGTGATGTTGACGATACCATTTGCCGTAAGGCCGTACTCCGCGCTGTAGTTGTTGGTCAGCACAGTGATATTGCGGGCAAAGCCCACCGGCATAGCAAACTTTTGCCCCCCGAGGAAGCGCTCATTATTGTCCATGCCATCAATCAGGTAGCTCGTGAAGAGCGGGTTCGCCCCGTTGATGGCCACATTCGGCGCTTCCGGGTAGAAGCCGGTGGCCTGAGAGACGTTGGGCAGGCGGAAGAGCACCCGGGTGATGTCGCGCCCTTCGATGGGCAATTCTTCAATTTCCCGTTGTTTTAACTCAAAGGAAACTTCCGCATCGGTGCTGTTAATTTGGGTCGTTGACGCCGCAGAGACTTCCACCGCATCAAGGGCGATCTGCCGGTTTTCGAATAAAGAGAGGGTGATCGTCGGGTTCTGATTAGAGCGGATACTGAACAGGTCAGATTCTCCGGATAGGAAATCCTCAGTTTCATCCGTCAGTACTTTATAGCCCGTTACTTCGGGCAGCCCTTTGAAAGTCGCCACGCCCTGATCGTTAGTGACTGCCGAACGCTGCAGGCCCCGGCTTTCGTTGAGCAGGCGGACTTCCATACCGGGCACAGGCGCATCGGTCAGGTAATTGATGAGATGGACATTAAGATCGGCTTGTGCCAGCAAACCAACAGTAGTGATGAAGCTCAGGAGGAGCGTCAATTTGATTTTCATAGATCGTGAGTATTTGAGATCGTGAGATTTTGAAATGATGTACGGAATCGCCCAACGGTTCAGATCAAAACCGAAGGCTGTTCTTCATCAATTGGGCGTTTGCCCACTGTTCAGCATGTGATATAGAACTACTACAGGAAAGCCCGTGACGGAGGTGCCCGCAGGCCAATGGAACGTAGAAAAGCAGATCGGAAAGCCGTCCAATGCAACTGAAATACAGCAGCAATCTCCTGCCCCATCAGGCGGCTCAACACCCTGCGCAGTGCAGCAGGCACCCGCCAAAACTGCCGGCGCAAAGTTTGGGTCTTATCAATATCAAAAGAGGTGCTCAGTACGGCTATTGGATGATCGGCCAGCGCCTGAAGCGCTACATAAACCGTATCTGTTTGCCAGGGCAGGTTGGCGAAAGCAGCCCGGTCGAAAGCAGTCCGCTGCAATCCAATCAAATAAGCGCCCCCATCCCGGGTTGGGCCCAGGACCATAGTGCGCCGCTCAAGCTGATGTACCGCCTGAAGCAGCAGACCGGTATTCAGCTCGGGGCAGTCGTTACCAATCGCAATCACCCGCTCATACCCCAAGTCAAAGACCGACTGATAGGCATTGGCGAAGCGTTCTCCAAAGGTAGCACCGACTTGCTGATCGCCCTGAATGATAAAAAAGGGCAGCCCGGTGCGCCGCGCCTGCTTTAGTGTATAGCGGTTGAGCCGTTGGAATAGCGCAGCACTCGCCTTTCGGCTACCCGCGAGGGGCTTGCAGCGCGCTTCGTCCTGCTCATTGCGGAGGAAGAGTAAAAGGGCAGTGCTTTGCTGTTCGGTGCTCATCGGGCGCTAAAGTAGGGAAAATATCGGTGGAGTGGATGTCGCTGCGGGGACAGTGGATAAGTTTGGAAATGGGAATTAATGCTGGTTTTATGTTTAATGGTTTTCTTAAAGCATATTTGGAGGAACACTGCTGCTGATAACCAAATATCTAATGATTTTTACAACAAAAAGGCTGGCTCCC
Organism: Phaeodactylibacter sp.; assembly: GCF_040219495.1. Classification (GTDB taxonomy): domain Bacteria; phylum Bacteroidota; class Bacteroidia; order Chitinophagales; family Saprospiraceae; genus Phaeodactylibacter. Next base: position 60,849 of record NZ_JAVJSK010000080.1, on the reverse strand, counting down.
CCAAAGGCGAGCCAGCCGTAGCCAACTATTGCGTATTTTCAGTATGTAGTGTATGAAATACCAAGTTTAGAAGTCGCCACCGCCACCATCGTAGCCGCCACCGTAGTTGCCCTGCCGCTTCTTCTGCTGATTGATGCGGTAAGAGAAAGTCAGACGGGCCTGACGGGCGCGCCACTGAAAGTCGCCTTCGCTGTAGAAGCCGGTGCCTTCATTGATGTAGCGCCAGCGGCGGGTATTGAAGACGTCACTTACGGAGAAGGTCAGCGTACCTTTTTTTTCCATAATGTCTTTGCTCAACGTCAGGTCCATGTGGTACATCGACTTGTCGCGGCCCTGTGGATCGTTGCGCGGTGCGCGGTAGTTGAAGCGGATTTGCGTATTCAGTTCATCCCAGAGGGTAATCTGTGAAGTCAGGCGGCCAAAAGAAGTGATGGCGTCTGCGCCCAAGTCTTCACCTCCTTCAGAAACACCGGAGATGATAGAGCGGAAGAAGTTGACGTTACCGTCGAGGTCCCACCACTTGGTTGGGGAAACTGAAAAGGTCACATCCAAACCATAAGCATCTTCGGTAGCCAGGTTTTCGGGCTGCGTAAAGGTGATGCCTTCTGAATTCACCCGCTGAATGCGCTCGGTTTTGCCGGTAGTGTAACGGTAGAAGACACCCGCCGTCATGGAGGCCTTGTCCCAGTACTTCAGGTAATTGATCTCGTAGGAGTCAGTAAACTCAGGGTTCAGGTTGGGGTTGCCAGTGAAGATGTTCCGGGCGTCGCTAAAGCTAAAGAACGGGTTCAGGCTCCAGAAGTTGGGCCGGTTGATACGGCGACTGTAGCTCACCTGCATAGAGTTGCCGCTCTCGCCCAAATCATAGCCCACGAATACACTGGGGAATAGGTTGAAATACTCCCGTGGATTGATCTGCTCAGTGGCGACCAACTCAGTGATCATTTCGGTATACTCTGCTCTCAATCCCGCCTGAAAGGAGAAGTCGCCGTACTTGTTGCCAATGCTGGTATAAGCTGCATAGACATCCTCATCGAAAAGGAAGTTATTGGTGAAGTCAGGAAGGTTCTCCCATCCGTCCATACCAAATTCGTCTACCTGAAAGTTAGTCTCTATGTCCCGGATGCCTGCCCGGAGACCGAGCTCAAACTTACCTTCTTCAGCAAACGGGCGCACATAGTCGGCCTGCCAGATCAGCTGCCGCTGCAGCTCCAGGTTGCTAGAGCGCTGCTCCAGTTCACTGGCTCCGGTTTCTTCAAACTCAGGAGTAAAATAAGCTTCCCGTATGACGGAGGTTTCGAGCTCTTCGCTATCCTGAAAGCGGATATCCGTAGTAAAACGATGCCCCTTCTCCTTGAATTCTTTCCGGTACGTCATTACGTATTCCAGGTCGTTTTCCTCTTCCCGCTCATTATCCGTACGGGTACTGATGCCAGTGGGATTATCCAGGTTGTTGATGTAATCGCGGTAAGTAATCTCAGAAATGTTATCGCCATCCTCCACGCTGTAGGTGAAATTGGCGGTCAGCGTACTCGTTTCGCTGAAGCTGTAGTCGGCACCTACGCGGACGTTATTGTCCCAGCCGCCGCGGGAGCGGTCGCGGGTCAGGTCCTGAATAAAGGTCGTATCGGGCCCAAATGCATTGCGGTCGTACACTTCCTGGTAGCGGCTGCCACTGCCCGGGCTGTCGCGGTAAGTCAGGCCGTAGTTGGCAAAGAAATTCCAATTTTTGACGCGGTAGTTGGTATTGATCGCCAGGCCAGCTTGCTCGGGGTAGCCTGCGGTGATATCCACGGAGCCGTTCCAGCCGTTCCGCTTTTCTTTCTTGAGGATGATATTGATGATACCCGCCATACCCTCGGCTTCGTACCGGGCACTGGGATTGGTAATGACTTCCACCCGTTCAATCAGGTTGGCGGGGATATTGCGGAGACCGTCCGTATCGCCCACACCGACGAGGCTGGATGGCCGGCCATTGATCAGGATGCGTACGCCGCCGCTGCCCCGAAGGCTCACATTGCCTTCCACATCTACCGTAACCGAGGGTACGTTGTCCAGCACATCGGTTGCTGATCCACCGAGGTTCGCCAGGTCCTTGCCAACGTTAAATACTCGCTTGTCCAGTGACATCTGCATCCGGCTCTTCTCTGCCCGCACCTCCACTTGTTCAAGGGTTGTGGCATCGGGCAGTAATTCGATCTTGCCTAAGTCGGCACTCATGCGCCCCCGTGCTATTTCAAAAGGTTTGGATTCCAGCTTTTGATAGGAAATAAAGGCAACTTCAAGGTAGTAGGTACCGGTACTCAGCTCAATGGAAAAAATGCCTTCCCCATCCGTGATCCCCCCGGTGACGAGCGTGCTATCTGGCAGTTGGTAGATCGAAACCGTAGCGTACTCCAAAGGCCCTCCGGATGAAGCATCCACAATCTGTCCTTTGACCAGTCCTTTTACATCGTCCCCGGGATCGGAAGACGCAGGGTTGGCAAATAGTAAAAAGGGTATGCTCAGTAGTAGTAGTGTAATCGTCAGGTGAGACTTCATTCGTGGAAATTTATTTTTATGCAAATGTAAGAGTCGAATCTATCGCTCACCTGTAGTAATGTTGAAGCAATTCTGAAGTTTAAACATTTATCGGAAATTTCACCTTTATTTCGTGCCATCCATCCTGAAAATCGTAGCCCACCTCCAATTGATTGGTATCGCAGATCTTTTTGACGATCGCCAATCCCAGCCCCATGGATTTTTCGGATTGCTGATTTTTGCGAAAACGCTTAAAGAGATCAGCCGTAGGGATACTCGGCGGGGCGCCGGTATTGCGGATGGAGAAGCCCTGTTTGTCCAGTTTTACTTCAATGGCACCGTCTTCCTGATTGTGGCGGATGGCGTTGCGCACGAGGTTGGACACCAGGACATCAGCCAGGGTTGGGTCAATGGCTAAGCCAACATCAGGCTGCACTTCCCGCTTCACCGGTAATCCGCGAAGCATCGCTAATTCCGAAAAATTGTCCAGGCAGGCATTAACAACAGCTGAAATGTCAACCTCCCGCTGAGCGCGGAACTCATGGTTTTCAATTTTAGTAAGCAGCAAGAGCGCACTGCCCAGTTTGGACAATCGCCGGAGCGCATTCTGAGCGTCGTTAATCAGCCGGAGCTGTTCCTGGTCCAAGTCCTGTGTTTCCTGCAGCAGCTCCAGCTTGCCCCGGGCAATGGAGAGCGGGGTTTGCATTTCGTGAGATGCATTCTCAGAAAACTCCCGTACCGACCGGAAGTCCCGCCTTGCCCTTTCGGTCATAGCAGATACAAAGGCGTTCAGCTGCCGGAATTCTTTGGTACTGGTGGCGGGTAAATCCAGGGGTTCCGGCTGCTTAATATTAAAGCCCCGTATACTGCTAAGAATGCGCTGAAATGGCGTCAGCAACCATCGGGTCACCAAAAAACTGGCGATCAGCATTCCCACCCCAAGGATGAGGAAAAGGCGCCACAGAATTTCCACAACTACATCGTAGATATCATCGGATTCGATAAAAACATCCGTTATAGAAATGTGGTAGAAGCTCCCGTCCACTTCCTTCACCGCTTCGAGTTTGCGGTAGGGCTCCATCTCTCCCGCCCGGTATGGGTGAGGCGCCAGGGTATCCGAAAACCGGTAAAAGGTATCTATCTTCAGGTGGTCGCCCAAGTGCTCAATCCCAACTTTCCGGCGCCGCAAAATTTCGATTGGAATCCCATCCCGCACATCGTTGGCCACGTCTTGTACTTCATCGTAGAGCTGGAAGTCGGTCTCTTTTGTCACCTCCGTTTTCACGACGTGGTACGTCACCCAGCCCCCGATACCAAAAACAAGCACGGCTACCAGCAGGTAAAACAAAGTGGTTTTTGCAATCAGGTTCATCGGTTGGTAAATTTGTAGCCCAGCCCGTAGATGGTCTTGATGTGCTCTTCGCTGTCTTCTATGGCAATTTTCTTACGTAAATTCTTAATGTGCTGGTACACAAAGTCAAAGGAGTCTAAAAGGTCTACATCATCGCCCCAAAGGTGCTCTGCAATGACTTGCTTGGTTAGCACCCGGTTTTTATTCGTGATGAAAAACAGCAGCAATTCGTACTCTTTGACGGTGAGGGTTATGGGCTGATCAGCGACCGTTACCTCCCGGGTATCGGTATCAATACGGATAGAGCCGTGTTCCAGCACCGTGTGGCCCTGCAGGCGGCGGCGGCGGAAGATGGCATTCAGGCGGGCGTTGAGTTCGGACAGATGGAAAGGCTTGGTCAGGTAGTCATCTGCCCCGAGCTCTAAGCCCTTGATTTTATCATCCAGTGCATTTTTGGCCGAGATGATGAGCACTCCGGTTTCCGGGTTCATCCGCTTGAGCAGGCGCAACAGGTTGAGCCCACTGCCATCGGGCAGCATCAGGTCCAATAGTACAATATCATAGGTAAACGACAGTAGCCGGTCCTGTGCTTCCGCGAAGTTGCGGGCCGACTCGCAGACTACATCGCCACGGCTGAGGTACGCCTGTATGTTGTCAACCAGTTCTTGTTGGTCTTCTACAATGAGCAATTTCATAATACCAAAGGTAAAAAGCGAATTTGTAGGAAATTTGAAGCCCGTTCCTACATCCAGTCTTCCTGCCGGCTTTCCACCCGGTAGAGCACGTAATCCTGCAGTGCCTGAGCCAACCCTAATGGCAGGAATGGCACATAGACAGAGCCCCCGGCCGTAAACAGCTGTACCGAAGCCAGATCGCGGCGGCGCTGAAAGAACGACTGCCGGATACGCACAGACTGTACTTTATAAATCGGCAGCAGGGTGGCGGTACGCCCCAGAACCCCTTCTTCTGTTTTCAGGTACTCTTCCGAAAGCCATAACCTGAACCGGCGCTGATACGTCCAAAGGTACAGAGCGCCCAGTACGGGAAAAGCAATAGCAGGCAGCGCAAACCGGGGCTCCTGCAGGAAATACCACAGAGCGCCAAAAACCACCGCCGGCAGCAACGCGTAAAAACGGATATACCAAGTGAAGTAAGCCCTGGAAATCGTATGCTGCTGAAATTCAGCATTGGCGCTCTCTTCAAAACTGGAGTGCACGACATCGTCCACCTGCCTGGTTTTGCAGCCGGGGATAGAAATCTGCTCCGCGGCCCGCTCCGAGCCCGATATCGCCTGATGAATAGAGACCCGGAACAGCCCCAGCAAGCGGCGCAGGGGGTTGTCCGTCCAGCGGATGAGCTGTATTTTACGCTTTTGCATCGAGGCTTCCCGGCGGTTGAACAACCCGGCTTTGAGCTGGAAGCCCTCCCGGCTTTCAAAAAACTGAAGATCGTAGTGCTGAGTGACCGTCCGCATCAGGGTGAGAAAGAAAGCGAGTACAAACAACATCCCCGCCAGTATCAAAAAGCCCCAGAATCCGGGCTTTAGCATAGGCCAGCGTTCTATCAGGGTCTTGACCAGATCCTGCTCAAAGGCGCCCGCCACGGTAAACAGGAACCCGAAAACGGTGCCCACAATAACGCCCGCCGTAGCCAGGTGGTTTTGGGTGACCCCAATACGCAGCAGGTCATCAAAGGTCAGGCGCAGGACCAGAGACTGCATTAGGGGTGCCGGGGTGAGGGGCGCTCTACCCTCAGCGCTTTCTGTCCCGGCATCGTCCTGCTTTTGCTCCAGTACATAGGCCCGCATCGCCTCAGCATCCTGCCGCTCCAGCGCATCAATCGTGACCTCATGCCCGCTGCTGCCGGCAGAATCCACCCGCAGGCTCACCACACCAAGCAAACGGTGGAGCACATTTTGCTCAATGTACAAATTCTGGATGCGCTCAAAGGGCAGTTTGGTCAGGCTCCGGTTGAATACGCCCTTTTGGATGACGAGTTGGTCTTCTTCCAGGTGGAAAAAGTAGCGATAGTAAGCAATGACTGAAACGCCGAGTGAAAACAAACCACCGATCAGCACGGCCGCATTCATCAGCAACTCGGTATTGCTTTGCTCTTTATTGCTGCGGAAAAGAAATACCAGCAAAATCGGCCAGGCCGCACGCAGTATTCGCACCACAAAGTTGTAAATAAAGATGACTATCGCGGCTTGTGCCTGCCGGCGGGGCGCCAGGAAACTGGCCTCATTCTTCTTCATCGGATGCCAGTTTTTGAGCTAAGAAATTTCGGATCCGCTCTGCATCCTCCCGCTTCAGCCCGGGAATCGCCAGGTCGCTCTGACTGCCGCCTGCCGTAAAAACCGACAAGCTTGAAAGCCCAAATTGCCGCTCAATGACCCCCTGTTCGACCTCGCTGTGCTGAATGCGGGTGAAAGGCACCACCGTTACCGTGCGGAAGAGCAGCCCGCGGCGGTACATCAAATCGTGCTGCCGTACTGCATAGCCTTTGATGCGGAAGCCCAGATAGCGCAGCAGGGTGGCCAGCAACAACAAGAACACCCAGAGCCCGGCGATACTCCAACGGATACCCGCCGGAAAGTCAGTGACAAAGTAGCTGTAGGCCAGGAATAACCCCAACACTACCAACCTAAAAAACCAAAGCCCGATAAGGTCTACCCGGAGATAAGCCTTATCGAGCCCCTGCCAGTCTACTTCTGCTACACTTGGCAGCGCTTCGATTGACAGTTGTGTGTTTTGGAATAATGGATTCATGATTCCAAAATAGGTACTCTGCGGTGATTTTCAAATATTACCGGATCAGATCATCCGACGGGTCCTTGCTATTTCCCGTTTGATGAAAGGTTTGAGCTGTTCCACAGCCTGCAGCAACAACACCTCCTCTGAGGGGAAAGGCACCGGCTGATTGCCAATCCGCTGCCGGGATTGCTTGCTCAGAGCCCGCTTGTCGCCGCGGAAGGTAGCGGCATAGTTTTCAAAGATGGCTTCGGCAAAGAGGGGTTCGGTATGAATAATATTTTCCGTTGCGCGGTCAAGGAACTCCAGGCGGCCGTTGACCCTGACTGTTTTGTTCTGGTAGTTCTCCAGCACCAACGCCCGCACCCGCACCTCACGGGGCACTTTGATATCGTTGCCGAGGGTATCTTTGGCCACATTCCCATTTTGATCCAGCACGTACTCCCAACCGTCTTCTACTACGGCGGTCTCTTCGTACTCCCGCTCCCGCACCAATCCGGGGCTGACTTCAATGCGGTTGATGCGCATGACCACCTCGTAGTCATACTCCTGCCCCTTCACCGGGCGGGTATGGTAGACTTTCCACTGACTGTTGAGGTCCTGCACAGCAATGGCTGTAAGCTCCTGCTCGAAAGCATTGGGCATGGTAACCGGTGCTTCCTGCCGGAGCCGTACCAGTACAAAAGTGGTGCCCAGGTACAGGGCTTCCTCCTGCAATTGTTCTACATCCCGGTAGCGCTTGAAGTACTGACCGATGCGGTCCAGCTCTGCGAAAGCCTGCCGCGCTTCAAGGCGGTCGCCCGTTTGGCGGGCATTGCGCAGCAAGCGTATGGCTTCTGCGTAGTGAAATTCGGCAGCTTTCTCCCGGCTTTCCGTTTCCAGTTCGTCTACTTTCACAAACCGGAAGTTGGCTTTGATCCCTTCTTTGGAGACGAGGGGCAAGAGCGGGGCTACGGCTTCCTGCCGTTTGCGGATGCTCAGGTAATGCTCGTGAATGCGTGCCCAGTTTTCGGGCCGCCCCTGCCGCTTGAGGCGGTCCGCGTTGGAAAGGTCGCGCTGATTGGCTTTGGCAAAAGCCTCTTCCAAAGCGAGTACGTATTTGGCTTTCTTGTTTTTCTTGCCTGCCAGCCGGCGTGATGCGACTTCAATTGCAGCCTCGTAGTTGCCTTTTTCGACCAGCTTTTCCGGTGACATGCAGGACGTCAGGCTCAGGACTAAGAACAGGATCGGGGGAAAGGAACTTCGGGTACGCATAGTGTATGGGTTTTGCTTTAGCCCAAGGTATTACTATACGGCACCCGATGTTCCTATGCGAATGTTAAGCCGGACTGAGCTTCTGTTAAAAAGTCTTAAGCGGGCAATATCGGCTCTTAAAAAACCTTAAGACCGTTCTTCCCACAGGCGGGCAATCTCGATGATGGTGCGCACTGCCGCCTGCATATCCTGCACAGAGGACCACTCTTCCTTAGAGTGGAAAGCATACTCTCCGGCAAAAATATTGGGACAGGGCAAGCCCATGAAGGACAAACGGGAGCCATCCGTACCGCCCCGTATACTCCGCTTTTGGGCGGTTATCCCGGCACGGCGCATCGCTTCTTCGGCGTAATCCACAATTTCCGGCCGCTGCTGTATCATTTGCTTCATATTGCGGTACTGCTCCGTTACCACGAATTCCGCTTTAGCGTTGGGGTAATGCCGCAACACCTGATCGAGAAGGCCTTTCAGTTCAGCTTCGTGGGCGGCCAGCTTTTCGTCTTCAAAATCGCGGATGATGAACTGCACTTTCGCAGACTCCGCTCCGCCACTGATACTAACAGGGTGCACAAAGCCCTCTTTGCCTTCGGTAGTCTCCGGAGAAAGCCGGTCTTTAGGCAGAGCCGCTACCAGATCGGCAGCAATTTTAAGGGCACTTTCCAGTTTGCCTTTTGCAAAACCCGGGTGAATACTTACGCCGGTGATATTGATGGTCACGGCATCTGCGGAAAAGGTTTCGTCTTCCAGGCTACCCAGGCGTTCGCCATCAACGGTGTAGCCGAAGTCAGCATTGAGCTTTTCAATATCCACGTGGTCTACGCCTCTGCCAATCTCTTCATCAGGAGTAAACAAGATGCGGATGGTCCCGTGTTTCACCTCCGGGTTTTGCGTAAAGAAGTGTACAGCATCCATGATCTCTGCCACACCGGCTTTGTTATCGGCTCCGAGCAAGGTGGTACCACTTGCGGTGACGATATCGTGCCCGGTTTTGTGCTTCAACTCGGGGTGGTCGTCCGGGCTGAGTTGTACAGTGGGGTCATCGGGCAAAGTGAGCACTCCGCCATCGTAATTTTTGTGGACAATAGGTTTCACCCCTTCCCCACTGCAGTCAGGCGAGGTGTCTACGTGCGAACAAAAGCAAATGGTCGGTACGGCTTTGCTGGTATTGGCAGGCAGGGTGGCGTACACATAGCCATGCTCATCGAGGTGGGCATCGGCAATCCCCATTTCCTTAAGCTCTTCCACTAAAATGCGGCTGAGGTTCTTCTGTTTTTCTGTAGAGGGGAATGTGGTAGATGCCGGGTCGGACTGTGTATCAATTTGTACGTACCGCAGGAAACGGTCGAGCACGGTGTGGTTGATGTTAAGGCTCATAATTTTTGCTGGCAATTTAGGGAATTCAGAAAAGAGTAGGCAGAGAATGCGTGAAAAAGCTGGGAATTTTGGAGTTGGGGGCAGGCGGAAGGGGGGTTCACGCAGAGGAGGAGCACTCCCCCGGGCAGACTCCTGCCAAAATTTGCCCAGCATTTTGCGGACTTTGCGTGAAACCTAAAAAAAGGCAATGCAAGCTCGGATGTTGAAGTTAGGCCGTACTTTCAAGCACACCCTAAACTTAGAGCATGTTTGGAGGAGCACCTTTACGTTGCAAATCAGCGCTTTATTACCCCCACAGAAATGCGGGGCAGGCTATGGCATCCGGTTTTTCGGTCACGTAGCTATATGGCTATGCTAAACATAGCATCTCTTAGCCTGCTAAACGCCCTTCAAAACCGTTAGCCAGAACCATAAATTACCGATTTTCACAGGTAAATCACCTCCAAACATACTCTAAACCGCCTTTCGTGGAAGAGGGCTTACGGAAGGCTATTCTGGAAATCCATCCACTCCTGAGCATCAGAATCAAAAGCAGTGTCACACATGCGGTCTTCGGCCTCCATATTGATGGCCTCCACACGGTTGTCCGGATTCGGGTGAGTACTCAGGAACTGCGGCGGATTAGCAGAGCCCTGATCGATCAGCTTCTGAAAAAAGCTGGCAGCACCATTAGCGGCATATTCCGTTTCACAAAGATAAATGACGGAAAACTGATCTGCCTGCGACTCATCATCCCGGCTGAACCTCAGCCCAAGCAGGCTGCCCAGCACATTGGTGAGCAAGTCCTGATCCTGCCCAAGCAGCAGGCCCAAAAGCGTAGCTACACCATATTGTTGTGTGAGCTGTTGTGTGGAGTGCCGCAAATCCGCGTGTGCAATTTCATGGCCCATAACACCAACAAAGTCGTCCTTTTCATTCAGGAACTTGATCAGGCCTGTATACACAAAGATGTACCCACCCGGTGCAGCAAAGGCATTCAAGGTTTCGGGATCGTCAATGATATAGACCTCCCAGGCAAACTCCTGTGCGTACTTGACTTCCCCACTTGCGAGGATATCATTCACCATGGCATTAACGTAAGCGTAGGCCCCGGGGTACTGCCCCTCATCGAGGATGGGGTATTCCTGAGGGTTAGCCAGGATTTCATCCCGCAGTTGCAGGCCCAGCATTTTATCGTCTTCGATAGAAAAGAGGTTGATGCCTCCGCCGCGGTCATCGTCACCGCAACTGGAAAAGGTCCCTACACTAATGGCAAGGAAAAGGGAAAGAACAGCCCATTGAATGCGCTTCATCATGTTTATTTTGATTTTCAAATTTTGTTGTTTCGACGCTAACTTGCAGCGTAAGTCACGTATACTCGAACGATACGCCGGTAGCTCAAAGTTCGCTATAAATCCTAATTTTTTATTATGAGCATGTTGGATTTCCATCATTCCAGCTACAAGTGGCAAATTTACAGGCATCAAAAACAAAATAGCCCGGACAAGACCTGTTCAGCCTCGCCCGAGCTACGGTTTTTCACGCCCTGTCGGACAGGGAATATCCTAGCGCACAAACATCAGTTCCCGGTACTTAATCAGTGGCCATTCACGGTCGTCCACCAGGTATTCCAGGCGGTCGGCATAAGTCCGGATCTCTTCCATTAGCGGCTTGATCTTGTAGCAGTATGCTTTGGCCATTTCGTTGGCATCTTCCAACTCATTGGCATCGCGGCGCACATTGGTCATTTCATTGACCTTCTGCTTGATGAGGCTGACGTTTTCAGCAATCAGCTTAACCAGGTCGAGCTGTGTTTTATACTCCTTCTCACTCAGCCCCAGGCTCTTGATATTCAAAGCGCTGTTGGCCAGCTCACTCTGATAGGCTAAAGCAGCGGGTAAGATATGGTTGATCACCATTTCTCCCATGGTCCGCGCCTCGATCTGCAGCTTGATGATGTAGTTTTCGTTCATTACCTCATAATGGGCATGCAGTTCCTTTTCAGTGAACACATTACTGGAAGTAAACAGCTTTACCGCATCGTCGGATAGATAAGCGTTCAGCGAATCCGGAGTGTTAGGCGTATTCGCCAGCCCACGCTTTTTCGCTTCTACCTCCCAGGCTTCGCTGTAGCCATCCCCTTCAAAGCGGATCGCCTTAGACTCGGCAATGTAACGGCGCAGGATGGTTAGCACCGCTGCATTGCGGTCCTGCCCTTTGTCCATCAGTTCCTTGAGCTCCTTTTGGAAAATTTCCAGCTGACGGCCCACGATGGTATTCATCACCGTCATTGGTGCCGCACAGTTCATGGTAGAGCCGACCATGCGGATCTCAAACTTATTGCCGGTGAAAGCGAAGGGCGAGGTCCGGTTGCGGTCCGTATTGTCCAGCTCCAGGTTAGGAATCTTGTTGAGCAGGTCGATCACTTCTTTCACGCCTGCTTCGTCAAAAGCAGCACCTTCTTCAATACTATCCAACACCTTCGTCAGCGTTTCTCCGATGAAGACCGAAACGATGGCGGGCGGTGCTTCATTGGCGCCCAGACGGTGGTCATTGGAAGCGGAGGCGACGCTGGCGCGCAGGATGTCGGCATGCTTGTATACCGCCTGAATGGTATTCACAAAGAAGGTCAGGAAACGCAGGTTGCTGCCTGGCTTTTTACCCGGAGACAGCAAATTGCTACCGGTGTTGGTGGACATAGACCAGTTGTTGTGCTTACCCGAGCCGTTCACACCCGCAAATGGCTTCTCATGCAGGAGTACCCGCAGCTTGTGCCGGCGAGCCACACGGTCCATCAGGTCCATCAGCAACTGATTGTGGTCTACGGCCAGGTTGACTTCCTCAAACATCGGTGCCAGCTCGTATTGGCCGGGGCCTACCTCATTGTGGCGGGTACGTACGGGGATGCCCAGTTTGTGGCACTCTGTTTCCAGGTCGCGCATGTAAGCGTATACCCGCTCCGGAATAGAACCAAAGTAGTGGTCATCCAACTGTTGCCCCTTTGGAGAATGCTTGCCCAAAAGGGTACGGCCAGTCAGCAAGAGGTCGGGGCGTGCGTTGAACAACGCCTCGTCAACCAGGAAGTACTCCTGTTCCCAGCCCAGGGTCACCCAGACTTTACTCACCTGCTCGTCAAATAGCTGGCAAACTGGAATCGCAGCTTTTTCAAGGTAAGATTGCGACTTCAGCAACGGCAGTTTGTAGTCGAGGGAGTCGCCACCATAAGTCACGAAGATGGTCGGGATACACAAGGTCTTCCCCTCCCCTACTTCTAGGATAAAAGCAGGAGATGAAGGGTCCCATGCGGTATAGCCGCGGGCTTCAAATGTGGAGCGCAGGCCACCACCGGGAAATGACGACCCATCCGGCTCCTGTTGAACGAGGGTATCGCCGGTAAACTCTTCCACCACTTCACCATCAGGGCGGAGCGTAAAGAAAGAATCGTGCTTTTCGGCAGTACGGCCCGTCAATGGTTGAAACCAGTGAGTGTAATGGGTAACGCCATGGTCCATTGCCCAGCGCTTCATAGCGTCTGCGACAATATCGGCATCTTCCCGGGACAGCTTGGCACCGGACTCGATCGCCACTTTCACATTGCCGAAGGCTTCTTCGGTCATGTACTCCTTCATGGATTCGTCATTGAAGACGTTGCAACCAAAGAAGTTAGAAATTTTAGGGTCGGGTACGTCTACGTACTCCAACTCAAACCCGGAGCGATTAAGAATTGTATCCAAGGCTTGGAATCTGGAAAGGCTCATAGAAATATGCTTAGATTTAAGTTATAGTTCCTGAAATAATTTTTGTGCCGGATCTTGTGTTGACGCGGTGATTAGAGCTTGTTTGCGGTCTTACCGACTAAAGGTAGCAAACTTTAACCGCCATTGGAAAAGAGCGGGCCAGGATTTTAATATTTGGTGCCTCCGGCCAGACCGGACTCCGAAAATTCCAATAAGACTGCCTCCGGACGAGCCGGAGGCAGAAAATTGCATACTTCTATGCAGGAACTATTCGGTTGACTAGAGTTTGTTTGGCTATGCAGGTGTTACCGAATGAAAGCCCGGACCGGGGCTTAAGCCGGTTGCATCACCTTGGCGGAATGCACGGTTTTGATGATTTGTGCCGCCACTTTATAAGGGTCAGCTGAGGAGTTCGGGCGGCGGTCTTCCAACCATCCTTTCCAACCATTCTCTACCGTTGCAATCGGAATACGGATTGATGCTCCCCGGTCGGAGATGCCGTAGCTGAACTTATCGATCGACTGTGTTTCGTGCAAGCCCGTCAGGCGCAGATGGTTGTCTTCACCGTACACCTCAATATGATCCTGAATCACTTTCGGAGAAGCACCGAAGGCTTCACAAACGGTATCGTACACTTCACGGCTGCCGGCTTCCCGGAGCAATGAGTTGGAAAAGTTGGCATGCATACCGGAACCATTCCAATCGCCCTCCAAGGGTTTGCAGTGCCAGTTGATGCCCAGCCCGTACTTTTCAGCAGTGCGTTCCAGCAGGTAACGTGCAATCCAAACCTGATCGCCGGCTTCGTGGGCGCCTTTGGCAAAAATTTGAAATTCCCACTGCCCGGCAGCAACTTCAGCGTTGATCCCTTCGATGTTAAGGCCCGCGTCAATGCACAGGTCCAGGTGTTCTTCAATGACATCACGCCCGTAAGCATTCCCGCCTCCTACAGAGCAATAATAAGGACCCTGAGGCCGTGGATAGCCATTCGCAGGGAAGCCCAATGGTTTATTGGTCTCCAGGTCCCAAAGGAAATATTCCTGTTCGAAACCGAACCAGAAGTCCGCATCATCATCATTGATGGTAGCCCGGCCGTTGGTAGGGTGCGGTGTACCGTCTGCATTGAGTACTTCGCACATGACCAGAAAGCCCTCGCGGCGGTCCGGGTCCGGATAAATAGCGACTGGCTTAAGGAGGCAATCCGAAGAACCGCCTTCCGCCTGATTGGTGGAGCTGCCATCGAAGGACCAGATGGGACAGTCCTCAAGGGCGCCACTGAAGTCTTTTACAATTTTAGTTTTGGACCGCAGGCCCTGTGTAGGCTCGGAGCCGTCAAGCCAAACATACTCTAATTTAGATTTTGCCATGATCTATTCAAGTTTTGTGGTCAATGTTCGAATGTCAGTACCCTGCCGGGTAATAGGGCCGGTTAGCCCCAATGTGTTTTTTCATACTAATTCCAATATTTAGAGCGTGTTTTACCCGCTTAATCCATCAGCTGATAGGCAGGCTCTGTGACGGTCCCTGCTTCGTAAGCTTCCATATCATGCTCTGCGATATCCAAGCCGAGTTCTTCTTCTTCTTCACTTACCCGGATGCCGATCGTCACCTTCAGGAGGTACATTAGGCAAAAGGCAAAAGCGAAGGTAAAAGCACCGACTGCAAGGGTACCGTACAGCTGTATCCATAATTGCCCCAGCCCAGCCTTTGCACCGAAAATACCTACCGCCAGTGTGCCCCAGATACCGCACATCAGGTGTACCGAAGTCGCACCAACCGGATCATCAATTTTGATGCGGTCGAAAAAGACAACAGAAATAGGGATAATAAACCCGGCAATACCCCCAATAAAGATGGCTTCCATTGGGCTCATGAGGTCTGCACCCGCTGTTATACCGACCAGGCCGCCCAGAATACCATTGAGCACCATGGACAAGTCGTGCGATTTAAACAAGGAGTAGGAGACAAAAAATGCCGCTACCGCACCCGCAGATGCCGCCAGAGAAGTGGTTACAAAGACCAGAGAAACAGCTACCGGATCAGCAGAGAGTACAGAGCCCCCGTTAAAGCCGAACCAGCCAAACCATAAGAGGAAGACCCCGATAGCAGCCAGTGGCATACTGTGCCCCGGAATCGGCTTGATGCCGCCGGACTTCAGGTATTTGCCACGCCGTGCGCCCAAAAGCAACACCGCTGCCAGAGCGCCCCAGCCCCCTACAGCATGCACCAGGGTAGAACCGGCAAAATCATAAAACCCGGCCGCATCTAACCAGCCAGCGCCCCACTTCCACATCCCCGTGATGGGGTAGCTAATAGCAACAAACAGGGTCGCAAAGATCAAAAAAGCGTTGAGCTTGATGCGTTCTGCTACCGCCCCGGAAACGATTGTCGCTGCCGTTGCCGCAAACATGCCCTGGAAAATAAAATCCGTGTAGTAAGTATAGCCACCACTGGCATAAGCAATAGCACCGGCATCACCCTCCGGCATGCTCAGCCCAAAACCACCGAAACCAAAGAACCCACCTTCATTAACGCCGGGGTACATCAAATTGAACCCAACAATAAAGTAGGTCAGCAACCCGATTGAAATAATCATCGCATTCTTGAACAGAATGTTGACCGTATTTTTCTTTTGTACGAATCCGGCTTCAAGGGCAGAAAACCCAAGGTGCATTACAAAAACCAGCACCGTAGCAACCAGCATCCATACATTATTAGCGGTAAATAATGCCTCGTTCATTATTTTGTCGTTAAAGCGTTTTTATAAATAGTTCCAAACACAGCAATCACATGGATCCCTGAAATCTTCTGACCCTGGGCAATAGGTCTACCTAGCCCGGTTCAGACAGCAAAAAAAGGTTTTGATTAATTTGGTTACACGGTAGGGCCCTCAGCTTTTTTGACGGCTACAAGTAGCGTCATTATTAAGTGTAATAGGAAGTTGAGGATTGTTGTGCTAAGTAGTATGAAGATATTTGTGGTCCAGCGCGAGCTGATTATCCACCAATTAAACTACCCTTTTATAAGGCTTCAGCATTGGTTTCTGCAGTACGGATGCGTACAATTTGCTGTACGTCATAGACAATGATTTTCCCATCGCCTACTTCGCCTGTCCGCCCGGCCTCCATTATGGTTTTCACAATATCATCGACCTTCTCATTTTCGCAGAGGATGTCGAGTTGCAAGCGGGCAATATAATCTGAATCGTAGGTACTGCCCCGGTACACCATCTTGTGAGCGGATTGCAAACCAAAGCCCTTGACTTCCGTCAATGTAAAGAACCGAACACCGATACCAGCAAGGGCATCCCGGATTTGTTCAAATCTGGATAGCCTGATGATTGCTTCTATCTTTTTCATTCCATACCTGTTTAAAAGTTTTAGAAACTTCTGACTGGGCTTTTTTGCAGCAACTCTAAATGACTGTCAAACTGCTTTTACTGTTGTCTTAATTACAAATTTAGGGCATGATATACCCGCATTATAGCTACTTTTACATTTGAGTGTGATGCCCAAAAAGATAAAAAACACCATAAAATATTGATTACCAAATTTTTAAAAAAAAATTAATGTGGCGTTTAATGCGAAAAAAGATCACCTTTTACATCTCATCCAATCGCTGACCAAAGCGGAGAAGCGTAACTTCAAGCTCTATACGAACCGCTATCAGGGGGATGCCACCTTTGTGCAACTGTTTGATGTACTCAACCAAATGGAAGATTATGATGATCAGGTTGTCCTGAAAGTCCTGCCCTCCATTTCCAGGCGCAACCTGGCCAATCATAAGCGCCACCTTTATCAGCAATTGCTCAAAAGCCTCCGGTTGCTGTACATCAAGCGCGACCTTGAGATTTTTATACATGAGCAGATTGACTTTGCCCGCATCCTCTACAGCAAAGGAATGTACATGCAGGCCCTGCGCACGCTCGAGAGTGTCAAAAACAAAGCCGAAGAGCACCATCAGGATGTCCTGCACCTGGAAATCATAGAATTTCAGAAGCTGATCGAAGCCCGGCATATTACCCGGAGCCGGAGGATAGCGAACAAAATGGAAGGCCTGCTGGACGAAGCCAGCCAACGGAGCCGGATCGCGCACTCCAGCAACCTGTTCTCCAATTTCAACATACAAGTGCAAGGCTGGTATATTGAGCACGGGCACGTCAAGTCTGAGCCGGAAATAGCCCAGGTCCAATTATTCCTCGAGCAAAACCTGCCCCAGGCTTATCTTTCAGAACAGCTGACGTTTTTTGAGAAGGCTTACCTGTATCAGGCTTACATGTGGTATCAGTACATCCTCCTGAATTTTACCAGTGCCTTGCAATACGCCAAAAAATGGGCAGCGCTATTTCAGGCAGACCCGCAGATGCAGGAAAAGGACCCCACTCTCTATATCCGGGCACTGTACTATAATATGGTGTTGCACTACATGCTGGATGACGCGGCATCTCTCGGGCAATGCCTCACTGATTTTGAAGCCTTTTATAAAGCCAGACAGGCTACGCTTGACGCCAGCTCTCTCTCCACAGCGCGGATATACCTCAACCTTAGCCGGTTGAATTATGCTTTTGTCAGCCGGGAGTATCAGGATGGCATACAGCTCATCCCAAGCCTCAAACAGGAACTCCGGCAGATGGAGGGCAATACGGACGTCCACCGGATCCTCCTTTTCTATTATAAGTTTGCCTACCTCCACTTTTGCGATGAGCAATATGAGGTGGCACTGGATTACCTCAACGAGATCATCCATCTCAAGGCAGGTTCGCTACGGGAAGATTTGCTGCACAACACCCGTATGCTCCATCTGATTTGCCACTACGAGCTCGGCAATTACCGCCTGCTCGACTACCTGTTGCGCTCCGTACAACGGATTTTCACGAAAGCTAAAGACCTGAGCCCCATGCTAGATCGTACCCTTCGCTTTCTGGCTGAGCTGACCAATAAACCGCCTGCAGAGCATCCGGAAGCGTTCCAAAAATACCATAAGATCCTGCACGGCCTCCGCCAGAGCCCCTTCGAGCGCAAGTCTGTGCACTACCTTGATGTGCCAGCCTGGGTGGAGAGCCATCTGGAGAAAAGACCGCGGCCGGGAAGCCGGATTTCTGCACCTTAGAGCATCCGCTCACCTCAAAGGGCGGATTTCCAACCTGCCCTTTGGCGCTCCCAATGATACCCTGCAGGCATATCTCGCCTGCAATTTCCCGGA
Source organism: Phaeodactylibacter sp. (assembly GCF_040219495.1). Classification (GTDB taxonomy): domain Bacteria; phylum Bacteroidota; class Bacteroidia; order Chitinophagales; family Saprospiraceae; genus Phaeodactylibacter. Next base: position 42,685 of record NZ_JAVJSK010000080.1, on the reverse strand, counting down.
GGCACCGAATAAGCAGCAACCGCAACAAACAGTACACCTACGCTCTCCACCACCTGGATTATTGCCCGCCTCTTTACCTAACAGTCCGGTTTAAGCCCTATCTTTAGGTCTCAATAAAGCACAACATGCGTTCACCCCTACTGCTACTTTTGCTTAATGGCCTATGCTTTGCCCTCAGTGCTCAGGTAGACTCCCTGATGCAGCCTACTGAGCCCGACCAACAGGTGATAGAGGACTTTCTCCAGAATACCGAAAGCGAAGGCACCTTCGACTTCAATACGATTTTTGAAGAGCTGGAATTTTACCGCGAGAACCCGATCAATCTCAACACCATCACGGAAGGGCAACTGCAAGACCTCAACTTATTGTCCGATATTCAAATCCTGGAGCTCCTCAAATACCGGCGAAATGTTGGAGCGTTCATCTCTATTTATGAATTGCAGGCCGTGCCCAGCCTCGACCTGCTCACGATCCGGCGCTTACTGCCTTTTGTGCAGGTAGGCGGCGACCTCGACGACTATCAGACGCCGATCGGCCAGATGCTGCGCGAAGGGCGCAACGAACTTTACCTGCGCTGGTTCCGTATTCTGGAAGATCAGCGGGGCTACACGCCATTGGGGCAAGACGAAACCGGCTCCCGCTACGCCGGCGACCCCAACCAATTCTACATGCGCTACAAGCATGCCTACAGCAACCGGCTGAGCTATGGCTTTACGGCCGAAAAAGACCGGGGCGAGGAGTTTTTCAAGGGCAGCAACCCCTACGGCTTCGACTTTTACTCTGCTCACCTCTTTTTAAAGGACTACAGTAAACGCATCAAAGCCATCGCTATCGGTGATTATGCGGTCAGCTTTGGGCAGGGGCTCATCCTCTACAGCGGCTTTGGCTACGGCAAGAGCTCGCTGGTGATGAACATCAAAAGGACCTCCCGCACCCTTCGTCCTTACACTTCCGTGAATGAGTCTAACTTCCAGCGGGGTGCTGCTGCGACCCTGGCCTTTGGCGACCATATTGAAGTGACGGCACTAGGCTCCTACCGCCGCCGCAGTGCCAACCTCCTGGAGGCCGACACCACCGACCTGGAAGATGAAATCCGGCAAGCCAGTTCTCTTGATCTCGACGGACTGCACCGCACCGCTAATGAAATTTCAGATGAAGGAGCCATTGGGCAGACCACAATCGGCGGGCAAGTGAAGTGGAGCAACCGCTATGGCCATATCGCCCTGAATACCCTGTATGAAGAACTCGATGCCGACCTGACTCAGTTTCGCGCCACGCCCAACAATCGGTTCGACTTCACCGGCAACAGCCTTCATAACATCAGCCTCGATTACAGCTTCATTTTACAAAATTTCAACTTTTTCGGTGAGACAGCCCGTGCGGCCAATGGGGCTATCGCTACCGTAAACGGCCTGCTCATGGGGCTGGACCGCAAGGTAGACCTCGCCCTCCTCGTCCGGCACTATCCCCGCAACTATCAGGCGCTCAATGCCAATGCCTTCGGGGAAACCTTTGGTGCCCAAAATGAGACTGGTGTTTACCTGGGCATGGAAGTACGCCCGCACAAAAACTGGCGCCTCAGTGCTTACTTCGATACCTGGCGCCACCCCTGGCTCCGCTTCACCGTCGATGCGCCCTCTACCGGGTACGAATACCGGGGCCGGCTAACCTACTACCTCAAACGCGACCTGGAAGTATACCTGGAAATCCGTGAAGAGCACAAGGCGCAAAATATTAATAAAATAGAGGGTAAAAACGACTTCACGCTGGACCGCCATATTTTCCAGGCCCGGCTGCACATTGCCAAAAAGGTTACCAAGGAGCTCGAACTCCGAAGCCGGATCGACGTTGGTTACACCGACAACGAGATCAACAACCGGCAGGAAGGGTTCGCAATTTACCAGGATGTCCTCTACCGGCCTACTTCCTTCCCGTTTTCGTTCACCACCCGCTATGCCCTTTTTGATACAGATGGGTTTCAGTCCCGTTTCTACTCCTTCGAAAACAACCTGCTGTACACTTTTGCCATCCCCGCCTACTACAACCGGGGCAGCCGGTTTTATTTCAACCTCCGCTACCGGGGGATCCGCAACCTGACCATTGAAGGGCGGATTGCCCAGACTTTCTGGAAAAACCAGGATACGTTTGGCAGCGGTAATGAGCAAATTGACGGACAGACCCGTACCTCAATGGGCGCACAAATCAAGTATAAGTTTTAGAGCAAACAGTTCTCTTGATGTATGCAGTTGACACGCCCAAAACCGATTAGCTGTCCGAAGATCAATCACCGCGGTAGTGAGTGTATTGGTCTGTTTTTCGAGTATGACGCTGAGAGCATGTTTGGAGCTCGTTCCTATTGCAAATCAACGCTTTATGAACCCCGCAGAAAGGCGGGGCAAGCTCTGACTTCCTCACTAAGAGCGTGTTGGGATTTTAGTAATCGGTCTGTCCCGGTGCACCGAGACACTTTTTTGCTTATACTTCGTCCCAAAAATCCTTCCCGCAAACTGCGGGACTAAGGCTAAACTCTGGTTTTCGTGCCTCGTCTAACCAAAAAATTGTTAGTTTTCGACTAGAAGACAAAACTCCCAACACGCTCTTAAAAAAAGAAAAAGAATTAGTCTGTATATTTGGCTTTATCAAAAGGAATGAGTTGAATGATTAAGGATATAGATGTAAAAAGCACTTGTGAAAAAATTGTTGAAATCTGCGAAGACTCAAAATATGAGTATAAAATCATAAGAAGAGATTTGCACAATCTCATATTTAAATTGCAGCGCTATGATTTAAAGAAAATAGAAGAACTTCATTATATTTTACAATCGCACAATCAATTATGGTCTATCAAAAATACGAAGGCAAGGTATGCTGAAAATGAACTAGCTAGAATGGTACTTGTTCGCCTTCCTTATTCATTACATAATCAATACGATAAACCAGTTGCCGAAACTGAGGTATTAGAAGATAGTTATGATTCCGATGCTGAACTTATGATTAGACTTAGTAGCGAGTTGTTGAAATATAGTAAAAAAGTACTGAGTAGTAAACCTGATAAATCAAAACGCTATAAAAATAGAATTAAAGAAGGATTACGATTAGTTAATGACCTTCAGTTAATTTATAGAATAAGAGATATTAAGGACATCTTTTTTTCCAAACTAACTGTCGATGATGAAGATGTTCAATTTTTTGCGTTGCAGGGATTAGAAGTATATTTCGCTGGCGATAATAATGACGTTTTATCTAAATATGAAGAAGAACTAATCGAAGGAATTATAGATTCAACAAAATCAAGATATGTTGCTTCATCAAGTTGCCAGGTTTTAATAAATACGGGTAAAATCGATGAGTTTGAAGCAATTAATATTATGGACGATTGGAAAGAAAAAAATTGGAACTGATGAATTTACGAGATCTGGAAAAATCAGTAAATGATATCTGCTCTATTTTAATCGACGAAAAGGGTTATATATCTTCAATAGATGTCTTGATTAAATTAGGTTATTTATCTAAGTCTGACTATGAATTATGGCGATTTAAAAAAGTACCTTACCTTGAGAAAGTGTGTCAAGTAAGTCTCAAGAAGTTATCAAAAACCAACAGATTTATCGATGATTTTTCTCGCAGAAGTAAGTTGAAAAAGTCGTGGACATCTTATAAAAGTTATGGAAAAGGGGAGAAAATTGACCTAAGGTTTAGTAAAAGTAATGATGAAATAATTGAAAAAAAATATGCTACTCATCATGTATTGAATAAAAAATAAAATTCAGCCAATCGAGTAGGGTAAGGAGCAGCAAGGTCGCCACTCCTTATCCCTCTCACAACCTGTGACGCTTTGCGTTACCACTTAGCGTACGGACCTTCCCGCAAAAAGTGCGGGACAGGCTGTACTAAGCGGTTCGTGAACCATGAAAAAGCCGTTCATAATACTTGAGAAAAGACTGGTAGCCGCGTTGGGCTAACCTTGCTTCGGTGACAGTAACGCCCATGCTGGACGATTGCGCGATGGCCCATCCGGGAGCGGGACCATGCGTAGGCTCAGGCCATCCCGGCTTCGACGCCGAGTTGGCGAAAGGCACGCATCCGGCGGTTGGGTGGCCCGCCCACCCGCTAGCGGTTCTCTTCGTTAAAAAGGGCTCCCAGCCCTTTTTTGCTGCGCACCACTGCGTTCATATTGTTTCCAGATGCAGTACCGCAAGCGGTTTCTGATCCAGCCATCCAGCGCTCTCAACTTACCCCAGATTTTGCCCAGCTGGAAATAGCCCAGCCAGCCATACATGATACCTAAGTCAAAGTGATTTGGGACTTTATCATTTGCTATGGCGGCTAAAAAGCCTCGGCGACACTAAGAGCATGTTGGCCCTACCTCCGGAAATCGAGATTATACGTCAGCCCGGCTTGAAGGTCGTGATTGCGCTCGTGGTGCTGCCCATCTGCCTTCACGATATACTGGTTGAGGTAGCCCAATTGAAAATTGACCCGAGAGTTAAACCGGTAGCCCAAAGCCAGGTACAACCGGTTTTGCCCAAGAATATTGGCTCCTACCCCTTCCCCAAAACTAATGAATGGTTCGGCGTAAGCCGACAGGAAGAAGGCATGATCGGCCAGGTCCCGGTGGCCGATGGGAAGGATCGTCATGAGCCGGTATCTAGCCCGCTGACGGAAAACATAACCGCTGTTTTCAGGGTGTTCCAGAAAACGCTGTTCTAAACGGTAGCGGTGATTCACATATAATCTGCCTACCCTTTGATTGATGCTCCACTGTTGCCAGATGCGATGCTCGGTGAAGGTAGCAGGTACCGGTTGCTCACCGTAGGGGAAGCTCTCGATCCACCCGTAGCCGGCAGTCAGTGTACTGTTGTCTGTCAGGTAATAGTCCAGACCGACCCGCATGAGGGACTGCTGCCAGGTGTCGACCCACTCATGCCGCCGCCACTGATACTCCGTGTGCAGCCCCAGCTTGTCGGTCAGCCGGTGGTTGCCAAAATACATGTACCAGGTGTTGTACTGCACTGCAATATCTTTCTGGGCACTGACTGCCAGTCCTGCCCCTGCAAAAATGAAAAGCAAAATTGTACGCCGTAAATCCATTTTTGTATTTTTTAATTAGAACGTGTTGCGCAAGATGGGCACCTTAGCGCAAACGTTCTGCGCGCGACTTCACAAGACGTTCTCATTTGTGGCCAGGGCTTGTTCTGCGCGCACCTTTCTACCTCATTAGTGGCATCATACCGCAACATTCCGTATCTTTGACGCGCCTACAGTCCCGGGAGCCAAAAACCAACAAAAGCAAATGGAATGAAAAACATTCACCTGGGGATTATTGAGGACGAGCCTGTCCTCCGAAAAAATATTGCCCAGTTTTTCTCTGACCTTCCTGGCTTTGAGCTACAAGGCAGCTCGGATTCAGTAGAGCGTTTTATGGAATTGGTCCCGGCTGCCACGCCACTTGACGTGCTACTGCTTGACATCAACCTTCCCGGCGGCATGTCAGGCCTGGAAGGCATCAACATCTTAAAAGAAAGGTACAAAAAGCCCGATATCATCATGTGGTCTTCCTATGAGGACCCGGACAAGATATTCCGGGCACTTCAGTCGGGTGCCGATTCTTACCTTATAAAGCGGGAGCCACTCATAACCATAAAGGAAGCCGTACAGATTGTTTACAATGGCGGTGCCTTCATGTCGCCTTCCATTGCCCGGAAAGTGGTCGACTATTTTGTGCCCCAGCGCCGCGAGGCAAGCGATAACCCCGTGCTGACGGAGCGGCAGCTACAGATTGTAGACGGGCTGGTCAATGGGCTGAGCTACAAGATGGTAGCCGCAGATTTAGACATCTCGGTGGAGACTGTTCGGGACCACATCAAAAAGATCTATAAACGGCTGCATGTGAACAACAAGGCCGAAGTCATCCGAAAGCGCATGAATGGGGAAATATAGAAGGCTATTCCTGAGTAGGTTGTGTAAACCACGGAGCAACCTGTTAATTCAGTGCCTGTTAAATAATTTTGACTATATTTATAATCTGCCAACCTAAGAGCGTGTTGGGACTTTGGTCTTCTAGTCGAAAACTAGCAATTTTTTGGTTAGACGAGACCCGAAAACCGGAGTTTAGCCTAAGCTAAATAGCCTGTCCCGCAGTTTGCGGGAAGGATTTTCGGGGCGAAGTATAAGCGAAAAAGTGCAGTTTACAGACCGATTACTAAAGTCCCAACACGCTCTAAGATTTATGAATTCTGACTTGGTAGACTACAGCCACTATGCGGAATGGCTAACTAAAGGTAAAACATTTCTTTTCCTAATGATCAACTATTCCCGCATAATCAACTTTAAGTAGTACATCGATAAACTACGACTTGCTTAATGCTTTTTGTACACAGGTTTAAACTATTATGCACAATCTTTTTGTGGGGCGTCTTGCTCTTCGAAGGCAGCGGGCTTATTGCCCAGTCTGCGCTGCCGGAAGAGTACTACTCCATAAATGACGGGCTGTCCGACCGGATGATATCAGACATTGTGCAATCACCAAATGGGCTGCTATGGATCGGCACCAGCAACGGTCTGAACCGTTTTGATGGCTATGACTTTGTGGTCTTTAGCAATACCCCTTCCAGCCCCTACAAAATTTCAGATGCCAATATCCGAAATTTAGCCCTCGACCGTCAGGGTCGTCTCGTTATTACCTTCAACAGCAGCTACGGCTTTTTTGACCTTCTTGACCCGACAACCTACGAAAGGATAACAGTGCGTTTACTGCCTGATAACGGCATTCATGGCACCCCCCGGGGTATTGTGTTAGATGAAGCAGGGCAAATCTACGCCATAGCGATCAGCAGCACGCACTTTCAGGTGTATGCCTATCAGGGCGGGCAGCAGTTTGAAGAGGTGTTCCGTGTACCGGTAGAAAAGGAAGAACGCATTACCCACCTTGCCTTGCTCCCTCTACGCGATGGCACCTTTCTGCTCAATGACAGCGAAAACGGGCTGAGGCATTTTGGCACCAACGGAGATTTGCTCCGGCACATTCAGCCCGAAGAAGTGGAAAGCGACGGGGAGGAGGGCACTTACCCCGGCCTCACTAACATTTTTCATCAAGATCTTAGCGGTAAAGTATGGTATGCCTTGCAAGGGCAGCGCGGTCTTTACCATTACCTGCCCACTGAACGGCAACTGGAGTTTTCCGAACAAATGCCACGGTGGAAGCGGTACACCCGGCTCTGGGAAGACCAAAAGGGCAACCTGCTTCTGGCGAGCTCAAACAATATCAGCACTGGCTTCCCGATAGAGGGCATGACCTGCATCCGCCCTGATGGAAAGCAATACCCATTTGACCACCTGCTCAACTGCAGCCGGTACATCGTCAGTGCCTGTAGCCACGACTACTTCGAAAACCTCGTTCTTGGCATTGATACGGGCGTAAAAATCGTCCAGAACCAACAATTCAAAATTCAGAAGTTACTCGCAGACCAGGTTGGGTTCGACCAAAGAGGGGCGGTCATGCGGGGCATTACCGGCAATGGTACCGATGAGGTGTACTTCGCCCGTGAAGTTGATGCCTGGTACCGGTTCAACCCTCAGACTTTCGAGCTCGACACCCTCCAAATGATTGATGAGCAGACCGGAGAACCGGTGACCTTGTCCTGCGGCCGAAATATCCAGATCAGCACAGACGGCTATTTATGGGGGCTCTCCTGCATCAACGGCCGCAACGGCCGGCTCTTAAGGTATGACCGCGCCACCTGTATGGTACGGACTTATCTCTTTAGTTATAAATTTACGGCATTCGACATCGCGAGCAACGGGCTGATATGGCTCGTGGCTGAGCCAGACAGCCCCAGCGGGCTGCTCGTTTCTTTTGACCCCGAAACAGAACAGTTTACGGAGTACTACGACTGGGAAGGCAACAACCCCCTTAGCACGGCCAGCCCACGCTACATTCTGGAAGCGCGCGACGGCACCCTGTGGGCAGGCACCGAAAATGGCTTGTATGCTATTGACCCCAATACCCGCCAAACCCGCTCGTACCAAACCGCCAACCACCCCGGAATGGCGAGCAATATCATTTATTCTATATACGAAGACGAACAAAATCGCCTTTGGCTGGGCACCACCAATGGGTTTAACATCTTTGACCCTAAATCGGGGGAATGGCAGCATTACAATCAGCAGGACGCCCTGGCCAGTAATATCGTATGCGGATTTGTACCTGCACCTGATGGCAAATACTGGATCCCTACCTACAACGGCTTGTCTTACTTCGACCCCAAACAGAAAACCTTCCGCAACTTCTACCGGGAAGATGGCCTGAGCCACAATGAATTCAACCGGCATTCTTTCTACGCTGACCGCATAGGCAATATCTACCTCGGAGGCGTTAATGGCATGAATATCTTCCGAACAGAAGACCTGCTGCGGGAAGTTGCCACACCGGCCCCTATCCTCACCTTCTTCTCACGCTACAATGATGACCTGGATAGTGTCATCACTGATATCAGCAACCTGGATACAGACCAGACTTTTGTTCTGGGGCCCGACGACACTCAGTTTACTTTCCAGTACACGCTGTCCAACTTCACTACGCCCCGGCGCAATCAGTTTAAGACCTGGCTGGAAGGTATTGATAAAGGGTATATCTACCAGGGTAGGGACAATACCAGCAACTTTTACAACCTCCCGGCAGGTGATTACCGCCTCCACGTCAAAGGGGCCGATGCGAATGGCAACTGGAGCAAAGAGGCATTGATGATTTCGCTACACGTCAAACCGCCCTGGTACAAAACGTATGCTTTCATCCTTTCCGCGACCCTGCTGACGATCATCGGGCTCTATTTTTTGTTCCAGTACCGGCTCAACCGCCGGCTGGAAATGGAGCGAATGCGCACCAAACTGTCCAGTGACCTCCACGATGAAGTGAGCGGTTTGCTGGCCAGCATCGCTATGCGTACAGACATTCTGCAATTTAAAACCCAGGATGGGGAAAACAAAAAAGACCTGAAATGGATTGGCGAGGTCAGCCGGACGGCCATGTCCAAAATGAGTGATGTCATCTGGTCTATTGATTCGCGAAGAGACCGTTTTGATGACCTTTTGACCCGTATGAAAGAGCATGCCACTGAGATTCTCGCCCCTCAGCATATCGACTATCGTTTCCATGTGGGCAAGCTCGACCCCAATAGCAAACTCAAAGTCGACCTGCGGCAAAACCTCTACTTTATTTTCAAGGAAGCCATCAATAATATTGGCAAGCATTCCTGGGCTACGGAAGTTCAGATCCGCCTTTACAACGAGGGGTCTGACTTCATACTCCATATAGAAGACAACGGCAGGGAAATCCGTCAGCAGCGCAACGCTCCGGGCAACGGTGACAAAGCTGACCGTCAGGGCGCCACTCCTACCCTGCTAAAAGAGCGCATTACCTCTACTAAAACCGGACAGGGCTTGTCTAATATCCGTATGCGCGCCGAGCGTATACAAGCTCAGTTGCAATTACGCGAAAGTGAAAAAGGGTTCATGGTGCTCGTCCGGTGCAAAAAATTTGCTTAGCCTGCCGGAGAAACAACCGGTGGCCGGTGAACGGATGCTATTGCTCTGCCAGGGTATAAGAGCGTATTGGAGCTGCCAGGAAGCCATCGCAAAGGCGCTCAACCTTTAGCCCCCTTTCCATACCCGGCCTAGTAAACGTGCTGTCCCCCATTAATCGCATAATTAGCTCCCGTGATAAAAGCTGCCTCTTTAGAAGCCAGGAAGGAAACCAGGTGCGCGATTTCGTAAGTACCGCCCAAACGGCCAATCGGAATACCTTTGACAATCTTTTCCCGAACGGTTTCATCAACAGCCATAACCATATCCGTAGCGATGTAACCCGGCGAAATCGTATTGACCGTCACGCCTTTGCGTGCCACCTCAATAGCCAGCGTTTTGGTGAAGCCGTGCATGCCGGCCTTGGCTGCAGCATAATTGCACTGCCCAAATTGCGCTCGCTGCCCGTTGACAGAAGAAATGTTGATGATCCGGCCGTAGTTCTGCTCAATCATCGGATTGATGACGTGTCGGCAGCAGTTGAAAACGCTGTAGAGGTTTGCTTTCATTACGGCATCCCAGTTTTCCGGGCTCATCTTTTTGAAAGCTCCGTCCCGAGTGATGCCTGCATTATTGACCAGAATATCGACAGTACCCAGCTGCGCTTCAATCTGCTCTACCATGTTGCCCACCTGCGCATAGTCCGATACATCCGCCTGGAATAGGTGTGGGTGGTAACCCGCTCCTGCCATTTCTGCTTTCCAGGCCTCCGCTTTATTCGGGCTACGGTAATTGGCCGCTACGATGTAACCATTATCCATCAATTGCTTGACCATATCAGTACCCAGTCCGCCCGTGGCGCCGGTTACCAGTGCAATATTCTTTTTGTCTGTTGTCATGATATCTAAGATTGTTTAGTATATATATTTAAATACAAATATATAGATAACTACATTCAATTAAAACAGATTACCCCTCCTTTTCTGGTCCCGCTTTATTTGGGTCAACCCCTGATTAAAGTATAAACTGCGGCCCAAAAAACTGGCGTAGAGTAGGCTCTGCCCGCTCAAACTTCACTTGCCCGTACAACCTGCCCCAATAACCGGTAGAAGTCAACCCCCTATTTTTGACTATTAAACACTACGCTTGCCTGCTTTTGATTGGTTTTCTGCTATTTTCATCAAAGAAAATCAGTAAACAGAAATGGCTTCACAGGAACTAGTATGGGCCACTATCGGTCTGCTCGCCCTTTACGGCGCAGCTATTCTATTCTTTGTTATAAGGGGTGCATTGCGCACGACTTCCATGGCAGACTACGCCGTAGGCTCCATTCAGTTTTCCCCAATTGTAGTGGGGCTTTCTTTAGCCGCCTCCATGACTAGTGCAGCGACCTTTATCATCAACCCGGGCTTTATCGCACTTTACGGGGTCAGTGGGCTGATTGCTTTTGGCCTGGTCATGCCGTTGGGCATTTACCTGTCGCTGGTGGTACTGACCAAGAGCTTCCGGAAACATGGCGCTACCGTCAAGGCGCTGACCATGGCGCAGTGGATTGGCAAGCGGTATGGTAGCCAAAAATACGCCCTGTTCTTTGGCTTTTTGTCCCTGCTGCTCATCACCTTCATAGTGCTGATTTGCGTGGGGCTGACCAAAGTACTGGCTAAGGCGCTGAATGCGGATGAGCTTTATGTGCTTATCGGGCTGGTGGTTTTTGTTTTTGGCTATATGATGTTTGGCGGGGCCAACTCCATGGTGTACACCAATACCATACAAGCCGTACTGATGACCATCGTTGCGGTGGTCCTGCTGAGCTCAGGTTATGAGCACTTTAGCGAAGGAGTGAAAGGCTTCCTGGACAAGCTTGCCGCAGTAGACCCCCTGCTGGCCGCTCCGGTAAACCCGGAGAGCTTTCTGTTCCGGGACTATTTTGAGATCGTTTTCTGTTCGTTAATCGTAGGGATCGCCATCGTGTGCCAGCCGCATATCATCACCAAGTCGCTGCTCCTGAAAGACGATCAGGACGTCAACCGCTACCTGATCACCGGCATCTTGGTAGAAACCCTGTTTTTCTCAGTGGTTCTTACCGGCCTCTACGCCCGCCTGCGCTTCCCGGACCTCACTGCCGACGGGGAGCCCATCACCATGGATGGTATTATACCAACTTATGTGGTCACGGAATTTCCGGTCATCGCCGGGCTGGTAGTCATCTTGGGCCTGATTTCTGCAGGCTTGTCTACACTCGAAGGGCTCATCCAATCGCTCTCTTCTACCATTACATCTGATATTATTGATCCGGTACTGGGCCGCACTTTAGGGGATGGGGAAGCCAGGGCACACCGCCTTATTGCAATCAACAAGGTGGTGATCATCCTGCTGGCGATGGTCTCCATTGCCCTTTCTTATCAGCAGCTGATCAACCCCAGCCTCAGCGTGGGTATTTTCGCACAGAACGGCGTTTATGCCTACTTTTCCGCCGCATTCGTACCGGTGCTTATGGGTATTTTCCTGAAGGAAGTCCCGCGTATGGCTCCTGTTGCCGCCAGCCTGACTGCCGTGTTGGTGCACTTTGGGATCTACTACGGGCGGATTGGCTGGTATATGCAGGCGGAGGTCCGCAATCCGGCGGTAGCGGTGACTTTTGCGATACTGGCTTCGCTCCTGGTTGGTGGGGTAGTCTACCTGTTGCTCCGCAATCAAAGTGGAAAAGCAGAAGCAGTACCTCCCAAAAGTCCGCCACAAAGCGTAGCTTCGCCCTCCCCTGATCAACCGGCAACTTAACAGCATATGGCTTCAGCGCAAGCTTCCAAATGGCACCGCTTTGTAGAATTGCCCAATGGCACCAAGGTACACTTCACGGACCGTGGGCAGGGCCCTGTCCTGCTTATGGTGCATGGTTTAGGCAGCAACCTCAAAGCCTGGGGTAAGATAACGCCCTTACTGTTGCCCCACTACCGTTGCGTCGCGCTCGACCTGCCCGGTTATGGGTTATCAGATAAAGGCGATCACGCTTTTGATATTCCTTTTTTTGCCAAAACAGTCCTGCAGTTTATACAGGCCACTGGCTTGAATCGGCCCACACTGCTCGGCCACTCTATGGGCGGGCAGGCCAGTATATTCGCAGCCCTCCAGGAGCAGAGCCGGTTCTCGAAGCTGGTCTTGCTAGCTCCGGCGGGGTTTGAGCGCTTCAATGCTGCAGCGCGGGAGTGGCTCCGTGCTTTTTACAAACCTGCCCTGATCCGTGCCACCCCCGTCCACCAAATTGAACGGAACTTCCACGCCAACTTTTACCAATTCCCTGCAGATGCACAGTTTATGATTGCGGACAGAATGGCGCTGCGGGCCAATACGGCTGCCTACGCTCACTATTGCAAGATGATCCCCAAATGTGTCTTGGGGATGCTTGACTATCCGGTTTTCGATCGGCTGCCGGACCTCCTCCTCCCCACTCTTGTGCTATATGGCAATAACGATGCCCTCATACCCAACAGCATGATCAACCCCGGCCTTACCACGGAGCAGGTAGCCCGTGAAGGCACAGCACAACTGCCTGACGCCCGGCTTCATTTCCTGCCAGGCTGCGGTCATTTCGTGCAGTGGGAATGTGCGGATGAAGCAGCAACGCACATCCGGTCTTTTGTATAACCCTTCCCTATTCATCGGAAGCTAGCCCGCGGCTTTAGCAAAAAGGCTACCCAATGGTCATTTCCGCTGTTTGCCGGCTTCCACCGAGTCTGCATTCACCCCCTGCTTCTTAAGGTAAATGACTTCAGCGGACTCCAGGCGTTTCTGGCGTTCGGCTTCCCGGACTGACTGAAAGGCTTCGATCTGCGCTTTGACCTCGATCGGCTTCTTGTTGAGGCTGCGGTGCAGAGAGCGGATGATCAGCCGCGCCATATCGTCCGGATGGTGCAACCCCATACCCTTTAGGGCGAGAGATAAGCGGGAGCCACCGTAGAACCCCCAATTATGGATGATCCACCGCCCAAGGCTAAAGTGGAGCTTGCGCACTGCTTCCTCCTCGTCTGCCAGGCGGAATTTCTGTAGCGATTCCCGCTCGGTCAGCTTATTGAGCTGAACGATGGCATCGCTGAGGTCCTTTGGGATATAAACGCCATACAGGTACTCCTGCTGAATGCGCCGCTCATAGGCTTTGTCGTATTCTGACTCTGTCGCCACCGGTTCTTGCGCAGACAAGAGTGACAGGTTGGCTGCAAAAAGGCCAGCGACGAGTATCAACACCTTTTCCTTCATGTGTTTAGTTTGTCAGTTTAGTGGTAAAGAACTGGTTTAAAACTACTTTTAGCCGGTTGGTATTGTTTGCCTGCTCACTACATGCAGAAAATCAACCCTCCTTCAGAGTGCCTGGAGCAACCTTTACGCCACCGACCACCTCCAAACCCTTCCGGGCCAGGAGTACAAAAGGCACCACAAAAAAATCCCCGCTGTGAACAACGGGGATCAGAAATTAATGTGCTATGAAAAAGTTAATACAACTTCCTTAGATAAAGAGGGTATGCGAACTTACAAAAATTGAAAGGCATACCCCAGAGTTTCAAGCTGAAAATCAGTCGCTAAGGGCGTTTTAGCACCTTTCAGACCCATAACTCTGCACTCTTTTACCAGCGGATAAGGGCCGAAGCCCAGGTGAATCCACTGCCAAATGCAGCCAGGCAAACCAAATCACCGTTCTTCACTGCGCCTGATTCCCAGGCTTCGCAAAGGGCAATCGGCACAGACCCGGCTGTAGTATTGCCATATTTTTGAATATTATTCCAGACCTGCTCGTCTTTAAGGCCCAGGCGCTTTTGCACAAACTGGCTGATCCGCAAATTAGCCTGATGCGGTATCAGCATATTGATATCTTCTTTTTTCAGGCCCGCTTTATCCAACGCTTCTATGATCACCTGCGGGAACTTCTGTACGGCCATTTTGAAAACAAACTGCCCTTCCATATTGGGGTAAATCTGATCGTTGTCCAGCATGTGCTGATTCAGGAAAATCTCCCCGAATTCCGCATCGGAATACCCATAGTCGACTTCTTCTCCGGTATATTTTTGGTGGTAGCCCCCGTGCGATCCCGGATTGATAAAAGCCAGTTTCTCCGCGTAAGTGCCGTCGGAGTGCATGCAGGTTTCCAATACGCCCTGCCCTTCCTTATCGGCCGGCTGCAGTACAACCGCCCCGGCACCATCACCGAAAATAACGGTGACATTACGGGCCTTCAGTGGTAAAATCCAGCCCCATAGAGTGCATCTCTGCACCCACCAGCAAAATGTTTTTGTACATACCCGTGCGCACAAACTGATCGGCTACGGAAAGGCCGTACACAAAACCACTGCATTGATTCCGGATATCAAGAGCGCCTATTTCGGTATTGGTGATGCCTAGTTCGCGCTGCAGAAGCACACCGCAACCGGGGAAATAATAATCGGGGCTAAGGGTGGCAAAAATAATGAAATCCACCTCTTCTTTGGTGATGCCCGCACGCTCGATAGCGATTGCTGCGGCCCGGGCGGCCATAGTGGTAGTGGTTTCCTCGTGCTTGGTGCCGTATCGCCGCTCCTTAATTCCAGTGCGTTCCTGAATCCACTCGTCACTGGTATCCATGACTTTAGTCAGGTCATTATTCGTCACCACTTTATCGGGCACGTAGGAACCAATGCCCCCAATTTTTGAACGAAGCATAAGTTTTGGTTTTAAAAGGTCAGGTACCCACTCTTGGGCGGTGCCTTCCCTACTTCATAATTTTGTAGACAATTTGTTGCTGAACGTAAACACTAAATTCAGAACAGGTCGTTAAATTCGAAATTTTATTACAAATCGCCAAACGGATATCCACCTTGTCTGCCCAGTCAGGTCTTTTCCGGAGGTTCACCGGCTATGAAATGCGCCTTACTGTCGTTCATAGCGCCAAATATTTATAAATTTGCATAAAACCGCACCCCATGCCTGATATTGCCAATATTCTCTTTCTCGATATCGAAACGGTCTCCGGCAAACCGGATTATGAAAGCCTCAACGAAGACCTCCAGGCTCTGTGGACCATCAAAGCCAATCAGCTTGCCCGTGGACAGACGGAGCCCCTCACCGAGGAGGAGGTGGCCGAAGCCTACACCGAAAAAGCGGGCATCTTCGCGGAGTTTGGCAAGATTGTTTGTATCTCGGTGGGCGTTGTGCACCGGGACAAAGCGGAAAAACAGCTTAAAATCCGGTTGAAATCTTTTGCCAGCGAAAATGAAGCAGAACTCCTGCAGGGGTTTTCCCAAATGATTTTCAAGTACTACAACGATTCCAATAAATTCGGATTCTGCGGCCACAACGCCAAAGAATTTGATATCCCCTACATCTGCCGCCGCCTCATCATCAACCGGCTGCCACTGCCTGCCCCCTTTGACTTGTCAGGCAAGAAACCCTGGGAGACCAAGCACGTCATCGACACCATGGACATGTGGTCCTTCGGCGACCGGAAGAATTTCACCTCATTGAAATTATTAGCGGCTGTTCTGGGCTTCCCCTCTCCTAAAGATGATATCGACGGCTCTCAGGTCGGCCGGGTCTATTGGGAAGACAAAGACCTTAAGCGGATTTCTTTTTACTGCGAAAAAGATGTTTTGGCAACTACGCAGCTCTACCTGCGGTACAAGCTTATGCCCCTGCTGGAAGAAGAGCAGGTGGTACACGTTGATGGACAGGATTGAGCACCTGTTTACCTGGATTTGAAGCCTTCCCGCAGTGCCTCAGGCACAAACGGGGTTGCATCTCCCCCGCCGATAATGATCTCCCGAACGATGGTAGAACTGATATGGGAGTAGGCCGGCTGACTGATTAGAAAGATCGTTTCTATCCCCTCCCCGACGATGTTATTGAGCTGGGAAATGGTCTTCTCGTAGTCAAAATCAGAGGCATTGCGCAGCCCCCGCAACAGATAGCGGGCGCCGATCTGCCCGGCATAATGAGCGGTGAGCCCCGAGAACTGACCGACTTCCACCTTGGGTTCGTCGGCAAAAACCTGCCGTAGCCATTCCAGGCGCTCCTCCAGTGAAAACAGGTATTTTTTTTGGCTGTTGACCCCGATCGCCACGATGATTTTATCAAACAGTGGCAGCGCCCGCTTCACTAAATCGACGTGCCCGGTAGTGATGGGATCAAAAGAACCTGGAAAAATGGCGATATTAGACATGTGCTTGTGATTGAAAGACTTTCAGGGGTTGCCACAAAAATATAAAAAACAAGCAGACCAGCCCGGGGCAGCCCGGCCCCAAACCGGCAGCTTTGCAAAAATCTTTATCCAGCCGGACTGAGCGGCTTCTTGACCACTTCAGCCCAATTGCCTTTTATTTCCAGGAGAAATTCCAGGTCACTGAAGGGATAACCGGGAACAAAGACACCCGGTAGGCCCCGGCGGAAGCCGTACCGGCATTGGGGTCAGACTCGAAGTCATAGTAGATAAAAAACGGGTTTTGACGGCTGTAGGCATTGTACACCGAGAAATTCCAGCTGGACCGGAAGCGCGCTTTAGAATCCGGTTTGGGCGTGTAGGTAGCCGACAAATCCAGGCGGTGGTAGTCCTGCAAGCGGGCGCTGTTACGCGGGCCATACTCCTGCACCGGAAACTGATCGATAAAATACAGGCGCTGCACCGGCGTGTAGGCGTTGCCCGTACCAAAAATAAAGGCGCCCCCGAACTCCCACTTCTTGTTGAGGCTGTAATTGGCGACAACCGAGAGGTCATGCCGCCGGTCGTAGATGGCAGGATAAGGGTTGCCGTCATTGATTTCCGGAAAGATGCGTTCGGTACGGGAGAGCGTATAGCCGATCCAGCCGGTGAACCGCCCTTTTTGCTTCTGCAGGAATAGCTCCAGCCCATACGCCCGCCCTTTGCCAAAGACAAACTCTTCCTCCAGGTCATTCGCCACATTATCCACGTAGTTTTCCCGGAAGTCAATTTGGTTGTACAGATCACGGTAGTAGACCTCCACGGACGCTTCGTATACGTTGTCCTTGAAGTTGCGGAAGTAGCCCAGTGCATACTGTAGCCCCACCTGCGGCTTGATAATCTCCGAGCTGGGCATCCAGATATCGGTCGGCAACGTACTGGTCGAATTACTGACCAGGTGCAAATACTGATTGGCAACCGTAAACCCGGCTTTCAGGGAAGAGACCGCATTGAGGTAGACCGTAGCTGCCAGCCGGGGCTCCCATCCGATGTAAGTCTTAACGGGTTCGCCCGTCCCATACACGGTACTGTCCAGCTTGGAAGTATAGGGGCCCAGTTGCGTAAAAGCAGAGACCCTAAGCCCGGCATTAAGGCGGACACCGGGCCCGAGTTTGATTTCATCCCCCAGGTAAAGGGCCGCTTCGTGCGCGTAGCGGATTTCCGCCTCATTGGCAAAAACCTCTTCTCCATTGGTGGCTGAAGCCAGGCTGGGCGTCAGTTGATGGTAGGTATAATTGGCCCCGAACCGAAGATGGTGATTCGGGTTGGGGAAAAACTCAAAATCCACCTTGCCATTCCAGTCGCGCACCCCGGAATCCAGGCTGATGCGAAAATCGCCCTGCCCACCCCGGAAGCCAAAGTCATAGTCATTGTACACCCCCGACACATTCATAAACAGTTTGTCACTGAATAAATGGTTCCAGCGCAAAGTAGCCGTAGCATTACCGTAGGGCATATCAAAGTTGAAATCACGGGCGTTGCTCCGAAACTGCAACACATCCCGCCCAAAGTAGGTACTGAAATAGAGCCGGTCTTCATCGCTAAAACGGTAGTTGGCCTTGGCATTGAGGTCATAAAAGTAGTAGTTCGTCCCCGCAAAGGAAGTCCCGTCGATGAAGGGCTGAGCCAGATCCAGAGCGTAGGTCCGGCGGGCAGAGACGATGAAGCTGCTCCGCTCCTCCACGATAGGCCCCTCGAAAGTGACCCGGGAGGCAACGAGCCCGATGCCGCCTTCCATAGCGTAGGTGCGGTCATTGCCTTCCTTCATCTGTATATCCACTACCGAAGATAGGCGCCCGCCGTACTGCGCTGGCATACCACCTTTGATGAGGGTCGTATTTTTGATGGCATCCGCATTAAAAATCGAGAAAAACCCCAGCAGGTGGCCCGGGTTGTACACCACGGCTTCATCGAGCAGAACCAGATTTTGATCGGGGCCGCCACCGCGCACATAAAACCCTGCATTCCCCTCTCCAGCCGAAAGCACGCCCGGCAAGAGCTGAATAGTTTTCAGGACATCCACCTCACCCATGAGCGCCGGCAATTTTTTCACCTTAGCCATCTGCAGCCCCACGGTGCCCATCTCTGTACTTTTGACATTAGCGTCATCGGGGCGGGCTTTGACGACCACTTCCCGCAGTTGGACACTGGCTTCCTCCAGGGATATGTTGAGGCGTTTGGGAGCGTTCAGGACCAAGGTTTGTTCCTCACCGGCATAGCCCACATAAGAATACCGGAGGGTATGTTTCCCGGCTGGCAACTCCAGCGAATAAAAGCCGTAGGCGTTGGTCACGGTGCCCAGCCCTGCCGTATCCACAACAGCCACCCCGGCTCCGATGAGCGTCTCTCCGGTTGCAGCATCTTTTACGTATCCACTCAGAACATATTTTTCCTGCGCCTGTAGCGCAAAGGTGAGGATCAGAAGTAGAAAGGCGAGTAGGTGGCGTAATTGCACGGCAGTGCTCATAATTCATTTTTTGTCCATGATAGGAACCTAAGGCCGGGGCAAAAGTTTAGGGAAGCTTACTCCATTGTACCCGCTGCTGCACGGTTCTTTTTCATGCAACCCCGCTACCGCTTTTTTGTTAGCATAGGTATGAAATATGCAGACTTCATTATTGTCGGGCAAGGTATCGCGGGTACGCTGCTTGCGTACTTTCTGGAAAAACAGGGTAAATCCGTTGTTGTAATTGATCAGCACAGCCCTCATGCTGCTTCTCAGGTAGCTGCTGGCATCATCAATCCGATTACGGGCCGGCGCTACGTCAAATCCTGGCGGGTTGATGAACTGATCCCATTCGCATTAGAGACCTACCGCCAATTGGAAGCAAAGCTGGAGATTTCCATTTTCCACGAGCGCAATATCATCCGTACCCTTTTCAATCAGGGCGAAGAGAATGACTGGCTGGCGCGCAGTGGCGACCCCGCGTATACGCCGTACATGTTGAATCAAGCCGTGCTGGACCATTACGCGACCAAAACCGTTTTGGCTTACAACTACGGAGAGGTAACACAGTCCGGGCAGACCGATCTTGCGCTGCTGACCCGGTCCTATCGGGCCTACCTGAACGCGAAGGGGGCGCTCCTGGAAGGTACTGCTGACTATGATCAGCTGGCCGTCGAACCGGACCAAGTGACTTATGCGGGCCGTGTTACTGCGCCAAAACTGATATTCGCAGAGGGGTATCGCGGCAGCCAAAATCCTTATTTCAGTTATTTACCCTTCGGTGGAGCCAAGGGTGAAGTGCTCATTGTCCGGGCACCGGGCGCCGGCTTTGAGAAAATCCTAAAACACCGGATCTTTATCGTCCCACTGGCCGGGCGAGACCTGTACTGGGTAGGCTCTACCTACGACTGGCAGTTTGAAGATGCTGCACCCACGGCGAAAGGCCGTAGTTTTCTGGAACAGCGCCTGCGGGATGTGCTCAACCTGCCCTTTGAGGTAGTCGAACACCGGTCAGCTATCCGCCCTACCGTTAAGGACCGCCGCCCGTTTCTTGGGCAACACCCCCAACTTCCCGCCCTCGCGATTTTCAATGGGCTAGGCACAAAAGGCGCTTCCCTGGGGCCTTACTGGGCCAGCCACCTCGCCACCTACTTTACCCAAGGGCACCCGCTCGATCAAGAAGTAGATATCAAGCGGTTTGAAAACTAACCCACTCCGCACTAGCGCGACTAGTCTGAAATAGCGCGGTGTATGTCACGCTTGGAGGCCCTGGACTTGCTGAACGTTTACGTTTAGCCCCTTCCGGAACAATCCGCTAATACCCCTCCCATTCCACCTTCCTGCCACGCTTACTATTTTTGAGGATATCCGGGACCGCCTCCAGGATAGCCTCCTGAAGTAAATCCACCAGGCGGCGCTTCATGAAGCTTCGGCGCAGTACAATACTGACCTCACGGACCGGCTGTGGGTTGCGGAAAGTACGGACATGTTTGTTGTACAATTCTTCACTCAGCTCCAGGGTAGCCAGCTCCGGCAACAGGGTATAGCCATACTGCCGCTCCACAATCCGCCGGAGAGTCTCCAGGCTGCCGCTCTCAAACCGCAGGCCCCGCTGCGTATTTTGCTCCTGTTGATCACTACAGATATTGACGGCCTGTGAACGGAAGCAATGCCCTTCCCGCAACAACCACATGTCCTCCAGATTGAGGTCCTCGAAGTCAATCATATCTTTGTCGGTCAAAGGGTGAGAAGTAGACATGTAGACTACGAAGGTCTCATAAAACAGCGGAATTTCAGTAAACCCTTCCGAACGGATAGGCGTCACCAAAAGGCCTACGTCCAACTGATCGGCTTTCAGTCGGCTCATAATCTCATGAGACAGTAACTCCTGAATATTGAGTTGTACATCGGGATAAGCCTGCATAAAATGTGGCAGGAACATCGGCAACAAATAGGGCCCCAACGTAGGGATAATCCCCACCCGTAATTCGCCCTTGACCAGCTCCTGCTCATCGCGGATCAGCTCATGAACACGGCCGGACTCCCGAATGATGGTCCGGGCCTGATTGACAATCCGCTGCCCAATATCTGTGGTCAGGATCGGTTTTTTGGAGCGGTCAAAAAGTAAGACACCCAGATCTTCTTCCAGCTTTTTCACCTGCATACTGAGTGTAGGCTGGGTCACATGGCAGGACTTTGCAGCCCTTGCAAAAGACTTCTCATTGTCAACGGCAATGACATATTCCAACTGCGTAAGTGTCATAGTGCTTAGCTCTTTTTCCTTCCGGTTATGCGGACGCCCCCAATATTGCCCCCCGCAAATAAATCAGCGACAGTTTCGTAAAACGACAATCGGCTTTCGAACAATTCTGCACCGAAGAAAGCCCGGTTTTGCACAGCATCAGCCTTGAAAGCCCTGTAGCGGTCCCGGGTCCATTCGCGCCAGGGCTGATCCATATCGACGACCGACAAATCCGTAAACCCAGCTTCGGAGAGGGCTTCCAGGTAGGCTTCCGAACTTGTTACAGTCTGAGCACTTACCCTTTCCCGGAGCAGTTGTTGTTCCTCTGCCTTAAGTGGATTGCGAAGCACAAAATCTTCGATAAAGAACTGCCCGCCTGCCTTGAGCGCCTTGTGGCAATGCGCCAGCACACCCTGCCGGTCGGGCACATGCAGAAATACCAGAAGCGCGATAAAATGGTCAAAGGTGCCTTCCCAGTCGTAATTCAGTAAATCTCCTGCCCGAAAAGCGACTTGCTCAGCAAGCCCGGCACGTTGGGTCAGCTCCGTAGATAACCGGCAAAGCTCAGACTGCAATTCTACGCCCAATACCCGGCAGCCACTGCAGTCGGCCAGCACCCGGGCTGTACCTCCTACCCCACTACCTACATCGTAAACGTAGTCTTCCGCATTGAGGTCCAGCGAACTTGCCACTTCATAACAAGCATCAGCCCCCAGATAATGGTACTGGTCCAGATGCCCCAGGGACAGTAAGTCGCTCAAGGCCAGCGGGCCAGAGGACCACCCTTCCTGCTCCAGTTTTTTGTAGACGCTGTCCACGCGCCAGTTGTACATTACTGAGGAGAGGTTATCTTCCGTAAATACCACAAAGGGCGCACAGAGTGCCCGGGGCGCGATCGGGCGTCCGATGATACCGAGTGCATGCAGGTCCTGCTGCACTTTTTCCAGCTCAGAAGCAGCAATAGCCGGTGCACAGCTCCAGGTGGTCTGCTCGTACCAGTCGGCCACATCTTCGGGCTCCAACCGGAACTGATCGCTGATAAACGCTAGCTTTTCCTCCCGATCAGTTTGTTGCAGACGCTGCCGTATTTCGTACATCAACTCCAGCAATTCGGGCTGATACTGATCAATAACCGCCTCCCGGGCTACCAGTACAAAGCAAGGCCAGGGCGTAACACAAACCCCTGCCCGGCGCCATTCCCCGCGGTCTACCGTGGGCTTGGTGGT
Organism: Phaeodactylibacter sp.; assembly: GCF_040219495.1. Lineage (GTDB taxonomy): Bacteria > Bacteroidota > Bacteroidia > Chitinophagales > Saprospiraceae > Phaeodactylibacter. Next base: position 20,036 of record NZ_JAVJSK010000080.1, on the reverse strand, counting down.
ATATTTCTCCCACATGAAGGCATCAATGCGCCCTTCCTGCATAGCTTCCCGGGCACCTTCGAAATTGCCCACCACTTCAAACTTCAGCTGACTCGTATCCCAGCCCTGCTGCCGGGCATTGACGTAGGCCATCAGGTGGGAGCCGGAGGTATAGCGGCTGATGCCAAAAACCCTGCCTTCCAGGTCTTCCACCGACTGGTACGGGCTGTCAGCAGCTACGTGAATGCCCCAGGTCAGCGGGCTTTCCACGTAAGTGCCAATGATGCGGCTCGGATTGCCTTGGTGCAAATCGGCAACAGCGCCTTCGGTTAACATCAGCGCCACGTCCAATTGCCCCTCCCGTAAGGCTTCGCACATAGCGCCGGTGCCACCCGGGTAGGCTTCCCATTCAAACCAGGTGTGGCCTTCATCTGCCATGTACCAGGGATAATTAAAATGTTCGGGCACGCCTCCAACTCTAAAACGCACTACTGACATGAAGCTTGTTTTTATAGTGACACAACAGAGTTTATGAACGTAAATTTTGCATGCTCCTGAATCCACTTTTCTGCCAGCTCTATATCACGCCTGTTTGTGTCTCGTTGCCGGTGGGCTCTGGCCACCGGAGACCGAAGTATCGATACGCAGGTAAATCCTCACATTAGTAACTACACGAAGAAGGGGAATTCAAGGGCCCCTTTCTGAAGTTTAGGTTACGGGCGCTCTACCGCTATTTGGCGGGACAGGTCTTGATTTGACAAAAAACCTTGATTCCTGGCCTATACAAAAACTTACACTCATAAACTCTAATATGCTATTTAATAAGAAATCGCTTTCAAAGTTCAGCTCCGGGGGCGTAAGTCGTAAATTTAGCGCTTAGAGAGCTGGTTGGGATTCACCTTCCGGGTAGAAAAGTGCAATAGGAAATGGTACTCTAATCCAAATTTCCACTGGCTCAAGGTTACAGCCCGGAAGAGGACGACCCCTGAATGCGTAGTCTTTAAAAGCGTTTATTAAAGTGAACTTTGTATGCCCCTTAAACAACTTGAACAGACCTGGCGATGGTTTGGGGACCAGGACCCGGTAAGTTTATCAGATATCCGGCAAGCCGGCGCCACTGGTATTGTGAGCGCGCTGCATAATATCCCTATCGGTGAAGTCTGGCCGGTAGCATCTATACGCGCCCATCAGGCCAAAATCGAAGCCGCCGGACTGACCTGGTCCGTCGTAGAGAGCGTGCCGGTTCACGACGAGATCAAAAGGAAAACCGGCGACTGGGAACGCTATACCGAAAATTACCGGCAAACCTTGTCAAACCTCGGGGCTTGTCGAATACCGGTCGTGACCTATAACTTCATGCCCGTACTTGACTGGACCCGCACAGACCTCCGATACCCGGTGGCGGACGGGTCGCTGGCACTGCGGTACGATGCGACCGCATTGGCTGCATTCGATCTTTTTCTGCTCGAACGCCCGAAAGCCGTACAAGATTACGACAGCAGTCAGTTGCAGCGAGCAAGAGCTTATTTTGCACAAATGGGCGCGCCGGCTAAAGAAGCGTTGATCAAGACGCTGATCGCGGGCCTGCCCGGTACCGATGAAGGCTATGACCTAAATACTATGCGGGAGAAAGTAGCGCTTTACCAAAAGCTCACTCCCGAGGCGTACCGCCAAAATTTGCTGGACTTCCTGGCGGCCATCGTCCCTGCCGCTGAGGCTGCTGATGTACGGCTGGCCATTCATCCTGATGACCCGCCCTTTTCGATCCTCGGGCTGCCCCGTATTGTAAGTACAGCAACCGATATGGAAGCCATCCTGAACGGTGTCGACCACCCCAATAACGGGCTCTGCTTTTGTACCGGCTCCTTCGGCGCAAGAGCCGACAATGACCTCCCGGCTATGGTTACCCAATTTGGCAGCCGCATTCATTTCTTCCACCTGCGTAATGTGCAGAGAGAGCCGGACGGCAGTTTCTACGAAGATGACCACCTTTCCGGTAGCACAAATATGTATACAGTCATGAAAAAGATTGTCAAACTACAGCAAACCAGAGACCACTCCATCCCCATGCGCCCGGACCACGGGCATCAAATGCTGGATGACCTCACCAAAACCGTTAACCCTGGTTATTCTGCAATCGGCAGGCTCAGAGGTTTGGCCGAACTGCGCGGACTCGAATATGGATTACTGCAACAACTAAAAGACTAGCGCCTATGTCCTCAACATTAGCAACTACCAACATCAAACCTTTCATAGATGAGGATTTCCTACTGGAAACGCCTGTAGCCTGTGAGCTCTACCACGATTTTGCCAAATCCCAGCCTATTATTGATTACCACAACCATCTTCCGCCCAACGACATCGCGGAGGACACAAAGTTTGGCAACATCACCAACGTATGGCTGGACGGCGACCATTACAAGTGGAGAGCCATGCGCACCCTGGGCATCAATGAAGACTTGATCACCGGAGCAGCTCCCGCCCGGGAAAAATTCCGGGCATGGGCAAAAACAGTGCCCTACACCATGCGCAACCCTCTCTTTCATTGGACCCACCTCGAACTCCGGCGCTACTTCGGCATCACCCGCCTGCTCAAGCCCGATAGTGCTGATGAGATCTACGATGAAACCAATGCTCAGCTACAGCAGCCTGCTCACAGTGCCCGCGGGCTGCTCCAGCAGCAGAATGTGGAACTCGTTTGTACCACTGACGACCCCACAGATGACCTGCGCTACCACCAGCAAATGGCGCAATCTGAAGCTGGCCTGCGCATGCTCCCGGCTTTCCGCCCCGACAAGGCCATCCTTATTGAGAAAGCCACCTTCAACGATTACATCCAAACATTGGAAAAGGTAGCTGACGAAAAGATCGATACCCTCGATAACCTGATGTCAGTACTGGAAAAACGGATTCAGTATTTCCACGAAAACGGCTGCCGCCTTGCGGACCACGGGCTGGAGTGCGTGGACCCTGTCGAATGGACCCTGGCAGAAGCCCGGCAAGCCTTTAAAGACAAACGCGCAGGCAAGACTTTATCGCCTGAGGCTTGCGCCAAATACCGTACAGCTATCCTGACAGAGCTCGGTAAACTCTACCATCAGCAAGGATGGGTGTGGCAGCTCCACCTGGGCGCCCTGCGCAACAACAGCTCCCGTATGCTGAAACAACTAGGCCCGGATACGGGCTTCGACAGTATGGGCGACTGGAAACAGGCACAGGGGCTTTCCCGCCTTTTTGATACCCTCGACCGTAATGACCAACTGCCCAAAACCATACTGTACAACCTCAATCCGGCCGACAATGAAATCTTAGCCACGATGGCGGGCAACTTCAACGGCGGCAATGTCCGGGGCAAGATGCAATACGGCTCCGGGTGGTGGTTCCTCGACCAAAAAGACGGCATGGAAAAACAAATGAATGCCCTGTCTAATCTTGGCCTGCTCAGTTGCTTTATTGGCATGCTAACGGATAGCCGGAGCTTTCTATCCTTCCCCCGGCACGAGTACTTCCGGCGCACGCTATGCAACCTCATCGGCAAAGATGTGCACAATGGCGAACTGCCCAACGACACCAAATGGCTGGGCAAAATCGTGGCAGATATTTGCTACCATAATGCGAAAAACTACTTTAATTTTTAAAGCCTACCTATGAAAAAGATCGTCACCTTCGGTGAAATCATGTTGCGCCTGACACCTCCCGGCCACCGGCGTTTATCTCAGGCCAACTCTTTTGAAGTCATTTATGGCGGGGGAGAGTCCAACGTAGCGGTTTCCCTCGCCAACTACGGACTACCTACAGAATTTGTGACCCGTGTGCCCGGCAATGACCTGGGCGAATGTGCCCTTATGGAGATGCGCAAGCGGAGTGTGGGCACACAGCACGTTGTGCGCGGGGGCGAACGCCTGGGAATCTACTTTCTGGAAATCGGTGCCGTGGCCCGCGGCAGCAAAGTCGTCTACGACCGTGCCCATTCAGGTATGGCAACCATAGAAAAGGGTATGATTGACTGGGAGGAGGTCTTCCGGGATGCCCAATGGTTCCACTGGACGGGCATTACCCCTGCCATCTCACAGGGCGCAGCAGATGCCTGCCTGGAAGCAGTACAAACCGCCAACCGTATGGGCATCACCGTATCCACTGACCTCAACTACCGGAAGAACCTCTGGAAGTATGGCAAACAGCCTGCGGAAGTCATGCCCGACCTGGTTGCTGGCTGCGATATTATCCTGGGCAACGAGGAAGATGCAGAAAAACACTTCGGCATAGAGCCCGAAGGTGTGGATGTGACCAAAGGCGACACCATTGATGCGCAGGCTTATATTTCGGTCTGCCAACAATTGATGGAACGCTTCCCGCGCTGTAAAAAAGCCATCATCACCCTGCGGGGCTCCATCAGTGCCTCTCACAACACCTGGTCGGGGGTGCTTTACAACGGGCAGCAGCTGTACGAAGCCCCAACCTATCAGATTACCGATATCGTAGACCGGGTAGGCGGAGGCGACAGCTTTATGGGCGGTCTGGTATACGGCCTGCTCACCTTTCCTGATAACGATCAGCAGGCATTGGACTTTGCAGTAGCCGCCTCCTGCCTCAAGCATACGATTTACGGAGATGCCAATTTGGTTACGGTAGCCGAAGTGGAGAAACTTATGAGTGGAGATGCCTCCGGGCGCGTAAGCCGTTAAGAATTGTTTCATACACTATTTTGATCGTTTGGTTGCGCCATCTGCGCAGCCAAACGCTTTTTCTAAAGCAAATCTTCCATGGCAAAATATTCAAGAATTGAAGTAGCGGTAACGATGGCACAAACCGGGCTGGTACCGCTGTTCTACCACAAGGATATCGACCTGTGCAAACAGGTGCTCAAAGCCTGCTACGACGGTGGTGCCCGCATACTGGAATTTACCAACCGGGGCGACTTCGCCCATGAGGTTTTTGAAGCGCTCAACAAGTATGCCCTCAGGGAGCTGCCAGGCATGATCCTGGGTGTAGGCTCCTTAACGGATGCCGGCACCGCCAGTCTTTACCTGCAGCTAGGTGCCAATTTTGTAGTCACCCCTGTACTGCGGGAAGATATCGCGCTGGTCTGCAATCGCCGAAAGGTCCTGTGGTCACCGGGCTGTGGCAGCCTGACGGAAATTGCAAGGGCAGAAGAACTGGGCGCAGAGATTGTAAAAGTCTTTCCGGGCAGCACCTTCGGCCCTGGTTTTGTCAAAGCCATCAAAGGGCCTTGCCCCTGGACGAGCATTATGCCTACGGGTGGGGTCTCTCCCGACCACGACAACCTCAAAAGCTGGTTTGACGCCGGGGTAACCTGCGTAGGCATGGGCTCCAAACTCATCTCCAAGTCCCTGTTGACTACCGGCAACTTCGAACAGCTGACTGCCGATGTCGCCACAACTCTCGAAACCATTCAAGCCATAAAGTAAACCAAAGCATGAAATACTTTTTCCGGTTGGTATTGCCCCTGGTCCTCCCGCTACTCTTGCTCAGTAGCTGCAGCCCTCAAGACAACGTCACAGCCATCAAGCTGGCGCACGGGCTGGACATCACCCACCCTGTCCATAAAGGCATGGTTCACTTTGCCGAACAGGTAGCCGAGCGCTCTAACGGGCAATTGCGGGTGGATATCTACCCCAGCGGGCAGCTGGGTTCTGAGCGGCAGTGCCTCGAATTACTGCAAATTGGCAGCCTGGGCATGACCAAGGTATCAGCAGCCGTGCTGGAAAACTTCGCTCCCCGGATGAAAGTCCTTGGCTTGCCCTACATATTCCGGGATGATGAGCACGCCTGGAAAGTCCTGAACGGGCCGATTGGGAAAGCGCTGCTTTTGGAAGCCCAGAATTACTGGCTGCGTGGGGTATGTTTCTACGATGCAGGCAGCCGGAGTTTTTATACTAAGGACCGCCCTATCAACACCCCCGAAGACCTGAAAGGCCTCAAAATACGGGTCATGAACAGCCAAACGGCCATGCAGATGGTCAAAGCCCTGGGCGGCGCCCCTACCCCGATTTCCTTCGGGGAACTGTACACAGCGCTGCAGCAAGGTGTGGTAGATGGAGCAGAAAACAACGCTCCGAGTTTTTACACTTCTCACCACTATGAGGTCTGCAAATACTACTCTATTGATGAGCACGCCACCGTACCGGATGTGATGCTGATCGGCACCAATACCTGGGACCGCCTGACCGAACAGGAGCGAGACTGGCTTCAGGCCGCAGCTGATGCTTCGGTAACTTACCAGCGCAAAGTCTGGGCAGCAGCCGAAACCGAAGCCCTGCAAGCAGTACAAGCCGCCGGTGTGGAAATCAACTACCCAGACAAATCGCCTTTTGCGGACAAGGTGAGCGACATCTTTGAGCGCTATCAAGACGAACCGGAAATTTACGAACTCATTCAGCAAATCCAAGCCGTAAAGTAATGCGAAGCATCCTGAATAAATATGTGGGCTTTTTCCTGGCTTTCCTGATGGCCGTCATGACCCTTGATGTCTTGTGGGGCGTTTTCACCCGTTACGTTGTGGGTTCTCAAAGCCCCTGGACCGAAGAGCTGGCCCGTTTTCTGCTGATCTGGATCGGGCTGCTCGGTGCGGCCTACGTAGCCGGGCAGAACCAACACCTGGCTATTGATATCTTACCGGAGCGTCTGGAAGGTGCACCTAAAAAGCGGTTGCAGTGGGCCATCCGGCTGCTGATCGTTGGGTTTGCGGCCTCCGTTCTCGTAGCGGGCGGCGCAAGGCTGGTCTACATCACCTACAAGCTTGGGCAGTATTCGGCGGCATTGCAAGTGCCCTTGTACTTCGTGTACAGCATCGTACCGGCAAGCGGGCTGCTCATTATTTTTTACAAACTTGCTGAGCCCGGCGAAAAACAACCGGCTCAGGCCTAAATAAACCCTATGGAAGTCCTCGTCCTGGTCTTTTCATTTCTGATTTTGCTGAGTATTGGGGTGCCCATTGCCTGGAGCATTGGTATTTCCAGCCTGTTCACTATGCTGGTCAGCATTCCGGCTATGCCTGCATTCACGACTGTAGCGCAGCGGATGGCCACCGGACTCGACAGTTTTGCCTTGCTGGCGATCCCGTTCTTCATCCTTGCCGGGCAACTGATGAACCGGGGCGGTATTGCCCGAAGGCTTATTGATTTTGCCAAAAGCCTGGTGGGTGCTTTGCCCGGTGGGCTGGCCCACGTCAACATCATCGCTGCGATGCTCTTCGGGGCCATTTCCGGTTCGGCAGTGGCCGCTGCTTCTGCTATTGGCGGTTTCATGGGCAAGCGGATGGAAGATGAAGGCTACGACAAGGCATTTGGGGCGGCCGTTAATATTACGTCGGCGACCACCGGCATGACCATCCCACCGAGCAATATCCTGATCGTTTATTCCCTGGCCAGCGGGGGCGCCTCCATTGCCGCCCTGTTCCTGGCAGGCTACCTGCCGGGCATTCTTACCGGGTTGTTCCTGATGATTGTGGCGGGGGTCTGGGCCAAACGAAAGGGTTATCCCGTAGGCAAACGCAGTGAGCTAAAGGAAGTCATCAAAACATTTCTGGATGCTTTGCCCAGCTTACTGCTCCTCATCATCGTAATTGGCGGTATCGTGGTAGGTATTTTCACGGCAACGGAAGCTTCCGCCGTAGCGGTACTATACTGTCTTTTACTGGGGTTCTGGTACCGGGAATTCAAGCTCAGCGATATGCCGCAGGTCTTACTGGATTCGGTAAGCACTACCGCTATTGTGATGCTGCTCATCGGTACCTCTATGAGTATGTCCTGGATTATGGCTTTTGAGAATATTCCGCAGCAAATTACCTCACTACTCCTTTCGGTGAGCGACAGCCCCGTGGTGATTCTATTGATCATCAACCTGATCCTTCTGTTTGTGGGGGTATTTATGGATATGACGCCGGCCGTACTCATTTTCACCCCTATCTTTTTGCCAGTGGTACAGGAAATGGGGATGGACCCGGTGCACTTTGGCATCATCATGGTCCTCAATCTGTCCATCGGCCTGTGTACACCTCCGGTCGGATCGGTATTATTTGTCGGAGTGGGCGTAGCTGGTACCAGCATCCAAAAGGTCATCAAGCCCCTGCTACCGCTCTTTATTGCCATGATTGTTGCACTATTGATCGTCACTTATTTCCCCGGACTAAGCCTATGGCTGCCGGAAGTATTTGGCTACTAAAAAAAGTGATATGCACGCTCCTTTCCTGATTATTCACCACAACGACAACGTCGGGGTTGCCCTGCGAGACCTGTCGGCTGGCCAAATACTGGATACGCCAGCTGGCGCTGTCAATCTGGAGGAGGCTATTCCTGCCAAGCACAAATTCACCCTGCACGCTATGGAGGCGGGGGCAGCCATCTACATGTATGGCGTATTAGTCGGCAAAACCACCCAGCCTGTTCCCGCAGGTGGGCTCCTCACGACCCGCAATCTGGTGCACGCCGCCGGGGATTTCAACATGGGCTCCCGTTCCACGGATTGGGTGAAGCCCGATGTGTCGCGGTTCGAAGGGCGCACCTTCAGGGGTTTTCACCGGGAAGACGGACGAGTGGGCACCCGCAACTTCTGGCTGGTGGTACCCCTGGTTTTTTGTGAGAACCGAAATATACAGGTGATCCGGGAAGCGATGACGGCGGAGCTCGGCTACCTGACGGAGCGTCAGTTTGCGGTCAATACCCGCCGGCTCGTTGAGGCTTACCGCTCGGGAGCTGATGCAGCGGCTTTGCTGGAAGAAGAGATCATCCTTGAAGGTGCAGCTTTGAAGCAGGACCGGGTTTTCCCACAGGTTGATGGCATCAAGTTCCTCACCCATCAGGCGGGCTGCGGAGGCACCCGGGAAGATGCGATGGCACTGTGCCAGTTGCTGGCGGGCTATATTGCTCATCCTAATGTGGCAGGAGCTACCGTGTTGAGCCTGGGCTGTCAGCACGCGCAAGTCACACTCCTGCAGGATGCCCTGCAACAAATCGCGCCAAATTTTGACCGCCCCCTGTACATTTTGGAGCAGCAGCAGAGCCGGTCGGAGCGGCAGTTTATTGCGGAAGCAGTCAAGAAAACTTTCGTGGGCTTGATAGAGGCGAACAAAACAGAGCGTACCGAAGCGCCACTTAGCAAACTTACGCTGGGGCTGGAGTGCGGGGGCTCAGACGGGTTTTCCGGTATTTCCGCTAACCCTGCGCTGGGGCATGCTTCTGATATTTTGGTTGCTCTGGGCGGCACGGCTATCCTGGCTGAATTCCCCGAACTCAATGGTGTGGAACAGGAATTACTCAACCGTTGCAAGGATGAAGCGACAGCCAGAAAATTTTACAACCTGATGCAGGCTTATGCCAAACGGGCAGCAGAAGTGGGCTCCGGCTTTGATATGAACCCCTCCCCTGGCAATATTCGGGATGGCCTCATCACGGATGCCATCAAATCTGCCGGGGCGGCTAAGAAAGGTGGGGCTTCACCGGTGGCTGCTGTGCTTGATTATACCGAGCAGGCCATGACACCCGGGCTTAACCTGCTTTGCACACCGGGCAACGATGTGGAAAGCACTACCGGGCTGGCCGGTTCCGGAGCAAACGTTATCGTGTTCACCACCGGGCTGGGCACCCCGACCGGTAACCCGATCACCCCTACGCTGAAGATGTCCACCAATACGGTGCTTGCCGAACGTATGCCCGACCTGATTGATATTGACGCGGGCACGATAATCACCGGAACAGATGATTTGGTCTCTAAGGGCGAAGAACTCCTGGAGCTTATCATTGAGGTGGCGAATGGATCGGAAGACCCCAAAGCCATGCAGTTGCAACAGGACGACTTCATACCCTGGAAGCGGGGGGTATCGCTCTAATACCCCAGTATTTTCAGCATAGCTTCCGGGGTTTGCTCCGGCTGATAGAGCTCATCTATCAGGTTGCCCTGCGCATCCTTGTACACCAAAATATGCTTAGGGGAAGGGATCAGGCAATGCTTGATGCCCCCGTACCCGCTGATGGAGTCCTGATAGGCACCCGTATGAAAAAAGCCCAGATAAAGCGGCTCTTCATCATTAGCGGTGTAGGCCGGGAGGTATACCTGACTTTCATGCACCTCCGAGTTGTAGTAGTCAGAGTTGTCACAGCTCAGGCCCCCGATATTGACCCGCCGGTAGTCGTTGTACCATTTGTTGATGGGCAGCAGGATGAACCGCTCACTGATGCCCCAGGTATCCGGAAGGGTGGTCATCAGGGAGTTGTCGATCATGTACCACATCTCAGAATCGTTTTGGAGCTTTTGCCCAAGGACCGAAAAGATGGTAGCCCCGCTTTCCCCCACAGTATATTTACCAAATTCAGTAAAGATATCCGGTTCCGGAATTTCCTCTTCTTCGCAGGCCTGCGAGATAAGCCCCACAATTTCCTTGACCATATACTTGTAGTCAAATTCAAAGCCCAGAGAGTTCCGGATGGGCATGCCACCGCCGATGTTGATGGCTCTTAGGTCTTCGCTGTTGCGCTTGAGCTCACAGTAAAGCTTGATGGCTTTTTTCAACTCGCCCCAGTAGTAAAGGGAATCTTTAATGCCTGTATCCACGAAAAAGTGAAGCATCTTCAGCTGGAACTTATCATTGCCTTTGATGCGCTCCTCAAAAAAGCGCAACACATCCGCGTGCCGGATCCCCAAACGTGAGGTATAAAACTCGAAGTTGGGCTCTTCCTCCGTTGCTACACGCAGGCCAATTTTACACTTGCCCTTCACCTGCTGCTCGTAATAGTCCAGTTCTGCCATGTTATCGCAAACCGGAATGACATTTTCGAAACCATCATTCATGAGAGCGGCGATGCGTTCCAGGTAGCCCTGGGTTTTAAAGCCGTTGCAAACGATGATGGTTTCCTTGTGCAGGTGCCCCTGTTTGTGCAGACGGCGGATCAGTTCGATATCAAAAGCCGAGGAGGTCTCAATCTGTACCCCGTGCCGCAGCACTTCATTGAGCACATGACTGAAATGGCTGCTCTTCGTACAGTAACAGTAGTGGTACTTCCCGCGATACCCCATTGATTTCATAGCCCGGGTAAACATATTCCGGGCTTTCTTGATTTGCGAACCAATCTTGGGTATGTAGGTTAATTTCAGAGGCGTCCCATACTTTTTAATGAGGTAGTGGAGTGGGACACCATTGAATAAGAGGTAGCCATCTTCCAAATCAAACCCTTCCTGTGGAAAGTAGAAGGTCTGGTCGATGAGGTCAAAGTATCGGTTGGTTGCAGCCAATGCTTTTGGTTTAAATGTAATTGGACAAAAAACAGCGCAAAATTAGTCACCTTGCACGAATATGGAAGCATAACAGGAAGATAAATGTTCTAGCCACCCTACATATTTTGTCCAGGACTCCGCTTTGGAGCCAAAGTTGCCCAAAAAATAATACTTTTGGGCAAAATTGAGATGATATGGACCATCCAGACGCACTGCGGCAGGTTGCCGCTTTCCACCGTACGTTTAAGCACCCTATAGAGCCGGCGCCGACCATCCCCGATGAGGCCCGCTGCAAGCTGCGGGTCAGTTTGCTGGCTGAAGAAGTAAAAGAACTCGAGCAGGCTATTGCCGACCGCGACCTCACCGAAATCGCGGATGCGCTGTGTGATATTCAGTACGTACTATCCGGTGCTATTTTAGAGTTTGGTATGGCCGACAAGTTCAAGGCCTTGTTTGAGGAAGTGCAGCGCTCCAATATGAGCAAAGCCTGCAGCACGCGGGAAGAGGCCGAGCAAACGATGGCTTACTACAAAAACGAGCGGGGGTTTGATAGCTATGTGATAGAGGAAGACGGGCGTTTTTTAGTGTACCGGAAAGAAGACGACAAGACGCTGAAGTCTGTGGCCTACTCCCCAGCAAACTTAGAAGTGATCCTCAAAGATTAGACTTTTTCCACCCAGGAAAGCAGCTCATTCATGTCAAAGGGTTTAGTGAGATAGGCTACAGCGCCCACACTGTGCCCTTTGGCGATGTCTGCTTTCTGGGCAGCGGCAGAGAGAAAGATAAACGGGGTTGTCTTCAGTTCGTCTTCCTGATTGGCGCGTTCTTTAATTTCGAATCCGCTCAGTTTTGGCATTTTGACATCACAAATGACCAGATCAGGCTTTTCGGCCTGTAGCAACTCCCACCCTTCCTGGCCATTTTCGGCTATCAGCACATCGTGCCCACTCAACTCCAGGTACTCTGCAACATTCTCCCGGATAGAGGGAGTGTCTTCTACGAGCAGTACTTTTTTCATTAGAATCCTTTGTTACGAATTGGTCAATGACCGGCAGCAAAGTGCTGCGGCGATTACTCCGTGAGGGCTAAAGCACTCATAAAGAGTCGGCGGAGTTCTGCCCGTGTAGGATTGGTTTTACCATCAAAAAAGACCTTCCCGTCTACGATAATAGCAGGAATAGAACTGACGCCTGAACCCAGGATTGTCTCCACGTCCATCACCTGTTCTACCGGAGCAGTCAGGTCCAGTTCCCGAACAACGTCCTCCAACTGCCGGAAAAGCTGCCGGTGCCGACTGTTGCCTAAGCCTAGTACTGTTATCTTATTCATGCTCCTTTTCTTTTTATCTGACAACAAGGTGCACCAAAATAGGCTTCCGTACTTATGATATTTATCAGGTGGAGCTTTGAATTATATCAGTAGCCATGCTCGCAAGGTGCGGACTTCCGGACAGCCTGATTCAAAAGATTCTTGATATAAAGCATTACGATATTGGCATTATTCGTACAGGCGTTTATATTTACACCCGCAACGCTAACCTATATAATGACCGATACGCCAGATCATAATAATCCACCCTCTTTGCCACCGCTTCGCCCGGAGCGTTTTATGAGTCAGCAGATCAGTGGAATACTTACCCTCAACCACGGTGGGGACATCCTTAGCATTGATATTTCAGCCGCAAAAATCCTGGGCGTCGATGCGTACTCTGCAAAAGGGAAAAGTATTCACGATTTCATACCCCTACTTGACCTGCCGACTTCTTTTTCGGAAAAAGAAACGCATGGCACGGCAACGATTACCCCTGACAAGCAACCTCAAACCATTACTTATTCACTGCGCGCAGGCCGGGAAGAAAAACAGGACCTGTACTTTCTGGTCCTTCACCTGCAGGATAGTTTCGCCGACAGTATTGAGCGCTACCGGGATATGTTTGAATGGATACCTACCGGGCTCATGGTTTATCATCTTGACCAGCAACAACCTCTGACCTGCAACCAACGCCTCCTTGACTTCCTGCAGCTTGAAACCGAAAAACAAGCGTTGCGGGCTGATAGCGCCATCAGTTTGGAAATCAAAGCACAGCTTAACCGGGTGGAATATGAACAGGAGTCTTTCTTCCAGATAAAACTGACTACTCCCGGGCAGAACCCGATCTGCCTGCAAGCGACCACAAGCCTGATCCCGGCACTGAATGAGAACATCATTTTGATCCTCCTTGAAGACATAACGCAGCAAAACCTCAATGCCCGCGCACTCAAGGAAAGCCGAAACACCCTCGAAGCCATCATCGGCAACGCTGTAGACGGTATTATCATCATTGACCATCGGGGCAGGATACAGATGACCAATGAAGCCACCACGAAGCTCTTTGGGTACACTGATGAAGAAATGCTGGGGCAGAACATCAAAATGCTGATGCCGCAGCCGCACCGTGGTGACCACGATAGCTATCTGCGCAACTATATGGCTACCGGTGAGGGCCAGATTATCGGCGTAGGCAGGGAAGTACAGGGACAGCGCAAAAACGGGACGCTTTTCCCTTTCAGGCTTGGGGTCAGCCGGATCGAGACGGAGGTTGGCCTGCTGTTTACCGGGGTCATACACGACCTTACCGAAGAACACAAAGCCAAAGCAGAAATCATCAACCTCAACCGGGAGCTGGAACAAAAAGTAGAAGAGCGGACCGAAAAGCTCACTGAAGTGGTCAATAAACTCCTACAGTCCAATCTAAAGCTGGAAGAACAAATCAAGGAAAGACGAGCGGCCGAAGAGGCTCTGAAACGCAATGAGGAAGAGCTGCGCAAAGCATTGGAGCGGGAGAAGGAACTGAGCCAGCTCAAATCACGCTTTGTTTCTATGGCCTCCCATGAGTTCCGTACTCCGCTGACGACCATCGCCTCTTCCTCTGAGCTGGTTAAGCTTTATACCCGTACAGAGCAGCAGCCTAAGCGCGAAAAACACCTGCGCCGTATTCAGTCTGCCGTGACCAACCTGACCGGTATCCTGGGAGACTTCCTGTCTCTGAGCAAGCTGGAGGAAGGCAAAATCAGTAATGTCCCGGAAGCGGTAAACCTGAAAAACCTGCTGGAAGAGTCCATAGATGACGTACACGTTTTGCTAAAACCCAATCAAACAGTGGAGCGGACGTTTACCAATATAGATCAGGAAGTCTTGATCGATAAAAAGATTCTCAAGAACATCATGCTCAACCTGCTTTCCAATGCGATTAAGTACTCCGATGCAGGATCTACCGTTTGGCTGAAAGCCGCAGTTGAGGAAAACTTACTCCGGATAAGTATCCGGGACGAGGGTATCGGTATCCCGGAGAGCGACCAAAAACACCTTTTCAGCCGCTTCTTCCGGGCCGATAATGCCGTCAATATACAAGGTACGGGGCTAGGGTTGAATATCGTACACCGCTACCTGGAACTCCTGGAAGGCGAAATTCATTTTAAAAGTATAGAAGGAGAAGGCACCACTTTTTCATTCGAGGTGCCCGTAGGCCATTAATCGCTCAGCGCTGCGGCCTTCTGTACCAGCTCCAGTAATTCCTGCCGGTAACCACCGGGGTCATAGCTCAAGGCCGTTGAACACCAATCATGAATCTGATCGTAACTGGTTTGCCCTTTGTACTCAGAGTCTCGCATGAGCAGCCCAAAACTGGCTACCCCAGCCGCAAACCGCATATGCTCAGATGCCTGGTCAAAGGATGCATTTTGATCAGGGATGTCTAAAGAGATCAGCTGGCTAACATCCGAAGTGGGGTCTTTGTACCGGAATTCGATGGTAAATGTAGGCACGCCAAAGCTGCTCCCACCGCCACTGGCCGGCTTGATTTCGTAAAGTGCCGTAATGGCCTGCCCGGAACCGATCTCCCCTCCGTCTGCTTCGTCGTTCTCAAAATCTTCGTTATCGAGCAAACGGTTTTCGTAGCCGATCAAACGATAGGCTTCCACCAAATTCGTGTTGAAGGTGACCTGTACTTTTACATCTTTAGCCACGGTGTAGAGCTTGCCGAGTTCTTCCACCAGGACCTTCTCCGCCTGTTGCTGATTGTCGATGTATTCGTAAGTGCCATTGCCGTTGTTGGCGATTTGCTCCATGAGCTGATCGTTCAAATTGCCGGTACCAAAACCCAGGACGGTCAGGAAAACGCCCTGCTCCCGCTTCTCTTCAATGAGTTGCACCAATTCCTCTGTACTCGATGCCCCGACGTTGAAATCGCCATCGGTAGCCAGTATTACCCGGTTATTGCCTTCTTCAATGTAGTTTTCGAGGGCAATTTCATAAGCCGTATTGATGCCATCAGCGCCCGCAGTGCTGCCACCGGAGGTCAGCCCCTCGATGGCGTTGATAATCGTCTCGGTCTGATCCCCTGCCGTGGAAGGCAAAGCCACCCCTGCCTGTCCGGCATAGGTAACGATAGCGACCCGGTCTTCGGCAGTAAGTTCCTGTGCCAGCAGCTTGAAAGCTTCCTGCAAAAGTGGCAGTTTTCTTGCGCTGCCCATAGAGCCCGAAACGTCAATCAGAAAAACCAGGTTGGAAGGTGGGATATCTTCTTCCTCAATAGTCTGCCCCTTGATGCCAATACGGATCAGCTTATGGGCCGGCGCCCAGGGGCAACGGCTGACTTCTCCGTTTAGGCCAATCGGGTCCGGGCCCTCAGGCTGAGGGTAGTCGTAGTCGAAGTAATTGATGAGCTCCTCGGTGCGCAGGGCATCCGGGGGCGGCATAATGCCATCGTTCAGAAACCGGCGGGCATTGCTGTAGGAAGCGCCGTCTGCATCGATGGAAAAGGTGGAAGTGGGCTCTTCGGCCGTGGCGATGAACGGGTTTTCGATGATTTCGGCGTACTGCTCACCCGTAACATCATAGTTGATGTAAGGCCCCCCTCCGTTAACACCGTTTGTGAGGATACTGTCGCTATACCGCCCGGGCTCATCGCTTTCGTCTAAAGAACATCCCCAAAGCAGGGCGGTAGCCAAAAATAATACAAGATACTTATGCATAATGGTTTCGGTTTAGTTTGCTGTTGATAATTGTCCCTGCAGGCGGAGTATGCAAATGCCCCTTTACGGCACTACAGAAAAGCTGCCAATTGCAGGTATATGATAATAGTCGTGTATCCGGCCGCAAAGGGTTGGGTTATTGGTCCAAAAGCATGCCCTGTTCAGCGAAAACCTTTTTCTATTGACCGATTGTTCTGTAATTTACGCTTCTTTCAAACCCGGCACCATGAAGTGGAAAGACATCGACTATAAAGAAGAGGCAGAGCAATTCCGGTATACGGTAGTGAGTTTTCCCGCCGCCGTGCGGTTTATTCTCAAAGAGCGGGTGTGGGAAGGATTCTGGACTTATGGCTGGTTTTCCCGTATCCTTACTTTTGTGGCCATCCTTGTAGGGCTCAATATGATTGGCGATGCCCTGGAATTCTTCGAAGGCTTCAACGAGAATGCCATAGCGCTGTCTTTTTCCGGAGTGACCTCTTTTGCCCAAAATCTTTACGACAACAGTATCGGCTTTCTAACGGACAGTGGCAGTCGTTTCCTGATGCTGGTATTACTGGAAGTCATCATTTTCCATGCCTCCCGTCAGACCCTCCGCATTATTGCAGGCAGGGACAGCAAAGCCGCATTTGGAGATTTTCTGAATGCCCAGATCCGTATGCTGATCGTCAGTGGATTTGCCTGGCTGATGACACTGCTGGTGGCCATACCTGTCAAGATTTTCTTCGGAATTTTTGAATTCCTGGACTTCCTGAAATCTGCATTTCTTTTTGTGATCGAAGCCTTCTTCCTTGGCTTTACGGTGGTAGACAACTACCAGGAACAATATGGTATGACCATCACCAAGAGCTTTAACCAAGCTAAAAAGAACCTGGGCATCAACCTTGCAATCGGTACTGTCGTCCGGGTACTTTTCTGGGTGCCCGTACTGGGGCCTTTAATTGCGCCACTAATTGCAGCAGTAGCCGCCACTATCGTCATGCACGAAGAGAGCGATTTGGGCACCGCTACAGATTCCCAGCCTGAACCAGTTGGTACTGCTGTGTAAGTGGCAACAGGGTAAGTATTTTTAATAGCGTTTAGATTTTCTTATTTTCCGGCAAAATCATAAAAGCACAATGAAGAAGCTCAATCCTATTCTGACTGTCCTGCTCGCCTTTTTGCTGGTTTTGCCGCTGGGCGCACAGGTAGATCTAATCAATAAAGTAAAAGACAATCAAAGCGAAGATGCCAAAGCTGGCTTCCAATGGACGCCGGTGGTAGACCTCGAGCGCACCTCCGTGAAGAATCAGGGGGCGTCCGGAACTTGCTGGAGCTACAGCTCAAACTCGTTCCTCGAATCCGAAATGATCCGTATGGGCAAAGAGCCGGTAGACCTGGCGGAAATGTTCACCGTACGCAACACCTATGAAGAAAAAGCCGACCGCTACGTGCGCATGCATGGCAACCTGAACTTTGGACAGGGCGGTGCGCTTCCGGATGTAATCGATATGTATGGCAAATACGGCGCCGTCCCGCAGTCGGTATACGCTGGGCTCAACTACGGCTATGATTACAATCGCCACGGGGAGATGGAGTCCGTACTAAAAGGGATGCTGGATGCTGTAATCGCCAATAAAAACAAGCGTCTTTCACCCATTTGGAAAGAAGCTTACAACAAAGTCCTTGATGTTTACCTCGGTGAGCATCCGGCCTCTTTCGAATACATGGGCAAAACCTACACCCCAAAGTCCTTTGCTGATGAAGTCGTAGGTGTCAAAGCTGAAGATTACATTCAGGTCACGAGCTGGACACACCACCCGATGTACGAAAAGTGCGTTATCCTCGTACCTGATAACTGGACCAACGGGACATCCTACAACGTAGGTATGGAAGATATGATTACCATTATCGATCACGCTCTGGAGAATGGGTACTCCATTTCCTGGGCCACCGATGTAAGCGAGAAGTACTTTTCCTGGAGGAACGGCATTGCTTTTGTACCTGGTAAGGACTACGCAGATATGAGCACCGAGGAGCGAGAGCAGATGTTCAATGGCCCTAAGCCGGAAGCAGATATCACCCCTGAAATGCGACAGGAAGCATACGACAACTACTCCACCACCGATGATCATGGCATGCAGATCGTTGGCATTTCCAAAGACCAGAATGGAAAGGAGTGGTACCTGGTCAAGAATTCCTGGGGTACCGGCAACGATTATGAGGGTTACCTTTATGTGAGCAAAAACTATGTTCGTTATAAGACGCTTTCCTTCCTGCTCCACAAGAAGGCAATACCTGCCGCGCTGCGCAAAAAAATGAGCTTGTAGCAACGCCTCCTATACAAATACTGAAAACATAGTCTTAGCTCGTCGACGCAGCTAAGACTATGTTTTTTTAGGGCTGTTGCCAATGCTTTAGACTTAGAGCTTGTTGGGATTTTGCTTTTGGAACGAACGTAGCCAAATTTTGTTCTGATCAAGGCGTGATGAGGGAGCATAGCCTTAGCTAAGTGACTGAAGAGCAACGAAGAGCAGGACGAAATTTGGCAAGAGCAGCCCAAAGGGTGAAATCCCAACAAGCTCTTAGTGGCAGTCATTCCAAAGCGCGCGCAGTTCCTCCGGGCTTTCGACACTTACTACCGAGTCATCTTCGGTCAGGGTCACTTCGATTGGGAAGACGAAGCCGGGGCGTTCACCCGCGGTTGGTGGGCCAGGGTTGTTCTCGCGCCAGTCCTGGAAAATCTGACGAGCCGCCTGAGGGCTATCCGCTTCAGCCGTTGTACCGTCCGGCAGCGCAATCGTTACCGGATAGTTGATGGTGAAGCAAGGGCCGAAGTTGCCAGCTGCACAGTCCTCACGCAGGGCCATCAGTTCTTCCTGACTGTTTACCGTGACGAGGGAGTCGTTAGCAGACAGGGTCACCTGAATCGGGAAGCCAAGGGTAGGGCGCTCGTCGCTGTCCGGGTTGTCCTGCTTCCATTGGTGCAGTAGCTGACGGAGTGCCAGCGGGCCTGCGGCTTCTGCCTCCGCGCCATCCGGGTACACCAGCGTAACCGGGAATACCAAATCGTAGCAAGGGGTACGGTCGTGCGGGCCATTAGGGCGGCAGTCCTGTATCAATGCGCGGAACTCCTCACCAGAAGTGATGGCCTGTACTGTACCATCTTCGAGGGTCACATCAAAGGGGTACTCAAACTGCGGACGTTGGTTGGGCCGGCCATTATCCTGAATCCATGCCCGGATCGCCTGACGGATGGCGATGCGGCTATCGACAGCAGCAGTGGTGCCATCTTCAAAAACTAGGGTGACGGGGAAGACCAGCTGGAAACAGCCGTTGCAGCCAAGGTCGCCTGCTTCTTCCATCTGCATGAAGGCTTCCTGCGTTTCAATTTCGCCGAAGCTGTCGGTTGTGGCTTCTTTGTCGCAGGCCACAAAAAGGGCCGCAGCGAAAAAGAGCAGGGTGGTGATTTTCAAAATTCGGGATGTCATAAGATTTCGTGTTTGGTGATATATTCTTTATGTCTTACACCCCAATAAGGCAGCACCTCTTCCCGCTGTACTCATTCCGGGAATATTTTTTTCGATTTTTTTTTGAAATCCTCCAGATCAATCGCCAAAAGAAAACGCCCGGCAGAGCAGACTCCACCGGGCGTAATCGTATTCCTAACTTGTCCCAGCCTTCAAACAGGCAGGGCCGTTCGTTTTTAGAGCGTGTTGGGACTTTTGTCTTCTAGTCGAAAACTAACAATTTTTTGGTTAGACGAGGCACGAAAACTGGAGTTTAGCCTTAGCTAAATAGCCTGTCCCGCAGTTTGCGGGAAGGATTTTCGGGACGAAG
>NZ_JAVJSK010000079.1:0-305547 GCF_040219495.1 Phaeodactylibacter sp. | reverse complement strand
GTTTACAACCGCTGGGGCCAACTCGTTTACGACAACGAAACCCCCGATACTGGCTGGGATGGCAATGCCAATGACAAGGAACAACCCACCGAGGTGTACTTCTACCTCATCCGGATTGCGCGGCCCAATGGCTTCGAGCTTGGCGTCTTCCAGGGGGATGTGACGCTGGTCCGGTAGCGGTTTATACGTTCAATCAAAAAGAAAGGCCCGGCTGCATGCAGCCGGGCCTTTCTTTTAACTGAACTTAGCGATGAGCGATTACAGGTTAAGCTTCTTAGCGATGTCAGTTGGAATGGCACCTTTATGCACCATCACGCCCACGGTCTTCATCCTAAAGTAAGGTGCAGACATATAGAGGAACCCCTCGTAAGCACTCACTTCCCCCCAACTGTTTTTCGTGATGTAGTAGCGCTGCCCGTTCTGATCTTTGGCGAGTCCGGTCAGGTGCATGAGGTGGTCATCCGTAGTGGAAAAGTTCTCAAAGGCGGCCTGACGGTTTTCCTGCGTAACCTTTACCTCGTCCACGGGGCTTTCGAATTTATCCTCATCATTGGGGCGCTCAGGTAGAATAGCGACCCCCTCTCCCGCACTGAAGCCTTTTTCGCTCACATCGCCGTCCCAGGCTACCGTAAACCCATTGTTCAGGGCATAGTCTGTAATAGCCTGCAGCTCATCAAGCGGCACATTGAAGTAAGTGCCATTTGAATAGTTATCCGGGATTTCCAAGATAAAAGTTTCGTAGAAGGGATGATGAGTGAAGGAAGTCAGTGTGACATAATCGTCCGGATTAACTGGAAGGCTTTCCCGGAAAGATTCAGGTGTGTACGTTTTGCCCTGATAAGTGAACGTTTCCGGAACCGCTCCCAGGTAGTGGTCTATGATGGCTTCAAAAGCACCGGCCCACTTTTCGCTCGGGCGCTTACTTTCCAATACGCCATCCAGAAAACCCTTAAGCGCGGCTTCCATTTCGCCATGATCGTGGTAGCGGTCTCCTTCTGTCAGCCCCGAATAGACCGACTCCGGAACAGCCCCTGCCATTTTAAGGGCACGCATAACATCGTGGTTGAGGCTGCCCTGACTGAAGTTGGCGTTGCCCTGCCGAAGTACATAGTTGCGGGCTTTGTCCTTGTAAATATTCCGGACCATATACATTTCAGAAAGGTCATAATTTCCTTTCCCAAGGCGCATCAGCTCGGCTTCAAGGAAAGAAATCGTGGAGAAGCTCCAACAAGTACCGGTACGCTGCTGGTTTTTTACAGCTGTGCACTCCATTTCCTTGTTCGTGGTAAACTTGTACTGTCCGAATAGCGGAAGGGCCATCGTAATGAGGGCTATCCCTAAAATCCATTGCTTCATACTACTGCTCTGTTTTGTTTTGGCCTTGAAAGCATTAGAGCGTGTTGGGGCTTTAGTAACCGGCTTGTCCCGGTTAACCAGGACACTTTTTTACTTATACTTCGTTCCGAAAATCCTTCCCGCAAACTGCGGGACGGGCTATCTAACTCAGGCTAAACTCCGGTTTTCGTGCCTCGTCTAACCAAAAAATGGTTAGTTTTCGACTAGAAGACAAAAGTCCCAAAACGCTCTTAGTGGCCAGTGAAAAAATTATCGCAATAAAGTTATATTTCCTTTTTCCTGGTAGGTTTCCTGATTGAAACAGCGCACTTCCAGGTAATACCCATAAACATCAGGAGGCAGCTGCCGGTTGCGAAACGTACCGTCCCAGCCATCGTGTTGCGGATCATTAGTTTCATATACCTTTTCCCCCCAGCGGTCATAGATCGCAAAGTATAGTTCATCTATGGTGCTGCCCCTCACCTGCAGGCGGTCGTTCAGCCCGTCCCCATCCGGCGTGAAGGCATTGGGTACAAAAATATAGGGTGGAAGGCATTCTGAAAGCAGCACAATCTGTACCAAACCTTCATTCGAACAGCCGTTCTCATCCGTAACCCGGACCGTAAAAGTACGCGTCGTATCGACAAAAACCTGCGGATTAAATATACCGGAGCTGCTCAGCCCGCCCGGTGGTGACCACACGTAGCTATAGCCGGGATCTTGCGTGGCTTGTAATTGAACCAGTTGTGGCTCAAACAGGGTGTCCGGTGTAGCCGAAACAGACAGGGGTGGAATTGTAGAAGCAATCGCCACATCAATGGATAAGGTCTTCACACACCCTAGTTCATTGGTCACAAACACCTCGTAATTACCGGAAACGCCGGCATCGACCTGCACTTGAGCAGTCCCCTGCCCGCTTAGCACTCCCGCATCAGGGGTCCAGTCGTAGAACAGGTTTTGACCGGCAGCAAGCGCTATAACTTCCAGCGTCGCGGTGTCGCCCTCGCATACGCCCACCGAGACGTCCGTAAAGACCAGGATATTACTGCCTTCTACCTGTACGCTGTCTGTCACTGAGCAGCCCAGGCTATCTTTGATGGCTACATAAAAGGTTCTTAAGCCGGAGGGATTGACCGTTAGCGTGGGGGCAGTGCCGAGGGCAACGCTGAAGTCTGCCTCATCCGACCAAGTATAACTCCCTGCTTGTTCGCTGAAAGCGCTCAGGGTTACGCTCTCTTCACAGATCAGGGTGTCGTTGCTCAGCGTGTACTCAATTGGCGGTGCGACCACTACAGCGACCTGCCGCTGAAATACGCAGTTGCCTGCCGATTCTTCCAGTAATACCGTGTACGTCTGGCTACTGTCCAGGGTAGCAACAGGACTAATGGCTCCTGCATCGTCAAGTCCGGTATCGGGGGACCAAGTGTAGGTGTAGCCGTTCAGGGGGTTCGGGTTGAGCGATAAGGAAGCCCCCGGGCAGGCAGCTAAAGTATCGGGCAAAAGAGGGTCAGGAATGGTAACTTCAATGGGCTGCGCCACTTCGTCTACACAGCCATCGCTAGACGTAATCTCCAGGGTGACGGTATAAGTACCGGATTGCGTAATGACCACTTCGGGCATGGCTCCACTGCCTGTGGCCCCGTTACCAAAATTCCAGGACCAGTCCACTATTTCACTTTGTGTATTGACTGAGGTGTCAGTTAGTTGCAGGGTGATGGAGTCTGTACAGGCACTGATTTCATAAGAAAAGCCCGGCTGTATCTGAGGCTCTCCCACTTCGACGGCCTGTATCAGGGTATCCTGACAGTCCGCAAAGTTGTCCAGTACAACCATGACCTCATATACCCCGGGGCCGGGGTAGGTATACGTTACGGCACTCCCCTGCCCTGATGCCCCCGGGTTGTCAGGGTCTCCAAAATACCAATCATAGAAAGGTGCATTGATACTGCTGCTGCTGAACTCCACAGTATAACCACTGCACTGCTGAACCGTCTGAAAGCTTTCCTGAGGCAGGGTATCAATTAAAATCAGGTTGACGCTATCGAGCAGGGTACACCCGTGCTGATTTTCCATAGCGACTGTAAGCCAGTAAGCGCCTGCAACCTGAGGGGCGATAAATACGGTGGAATTGTCGTTGCCAAAAACGATTAGGCTATCTGGTGCCCACAGATAGGACAGCGTATCCAACGGGTCCTGATTAATGACCACTGCTGCACCGAGCGCACCCGGGCATATCCCGCCCTGACTTGTCGTTATCGCGTCAACAGCATTTCCGGTAACGGCAACTGAATCAACGGCGGTGCACCCCAGAGAATCTCTGACCAATACATAATAGGAAGCCGCCCCCATCGGGCTCACCCCGAGTACTGGCCCCGATCCCAGGGGTTCAGTCAGCCCTGAATCCGCATACCAGGAATAAGAAACGGCGTAGGGGTCACTGACTTCCAGATTGATAGTGGGTACACAAATGATGGTGTCCGGGGACAGGACAGGGGCCAGGGGCGGTGCCACGACAACCAATACTTCCGTTTCCAGGCTGCAGTTCCCTTCTAAATCAGAAACGGTAACAGCGTAGGTGGTCGTGGAGGAAGGCTGTACGACCGGATTAGCAACAGAGGGGTCTTCGATGTCCGGGTAACTGCCCCAGGTATAGGTGTAGGCGGTATTGAACCCGGGGTTCAACTCAATGGCCTCACCCGGACAAATATTGAACGCTGCAGCAGTAAGGGCATCCGTCAATAGCTCCACCTCAACAGTTTGGCTAAGGGTATCGGTACAGCCTTCTGTTGAAGTCAGGGTGAGGGCAACGGTATACGTCCCGGCTTCTTCCACTGTGAAAACGGGCGAAGGGTCATTGCTTATCAAATCGCCCGGACTGACCACCCATTCCCAGGATTCAATAGCGTGCAGGGTGTCCTGACTGTTGTCCAAAACTTGCAGTGCTGCTACATCGCTACAGCCATCAATGGATAGCTCAAAGTCGGGTAGCAGAGAGTTGGGCTGCAAATTGATTTCCTGAAAAGCCGAATCTTCACATACTTCGCCGGGGGCAACGATGAGCAAAACTGTATACTGCCCGGTATCCGAAAAGGTATACACGGGGTCCGTCATAGTGGATGATGCGCCCGGATTACCAGGGTCATTAAACTGCCAGAGGTAATTCGCGGCCCCGTCGCTTTGATTGTCGAAATTGACCGTCAGGCTGCCGCATTGCACTTCGGGCGCGGCAAAAGCGGCATTGGCTTCTCCGCAGAGCCCAATATTGTACTGAAAATCACGGCGGGTGGTGGAAATCAGAATGCCGTCCCGATACTCTTCCACGCAAATGCCTACTACAAACTGCCCCTGCGTAACCGGAAAACCGGTAAGCAGGCCGGTCTGTGGATTAATCTGAAGTGGTGCCCCACCCGTTGACCCATTCAGCATATTGTCCACACTATAAGGCGGGTCGACCCACTGAATCTCATCGTAGGGTGGGTTGTTGGGCGGCTGAGGCTGCGGGATATCCGGTGTGGCCCCCGTCAGAGGCGTACAGAGGCGGTACACAATAGAGTCTCCATCCTGGTCAATAGCAGACTGATCAAAAACAATAGGCTCATTGACGCAAATATAGATAGGTGGCCACTCCTTGAATTTAGGGTTGCTGTTGCAGGCTTCCAGTGCTGCTTCAGAAATCGTCACGCCGTAAGTCGCCCCCGTATCCAGCGGGTCTACGATGTTGACGATGGTTTCATTGCGGCAGCAGCGCTGATACGCCAGTTGATACCCACCCGGTATAGGCGGCAAAGTGACGATGGTGCGGTAGGTAGTCGTATGCACGCAAACATCAGGCGGCACCACGAGGCATTCGCTGGTGAGAACCGGGTTGAGGGTATCATTATTCATCAGCGGCAGGAGGATTTCCTCCAGTAATTCATTATCCTCATTGAAAACACCGATGGAAGCCGGGTTGTCAAACCAGGCATTGGGGTTGCCATTGAAACAGTCCCGGAAAATCGTCAGGGTAATTTCGTATTCGTCATTCCCGAGGCAGGTGTAATTCATCTCCCCACCCACAATATGTGTTGCTCTTAGGGAGCCGGGCAGGCACAGCAGTAAAAGCAGAAATAATACACCAACACGAAGCACCGGGTTCCACATAATTGCAAGGACTGGTTTAGGCGCAAAAAGATAAGGCAGAATTCCCGTCCGTCGAAGAGAAACCCGGCAAATTGAAAGCTATTGTCGGAAAATTGGCCCCGCTATGCACCAAAAGGCGTATATTTTGCATCTGCCCTGATGTGATGAAAGTTGTGAATCGAAAATACCAATTTGTGACGGAGGAAGACTTGATCGAAGCCTGCCTGCAAGACGACCGGCGCGCGCAGAAAGTCCTATACGACCGGTACGCGCCGGTGATGCACGGTGTCTGCAAGCGGTATGTCAAGTCGCAACAGGATGCAGAAGACGTGCTGGTGGAAGCTTTTTTCAAAGTGCTGACCAACCTGCACCAATACAAAGGTAGTGGTAGCTTTGAAGGCTGGATCCGGCGCATTGTGGTGAATGAGTCGCTCATGTTTTTGCGCAAGCGCCACAATTTCCGTCTTACCGTGGAAATCAATGAAGTCGACCGGCCCACCTCAACTAATGTGGTCAACCGGATGGCAGCAGAAGATATTCTGGGGCTGCTGAGCAAACTGCCTACAGGCTACCGCACGGTTTTCAACTTGTACGTATTGGAAGGCTACAAACACCGGGAAATTGCCGATATGCTCGGCATCAGCATCAACACCTCAAAATCGCAGCTGATCCTTGCTAAAAAGAAAATGCAGGATCTGCTTGAGGACTTTGGCTACCCGGGGCTTCAACAATTCAACAAATGAGCACCACTCCCTTTAGACTCAAAATTCCGGCTTACAGGAGCAGAGCGAAGGCTTGTGGGGGCAACTTCCGATTTAAAGATAACCCTGTAAAACTGCCATACCATGGCTTCTAAAAAAGACCTTTTTTCCATCTTTCAAGACAATCGGCATCTGTTTGACTCCACCCCTTCTCCCCGGGCATGGGACAGGCTGGAGCGCCGTCTCGACGGGCACCGCCGCCGCAACCGGTTTTCCATGCTCCGTACCTTCTCTATGGCGGCGGCAGTACTGTTC
Organism: Phaeodactylibacter sp.; assembly: GCF_040219495.1. Taxonomy (GTDB): domain Bacteria; phylum Bacteroidota; class Bacteroidia; order Chitinophagales; family Saprospiraceae; genus Phaeodactylibacter. The sequence goes on along the minus strand of NZ_JAVJSK010000079.1, from coordinate 299,077 downwards.
CTGGCGGTACTGGGGGTACTGATATCCGTAGCGGTAGGAGAAAAGCCGGCGCGGCTGCTCAATAAGGGCCCACAACCTCTGGCTTCCGAGCAGTTGCCGGCTGATGACATAGAAGCCGCTGAAGAACTCCGCCAAACCCTCAACACTCAACAGGCTGAAAAGCAGCGGCAACGGCCAATTAACGAAGGGCCGACCGACCGCAAACTGGTGCTGGCTAAAGACCGGTCCAACTCCACTGCGTTGGAATCCCTCAACCGCCTGCAATGGCTGGAAGGGGATTGGCAGCCTCAGGATGCCAAGGCACATGCCGCTATACATTGGGAAAAAGTAGGCAGGCATGCGCTGAAAGGGGAACTGCAGCATAGCGGTACGACTGAGCACATCCGCATTTTTGAGGAAGGGGGCACTCTTTACTTTTCCACCGACTTAGGGAAAGAGGCTCAAGCCCGGTTTGCTCTTCAGTATGCCACGCCCGGCATGGCTGTTTTCGAAAGGGACAACGATACCTTCCCGCAAAAAGTCATCCTCAGCAGAAGCAAGCACAACCGATTGATGTTGCGCTACGAACCCAAAAGTAAAGGCAACGCTCAAGGGCTCCTCTTGCGTAAGCAGCAGGTCCGGGAATGGTACAAAATTCAGCTGCAATAACCCCTGTCTACGAACTATATCCGTTTGTGCTCATTACTATGAGTATATCTAACTTTCGCCTGTTTTGGCGGCACATCATTGGAGCACACGGATATGAACTTCTTACTGCGCAACCTTGAAAACGAAGTGCCTGAGTCCGCACTCCTGGAAGGGGAAACCCTACTGGAGAGCGGTGCAGTTAATGACCTGTCCGAACTGGAAAAACACCTCTGGGTCGCGCAAGCTGAAGGCCATGAGGTTGAGATCCAACTCTCCGGCCAGAAAGTTCTCGCCGGCACCTGTGAATGCACCGGCTATCAGGAAGCCGGCATCTGCGGGCACCTCGTCGCCACACTCCTGCTCCTGCGGCAGCAACAACAACAGCAAAAAGAAGAGCGTAATAAACAAAAGCAAGCCACCACCTCCCGGCGGCTCACCACTGGTGTTGTACTCGATCAAATTGACCCCAATGCATTGGTCGACTTTGTACGGGAATACGCCCGTACGCACCGCAATTTTGCTATCGCTTTAAAAGCCCGCTTCGCCGCTTCCGTTTCCAGTATCAACAGCAAGGATAAATACTTGCAGCTACTGGATACCGCCATCAATGCTGTACGCAAACCGGATCGGCAAATCACCTTGCGGGGCGCGCAACGGCTTACCAAAGTTATCGAAGAGCTCAGCCAGCAAATGGAAAACAGCTTGCATACCGGTAATTTTGTAGAGGTCGCGGATATTGCCCTTAGCATTATTGAAAAGGTAAGCCCCGTGCTCTCCAAAGTACAACGGCAAAGGGAAACCATCAGGGAACGGCTGGAGGAGGCTTTTAACTACCTGTTTGAGCTGGTTGACCGCTCGCCCGCCCCGCAACTCCTGCAGCGCCTTTGGGAAGACAGCCTGCGGGAGTATGCCAAGCTGACCTATCAGACCAATCGCCTTGACCGCCATTTTTTCAAACTCATGCTGAAAACCGCTCAGGGGCCCGCACAGCTGAAAATACTGATGGAAAAAGTAACGGAACAGGCCAGTAAATACCCTGACAAAGATGAATGGTCCCCTGATTACGTCCTGATACAAATTGGTATACTGGAAAAACTGAACGAAGACAAACAGGCGCGCAAGCTGATTGAAGGGCACCTCAACGAGCCTGAAATTCTGGACTACGCCATTCGGCAGGCCCACCGGCAAGGCAATCGGCCCCGGGAAAAAGCGCTGGCGCAAATGGGCTTGCGGCTGGACATGCCGAAAGCGTTTCAGGATGAGCTCGAAGGGCTTTTGCTAAAAATTGCGGAAGCTGAAACCGACAACCCCAGCCTGAAAACCTATGCCCTGCGCCAGTTCTTTAGAAAACTGGACCTGTCCTTTTACCGGAAAGCCCGCGAAGCTACACCAAAACCGGACCGGCAGGCTTTGTTTGAGCATACGCTGGCTCAACTGCGCCAACGCCCCTACTCGACCGGGCTGCGCGACACCCTCGCCGGGCTGCTCCAAATCGAAAACCAGTGGGAAATCCTAATGGCCTATGCCGAAGAAGTGCAATCGCTTGATCTCCTGGGCCAAATTGATGGTGAACTTCTCCCCCGTTTCCCACAGCGCGTCCGGCAATTATACCGGCAGTTGCTGCATGAGTACGCCCGGCATTATATAGGCCCTAAAACAGCCCGGCGAATTGCTCATGCACTGCAGCACTTGCAAACGCTCCGGGCCAACGGGTTTGTGCTGGACCTTGCCCGGGAACTCCGTGAGCAATACCCCGAAAGGCACACCCTTACTGCCGAATTAGCCGCATTTGAAGAATAATGCCTAATTTCCCTGCATGAAAATAGAATTGTGGGCCATTGGCAAAACCAGTGAACGCTATCTGGAGACCGGCATAGAGGTCTACACCAAACGGCTAAAACATTACCTGAAGTTCGAATTCCGAATCTTGCCTGATGTCAAAAAAGCCGGCAAGCTCAGCCCGGAACAGCTCAAAGAAAAAGAAGGAGAACTGGTGTTGAAAGCCCTTCAGCCCGGTGACTTACTGCTATTGCTGGATGAACGTGGCAAACGGGTCACTTCTACCGGCTTCGCTGAATTCATCAATCACAAACTGCAACTCAGCCACCGGCGTATCATCTTTCTGATCGGCGGAGCCTTCGGATTTGCACCGGACCTATACCAAAAGGCAGACCATAAAATTTCCCTGTCTGATATGACGTTCTCCCATCAGATGATCCGTCTGTTTATGGTAGAACAAATCTACCGGGCCATGACCATTCTCAACAACGAGCCTTATCACAACGACTAGAATTTAAATCTATGAGCATCAGCCTGACCATCATCCTGATCGGCATAACCGCCCTGATTTCCTATCAGGCCTTCAACAACCGGGACCTGTTTTACAAATCCGCTTTCCACCCGGCTTCAGTAAAGGAGTTTGGGCAATTTTACCGTTTTCTGACCAGTGGTTTCATCCACGCGAGCTGGGGGCACCTGGCCATCAATATGTATGTGCTTTACCTCTTTGGCGATATTCTGGAGCAAATTTTCACGGAGTGGATTTTCCCTCCTGCAATTGGGCGCATGGTATTCCTGCTGTTTTATCTGAGCGCTATTGTGGTATCGGATATCCCCTCTTATTTCAAGCATAAAGACAACAACGGCTACTCCGCCGTAGGGGCTTCCGGTGCGACCTCCGCTTTTGTAATGGCCTACATTCTTTTTGACCCCTGGAACTGGTTTATCTTCCCGCCGTTGCCCGGAGTGGTCCTGGCTATTGGCTACCTTGGGTATTCCTCCTACATGTCCAGGCGTGGCAATGACCTGATCGCGCACGATGCCCACCTTTGGGGCGCGGTTTACGGGATCGTCTTTATGATTGTAGTAGCCGCTCTGGCTCAGCCGGATTTACTCAACCTCTTTTGGTCCCGGTTGATGGAAGGGCCCCGCATGCCCAACTTTTAGTCCTATGTTTTTCATCCTGTCCAAGCTACTGGTTTTCCTACTCAAACCCATCACCTGGGTGGCCGGGCTGCTGTTTATGAGCTGGTTTTCGGCCCACCCCGGCCGCAAACGGAAGTATGTCATGTTTGCCCTTGTGGTGTTGCTGCTGTTTTCCAATGGGTTCATTTTCAATATGGTCATCAGTGCCTGGGAACCCCAGACCCTCACCGCAGATCAAATTGAATCGCCTTACGCAGTGGGCATTCTGCTGGGCGGCTACTCCAATCTCAATATCCGCCCGGTCCACGACCGGCACAATCTGAATGAACGGGCAAACCGCTTCATCAATGCCTTCGAGCTTTACAAAAAAGGAAAAATCCGGAAGCTGCTGCTAACTGGCGGACAAGGCTCCCTGACTAAAAGAAACCCTGCGGAAGCCAGTGAGGTGGTCCATTTTCTGGAAACACTGGGGGTTCCAAGGCGGGACATTCTGGTGGAAGATCAGAGCCGGAACACTTATGAGAATGCCGCATTCTCAAAAGCACTAATTGAAGAGCAGGGCATCGACGGGCCTTTTCTGCTCCTCACTTCGGCCTGGCATATGCCGCGTTCGGCAGCCTGTTTTGAAAAAGCCGGGCTTGAGGTAACGCCTTTTGCAGTGGACTACCTGACCGAAGAATGGTCGCCCTCCCCCGAACAGCTGATCCTGCCCAACGCCCGTACGTTCTATCTGTGGGAACTGCTCCTGAAGGAATGGGTGGGCATTCTGGCTTACCGCCTGAAGGGGTATAACTAAGAGATGCTATGTTATGTTACTCCACCCGGATCAGTACGAAATCACCATCATGGAAAGGGATCTGCAGTAAGGGTTCGTAGCCGGTGAACTGCCCTTCCGGTACCATCATATAGCTACCGGGCTCCAACTGATCATTGAAGTGGACCGTTTTGCCGCGCAGGCGATTGAGCTCATAAATGACGGTATAGGAAATACGCCCGTCCTGATAGAGGTATAAAGGATCAGCCCCGGCGATCTCCTGTATCTGCTGCGCCAAATCGGTATTGAACTGCCCGGCGCTATCGTGTGCGCGTTGTGGCAGGATGGTAAAGGCAAAGAGCAACCGGCCCGCGACCAAGCCAAAGAAAAGCCAGTTGAGGGCGAATGCTGGCTTCCTGAAATGCAGGTGAGCGAGCCCGGCAAAAGCCAGTGCCCCGGCAATCGTAATGACGCCCCGCCCGGTCAGAAAGTCGAATGCAGGCACAAAATTGAGCGCAATAGCCCCTGCGCTAAGCGCAATCAGGAGTATACCCACGATGATTCGAAATGCCCGCTCCCGCCATGCCGCTAATTCTCCCCGATGCTGCCAGGCATAAACACCGGCCGATAGCAGGAAAGGGTACAACATATAGATGTACCGCTGTTTGGCGCCCGGCGACAACCAGTACACCACAAAATTAGCTGAGAATGCCACCATGGAAAATGCCAGCAGAGGCTGTGCTTTGATTTGCTGCCAAATGCCGCGGTGAGTGGCAAAAAGCAGCAGTAGCAGACTCATGGGCAAAGTGTCCTTCAGGGTGTCCAGTGGGAAAACCAGCAGGTGTTCCAAAGTGCGGCCCAACCCATTCTGAACCGCTGTACGGCCTACCGACTCAGAAAAGAGGTCAGCCAGGTAATTGTCCAGGCTATTGTACTGATGGTATAGTGCTAAATAGCCACCGGCTACCCCTCCAAATACCAGAATACCCAGTACATGCTGCCACGAAAACAGCAGGCGCCAGCGCTTTTGATAAATCAACCAGGCCAGTACCGTGAACCCCAGAAAAGGGATAGCGGGCAAACCTTTGGTCAGCAGCCCGACTGCGGCAAGGCCATAACTGACACCAAACATCAGGCTCCACTTCCCGCGCTGTTCGTAGTGAAAAAACGCCAGCATGCTACTCAGTGTGATCAGGCTGTAGAAGATATCGATTTCACCCAGCATGGAGAAGTAAAAATAGATGGCCCCGCAGAAGGCATATGACAAAGCCCAGAGCCGGCCGAAGCCGGGAGTAATGTGCAGCCGCCCAATACGGTAAAGCAGCAACAGCGTGGCGATAAGGGACAACACGGTAGGCAACCGCAGCGCCCATCGGCTATAGGAGCCAAACCCCTGCGCGCTTGCCATAATCAGCCAGTTGAAAACCGGCGGCTTTTTGTAGTAAAACTCGCCCAGCTGCCGGGGCACGATGTAGTTGCCGTTTTCCTGCATCTCCATAGCGATGAGCGCCCGGCGGGGCTCCTCCAGGTAAACCGGCTGTACGCCCAAATTGATGAAGATGCTCAACAGCAGGAGTGCTGCGGCCCAGCCCATCAGGCGCTTTTCCAGTGACGATTCTGACATGCGTACGGATTTGATGCAGTCGCAAAGATGCCAATTTTTTCCCGCTACCGTAAAGAGATGTGCCGTTTGACAATCAGAAGATGAACCAGACTCAACCCGGAGCAAAGTGGAAGCGTTTCTTTTCGGGAACAGTTGGTAGTTGTGCAAAACTGTGACGTGAATTACTGACTGCTTAGCCTAAACTTTTTATTTTTGCCCGGATTATAAAAAACTACAAAGAAAAACCAAGATGGCAGAAGATATTCAACAAGTGAAATGCCTTATCATTGGCTCTGGACCTGCAGGGTACACTGCCGCCGTTTATGCCGCACGTGCTAATATGTCTCCCGTGTTATATACCGGACCTGAGCCGGGCGGACAGCTCATGATTACGACTGATGTGGAAAACTACCCCGGCTACCCGGATGGCATTATGGGGCCACAAATGATGGAGGACTTCCGTAAGCAGGCCGAGCGTTTCGGTACTGACGTACGCTACGAGCTTATCAGCAAGGTAGACTTCACCGGACCTGTGCACAAAGCCTGGACAGAATCCGGGCAGGAAATCCATGCCAATAGCATCATTATTTCCACTGGCGCAAGTGCCAAATGGCTGGGGCTGGAGTCCGAAAAGCGCCTGACCAACAAAGGCGTTTCTGCCTGTGCGGTTTGCGATGGTTTCTTCTTCCGCGGCCAGGAAACCGCGATTGTTGGAGGTGGAGATACGGCAGCTGAAGAAGCCCTCTACCTGTCTAAACTGAGCCCAAAGGTGCATATGATTGTGCGCCGCGACGAACTCCGGGCTTCCAAAATTATGCAGGAACGGGTGATGAATGCCCCAAATATCGAAATCCACTGGAATACCGAGACCGAGGAAATCCTGGGCGAAGAGGAAGTGGAAGGCGTTCGTGTCATCAACAACAAGACCAAGGAGACTTCTGTCATTCCGGTCAAAGGTTTTTTCGTAGCCATTGGGCACAAGCCTAATACGGGTATTTTTAAAGACTGGCTGGATATGAACGAAACCGGCTACATCACGACAAAAGGCAAAACAACCAAAACAAACATTCAGGGTGTTTTTGCCAGTGGTGACGCTCAGGATAACGTCTACCGACAGGCCGTAACTGCTGCGGGTACAGGCTGTATGGCCGCCCTCGACGCAGAGCGTTATTTGACGGAAGAAGGGGTGATTTAAATCAATCCGCCCTCAAAACACTGCCGAGGCTCGCCCAAAACGCAGAAAATGGCTATATTACCGGCTCGGTGATATAGCCATTAATTTTTCAAAACCGAACCCAATAATATGTCAACTGCAACCGCAACCCGCTTTCGCCCGGGTGTACTTCACGGTGACGAGGTTACCGAATTGCTTAACTATGCAAACGAAAACAATTTCGCGCTGCCTGCCGTCAACGTAGTCGGTACGAACACCATTAATGCAGTCCTCGAAACTGCCCGGGATGTCAACTCTCCCGTTATCATTCAATTTTCCAACGGTGGCGCCAGCTTCGTTGCCGGCAAAGGCTTGTCTAACGACGGGCAGCGCGCGGCAATACTCGGAGGGATTTCCGGTGCCATGCATGTACACACGATGGCGCAGGCTTATGGTGTGACGGTCATTCTGCATACCGACCACTGTGCGAAAAAACTCCTGCCCTGGATAGACGGGCTCGTGGAGGCCGGTGAAAAATTTTACAAAGACCGGGGCTATCCGCTCTACAGCTCCCACATGCTCGATCTCTCCGAGGAACCCCTGGAAGAGAACGTTGATATCTGTGCCCGGTACCATGAGCGCATGAGCAAAATTGGAATGACCCTGGAAATTGAGCTCGGCGTTACCGGTGGTGAAGAAGACGGTGTGGACAATACCGATATCGACAGCTCCCGCCTCTACACACAACCGGAGGAGGTTGCTTACGCTTACGAAGCCCTGAATAAAATCAGCGAGCGTTTTACCATCGCTGCTGCTTTTGGCAACGTTCACGGTGTATACAAACCGGGCAACGTTGAGCTAAAGCCGATCATTCTCAAGAACTCACAGGAGTATATCAAGGAGAAGTTTAGCACCGGGGACAATCCGATCAACTTTGTCTTCCACGGCGGATCGGGCTCTTCCCGCGAAGAAATCCGCGAAGCTATTGAGTACGGTGCGATCAAAATGAATATCGATACCGATCTGCAGTGGGCCTTCTGGGACGGCATCCGTCAGTACGATCAGAAGCATCACGACTATCTTCAGACGCAGATTGGCAATCCGGATGGTGATGATGTGCCGAACAAAAAGTACTACGATCCCCGTAAGTGGCTCCGTGCCGCGGAGGAAACCTTCAAAGCACGCCTGAAGCAGGCTTTTGAAGACCTGAATTGCATCGATCAGAATAAGTAACCGGGAAGAACAGCTTTAAACCGGTAACCTTACCGCAGTCTTCAATGAAAGGCTGCGGTAATTTTTTTTAGAACACCACCGTCCCCAGCTCCTTAGCCAGTTCGTTACGCAGCTGTTTCAGCTTTTGATCCAGCTTGAGGTGTACCATGTAATCTCCTTCCCCTTTTTCCATAACGGCTTTGAGCTGATCTGCGTTTTGCCGGATCATCCGGTTGAGTTTACGCAACCGGAACCGCTTCATAGCCGAAATGCTATCCTTGGCGAAGTTTTCATCAGGCATTTTCTGAGTCGTCAGAAAGATCTCCCATTTATTCGCCCAGTTCTCACTGTATTCATAAGGCGAGGTGGAAAGGTCGATAGCCAGTTGCTGCACATCGTCTTCAATATGGTGCAGGAATAGCTTTGGGGTTACGGCTTTCCCATCGGCCAAGGTCTCCATGGCAATTTGAAAGACCCGCTGATACTGGTTGTTGTCAAATTCGTCGAGCACATCTTCCACATTAGCGATGAGGTACTCCGCTACCGTGATGCCGTCCTCTTCATCAAAAGACGCATCTCCACCGGTCACCAGTATACGCACGAGGTCGCGTTCCTGAAAGCCATCGCCTACCGGCTTTTCCCGGGCGGGGCCCGTTGCTTTTTGCGGCGGCAGCTCTTCAAAGGGCAAGTCTTCAATGCCGCCCGGTTCTTCGGTGGGGAAAGGCGGTTCGTCTCCGGCGGTAGGTGGAGGGGGGGCGCCCGGTAATGATGGGGGCTGTGCCTCCTGCCGGCGGGCGCGTTCTCTTTGGCGGGCCTCCCGCTCCCGATCCTGTTGCTGCTTCCGGATCCGGGCTTCTACAGCTTTATTCGCCTCATTGACCAGCAGCTGCTCCTCTACGCCCATCAGGTTTGCGCACTCCCGGACGTAAAGGGATCGCTTGATCGGATCGGGGATTTTGGAGATGCTTTCCACGATCTCCTTGATCAGCTTCGACTGCTTGACCGGATCGCCGGCAGCTTCCTCCTGTAGAAGGCTGGCCTGGAACATGATAAAATCCCGGGCTTCCTGATCGATAAAGTTCCGGAAGGCATCGGTTCCAACGCTCTGCACGTAGGAGTCGGGGTCCTCTCCTTCCGGTAGCAGGACGATCTTCACATTCATCCCCTGCTCCAGCGCCAGGCCCAGCCCGCGGAGGGCAGCTTTCACCCCGGCCTTATCTCCATCGTAAAGGATTTTGATATTCTCCGTATACCGTTTGATCAGTCCAATTTGCCCCACGGTAAGGGAAGTACCCGAGGATGCCACCACGTTTTTGACCTCTGCCTGATGCAGGGAAATGACATCGGTATACCCTTCCACCAAAATGCACTCATCTTGTTTGCGGATGGCCTGCTTGGCGTAGAAAGCCCCGTAAAGAACCTTGCTTTTGCTGTAGACCTCTGTTTCCGGGGTGTTGACGTACTTGGGCGCTTTGACATCCTTGATCAGGATACGCCCACCGAAGCCGATGACTTTTCCGGACAGGTTGTGGATGGGGAACATCACGCGGTCCCTGAAGAAGTCCCGGCCGTACTGAGAAGTTAGCCCCAGCTGCTTAAGGAGATCCGAATTGTACCCTTTTTGCACTGCAGTCAGAGTAAAGAGGTCTTTGCCGGCGGGCGCGTAGCCGAGTCCAAACTTTTTGATAATTTCTTCCCGGAACCCTCTTCTCTTGAAGTAGCTGAGTCCCACGCTTTTGCCCCGGTCGGTTTCCAGCAGCTGCTCCTGATAAAACTGTTTAGCAAATTCGTTGACCAGAAAAAGGCTCTCCTGATGCTGCCGCTCCGCGCGGGCTTCATCGCTCACCTGTGTCTCTTCTACTTCAATGCCGTATTTTTTGGCCAGGTAGCGGAGCCCTTCCGGATAAGAGAGCTGTTCATGCTCCATCACAAACTTAAGCGCATCGCCCCCTTCTCCGCACCCAAAGCATTTGTAGATGCCTTTGGAAGGCGAAACATAAAAGGAAGGTGTCTTTTCGTTGTGGAAAGGGCAAAGTCCGATCAAGTTCACGCCACGCCGCTTTAGGTTGACGAAGTCCTCGACCACATCCTCCACCCGGACGGTCTCCATGATTTCATCTATAGTTTTCTGCTTGATCATAAAGCCAAAAATACGATTTTCAGTTAGAAGTCGGGCCCCGCTTTTGGACCCATTATGATGTAATGCTGACTGTGACGTTTTCCACCCACAGAGATACGGAGCCACCGAGGTTGCTGCAAAGTGGGCCTGCTGCTAATTATGGTCGTTTTTGCCCCAATCTGTAAGAAATGGAAAGAAAGCGGATGATTTAACCCCTTGTTAACGCCGGGTACCTCCTGCCAATTTAACACGCAATTACCCCTTAGTCAGCCTTTTGCAAATCTTGGTTAACAGTCGTTAAAAACCCTAACAAGGCAGGATATAACAAATGGTGCACAGAATTCGTATTAAAGACGAACAAATTAATGGGTGTTCTCATAGTGTGAGCTGCCCCGCCTCCGGTCAGGATGTGCGGGGCAGCGTTTTTATATATTGCTTTTTTATTGGGGCTTAACAGTGTTTTTTAAAAAAAAATGGTCCTAATTAAACAAATAGTGCAAAAAGGCTGTATATTTGAGTATACAGAGAGAGCGCGTTAGTGAGCCCGCTGCACCTTCCTTCAAAATAGCAGCGGGTTTTTTTATGCCCCAAACTCAAGGTTTTCCATTATAATTTATTGATTATCAGGACTGAGCCGCTAAGTTAGTGGATAGCCCGGGAAGTACCTGATCGCAAAGACCCCTTAAACGAAGGCTTTGAAGCGCAGAACACACCGCATTATTCCAAACTGACCGCAGGTTGTTGCGCGCTGCCTGTTGATGAGCGCCACAGGACAAAGGCGGAGGCTACTGTCCGGGCGGAGGCTTTTGGTCCGGTACAGTGTCCGCTTCTTCTACAAAAAAGAAACGGGCAGACTTAGGCGTGAAAAACAAAGATTGAATATAAGAAGGCTGTTTGGTAATGATAATCGGAGCGGTGGTACCGGAAGAATTGGGGACCATCCCTTTGAGGTCCACCTCAGCGGTAAAGTCCTCGTAGGTCATACGGTCGTATTGGCTCAGCCCAAGCTTGGAGGTCACGGTTACTTTTTCCGGAAAAATCCGGAGGCTGTCCGGAGCGTTCTTCACCACTAAGGGCACATATACTGATTTTTCTGTAAAAGGCTCCACTTCGATATTGGCCTCTGTGGTTTGAGGCGAAAGGGTTACTTCCGGTGGCGGTTTTTGCAGCCTGACCTGAGTCAACAGGCTCTGCTTGAGGTTTTTGTAGACCAGGGAGTCGGTAGACCAGGCATCGTACTGACTTACAATAGACTCAGGCCCGGTGAGGGTAACAGAATCAGGCAACAGTTCCACCGGCTTTTTTAATTGGTGTGCCGGAGCAAAACTCAAAACGGTTACCGGATTGATGGGTACCCGGCGCTGCGCCTGCTCTTCTGCCACGAGATTCAGCTCGTCATAATTGATTTCCAGGACGTTGATGTCATCAGAATGCAACTTAGCCTGAATATCGCTGCGCAACTGTCCACGGGAGAGGTTTAACCGGCTGAGGCCTTCCATGTTATATTCAAGCCCCAGTTTGCGGCTGTAAAAATGGTCAAAGAGCAAATCCCAGCCCGTACCCTCCAGGTCTACCACCAGATTATCGGGTGGCAGGGCGGATAAAGAAGCCCCCTGTGGCAACTGAATTTCAAAGTAAACTTCTTTTTGTGCCCGGTAGGTCTGAGAAAGCTTGATCAACAACCAAAAGACGAAGGCTATCCCAATGCATGCCATCAGGATAGCCCGGTCTTCTTTTAAGTGAAACTTAAATATTTGTTTATTGATCTTGATCATCACCTTCTGATACGAAGGACTCCGTCATCTCTTTGGAAATGGCGCTACGGGTAATACGGATGAAGGTTTTGTTGGACACTTCCAGCGTCGCTTCTGCTTCGCTCAGCTTGTTGATGCGCCCAATAATACCGCTGGCCGTAACCACTTCATCCCCCTTTTGGAGCCCTTCATTAAATGTCTTTTGTTCTTTCTGTCGTTTCTGTTGCGGACGGATCAGAAACAGGTAAAAAATCACAATCATGGCACCGATGAACACCAGGTTCATCATGCCTGCATTGCCCGCCTGTAGCAGTAAGATAGTGTTTTGAGTCATGTTTAAGATGTATTTCGTTTGTTTTTATTGTTCAGCGCCTGCTTCGTTCACGAAGCCGCGCAAGTAAACTTTGGTGGTTGCCGGATAAGAATTGGCGGTGATAATGACCGGCTTAACCTGCCGTGCCCGCTTGTTTTTGGTGTTGAAGCGGACAAAAATCTCCCCCTCCTCTCCTACCGGGATGGGATCGGTAGGCCATTCCGGCACGGTGCAGCCACAAGTGGAACGTGCGCCCTGAATGACGAGTGGCGCTTTGCCTGTATTCCTGAATTTAAAGGAATGCTCAATGACATCTCCTTCGGTCACCTCTCCAAATTCGAAGTTTTGCTCCTCGAATGTAACTTTGGCTACGTTAACCGTATCGATAGGCGTATCCGCAGATACCGGGTTGCGGATAATATCGGCATTGCTGATGGGGCCCTCCTGTTTGATTTCCTGAAGGGTCTTCTCTGAAGCGCCTTCGGGCTGTTGATTGCCGCTGCCGCAGGCAGTCAGTACCAGTAAAAAAGCCCAAAATAGTGCCGGCAGTGATTTCATCATAGCTTATCGTTTTTCAGCACAAAGGTAATTAACGAATTCAAACCCTAACGAAATTATCAACTAATCCGGGAAAGGATTTGTTTTGTCCCGTATAAATATGAATCCTTAGTATGCAAATTTACCTCCTCGGCTTTATGGGGTCGGGCAAATCTTATTCCGGCAAGCGCCTGGCCGAATTGCTCGGCAGAGCCTTTACTGATCTCGACACTTTCATTGAGGAGCAGGAAGGGCGATCGGTCCGCAGCATTTTTGAGCAAGCCGGAGAAGCTTACTTCCGGCAAGCCGAGGCAGCTGCACTGCGGCAAATGGCAGCCCAACCGGCAGCCGTGGTGGCTACCGGCGGCGGCACGCCCTGTTTCCACCAAAATATGGATTGGATGAACCAAAACGGGCTGACCATCTACCTTGATACAGCGCCTGCAGTTTTATTCCAACGCCTGAAGGAAGGGCGTAGCCACCGCCCACTCATACGGTCTATGACAGAGGAAGCCCTCCGGCAGTTCATTCACGACAAACTGCAGGAACGGAGCCACTACTATCAGCAGGCGAGTATTGTTTATCAACAGCGTACGGGCAAGGAGGCGGTTGCTGAGGACCTCTCGTATCAATTCACCAATATAATCGGGCACTAAATGGAATGGGCAGGCGTAGATTACGGCAGTAAAATGGCAGGCACAACGGTAATTGCCTGGGCGGAACGCCAGGTGCTTTACCTTGCCCAAAGCCAAAAGAAAAAGGATGCAGACCGCTGGCTCAGGCAATGGGTAACCGAGCATCAGCCCAGGCAGCTTTATCTCGATGCACCGCTCAGTCTTCCGGGCGTTTACCTGGCCCCCGACCAGTATTCCGACTATTTCTACCGTGCCGCCGACAAAGCGGTGCAGGCTATGTCCCCCATGTTCCTTGGTGGCCTTACGGCACGGGCTATGCGCCTCAGCCACGAGCTTGAAGGCCTTCATTGCACAACGTTGGAAGCCTACCCCGGCCACCTTTCAAAGATGATTGGCCTCGACGGCAAGCGCTACAAGAAAGATAAGGGGTACCTGGAAGCGGCTACTTCGGTGATTCTGGGGCACCTGCCCGGGTATCAGCTGCAGGAAGCTACAGCCAACTGGCATCAGGTAGATGCGTTACTGGCCTTTTGCAGCGGTTACCGGCATCAAAACGGGCAGGCAGAAGTCTACGGCTCCATAGCAGAAGGGCAGATCGTTGTCTGACTTTTCAGAACCGGAAAAAAGAACTAGCTTTAAGCCTTGCTGAACAAAAGGACTTGCCGGCATGGCCTTCGAACTCACGATACCTTTTTATGCTTTCCGATTGCACCTCCAAACCGGAGGTAGCCTATTAGCACCACTGAATGACCGGGAGGTCATCCGCATCAGAGAGAAACTCCCTGTACTGGCTGGTCAGTATGCAGAAGCACTTCAGCGAAAGGTGCTCAACAAAGGGCAAATCAGCGAGTTGCTCAATGAATACCCACAGGGGAATTTCATTCCTGCAAAGGTCAGGGCTTTGTTCCCAGCCTCAAAAGATAAATTTACCTATCCGGCCTTCGAGCTGGAGTTCACCTATTATTTTAATCAGCTGGAGCCGGGCGGCGGTATTTGGGCAATAGTGCCTGCCTTAGACCTGGAAACTTACGCCGCTGTGCCCGACGAATTGGAACAGCGGGTAGTCGAAGCGATTCAGCTCGATTTTGCGCGCCACCGACGCCTGCAGGCCGTGCAGCATATCGTCAGTGCGATCTGGTTTGACCTGGTTGAGCTCAAACAATACCCCATCACCCTGCTGGTACCGAGCCCGAAAGAGCTCGAAAAGATGGGTACGGAACAGCAAGACCGTTTGCTGCCCAAAGCGGCTACGGCTCTGGACGTTGATACCCCGGCTTGTTATGGCAGGGAGCCGGAGCTGCACCAACTGGCACAGATACTCAACGGCAACTTCCATCGCAACACCCTGCTGATCGGCCCTTCGGGTACAGGCAAAACAGCCCTGGTCTGGGAGCTTGCCCGCCGGCAATCCCAATTAGGCCTGCAGGGCAAAATATGGGAGACGACCGCTTCTACCCTCATTAAAGAACTTATGAAAGATACCGGCTGGCAGGAGAACCTTTCACAGCTTTGCCGTGAACTCTCCGGCCAACCGGACCTACTCTTTGTACGCAACCTTATGGACCTTTTCGAGGTGGGCAAATACGAGGGCAACACCATTAGTATTGCCGACTACCTCCTGCCCTACCTCAGCCGTGGAGAAGTAACACTGATTTCAGAATGTACCGAAGATGAACTCGCTCGCATTGAAATCAAAAGCCCCTCCTACCTCAATGTTTTTCAGCGCATCACCCTGGCTGAGCCCGAAGCGAAAAACCTGGAAGACATTATTGAGCGCAAAGCCAATGACCTGGCCAGAGGGCAGCGTGTCCATATAGACCGCGCGGCTATTCAGGAGACGGTAAGGTTGAGCCGCCGGTTCACGCCCTATGATGGAATGCCTGGCCGGCCGATCCGCTTTTTGGAAAACCTCCTGCTCAACCGGAGAGGAAAATCTATGCCCGGGCATCATCAGGAGCAGATAACTATTCACAGCTCCGAAGTTATTGCCCAATTTAGTGAAGAGACCGGTATGCCCCGGTTTATGATTGACCCCGATTTGCCTATGGACCCCGAGGCGCTACTTGGGTATTTCAATAGCAACGTTTTTGGGCAGGAAGAAGCAGTGGAACGCATTACAGGCATTTTGGCTGCTATCAAAACAGCACTTTCCCGTACCGGCAAGCCCATTGCCTCCCTGCTTTTCGTGGGGCCTACCGGCGTGGGCAAAACCGAGCTGGCCAAGCAACTGGCCACTTTCATGTTTGGCAACCCGGACCGGATGACGCGCTTTGATATGAGCGAATTCTCTACGCCTTATGCCGTACAGCGCCTTATCGGTCAAAGTTATTTCTCAGAAGGCCTGCTGACTTCCGCCATCCGCAAAGCTCCCTTCGGTGTACTGCTCTTTGATGAGATCGAAAAAGCCCACCCCTTGTTTTTCGACCTCCTCCTGCAAATGCTTTCCGAAGGGCGGCTGACCGACAGTCAGGGCCGGCTGGTTAACTTTTGCAGTACGATTATCATTATGACGTCCAATGTGGGGGCAAGCAGCTTACAGCCTAACCCCATCGGATGGCAGCAGGAACAGTCGGTAAAAGGCGTAGCGGACCACTTCCTCAACGCCGTACAAAAGTATTTCCGCCCGGAACTTTTCAACCGTATTGACCAGGTAATTCCGTTTGCACCTTTGGACAGCCTGACCATTCGGTATGTACTCGACCGGGAAATCGAACAACTCCGCCGAAGGGAAGGTATCCGCTTCCGCAAGATGAACTTTGTGCTTACGGAGGCTTTCCAGGAACACCTCGCTAATAAGGGGTACGATAAACAATATGGTGCCCGCCACCTGCAACGGACCATCCGGCACGAACTGCTCCTGCCACTGGCCTATGCTCTGAACCAACAGGATATCGATGACCAGGTAGAAATTGTGGTCGACCTCAAAGACCACAAACCACATCTGACAACCAAAGCGGACCCCCTCGGCCTGGATTTACTCCTTGAGGAATACACCAAGATCACTTATGCCGACCACGCAAGCAACCTCAGGCGCTCGGTGGAAAAATTGATGGAGGGCAGTTCTTACGTTCACATGCTTTCAGAACTGGACATGCTGACCTCCGCCCGCCGCCGCAAAGGCAAAGGCTTTTGGAACCAAAAGGAAAATGCCGAACGCTACGGCCTGCTCACCGAACAGAAAACCCAGTTCGAAGCGTTGCTGCAACGTACCGAACAACTCGAATTGCAGCTGTCCATGGCTTGCCTGCACATTCAAACCTATCAACCGGAATGGGTGGAAGCATTAGAAGCGGTAGAGCAACAATTCCAGCAGGAGAAGGTCAACCTGTACGAAATTCTGAAACCCGGAAACAATGAATGCCTGCTGTTTATTTTGGGAGAGAAACCTGAGCTGCCCGTTCAGTTCTATCTGGAGCTGAACAAAGCACTACCCTTCGAGGCATCCACATCGGCAGTTTGGCTCAGGGCAGCAGACAAAAAGTCCGAAATCATTCTGACGGAACACCACTGGGCAAAAGAAACGCCCACCCCTGAATTGCCGTCTGACAAACTGATGGGGGCCTGCCTGCACCTCTCCGGGCAAGCTGCTGGCATCTACTTCGAGCCCGAAGACGGCGTGCAATCCTGGCAGTTTGATCCGGACGAAGCCCAGGAGTATCAGGTCATGGTAGCCCCGAGCCTCGACGCTGCGCAGACGAGTGTACTGGCAGCCTTTCGGGAGCGCCCGCCTGCCCTGCGCCGGATGATTACCAAAGATACCATCCGCGACACGCTTTATGACCTCAAACGGGAGTACCATAGCAATCAGCTTCTCGAATTCATTCAGGATAACCTGGACCATCACTTCCATCTCAATATTGATTCGATAATTGGATAATCAACTATGAAAAAGACTTCTATCGGCGCTGTGATCGCCTGTTTCCTTTTTTTTGCTTTACCTGCATTCGGACAGGAGTCGTCTGAGCCCGATAATCCCCGGCAATTTTATTGGGTCGCCTTCAAGGACAAGGCCAATACGCCCTACGCCGCAAAAGCTCCGGAGGCTTTTCTCTCTCCGCGCGCCATTGCCCGCCGGGAGAAACTCGGTATCCTTATCACTCCTACTGACTTCCCCCCAAATCCTGATTACCTGGAAGGTGTGGAAGCAGCGGGCGCCCGCGTGCATCATACCTCCCGCTGGCTTAATGCTGCGACGGTGTACGGGGAGCAGTCTGCGCTCCCTGCCATTGCTGTCTTACCCTATGTGGACACGGTTTGGTATGCCGGTCCGTACCGGGAACGGGACAAGGCCAGCGTAGAGCGTACTAAAAAAATGGATAAGCTCAAGAGCAAAGCACTTACCGGCCAGCACTACGGCTATGCTACCAAGCAAATCAAGGCTATCAATGGGGATAGCCTGCATCAGGCCGGCTACCGGGGCAAAGGTGTACTCGTAGCTGTGATGGACGGCGGCTTTACGGGGGTAGACCGCAGCCCTTTCTTTGATACGCTTCGGGCGCACAACCGGCTGTTGCGGTCGATGGATATGGTAGATAAAGACACCCTGGTGTGGGAATCCAGCAGCCACGGCACGAAAGTATTGTCGACCATGGCTGCCAATCAGCCGGAAGTCCTTGTTGGTACCGCACCGGATGCCACTTACGTTTGCATTAAAACAGAAGATACACGGGGAGAGCACCGTATTGAAGAGTGCCACTGGGTTGCAGGGCTTGAATACGCCGACAGCCTGGGTGCCGATGTGATCAATTCTTCTCTCGGTTATACGCAGTTTGACGAGCCGGATATGAACTATGGCGCTGACGACCTGACCGGGCACACTTCTGTAGCGAGCCGGGCGGCAGATATTGCAGCGGAGAAAGGCATTTTGGTGGTGACAAGCGCCGGTAATGAGGGGAGCAGCCCCTGGCGGAAGATTGGAATCCCTGCGGATGCGGCAGGGGCTTTTTCAATTGGAGCTACCGCACTAAACGGAGACCTTGCGAGCTTCAGTTCCGTGGGGCCAACAGCTGATCGGCGGATAAAGCCGGATATCGTGGCGCCCGGCGCATGGGTCACCCTCGCTGATGCTTACCAATATCAGGTGACTATTGGCTCCGGGACTTCTTTTGCCAGTCCTATTGTAGCTGGTATGGTTGCCTGCCTGCGCGAAGCTTACCCCGAGGTTTCAGTAGAAGAAATTCTTGACGCTATCCGCAACAGCGGCAATCAGTCGGACCTACCTAATGTAGCGGTAGGCTATGGGATACCAGACTTCATAAAAGCTTATGAGGCGCTGCACAAGCAACCCTGAGGCAGTACCGGCAAGCCATAAAGCAAGGGCTCCGATGCCCGGGAATAAAAAAGGGCTGAGGTTGAAGCAAGCGAGTATAGCCAGAGGAATATTTCTTTCCATAGCCAACGCTCAAGTGCCCAACCTCAGCCCTGATTTTTCAAACTTATCAGAATTTCACATTTTGACCTATTATTGCCAAAAGCAGGAACCCTATAAACAGGGTCTAAATCACCTGATGATTGAAAGGCTGAATGACCATCTCTGATACCACCCCAGAAGTAGGCTGCTGGCACATAAACCATACCGCACGGCCCGCTTCCTGAGCAGTGATAAACTTATCCCGGTTTACGGGCATATCAATGTCATCCCAGAATTCAGAATCCACTCCACCGAGGTAAAGGTTTGACAATCGGATTTCAGTCCGCTTCAATTCCTCGCGGAGAGACTTAACCATTCCGTTCAGGCCATATTTGGAGGCCGCATAAGCTGCTGCCGCTGCCATAGGTGCCCGTCCCAGCACCCCCGGGATATTGATAATCAGCCCCTTCTTGGAGGCTTTCATGGGGGGCAGAAAGGCTTGCATAACCAGGAAAGCGCCTTTGAGGTTGATGTCAATCATCCGGCTCATCTGTTCGTACTCAATGTTTTCGAACTTCTTGAGGTAGCCCACCCCGGCTGCATTTACCAGGATGTCGATTTGATTGACCTTACTGTGGATTTTATCCGCCACTGCGCGCACCGATTCAGGGTCGGTCACCTCCATGGTAAAGACCTGATCATCGGGGATGTTGTTAGCCTTAGCCACCTTGGCCAGCTTTTCTGCATCACGCCCCGTAATGAACACATTGCCCTGAGAGTTTTTTATCATTTTGGTGGCCTCGGCGCCAATGCCACCCGTAGCCCCCACAATCAGTACTTTCTTATTGGCTAACATTTCAACCGCCATAGTTGGGATATGATTTTAATTTAGTCTTTGATAATTTTCAAAAATTCGGCACGAACACTTTCATTCAGGAAACGCCCGCCGTATTCTGTGGTAACGGTGCTGCACTGAGTATGTTTAATGCCGCGCATTTCCACACACATGTGCTTAGCATCGATATAGACTGCCACGTCTTCCGTTTTAAGCACCCGCTTCAACTCCTCTGCAATCTGAACGGTCAGACGTTCCTGCACCTGAGGGCGGCGGGCGAAGTGCTCTACGATGCGATTGAGCTTCGACAGCCCAATCACCTGGCCGTTTGCGATATAGGCAATATGGCACTTGCCGTAAATGGGCAAAAAGTGGTGCTCGCAGAACGACTGCACCTGAATGCCTTTCTCTACGAGCATCTGCCGGTACCCAAATTTGTTATCGAACAGTGAAATAGCAGGCTTGGAAGCCGGATTGAGACCACCAAAGATCTCTTTGACAAACATTTTGGCCACCCGCCGGGGTGTACCGTTCAGAGAATCGTCGGTAAGGTCGAGCCCCAGAGTTTCCATGATTTGCCGGAAATGATCACTGATGATTTCCATTTTTTCTTCATCCGAACGCTCAAAGGCATCTTCCCGCATGGGCGTGTCTTTGGAGGTTGCAGCATGCATGTCCCCCAGTTCATCTACAAGTTCTTCCCCATTCTTAGGCGTATAGCCGTTTACCTTCCTGGCAATACCATTGCCGGAATATTTTGAATTCACCATAAAGGATGTATTTTGAAATTTATCAGGTTAATTGAGTGGCAATTTTTATTGAATTGCCGTATTATCTAGAAACCGATAGCCTAACACCAAGTCCTAATAATTGTTTAACCATTGATCATCTGAAATGAAGCAAACCCTGCTAAGCCTGGTCTTTTCTTTTGGGCTTTTTTTTCTGCTTGGGCTGGGCGGTTGTGCGGCGGACCCACCCCAAGCCACTTCTTTTGAGGATTGTCTGTACGGCGCTCCGGAGCCTATTTTTGACGGATCAGTCCGGGGGGTCTCAAAGCACCAATTTGAGTTGCGTCCTGGCATGGGGATTGAGCGCTTCGTGTTAAACCAGGCCACCCAGGTCAGGATTGAGCAGACCGGCTGTGATCAACTTCAGCAGCGGTTTACTTTTTCCTGGGATGCTGGCACGGGCAGCAAAAACAACACCTACTGGAGCGAGCAGGCTATTCTGAAGTATCAGGAACTGGGGGAACTGGGCGCTCCTTATCTCTCCTTTTCTGCCATCAGTGAGGTGCTTCAGAAAAAACAAAATCAATTAACTCCCCGTGGCGAAGCTATTGTATTGCAGCCCGGGCTGTACTTCCGGATCGAGCAGGCCCAACAAGGTCAACGGGCCGAACTGGTCACCTTACTTTACGAATCCACAGCCAGTGGTAATTAACTTGCCGGCAAGTGCAATAGGAGCACGCTCTAAACATAGTCTCAGGCTGCACATGCTAAATTTATTTTCGGGTTCTTATTTTCGGCTCCCCCTCAACTTCGTAGCCGTGGTATCCCCCAGAATACATCGGCAAAAATCGGCTCCCATTGGATCCAATTTACCTGACTGTACTCAAGCACAAAATCTTCAGCGGGTGCAAAAAAACCGGTTCGGGGACTGACATCCCTATCCGCTGATTTACAACCGATAGCAAAAACAGCACCACACAATTGATCTTTCCACATATCCATAACTCAATCACAATCAATACACTTAAACAAATAGTGACCATCTTTCACCATTTTGTTGTTTGACAAATTGTCAGTGCGTTTTTTTCAGGAACCGCCTCCTTTACCCTACTTTTAGAGTATCGGAATGAAAAACAGATTTTACACTATAGATCTAAAGATTAAGTATCAGCAAGTTAGTACGGGCTCCGCTGCTTTAATAAGTCAGCGGAGTTCCTTTTTCCCCTTTCCTCAACCGGGGCACAACAGCTGTACACTGCACAATAAGGCGCTTTGTTGTGACAACCGCATTTTGGTCAGTATATTTGCGCTGATTTCATGGTGGCCTTCTTAGCAGGCAGCCTGAAATTTTCGCCTATTCTGCTGTGGACACAGCAGGTTGACTCATAATTAAAACCAGAAACAAGAACATGGATAAGTTTGATCTGATTGTAATAGGTAGCGGCCCTGGTGGATACGTTGCAGCTATTCGCGCTTCCCAATTAGGCATGAAAGTAGCGGTGGTCGAGCGTGAATCACTTGGAGGTATCTGCCTGAACTGGGGTTGTATCCCTACTAAAGCATTGCTTAAGAGTGCCCAGGTTTTTGAATATATTAACCACGCGGAAGATTATGGCATCAAAGTAGATAAAGCCAGTGTCGACTTCACCGGAATGGTAAATCGCAGCCGCAACGTGGCTGATGGCATGAGCAAGGGTATTAACTTCCTTTTCCGCAAAAATAAAATCACCGTACTTGATGGCCACGGCAAACTGCTCCGTGGCAAGAAGGTAGAAGTAACAGATAAAGACGGTAACAAGAAAGAATACGGTGCGGAGCATATTATCATTGCTACTGGCGGCCGGGCTAAAGAATTGCCTACGGTGCCAATCGATGGTAAGAAGGTGATCGAATACCGTAAAGCGATGACCCTTGAAAAGCAGCCTAAGAAAATGGTGGTCGTCGGTGCAGGTGCTATAGGGACCGAATTCGCGTATTTCTACCACTCTATCGGCACGGAGGTTACCGTGGTGGAATTTATGGAGCAAGGTCTGGTGCCCCGGGAAGATGCTGATGTAAGCAAGGAGATGAACAAGATTTACAAAAAGAAAGGCATCAACATCCTGGGCAATACTTCAGTAGAAGCCGTAGATACCAAAGGCCGTGGCTGCACCGTAACGGTCAAAAACCAGAAAACGGGTAAAACGGACGAGATCAAGTGTGACATCGTTCTGTCTGCTGCCGGTGTTGCGCCCAATACTGAAAACATTGGCCTGGAAGCTTTAGGCATAAAAACCGACCGTGGCCTCATTCAGGTAGATGAGTTCTACCACACCAATGTGGCAGGCATCTACGCTATTGGTGACGTCACGCCGGGTGCAGCCCTTGCGCACGTGGCTAGTGCTGAAGGCATCATTTGTGTAGAGAAAATCGCCGGGGAAAATCCGCAGCCGATGGACTACAACAACATCCCGTCTTGTACCTACTGCGTACCGGAAGTTGCTTCTGTAGGTTATACCGAGCAGGCAGCTAAGGATGCAGGGTACGAAATCAAAGTGGGCAAATTCCCATTCTCAGCATCCGGCAAAGCTAGTGCAGCAGGTGCTAAAGAAGGCTTTGTAAAACTCATCTTCGATGCGAAGTACGGTGAACTCCTCGGTGCGCACATGGTGGGCATGAACGTGACTGAAATGATTGCTGAAGTGGTGGCCGCCCGCAAGCTGGAAACGACTGGCCACGAAATCATCAAAACGGTACATCCGCACCCAACGATGAGCGAAGCCGTTATGGAAGCTGCGGCTGCGGCTTACGGCGAGGTGATCCATTTATAGCCCACCAGCCTGCTCTATACAATAACAAGCCCTCAGCAAAGTATTGACTATTGCTGAGGGCTTATTTTTTTGCTGGTTAGCAGCCTGTTGGATGGACGCTCTTAGGCGAGCATTAACTCCTGAAGTGCTCAAAGATCCGCTCAATAAACCGCTTGTCTTTGATGATGATATTTGCTTCTCCCTTCATCGTCTGTGAGGCATCGAGCGAGCGCCCGTATTCAGTCACCAATCCTTTGGGGAAATCAATAGTAAGAGCTACCTGCCCGTTGATGGGGACCTGACTGATCGATTCCACGCGGCCAATAGTGGAGCCAAACTCCAGTACGGGGTAGCTATCAAAGCTGACGACCACCCTTTTACCGGGCCTGACCGGGCTGGCCTTTGCGACAGGCAGCCAGATGGTGCCTTTGGCTTCCTGCTCCAGCTGAGGAACGACCACGCCAATTTCAAACCCTGCTTCAACGAATTGCTGCTCCGTAATCTCTTCCATGTACAGGGAGACTATCCCTGAAACCGGCGAAGTAATAACATATTTAAACATCCATTCTTCCACCGCACGTTGAAGATCGACAAAGCGCTCCCGCAGTTCGATGCCCGCCTGCTTCTTACTTTCCACAGACCCTTCCCTGACTCCGGTTTTTTCTGCACGGATACGATCTTTTTCCAGCTCACGGTTATTAATGGAAGACTCTACACTTTCCTTCATACGCTGCAGGCTGAGGAGCGATTCTCTTGTTTTTTCGATGCGGGATTCAGCCAGAAGATTATCCGTCACCAGTTTATTTTCCCGTTCCAACCGCTCCTCTACCAGTTTTATTTGGCTTTCAAGGTTTTTAACCCGGCGCTCATCAGATTTGATGATGGCCTGAATTTTGCGCAGCTCGCGTTCCAGTTGATCGATACTGTACTTATCATAAGGGTTTTCCTCAAATTGCTGCCTGGCTTTTTGCTGCCGGTAGAAGTTGTAAAGCGGTTCTTTGATCGCCCCCAAGACAAAGGTATCGGGCACCGAGAAGGCCAGCAGTGTCGAATCGGTGGGCGTATCTATCATCATCATTTTGGATTCCAGGGTCAGCATGTCTTCCAGCCGGGCATTACTTTTGAAGAGCACAATGACATCATTCTCCCGAACGGGCGCCTCGTTTTCCACTAAAATGGACTGCACCCGCCCGCTGATATTTGAAACCAGCCGTTTGGGGGGCTCTTTAGAAGATACGGTAATGCCTGCTTCAACAACGACCGGATACTCAATAAAGTAACTGATATACCCCAGCATCACTACGACGAGCAGGGCCAGCAGGGTGCCGAACCGGACCATCCAAGGGGGGGGAGTACCCAGGATTTCCTGCACTTCTTCGCTTCTGATTTCGATATTTTCATGCTCTTGCATAGATGGTATCATTTACGCCCCAAGCTCCAGTTGGTTGCGGACCAGTTGATAATAGGCCCCACGCAGGTAGGTGAGTTCATCGTGTGTGCCTTGCTCTACAATCTCGCCCCCTTCAAGTACAATAATATTGTCAGCGTTCATGACGGTACTCAGGCGGTGAGCAACAGTGACAACCGTACGCCCCCGGAAGAAATCATCCAGGTTCTCCATGATCAGCATCTCGTTGTAGGCGTCCAGTGCGGTAGTGGCTTCATCAAAAAAGATGTAGTCAGGGTTCTTGTAAACGGCCCTGGCAATGAGCATGCGCTGACGCTGCCCCTGACTGAGTCCCAGCCCTTCTTGCCCGATTTTGGTATTGTACCCAAGCGGCAGGGACTCAATAAAGGTCTGTATATTAGCCACCTTGACCGCGTTGAGCAACTTACGCTTATCAATGATTTCGTCGCCCAGTGCAATATTGCGTGCAATGGAATCAAAAAAGATATAGCCATCCTGCATCACGACCCCGCATTTGTTCCGCCAAAGCCGGTTGTCGACATTGGAAAGGTTGATATCGCCCAGGCGGATGGCACCTTCGGTAGGCTTATAAATATTGAGCAAAAGCTTGAGGATAGTAGTTTTGCCGCTACCGCTCGTCCCAACAATAGCGGTCGTTTGACCTTTGGGGATACGGAGGTTGACATTCCGCAGCACGGTGGGCGAGTGGGGACCGTTGTACTGAAAACTCACCTTATCCAGGATCAGGTCTCCATACTCCGGAAGGATAGTGATTTTCTCTTCGAGGTTCTCTTCATTATCCCGGACGTGAATTTCGTTGAGGCGTTCCAGGCTGATTTTGGCCTCCTGACGCGCCCGCAGGAATTCAAACAGCTGATTGAGGGGCGCGTTCATCTGACCGATGATGTACTGTACGCCAAGGAGCATACCGAGGGACATACTGTTGTCAAGAACAGCCTGAGCCACAAAGAAAATAATGAGCAGGTTCTTCGTTTCATTGAAAAAGCCTGACCCTGCACGCTGCACCTGCCCGATGCGCAGGGCACTAATACCCGTACGGAACAAGCGAGCCTGAACCCGTTCCCAGGCCCAACGTTTTTGTTTTTCGGCATTGTGCAGCTTGATATCCTGCATACCATTAATCAACTCCAGCAGGTTACTCTGATTTTCAGCCGATTGATCGAAGTGCTTGTAATCAAGTTCGCGCCGTAGGTACTGAAAGTAGAAAATCCACCCGATTTGAGCCAGAGTGAAGGTTAGAAAAATACCGAAAATAAAGGGGCTCCAAACCAGCAGTACGCCGGCAAAAACTAGAATATTGGCAAAGCTGAAGATGGAAACCAGGGAAGTGGACGTTAGGAAACGTTGCACCCGATCGTGGTCGGCAATACGCTGCATTAAATCGCCCGTCACTTTAGAGTCAAAGAAACTGATGGGCAACTTGGTTAGCTTGATCAAAAAGTCGGAGATCAGGCTGATATTCACCCGGACTGTTACATGAAGCAGTATCCAACTACGGAACTGCTCCACCGCAAGCATCGTGGCAAAGAGGAAAAACTGTGCCAGCAGTATCAGCTGAATGAAGTCGAGGTCATCATTTTCTATACCGGTATCAATGATGGATTTGATCAGGAAGGGAAAAATGAGCTGCAGAAGACTGCCAAGTGCCAGCCCTACGCCCAACTGTATCAGCAAAGAACGGTAACGCTGAAAGTAGCTGAGGACATACCCGAAGCCGGATTTGTTGATCTTTTCGCCTTCCCGGGCGTAAAACTCCGGTGTAGGCTCCAGGAGCAGCAGCACCCCCACATCTTCCCCGTCTTCTATGTCGCTCGCCCAGCTTTCAAGAAACTCTTCTTTCGTCAGCTTAAATTTGTCGGCTGCCGGGTCTGCAATCCAGACATACTTATTATTGGCTTTGTAAACGACGACGAAGTGTTCCTGTTTCCAGTGGGCCACAGCAGGGAGAGGGAGATCGCGTGCCAGACGGTCATAATTCGTTTTCACGGCAAGGCTTTGCAAACCAATATGTTCGGCAGCATCGCTGATACCCAGCAAGGTAACGCCCTGTTTGCCCATATACGTGAGGTCACGGAGATACTCGAGCGAGTAGTACCGCCCAAAGTGGCGAGACACCATACGCAGGCAGGTCGCCCCGCAGTCCATTGCGTCTAATTGCTGATAAAATGGAAATCTCCCTGACATTTGTAATTGCCTTAGTGGTCAAAGCCAGAAGCACTATATTGGTTCTCTTCTGACGAAGTTCCTGCATCGCAGCTCTAAGCTATTGATAAAGAGCTTTAAGCCTGAGCAGAAACGTTCCTAATACTGCCCCCCAAAGCGCTGCTGCACTATGAATGCATACCGAAAAATGAGTGCCTTTTTAGTCAAGCGCCTGCTGGCAATTCTGCCTAAAAAGCCAACCAATCATTTTCCCCACGATTCATATTAGCAGTGTTAGCCGCTTTAGATAACAAATTTAAATACGAAATATAAGGCGTTCAGGTATCTTTTAAAACAAAGTCCCCGCAATTTCTTTAAAAACCGGTGGAAAAGCAACTTATGTAATTAAAATAGTGATATTTTTGGGAAAATTTGTGTTGAATGTACAATAGTTTCGTCACTGTGGTCTGTGTTTTGGAGCATACACATGAGCTCCGCCTCTTATCGGATTACCTTCGTAATACCTACGCTGTAGTCCATGAGCACTTTACAGATTTCGAGTTTATTGTTGTCAACAACAACCCGGAAGCTTCTGCTGATGACACCATCAATGAGCTGCCGGACGAGCTCAAGCACAACGTTTATCTTCTCAATCTTTCACGTACCACTAACCGTAACCATGCGATCCTGGCCGGGCTTGACCGCAGCAACGGGGACTATACGGTCATTTTTGACTTTGATTTTTATCAAAAACCTGAGCTTATCCTGCAATTGTTTGAACGCAGCCGGGAAGAAAGTGCGGATATCGTCTACATGCGGGCAAAGCAACGGCAGACAGGGGCATACTTTCGCCCATTCTACAGCCTTTTCTACTTTATCCTGAGGCGGTATTCTTCCCTTGAGGTGGATAAGATGGCCCACAATACGCGCATTATCTCCCGGCGTGCGCTGAATTCTCTGCTCCGCCTGCGCGAAAACCTCCGGTATATGAAGGCGATCTACTCTATCGTAGGTTACCGGACCAGCTTTCTGGAAACGGAGGAGCCCCTCCACGGCCGCGAACAGGAATCATTTGGGGAGCGGTTCAGGACTTCGCTCATCGCTATTACCTCCTTTACCACCTTCCTTCGGTCTCTGCTGCTGTGGATTTTTCTTTTCTCCCTGGTTTTCCTCATTGGCGTAATTGCGAATGCACTGAAAGTGAAGTTTACCGGGGTAGATTTGTTTGGCAGTGCAGGGGAGCCTTATCCGGGCTGGACTTTCCTGGTTATTCTGATTGCCATTTTCTTTGCAACGACCTGCCTGAACCTCTACATTATGTCCATCTACCTCTCCAATATTTACAACGAAATCAAACAACGGCCACTGTATATCCTGGAGTCCATCAAGCGGTTCTAGTGCGCCTGGCGTCAATTCAAACCAGCCGCTCCAGCCAATTCAGGACGTACTCAAAGACCGCTACTTTCTCAGGCTCATTGTGCAGCTCGTGGTACATGCCCGGCCAGGATTTGAAGGTTATATCGCCTTCCAGTTGACCGGCGAAAGCTTCACTTGCCTCCGCCGAAGTAACGCCATCCGCATCACCATGTACAATAAGGAGCGGGACCGGGAACCCGCCCTTTTGTTGCATGATCCAGTCCCCTTCCTGCATCATATCAATGCCCACTGCAGCAGAAATCCGATTGTGAACGAGCGGATCCTTTTCATAAGCTTCCACTACTTTGGAATCTCTGGACAGCAGCTTAGGATCCAGATTATTAGGCTGCAGAAAGCCAGGGTATAGATTACGCATTAGCCGCCCCAGCGCCACCAAAGCCGATGGGGGCGTAAAGGACAGTTGTATCCACGGCCCGGAAGCAATAACCCCGGTAACCTGCGGATGCCGGCGCAGCGCGTAAGAAAGCACCAAGCCGCCGCCCTGACTGTGTCCGTAGAGGAAAACCGGTAGGTTCTGATAGTCTGTCCGGGCTTCTACCAAGAGCTGAGCAATCTCATCAAGCAAGGGGTCGAGCCCCGGGCTATGCCCCCGTTTGCCACCAGATTGCCCATGCCCGCGCCGGTCGTAGCCAAACACCGAAAAACCACGGGCGTTAAACCACCTCGCCATATGTTCGTACCGCTCAATGTGCTCGCCCAGCCCGTGGGCGATACATATAACAGCCCGGGGATCTCCTGTTTTCCACTCGCAGGCATGAATCCTGATACCATCTGCTGTTGTCCAGAAAAAAGTACGTTTCTGCATTATTCTTCTTTTGATGCCGGTGCTGACTGCCGTTTACCTCCGAGATAACCAACCACCCGAGACCCGGGATACCGTTCTTCCAGGAAGGAAGCCCGAAAGGTTTCTGCCTTAGCTTTCACCTCAAAGTGCCCGATAAGGTAAGAAAATTGCGATTCGCCCAACTGCTCCAGGGTGATATTTCCGTGCTGAAAGAACAAGTCATGGTCCGCTGGCAACGGAATGGACGTGGACATGATTTCGATT
Source organism: Phaeodactylibacter sp. (assembly GCF_040219495.1). Lineage (GTDB taxonomy): Bacteria > Bacteroidota > Bacteroidia > Chitinophagales > Saprospiraceae > Phaeodactylibacter. Next base: position 269,687 of record NZ_JAVJSK010000079.1, on the reverse strand, counting down.
TTGTACCCGGTGTATTCTTTCGGGATTTCGAGCAGGTTCCGGTAGGTAGTGTCCGTTTCAATGGTGGTCACCGGAATGACCTTCCGGTCGGCAACCTCCTGCTGCAGCGGGCCCTTCCTGTTGTCGCGCTGTTGGGTAGCACCACTCAGTGGCTCGTCGAAGCGCTCTGCAACGGGAATGGTGTCTGCCGCCACCCGATACTCCTGGCCCAAAGCAGGACTGGCATACGCTGTAGCCTGGCCCGATAAAAAGAAAATGCCAAATACACTATAAATTAAAGCTGATTTCATCATATTGTGGAATAGCTGGTTATGTTCAATATTAGATACAATAACGCAAAAATACCAACTTGTCCTCTATGAGTTTGAGAATAGTTTTCATGGGCACTCCTGATTTTGCAGTACCATCCCTCGATATTCTGGTTCGGGAAGGCTACGATGTAGTGGGTGTGGTCACCGCAACGGATAAGCTCGGCGGACGCGGCAAAAAGCAGTTGCTACAATCACCGGTGAAGCAATACGCCCTGTCCAAAGGCATCCCGGTTTTACAGCCCACCAATCTTAAATCGCCTGATTTCCAGAATGAACTTCGTGCCCTGAATGCCAATTTACAGGTCGTTGTTGCCTTCCGTATGCTGCCCGAAGCGGTGTGGGATATGCCGGAGCATGGCACCTTTAACCTGCATGGGTCGCTCCTGCCTAAATACCGTGGCGCTGCGCCCATCAACTGGGCGGTGATCAATGGCGATAAAGAAACAGGGGTCACTACGTTCTTCATCCGCCACGAAATTGATACCGGTGATGTGGTCTTACAGGAAAAAATGCCAATCGGGCCCAATGAAACCGCTGGAGAAGTGCACGACCGAATGATGGAACTCGGCGCAAAAGCCGTCCTCAAAACCGTCAAAGTAATTGAATCCGGTGACTACAGCCTGAAGCAACAAGATGATAAGCAGGCAACCAAGGCACCGAAAATTTTCCGGGAGACTTGCGAAATCAACTTTGAGCAGCCCGTTGAAAAGGTGCATGACTTCATCCGTGGCCTGAGCCCCTACCCTGCAGCCTGGACTGTCCTCGATGGCAAACAGCTGAAAATACTGCGTGCCCGGTACGAAAAAGTAGCGCCCACCGCGAGCCCCGGCACCTTCCAGTCTGACAACAAGAGCTGGGTTAAAATCGCTGCACAAGGTGGGTGGCTGCTTATAGAAGAACTTCAACTACAGGGACGTAAGCGAATGAAAACCAGTGATTTCCTTAATGGCTTTTCTTTTGACGTTTAATTATTGTCATTTTTTAAAAGCTAAGAAAATTCTAACTGAGTAAAATAAAACAAAGGATGATTAAAGTTATTGACCTGCACTTTCTGGACAAAAGCGATACCATAGCCGCCTTTCTTGCAGAAACTTCAGCAGGCCCCATTTTATTCGAAACGGGCCCCTACTCCACTTTTGAGCACCTCAAGTCCGGTCTCGCCCGGCACGGCTACAAGCCCGGAGATATTGATCATGTTTTCCTTACCCATATTCATCTGGACCATGCCGGTGCCGCCTGGGCTATGGCAGAAGCTGGTGCCACGGTCTACCTCCACCCGTTTGGCAAAGCGCATATGCACGACCCCTCGAAGCTAGTCGCCTCGGCTACCCGCATTTACGGTGACGACATGGACCGGCTGTGGGGCGCGATGAAGGGGATTCCTGAATCCCGGCTTAAGACCATCGGGCATGAAGAAGACATCAAGGTTGGAGGTACGACAATCAAAGCCTGGCATACGCCCGGGCACGCTGTTCACCATATCGCATGGCAAATTGATGGCGTTCTGATCGCCGGGGATGTAGCCGGAGTTAAGATTGGTGATGCGCCCGTTGTGCCGCCTTGCCCGCCTCCTGATATCAATGTGGAAGACTGGCAGCGATCCATCAAGCTTATTCGTGAGCTTCCCCTGCAGGAAATCTACCTTACGCATTACGGGCGCATCGCTGGAGCGGACGTCCCCGTACATCTCGACGAACTGGAAAGTGAACTCCTTGCCTGGGCGGAGTGGATGAAACCGCACTACGAAAAAGGTAGTGACCCCAAAGCCCTCACACCCAAATTTATGGCTTGGGTACAAAGCCGGTTATCCGAAAAGGGCGTATCGGAGGCGACCCTGGAAATCTATGAAAATGCCAACCCTTCCTGGATGAGTGTGGCGGGGCTAATGCGGTACTGGAAAAAACGGCTTGCAGACTAAGAGCATGTACCGCTCCAAACAAGCTCTAAGGGTTTATCCATGAGGAACAGAGCTGCATTCATGCGGATCAGCATGGGATGCTGTAAAATCCTGCTTATTTTACGGCAGTAACGCTTAGGAAGCCCCTACCCAACCGTTCTGCGGGAAGGTAGGGGCTTTGTTTGCGTTATCCCTGCCAGGCCATAGGATTTGTACCCGAAGCGAGCAAAACAGCATTCAGGTCTTCACCTGGCTGAGCAATGATTTGCTCCGCTGCCGGGTCCCACTCCATTCTGCGCCCCAGCTTCCAGGATAATCCGGCCATGTGGGCAGACATCGCCTCCTCGAAGCCTGCATCGATTCCGCAGCTCACCGGAGTGTCATTGCGAATAGCGCTTAGCCATTCCCGAAGGTGGAGCATAGCAGAATCCACTCGTTTGCCATCGCGGTAAGTCCACAGCAACCCCTTTTGAGCAAAGTATTTGGACGTTGCGGAGGTCACCCCATCGGCGTTGCCCGAAGCGGGGTCGTAGGTGTAAATAGGCACGCTTGGGTCCATCACACCGCTTTCAATCAATTGAGCATAACGGGAGGAATCAGCGTCAGCGTACACCCTCAGCTGATTGCCGAGTTCCAGGGTGCCATCGTGCCCCATAAGCAGGGTTTCCCGCCAGTATTGATTGCCCAACGTAGCACTATACATAAAAGTCATGCCCTTTTCCAGCCCGGTTGCCCGACTAGATCCCGTAGAGAAATCCGGATACTCCATCACCGCCTGAAAAACATCGGGGACATCCCGGCCATCGCGGTGAGTGTAGATGCCACCCGAAGCCGTCACATAGCGCGGCATACCCATTTCCAGGATACAATTCACGCGGTCGTAGTCGTGCGTCATCAGGTCACCAGACAAGCCGGAGCCATAAGCCCACCATTTGCGCCAGCGGAAAAAATGTTCTTTGTTGAATGGTACACGGGGCGCATTACCCAGGAAGAGGTCCCAGTCAATAGTTTGCGGGCTGGCTTTCTCATGAATGGGGTACTGCCAGGCACCATTATCACTATTACGGTTGGTATTGGCTTGTACCAGAGACACATGCCCTAACACCTTTTTACGGATGATGTCCTTGGCGGTAATGAAGCTTTGGGTTTGCCGGTGCTGATGCCCCACCTGAAAGACAGCTTTAGCGCTCCGGGCGGCTTCCCGCAGCGCGTAGGTCTCATTGATGTTGTGCGTCATAGGCTTTTCGACGTAGACATGCTTACCGGCCTCGAGGGCTGCAATAGCAACGGGAGCATGCCAGTGGTCGGGCGTAGCGATAACCACCGCATCAATATCCGGGCTATTGACCAATTCTTCGTAATGCCGGTACCGCTTGCAGTCCGGTGAAGCAGCCTGAGCCAGCTCGGCGTTCACCTCAAACACATCACATACGCCGGTCAGCCTGACATTGAGATTTTCCTGGCCATAGTAGGCTTCCAGAACGCCCGTATTGCCCTGTGCAGTCATGGCTTCCACCCAGGCGGGTGTGGCAAAACCCAAGACCCGGATCAGGTGCTGCCCGCGCCCGCCGTTTCCAACAATCCCTATGCGAATGGGGTCGCCAGATAAGTCAGAGGCCACTTCCGGGCGTTCTGCTTTGATGTTAAGCTCTGTTAGAATTTTGCTTTTTTCCAACTGCTTTTTGCGTATTTCTGCGTACGCACCGGCTGCGATGCCGCCAATGAACGGCAAGCCGATCAGGCCTTTCAGGGCTTTCCGGCGGCTTTGGGGTGCGCCTGAATCCTGTTGTTGCTTATCCATGTGCTTTGTTTTGTGCAGGCGTTCCCGGCCGCTGTTTAAAAAACACTTCCAGCCCCAGCAGGTGACCGGTGGGGAAGTAAGCCAGTACGCCAAGGGCCGCAAGCTCTACCAGGTTTTTATTGACAATAAAATAGTTGCCTTCTGCGGGCCCGGCTGCTGAGAGGCCTGGCCAGGGCGGGTGAGCCAGGTAGAAAAAGGCAAGCATGGCGATGCCTGCGAACGCGCCGGCTTTTTCCCAAATACCTAAAACAAGGGTAAAGCCCACCAGTACCAAAGCTACTGCCGTAAGCGTATCAGAAATGTTGATGAGGCTGTCACTGCCCAGCCATTTGAAGAAAAAAGCAAAGGGGCCCTGCGCAGTCATCAGATAGCCCTGTGCGGTCCACCCGGGCGTCAGGAGCTTTATCAGGCCCTCAAATAAAAAATGCCACCCGGCAAAGAGGCGCAGGGCGGTCAGAAAGAAGCGCTGTGGTTTGGAATAGGTCATAGCTGTACCAGTTTGGTGTACAGCCACTAAAATCCTCTATTGCCCTCAGCTGGAAAATGATATTTATCAGAAAAAAAACTGATTATTGCCGCGCGGCCTCGATAGCTTTGCGTACACTGCCATGACTGAGCAGGAGCGCTTTGGCTTCTTCGTAGGGTATACCTACTGTGTTTTTTATAATCTGTGTCCCTCGGTCTACCAGTTTTTGGTTGCTCAGCTGCATATCCACCATCTTATTATCAACCACCCGGCCGAGCCCAATCATTACAGTGGTAGAAATCATATTGAGGACCAGTTTTTGAGCAGTGCCGGCTTTCATGCGGGTACTGCCGGTGACAAACTCAGGCCCCACGATCACTTCCAGCGGATAATCGGCATACCGGCTGACCGGCGAGCCGGGGTTGCAGGTGATACACCCCGTCAGAATGCCCTGATTTTGGCAGTCTTTCAGGCCGTGCTCTACGTATGGAGTCGTGCCGGATGCAGCGATGCCAATCACAGTATCCTGATCATTGACGTAGTAGGCTTCCAGGTCTTTCCAAGCCTGGGTTTTGCTATCCTCAGCAAACTCCACCGCATTGCGGATGGCGTGGTCCCCGCCGGCAATAATGCCGATAACCCAATCGGCAGGCACACCATAGGTAGGCGGGCATTCTGAGGCATCCAGTATGCCCAGCCGGCCACTTGTGCCCGCACCAATATAAAACAAGCGCCCTCCTTGCTTCATACGCTCAAGAATGGCTTCGACCAAAGCGGTCAGTTGAGGGATTACCTTACGTACGGCAAGGTGGATTTTAGCATCCTCCTCATTGATATGGGTGAGGATTTCCTTTACCGGCATTTGCTCCAAATGCCGGTAAAGGGAAGGTTCTTCGGTTACTTTTCGCATGCGGGTGTCAATTTGCGATAAAGTTAGAAAAACCTGTGCATTCTCTGCGGGTTAATCCTCCTCAACCACTACATCAACGGAGCGGTAGGCTTCTATGACCGCCTGTTCACCTTCCTTGCCAGGTTGGGAATTACCATGCTCCATGCCCAGTACCCCCTCGAAGCCCCGCTCGTGGATGTACTGGAAAATATTCTTGTAGTTGATTTCTCCGGTGGTCGGCTCATTGCGCCCGGGGTTATCGCCGATCTGGAAGTACGCGATTTCCTCCCAGCACTTCTCGATGTTAGGCAAGAGGTTCCCTTCCTGAATTTGCTGATGGTATATATCAAACAGGATTTTGCAGGCCGGGCTGTCCACTGCTTTACAAATCTGGTAGGCTTGTGCCGCTTTGCTCAGGAAAAGCCCCGGGTGGTTGTAGAAGTTGAGGGGCTCCAGCACCATAACCAGGCCGTGGGGCTCCAGGACAGCAGAAGCTTGCTTCAGGCTTTCGATGACATGCGCCGTTTGGTAGCCCATATCCTGCCGCATATCCACCAGTCCGGGTACTACCGTCATCCAGGTCGCATTCACCCGCTTGGCGACCTCCACGCTTTCTTCAATCTCTTTGAGAAAAGCCGCCCGCTTGTCCTCGTCCCCACTAGCCAGGTTGGCGTCTTTCCAGGCAATGGTATGAGCAACAAAGACCCCCATTTGCATATTTCGGGTTTCCATGGCTTTGGCCATTGCCTTTTGAAGTTCCACCGGCTTCTTTTTCATACCGTTATCTTCAAAAGCGCTGAAACCCTGATCTGCCATATAGTGAAGCTGCGCGACCGGATCTTTACCTGCGGTCTCTTGGAACATCCCCAAATGTGGAGCATACCTGAGCTGAAATGAAGAAGCTGCTCTGTCCGGGTTGGTGCTAAAGCCCGGGGTATTGCCTATAGTCAGTGCTCCTGCGGCGAGCCCGGCTTTCTGTATAAATCCTCTTCTGTCCATCATGATTTTGTCTTCCGTTTTGAATGAATTTATTGGTCATTAAGGTAGGGATATCCCGCAAATTATTCTAAGACAGGGGTCAGGTAAAACTGAAATGTAATGCTGCAAATGCTCATCTACAGGCCACCTGTTTCAAATCATCGTAGCCAGGCAGTTCTACTGCTTCATCTCGCTGTGCAATCTTGCCCCCATCCGCACCTCCAGGGCGGGCAAAAAGTGCCCGTGGCGAAATTAATTGCAAAATGCCTATCTTGCACGGCACACCCAATAAATTGAGGTTTCTGGTCCATGAGAGAAGACAATAAAGTGGTTCACGGGTTATGGATAGGGGAAACGCTGAGCCCTGTGGAGATGCTTTGCATTAAATCTTTCCAGGCACAGGGGCACCGCTTTCATTTATGGACTTACGGCCACCTCAGAACACCGCCGCCGCAAGGGACGGTGATTTGCGCTGCACAAGAAATTTTGCCCTCCTCAGCTATTTTCAGGTACAGGTACGGAAATGAATTTGGCCACGGTAAAGGCAGCCTGGCCGGGTTCTCTGATTTGTTCCGCTACAAGCTCCTTTACGAGCAGGGTGGATGGTGGACGGACATGGATGTGACCTGCCTGCGCCCCCTGGACTTCCCGGCACCGTACGTCTTCCGGGCGCATGATGTGCTTGCCGTCGTTGGTAACTTAATGAAGTGCCCCAAAGCAAGCCCCCTTATGAAATGGTGCTACAAAACTGCCCGGGAACAGGTAGATGCAGACAATACCGATTGGCTTTTGCCTATCCGTATCTTAAATCAGGGCATCACCGATTTCCACCTCGGCGATGCCATCCACGATATGACCAACCCCGATCGTTGGGAAATCGTCGATTGTTACCGGGAGCAATCGCTACCCCCCGATCCGGCTTGGTATGCCTTTCATTGGATGAATGAAGAATGGAGGAGCAAATCTATCCCGAAAGATGCCGTGAGAGCCAAAAGTTACTTAGCCCGGCTATTGCAAGGCCATTCCATTGAAGTCAACTATTTGCCGCCCATCGCCCTCCGAACCCGATTAACCCAACGCTTAGCTAAATTTCTTATCCCTATTCTACCGCAATTTATCCGGAGCAGGCTCAAGTCACTGGCTTTTCGTTTCCAACGGCTTATGATACCCTCCTGAGCAGTGGAAACAAACACCCCCGGTTTAAAATCCGTTCTTATCATTTGGAAAATGCTCTACAGGAATGCGTAGGTCAGCAATAAAAACCATTGCCATACTCTCCAATACAAGCTGGAGCGTTTATAACTTCCGCCGTGGCCTCATCAGGCGGCTCTCGGCAGAGGGGTACAGGGTTTTGATTGTTGCCCCACCTGACCAATACACCGCCCAGCTCCAGGAAGAACCGTGCTTGTTTTTCCCGGTTACGTTATCCCGGCACAAGGTCAACCCTCTTCATGATTTCAGGTATGCATTCCAGGTATTCAGCATCCTGAAAAAGTACAAGCCTGACCTTATGATCAGCTATACCATCAAACCCAATATTTACGGGCAGCTTGCTGCCCGGATGCTTGGTATCCCCAGATTGGCCGTAGTCACAGGGCTCGGGTATTTATTCATAGCCCAAAACTGGAAGACCCGAATTGTCAAGACGTTATACCGCCATAGTTTTAAAAGGGCGGAGCGGGTTTGGTTTTTAAATAAAGATGACTTGGCGATATTCCTGTCCGATGGCACAATAACTAAAGCGCAGGCGGGCTACCTTCCGGGAGAGGGTGTAGACATCAATTACTTTAAACCCATGCCCACTACACCGGTTTCGGAACGGCCGCTGTGTTTCCTGTATGCCGGACGATTAATCAAGGAGAAAGGAGTCCCGGAGTTCGTTCGGGCTGCGCAAATCATCAAGTCGGCTCACCCTGGTATTCAGTTCAAGATTGCGGGCTTTATAGAACGCGAAGCACCCGGTGCTATTCAACTGGCAGATATCAAAGCCTGGGAAGCCTCAGGCCTGATCACCTACAAAGGTCCAAAAGAAGACATCCGCCCGACCCTTGCTGAAGCCGATTGTGTGGTGCTTCCGACCTATTACCGGGAGGGCGTGCCCCGGATATTGCTCGAAGCCGCGAGCATGGGCATCGTCATTGTAGGCACCAACTCTCCAGGCTCCAAAGATATTGTCATTGAAGGGGAGAATGGCTTTTTATGCCAGGAACGGGAGCCCGTTCAACTGGCCCACACCCTGACGAGAATCATACAATTGCCTGAAACCGAACGGCGCAAGCTGGGCATTCGCGGGCGGGCAATCGTGGCAGCCAACTTTCGGGAAGAAATCATTATTGACCGCTATCTGCGTTTGCTTGAACAGGTTTTAGGCTGCCCGGCAGATCAACGAACCAAAGCGCCAATAAAATTGCACTAATTTCATACTTTGCGCTTGAGAAAAATGCCAACCAACGCTGTTGCCTTATGACCAATAAAAACGAGAGTCCTGCTTACCCTAAATTCTTTATGGCATGGGTTATCATAGGGCTCTTCTTCAGTGGTTTCGTTTTTGACCCGGGCTCCAGAGAAGCTTTTTTGCCCGTCCGGCAGTTTTTAATCAGTATTTGGTTGCTGGCCGGGACGCTGGGGTTTTCATGGATTGTAAAAAAACCCGTTGTTTTCTCCTCCGCTGGCAAAACATTCCTAATCCTCAGTGGCCTGTTTTTAGCCTGGTGCTTTCTCAGCACAACCTGGGCATACAACCCAACAGAGGCGCTACTCGTTTCCAACCGGGTGTTGCTTCAAGTGGGGCTCATCGCCTTTTTCGTACTTTTCTATCGCGATTTCACCAATCCAACCCTGGCCCTCTCGCGGGTCTTTTCTATTTATTTAGTGCTCCTATCGGCTTTGAGCATTGGGCAGTACACTGGTTGGACCGTATTCCCATACGAAAGCAGTAGCCCACCTATAGGCCTTTCCGGCAACCGTAATCTGCTGGGGTCCACTCTAATCATTCTTTTACCCTGGGCGCTCCACCTTTTCCTGACTGGGTCACGCTACTGGAGCTTCGCCGGCCTGCTAAGCCTGGCAACGGGCACTGCTGCGCTTCTGCTTTCTCAAACCCGTTCGGCCTGGGTCGCTTTTATAGTGGCTTTTTTGGTGATGCAAGTGCTGCTGTTGATTGCCCGAAAGCGGCTTTCCGGGCAAGTCAAACAGCGCTGGAAAGTTGGCAGTATTGCTGTAATTGCCGGGGTAATAGGCATAATAGGATTCCTCACTTTGAGCGGGCAAGGTAGTGAACTAAAAGAAAACCTCCGCAACCGGATGGTCAGCCTGGTGCAGGTCCCCTCTGCCGGTGCCGAAGCCGCTAATGAAGCGGAACGGAATATTCTCGACCGGTACCACCTTTGGCAACATACCCTTGAGTTGATCAAAGCACACCCCCTCAAAGGAGTCGGCGCTGGCAACTGGAAAATTGAGTTTCCGAAGTACGGAGGGAGTAGCGCAGCCCGGTTTGAAGAAAAAGACAAGCTACGGGTCCGTCCTCATAACGAGTACCTGAGTATCAGCAGTGAATTGGGCTTAGTTGGGCTCCTCCTGTTTTTGTCACTGATGGCCACTACTGCATTTAGCGCCCTAAAGCTCGTGTTCAGGACCAATGAGGAACAAAAACTGATCAGCGGTATTGTCCTGGTCGGCATCGGTACAGGGCTGGCTGTAGATTTTGTATTCAGCTTTGCGCTGGAACGCATGGGGCATAGCTACCTCATCGCTTTGAATACCGCCCTGGCCTTGCAATGGTCTGGTGAAGGGAAAACCAGCAAACGGCTTCAGGGCATGTTGGCTGGCCTGCTGGGTTTATTGGCATTGGCGGCGGCCATTTTGAGCTACTATAACTGGCAAACCAACCGTAGCTTACATCAGTTGCTGCGGGCAGAAGTAGCAGGCCAATGGGAAAAAGCCATTGCAATCAGCCAGGAAACCGAACGCATGCCACTGGCCAGTCTCGACCCCGTAGGCGACCCTATTGAATGGCACTCTGCTAATGCGCTCAAACAATTGGGCAAATACGATGCCGCCCTTACAAAAATCGATGAGGCTATTAAAGTCCATCCGGGCAGTCACCGGGTTTGGAATACCAGGGCGGCTATCCTCATTCAACAAAATCAGTTTCAGGCTGCTTTGCCTGCGCTGGATTCGGCTCTGCAACTGGCGCCAGACTACGAACCAGCCTTGTCCAACCTGGGCTATGCCCGGTACCGGACCGATCAATTTGAACAAGCTATAGCAGCGCTTATGCAACTCGATTTGCAGCAGCATTCCAAGTGGCTGCCTGTAATTTGGGATGCGGGCGAGCGCATGGAAAGGAACGCCTTGCAGGACAATGCGATCTACCAGGCCGGGCTGACTGCACTAAAAGCAAATCCGCCTTTGCCCAAGTCGCAATGGCCCGGACGGGTCAAATTACTACGGGAGCAGTTCCCATCCGATGAGGCATTCGTAAAAGCCTATTTCGATACCTTCAGGCATTACGTGCTATTCAAGGCCTGGCAGGAGAAACCGCCACCTGAGGATGTTATCCGGTTAAAACAAGCACTGGATAAAGTGACGGATAACCTTGGAAAGACTAATTCCTACAGCAAAATCACAGCCCTTATCATGTACAACGACCACCTGCAAACCCTAAGCGCGATCGGTAAGCTGCCTGAAACCGGTATGACCGCAGCCGAAGACTTGCTCTTCCCCTTTTAAATACGGGCTACTAATGCACATCATTAACAACAAACCCAAGCCTTTTTCTGAAGAGCTGAAAGCCGTCTGGGGCGCTTTGCCCATCGCCCTGGCTTTTGCGCAGCGGGCCATTCGCATTAAATATACAAATACCACCCTGGGGCTACTTTGGGTCATCCTCCCCCTTGCTGCCTATCTGATCATCTATTCGGTTTTCTTCTCCGTATTGTTGAAAGTCGATACCGAAGGGTTGCCTTACCCCCTCATTGCCTTCTCCGGCTTGTTGGGCTGGAACTACTTTAAAGATATTATTCACAACGCAGGGCCCTCCCTGCATGAGGAAGGAGAATACCTGAAAAAGAATGTCCTGCCCAAGTTTATCATTCCGCTGTACAGGAGCCTGCTGGGGCTGGTCGAGCTTGGTATTTCACTTGGGCTTTTTCTGGTATTAATGCTCCTCTATCAACAGCCATTCCGTGCCTCTATTTTGGTGCTCCCCTTACTCATTTTACTCAATCATTTACTGGGGTTCAGTGTGGCCATTTGGGTTTGCAATCTTTCGGGAAAGAGACGGGACGCCATACACCTGGCGATCTCCGGGCTGAATGTAGGCATCTGGCTGACACCTGTATTCTACCTTCCTGGCCTGATCCCGCTCCCCTATCAATCTTTGATATACCTCAACCCTGTGGCCACCCTGCTCGGTGCCTACAGATGGGCTCTTCTGGGGCTGCCCCTGCCACCGTTTTTTGCCTGGGCCTGCCTACTGTTATGGATGGGCATCCTCCTTGCTGGAATCAGGGCCTTCTTTCGACGGCAGTACCAATTAATTGACTACCTTTAATAATATGATTTCGGTAGAAAACCTGGGCAAAAAATTCAGCATTCAACAATTGCCCAATCGTAGTACTGGCCCCAACCACGAAGTGTGGGCTTTCAGGCAGTTGTCTTTCAATCTGGCGGCGGGCAAGGCTTTAGGGCTGATTGGTCCTAACGGGGCCGGCAAGAGTACCCTGCTAAAAATTCTGGCTGGCATCTACCTGCCCACTTGCGGACAAGCGGTAATGCGGGGAAAAACAGGAGCTGTACTGGATATCGGGTCAGGCTTCCACCCTGATTTGACAGGCAGGGAGAATGTTTACTTTGCGGGTCGGCTGGCTGGCTTGAACAGGGCACAGCTCCAAGCCGTTTTTCCAAAAATCGTGGCATTTAGTGGCTTAGAAAAACACCTGGGAACTCCCGTTAAGTACTATTCTTCGGGCATGTTTCTGCGGCTGGCTTTTTCCACTTTAATCCATACCGATTGTGAAATCCTGCTCTTCGACGAGGTGCTTGCCGTAGGCGATAATGCCTTTCAGGAAAAGTGTTTTCAAAAAATACAAACCCTGAAGCAAGCCGGAAAGACCATGATCATGGCTAGTCATGAGCCTGCTAAGCTAGCTCAGTTTTGTGATCAGGTGCTCGTGATGGCGGATGGCCAATGTCAGTTTATCGGGCCTGCTCAAAAAGCACTGTCTTTCTACAGCAAACACTATGCTGCCGCGCCCCCGCATGAACTGGAAGACAGCCTATACCTGAATGCGATGCATTATCAGGGCGCTACTGTGTTGTCAGAAGGTACCGATGCTTCAGTATCTGTTGCTTTCAAGCTGAAGCTGAAGCCGGGAAAGCGCCCCTCTGCCGTAGCCGTCGCCATTGCCGACAGCCTTAATCAATTGCTCTTTAGCGGGCACGTCAGCATGGAGGCCGTTTCTTTAAACGGGCAAACCGTTGAACTGACCTGGCGATTTCCTAAAAAACACCTCAACGAAGGTTTATTTTGGGTGAATTTGTATTTTATTGAGGCGGAAAGTATCGCAGAACAACACCCTAAAGCCGGGCAACTGGAGATACCGCCCTATGCGGACCCCTACCGGCAAATTGAGGGGGGATTTCATGCGATTCATATCGACAGCCAAATCAGTATAAAACAAGGGTAAAATGGTCGTTGCATTAACCGGAGCTACGGGATTGCTGGGCAGCAACATTCTCTTTGAGCTTTTCAGCCAATACCGGCATTCCCCCGGGCAGCTCACCGTATGGGTTTTGGGAAGGCCTGCTGACCGGCAACCCCTTGCCGAACGACTATCGGAGCTGATGCAAACCGACGGGCGCCACTACCTGCAAATTGCTGACCCTGCTCCGTTCCTGGACCGAATCCGGGCCGTGGATTGCTTTCTGGGCCACCCAAATTTAGGGATCGCAGACGATAGCTTCCGCGAAATGAAGCAGCACCCCCCTGACTTATTTATCCACTGCGCGGCAGCGGTTGATTTCCGCGATCAGCCGGGTGTGGTGGAGCAGCTTAGGCAGATCAACGTAGAAGGGACCCAACAGGTGCTGGCCTTATCTGAAGCCCTGGGGGTGCCTGATTTCGCTATAGTCAGTACGGCTTATGTATGCGGTATCCGCTCGGGGGAAGTCGCTCCGGATTTTAGTGCCCCAAATCCAACCTTCAGGAACCCCTATGAGCGCTCCAAACTCGAAGCGGAGCAACTCGTGAAGCAAGCCGGTGCTGAAGGGCGGTTCAAACGGGTCCACTGCTTTCGCCCAACCACCATCTGTGGCCGCCTGATCGAACCGCCTATCGGGTACACACCAAAGTTTGATGTCTTCTACGCCTGGCTGGCATTCTTCCTGAGGCTAAAGATCAAACAACTCGGTCGTCTGGATTATGAAACTCCGGCTTTCATTGATATCCGCGTCGCCCTCAGGCGGGGGTCCGGATTGAACATCATACCGGCTGATTATGCCGCTAAAGCACTCGTACATATCTGTCTTCAACGCCCTCCATCACAGGCTTATCACCTGGCATCGCCCGGCCTGACCGACAACTACGATGACCTGCCCGGGCTTCTGGCATTCATCAAGGTATCCTTACCTGATTTTGTAGAGAAAATGCCAGCTGACCTGACTCCATTGGAGCGGGTGTATTACCACCGGTCCGTCGGTAAGATCTATGACCCCTACATCAGTAAACCGGTGCCATTATTTTCACTAGACAGCCTACACGAACAACTACCGGTCGATTTTCCTGAATGCCCACTGGTGAAAGGGCCTGCACTGCACGCATTGCTTGAATTTGCAAAACAGCATGACTTTGGACTCTAAGCACTATCACTGGCTCGGAGAAAGGGACTTGAGCCCTTTAGACTGTGGCCCCAAAGCCATATATCAAAATCAGCTCAAGCGGCAAGGCTACCGGGTTCCGGAGGGTTTAGTCGTCCCCTATGATCGTTTTGAACGCTTTTGCCAGGAGGCAGGGCTACACCCTCAGGATACGCAAGAACAAGCTGCTGAGCGCATACGATCATCCGGAGCGGCCAATGTTTTACTTCAATCACTGCTTGCCGCATTCCCGGAGGGCAAGCCCCTGATTTTGAGGACAGCCGCTTCAGCAGAAGACCGCCCAGGGCAAACCATGGCCGGGCATTTTGCCTCCCCGGCAGGCCTCACTACTCTAAAGGATTTACAACAAGCCTTTGCAGAAGTCTGGGCTACAGCCAATAGCCGGGAAATAACCGAAAACCGGTTATCCCTTTTGCTTCAGGCGTACATCCCTACGGAATTTGCAGGGCTCACTTTTACCCTTTCGCCTACCGCTCCCAAAGCGGCTGAGATGATACTGGAGCTGGCCGCCGGTAGCTGTGAAGCGCTTACGGCCGGGCACAGTCCGGATGCCCGATTGAATTTTAACTGGAGGCGGCAGGAACTCAACGGGCGGATTCCACCTGCGCTGGCTCAACTGGTCAGTAGCAAGCAAATTATTGAATTCGGAGTGGTATTTTTAAGCTTACAAAAGCAATTCGGATGCCCTCAGGATATTGAGTGGGGTGTCAAAAACGGGCAACTTTACATTTTTCAGTGCAGGCCGATTACTCAAATCCTTTTCCCGGCCGAAACGATTTGGACCAATGCCAACTTCCGGGATGGTGGCATTGGTGCGGAAATGCCCTCGCCGCTGATGTGGGATTTGTATAAGATGACCTTCGATTATTCGATTGATGCTTTTTCCAGGCGCTATCATATAACGCCCGACGAACCCCCAAGAGCCTGGTCCACCACCTTTTTGGGCTACCCTTACTGGAACCTTGCGGCTACCAAGAGTGGCGCCAGAAAAGTCATGGGTTATGTAGAACGACGGTTTGATGAAGGGCAAGGCGTTACCCCTTACTATAAAGGCAAAGGGGAGCAATCAAAGCTAACACTTAAGCGTATCTCCACTTCTGTTAAGGCCCTGACCGCCATCCGGAAGTCCATCAAAACAAGGTTTGCCGTTTGCCGGCAGACCAAGGCTTATTTCCAGGATATTGTCCGCCCCGAATTCAAAGCGGCCCCATTCGACCCGTCTTCTACTGCTGAAATCGGGCAATACTTTAAGCGGCTGGCTACTCAACACCTGATGTATGTCTATTCCAATTACTGGGAAATCATTTACGACAATACTTTCGTCAGCACATTTACTCAAAATGCTATCGAACGGTACAATCGCCGAAGGGGCTTAGACTTACAATTTACGGATGTCACGGCAGGGCTCGATCACGTCGCTCACCTCCATCCCCTGAATGCACTACAACAACTCGCAGCACAAATCCGATCGGACGAGCCCGCTTACCGATGGTGGAAACCAGCTACTGCTACTGCTCTGCTCGAAGCGTGGCGTACAGGTAAGCCCTTTCCCTACCGGGCACGACTTGCCGATTTCCTGGATAAATACGGCTATAAAAGTACCCGTGAACTGGAAATAATGGCCCCAAACTGGATAGAAGACCCCACTGCTGTCCTGCAGGCCCTTCAACAGTACCTCGACCTTCCACCTGCTCCTGTTTCTGAACATACGGAACACCAGACCTTCCAAAAGATCAGGCACCAACTTCCCCAATCGCTGGTAAGGAAAATTGAGCGGCAACGAAAATTTCTGTGGTGGAAAGAGGAAATCCGGGATATCACAACACAGCTCATGCATTTTATCCGATTGACCGTGGTAGCGCTTGGAAAAAGCCTGGTACAGGATGGGCTGCTCCACCAAGCAGAAGATGCTTTTTTCCTAACCCATCAGGAATTAATCCACCTGGCTCAATCGAGTCATCTACCAGCAGACTACCGGGAGCGGATTCAATACCGACGGTGCATAAGAGCGAGTTTTCGGAATTATCAAAAGCCCGATATTATTTTCCCGAACCCGGTATTACAGCAAAGGCATTCTGGTAAATCCTCAGGCTTAAACGGGATTGGGGTATGCCAGGGTGTTGTGGAAGGCCCTGCTGTAGTCATTGCTGAACTCAATGAGTCCTTTGACCCCGGTTTGCTCCACGGGCGCATCCTGGTGACCGAGTATATCAATCCTGGCCATCTTTCGTATTTTCCGACCCTGAAGGGGCTGATTACCGCAAACGGCGGGCTGCTTTCTCACGCAGCTATCATCTGCCGTGAGCTGGGGATTCCGGCTGTTTTCGGCATTCCGGACGCCACGCGGAAAATCCCCGACAACGCCCGCCTTCAACTGAATGGAAAAACTGGCGAAGTTGCTATCTTGGCTAAATGAAGCAGCTTTTCAGCATCATAGGGATTGACGGCAGTGGAAAAGACTATTGGCTGCAGCGTATTATGGCGCAGGTTGATACTAAAAAGTATTGGCCGCTACCCTGTACGGCCTATCATCATTCAGCACATTGTGCGCAGCCTGCATTATCTATGGCCTTGCAGGAATTAGGAATACAGGCAGACCAGGCATCTGATGCAGCATTGAAAGGTATCTCGCTCTTTTTGAAGATGTTGCTTTTCTCTACCGAGCTTCGCCACTTGCAGGAGCAGCATGCAGCGGCCGTCGTACTTTCCACCCGCCACCCGGTTATCGACACCCCTGTCTACGCGCGCCTGTTTATCCAACACTTACGCATGCGCCCGGAGGAAAAGCAAAACATATTCGCGCGGGCAAAGCTTTACCTGCCTTCGGACCAATGGGAAGCCCTCTCCCAATTGATTAGTGCAAATGCCCAACGATGGGACCAACAGCCCCTACCTGAGTTTATCAAACAAACCGCACCTTTAGGATGGCAAGCGCAATTTGATGTATTCACCCGCGCTTTTGACGTCCCTATACCCCAAAAAATACTGTTCCTGAACCCTCCGGTGGCCACCATTATTGAGCGGCTGCAGCAAAGAGAAGCTGCCGCAAGAGAAATGCATGAGCAGGCCACCTTTATCCGGCAACTCAAGACTTACCTTGAGCAAGCCCTTGCAGCCCTTATGGCCTGTCAGTCTAACCTTAAAGTGTATACGACCGATGGGGCTGCGGATACCACAGAAGCCATCCTTCCCTCTTTTTTAAGTTCCTAGCCCCAAACCAACCCTAACTTGAAGCACCTGACCCACAAAAACAGCTGGCTCTATTCGAAGGTCCCCATGGGGTTCGGGTATTGTTATTTGGGGCTGCTGATGGCCCCTCAGGCAGGTTGGGCAGTTGCGCTCATACATACGGCGGCTATGCTTTTCGCCTTTTTGGGGAGCGGGCTCTTTGTCAGGTACTTCAATGACTTTTGTGATCAGGAGCAAGACCGGCGTGCGGGCAAGTACAATATCGCTCAGGCCGATACTCTGGTAGTGCAGGGCCTGAAGCTAGCAGGTTACTCCGCTCTGATTGTAATCGTCCTGTGGCTCTTGAGCGCCCCTGCCATCCTCTATATTCTGATGGGGCTGCAGCATGTCTTGTACCTGATCTATTCGCTGCCGCCTATACGGCTGAAGGAACGTGGCTGGGCGGGCCTGATTTGTGATGCCGGCTATGGCCATGTGGTGCCCGCAGCAGTAGGTTTTGCCTTTGGCTATACAGCTGGAACAGAAACCCCGGACTACCTGGGCTGGTACGTTGCACTTGCAGCATTATCCCAACTTGCGCCGGGTATCAACAATATTATTTATCACCAACTGGAGGATTACAAGGCAGACAAAAGCGCGGGCGTTCAGACCTGGGTTGTCCGGACCGGGCCGTCCAATGCGCTGAAGCTGAGCTTCCGGTGGTTTGCCCCGCTGAGCCTGGTATCGCAGGGAGGGTATTATTTATTTTTGGGGCTCAACGGGCAGGTGGTTTTATCAGCTGGTTTGATTGGCACACTACTTATGTTCACGCTGCCCCGGACGCAGGCCCTGAGCCGGCGTACTCATTCTCCAAAAGCTCAAAAGCTTATTGCTACGAACGAACTGACAGAAATCTGGGCACCGCTTTATTTTTTGCTGGGCCTCGTTATTCAGTCCACAGGGCACATCGCCCTGTTATTATTGCATATCTTGGGCTTCCGTTCTGTCATCCTGCCCCGGGCCTGGCAATACCTGCGCTGGCTCCGGGACAGATGGAAGTGGCTACAAGGGTGTATGGTCTATTTTTATTACCATAAATTGCTGATCCTTTATGCTCGATTAAAAAAATACTTCTTCAGCTAAACGGCTTACCCCATGTGCGGAATAATCGGGCAGATTTCTCTTCGGCAACCTATCCACCCTCAAAGATTTAATACTATGCGGGATACCCTTGCCCACAGAGGCCCTGATGGGTATGGCTCCTGGTTTGCGAAGGATCACAGCGCAGCGCTGGGTCACCGGCGGCTGTCCTTCCTGGACCTGTCAGAGCAAGGGCAACAGCCAATGCCAAACGAGACTGAAGATATTTGGCTGACTTTCAATGGTGAAATCTATAATTACCTGCCGCTCAGGGCTAAGTTAGAACAGGCTGGGCACCAATTTCGCTCACGTACCGACTCGGAAGTCCTCCTGCATGCTTATGAAGAGTGGGGTGCGGACATGCTGCACCGGCTAAAGGGGATGTTTGCCTTTGGTATCTGGGACGACCGCAAAAAACGGCTTTTCCTGGCACGGGACCGGTTTGGGATAAAGCCGCTCTACTATGGCTACTTTGACCACCAATTCTATTTTGCTTCTGAGCTCAAAGCGATCATCAAAGGGCTCCCCGGATGCCCGCCCCCCTCAATGTCAGCCGTTGCAGACTTTCTGGTCTACAGGTATGTGCCCAGCCCCAAAACGATCTGGGAAGGCTTAAAAAAGTTACCGCCCGCCCATTACCTCGATATTCCCTTTGAGGCAGCGCCTCCTTCCCTTGACCCTAAATGCTACTGGCAATTGCCAGATGCTAGGCTGAGTATCGACACCCGGGATGCGATCCAAAGCACCCATACGCTTCTCAATCAATCCATTGAAGCGCACCTGCAAAGCGACGTGCCCGTAGGCAGTTTTCTGAGCGGCGGGTACGATAGCAGTGCCCTCGCTGCCTATGCCTCCGCACAAGGTTACCCTTTACAAACCTTTTCGATCGGCTTCGAAGGCTGGGCAAACAGCGAACACCAACATGCCCGTCAAGTCGCCCAACACCTGAAACTGCCCTTGCACACCAGAATGGCCGGGCATGAACAGCTCGCTCTGATGGACAAACTGGCATACCATTACGATGAGCCTCTCGGAGACATTTCCACCATTCCCACCTATATGGTCAGTGCATTGGCAAGCCGGCACTGCAAGGCAGTTCTTTCGGGGGAAGGAGCAGATGAGCTTTTCATTGGCTACGGCTGGCAACAGCCTATTGCTCAGCTCAATACCAGGCACCGGCTACAGTTATACTTTAGGGAGCGATTGTTTGGGAAAAGCATGACCGCCTATTACGCCTCTGCTATGGCGATGGGCAGGTTTGACCTGACTACACTGAAGCAAGTACTCCACCCCAGGTTGCACAAAGAGCTGCCCGCCTTCCCGGAATGGTTTTACAAAGCTCAGGTACACCCTAAAACCCAGCTGATAAAAACAGTGCAACAGCTGGATATTAAGACCTTTATGGGCGAGCTGGTCCTGACCAAGATCGACCGGGCCAGTATGGCTTGCGGACTGGAAGTGAGGGTCCCTTTCCTTGATCATGAGCTGGTCTCCTTCCTATACCAGTTGCCCGCAGACGTAGTTTTTAATAAGCAACAGACCAAGTTTTTACTATACGAATGCATCAAAAGCCAGCTCCCTGCATCCATCCTTAAGCGGCCCAAACAAGGGTTTGTCGGGCCCGACCGGTACTACATGTCTTATGCTTTTTACGCTGAGGCACTCCGAAACGGGCGGCTGGTAAAGGAAGCAGTTATCAGCAGAGAAGCAGTGGAAGCACTGCTTCAAGCCAAAGACCATTGGAGATTGTGGAAGCTAACCGTGCTGGAAAAATGGTGGCAGACCTGGATCAATTAGAGCGTGTTGGGGCTTTTGTCTTCTAGTCGACAACTAATCATTTTTTGATTAAACGACCTGCCTGCCAAACGGGTTTGCCAGGCAGGGGCGCGAAAACCGGAGTTTAGCCTGAGTTAGATAGCCCGTCCCGCAGTTTGCGGGAAGGATTTTCGGGACGAAGTAGAAGCAAAAAGTGTACCGGTTCACCGGGACAGACCGATTGCTAAAGTCCCAACACGCTCTAAATACGACTTTATCATGACGGACTCAATAAAAATTTCCCGGCAACAGAGTAAAAAATACCAGCTCACACGCCCCTTAGGTATAGAAAAAAGGTACTGCCTTGCCCCGAAAAACAGTCTTTATTTCTCCCGTAATGGTAGCATCACGGCTTGTTGCTACAACAAAAAATATGAACTCGGGCGCTACCCTGCGGACCTGCCCTCGGCTGTATGGAGTTCTGACCGTCTTGCTCATCTGCAACGGGTTTTTGACTCCGGGCAGCTAATTAGCGGATGCGAAGGGTGTGCGGAGCAGATTGAAGCCGGGAATGTAGAAAACACGCTTGCAAAAAACTTTGACCGGTATGCGGAGTTCCCCTTAAAGGCTTTCCCTATCAGGCTTTTAAAAGCAGGCCTTAGAGGCTCTTCCGTACTGTGGAATCAAATCAAAGCAGAAGGCAGGAGAATCAAATACGGTACTGGTTTGCCCACGACTGATTCGAAGATGCCGAAGTTGCTCGAATTTGAGCTCAGCAATACCTGCAACCTCGAGTGTGCGATGTGCTTTGGGGAATTCAGCTCCAGCATACGCCGGAACCGGGAACATTTGCCTGCACTCGCTGATGTCTACGATGCAAAATTCGTTAAAGATTTAGACCATTTTCTACCCCACATCTGGGAAGCTAAATTTTACGGTGGCGAGCCCTTTCTGATCCCTCTTTACTATGAGATATGGGATAAAATCAGAAAATGCAACCCCAAGGCTCAAATACACATCACCACCAACGGCAGCATATTAAACCAAAAAGTCAGGACCGTATTAAAAACGCTAAATATCCACCTTATTCTTTCCATAGACTCCTTTGAGCCTGAGACATACGAAGCGATCCGAAAAAATGCTAATTTTGAGACGGTCATGAGCAACCTTCAGTATTTCAATCAGGTATTGCAGCAAAAGAACAGAGACCTCATTATTAGTATATGCCCAACTATTCTGAATGCCCATGAAATCCCAGACATGGTGGAACGGTGCAATAAAAACGGCTGGTATTTGCATTTCAATACCGTTTGGTGGCCCGAAGATTTATCCCTTCGGAAACTACCCAAACCATGGCTAAATGACCTGATCCTACAGTACCGGAAAGCTGCCGGTGGAAGGGCCTCCCAAAGTAACCCATTAAACCAGGCAAAATTTTCCGGCCTGATTAATCAGCTTATTTCATGGAGAGATGCACAGAATGATGATTAAGAGCATGTTTGGAGCTCGTTACTATTGCAAATCAACGCTTTATGAACCCCGTAGAAATTCGGGGCAAGCTCTGACTTCCTCACTAAGAGCGTGTTGGAACCATAAATCCTTGATTTTCATGATGAAACCGCTCCAAACAAGCTCTAAGCGAATACAAAGTTACTTCCCTGCCTTTGCAGGATGGGTTTGTTTTATGGCCTACGTAGGTTGCAGCCCCGAAGAACAAAGCATTGCTCTGCGGTTGAACGATGTGCCGGGGCACAAATCCCAATGGCAAATCCACAACACAAGTGAGCAGGAAGTTGCCTTTTCTCTGCAACTTGACTCCATCCTTTTTCTGGACCGCGCTGCACTGTCCCGACACATTAAACGGAACGCGGCCACCCCCGAAGAACAGATCCGCTTAGCGTGGAAAATCATCTGTGATTACACCTTCAATTCCTTTTCCACCCATGCACGTTATATTCACGCTCCGGAAATGCTCATCAGCAGCCTTGGTCACGGCTACTGTGATGATATGGCAAGTGCGCTGGCTTTATTATGGCAGGAACTCGGATTCAAAGCCAGAGTATGGTACTTGCAGGGACATGTTGTACCCGAGGTTTTCCGGAATGGCAAATGGCAAATGTATGATCCTGATTTAGGCTTATACTTTACAGATGATAATCAAACCACACTCTCTGTAGAAGCAATTGCAAGAGGGGAAGCCACTGCGGTTGTGCAAAACCAAACCTCTTTTCCTTTACGCTCTTTTTCTCCTCTGCCCTTTCATTTGGAAAAGTATACTACTAAATCTGACAACACCCCAAATACTTGGTTTACTGATTCTGTGCCAAACCTGGACACCCGTTTCAGGCTGCCGGGGAAGGGCTCGGTCAGTTGTTGTTACACTATCCCGTCGCAACCCCTTTCTTCCTTTCTAAAGTTGCACCTACCTAAAGGTGCAAGAGGTGCAGTACACATTCCACTCCTGCTTTCCAGTCCTGCCCCTGCTACCGAGGTGGCCTTAATGGTTTCTGCACAGGCACCCCCCTGGCCAATAGAGCACCCCTTAGCTCAGGATACTGACTTGTACTTCCAGGTCAATCCCATATGGCACACACTCAAAGAGTTGAAGATCAGCAGCCCATACCTCGATAACCTAAGGTGGTCCGTACTGAATATAGCGGATGAGAAAGCCCCTCTTCTTTCACGCCCCTACGCTTTGGATTTGGAACGATTTGCAGCATTCTGTCATTATTTCAAATCACAGCCTGCACCGGTTTCTCTGGAAACTTTACCGGAGATATTCCAGTCGTTTCAAAAACAGATAGGCTCCTGGTCCCCGGAAATGCAGAAAAATTTTGACCTAAGGTACAGCCTGGTATCCAAAATAGCCCTGGCTTCTGCTAAACAAGAGGTAATCCGCCAGCAATTGAATGGAGATCTTTTTTCGTTATTCCTGATATTGGACTACTACCTTATCACCTATCCTACAGACCTGCTGCCCAGTTTACTGAAAACGCATTTTAAGCTATGACGTATGTTTATGTAGTCTGCGGGGCCACGAACCATATTCAGTTACTGCACTTGTCCATACGGTTGCTCAGGAAGCATTCCCGAGAGCCCATTGTCGTCATCACCGACCTCAAGCGCAATGAGCGGCCTATTGAGCATGATACTGTTGTGCAGGTTGACACCCCGCCTCATTATTCGAATGCCGAAGCCGCCATTTTCTTGAAAACCGGGCTTTGGAAATGGCTTGCGCTCCGGGAAGGTGAATTGTACTGCTACCTTGATACGGATGTGTTTGCGGTCTCGAATGCTGTTGATAAGATATTCGGGCAATTTGTCCCTCCCGTCACCTTTGCAAAAGACCAGGGCAATCTCCACCACTTTAGCCCCAATGCAGTTTATGATCCGCAGACCGAGGAGCAACTGCAGAATATCAATTTACTGAAAGAACTTTATCTGGAAGCCGCCGAATTAGACCGTGCCCAAAAGCAAAAATCCCCTGACTACGTTAGACAAATTCAATCCGTGAAAGCCCGTTTTCACGAAAACCGCCCTTTACACACCCTTTCTGCCAGGCAGGTAAGCAGGGCTGGCCAACGATTGAAAGTGTGGGGTTCTAAAGCTTTTTTCAGGCTTAGTAGGTGGATACATGATGCAGTTTTATTCCCTTTTTTCCTATTTGACCACAAAAAAAAGGAAGCATCCTTTGAAAGGCTGCACCAAGCCCTGTTCCAAACGCCGTTTGATTTCAAGACTTTTGCCGCTCTTCAAACCGGGCTAAAATTCGACGAAAAAAGGGAAGCATGGTTTACCCGGGACGGGCAACTCATCCTCGAAGAAAATCTTATTCATGACCATATCGCCACGAACAGCTCTTTTCGCTGGGACAGTCATTCAGGTAAGTGGAGGGATCAACGTGAGCGGATTGTGGAATGGCCAGGCTCTAATCTATTGAAGCAGCGCATTGAAGAAGACTTCCATACAACCATCACAGCGCCCTATTGGGTACACTGGAACGGAGGTGTATTCTTGTTTTCCAACTCATCCGTTCCTTTCCTAAAACAATGGCACGAGTGGACTCTTCGTATTTTCAACCACCCCAAATGGAAGATCAGAGATCAGGGCACCCTTACAGCGGTGGTGTGGGACAGGCATTTGTCAGACCACCCCACCCTACCCGCTGAATTCAATCTTATCGCTGACTATTACACGACAGCTTATACTTACTTAGGCAACTTCTCTTTTAAGGCACAGGATGATACCATCCTTCACCCTGCTTTCGTACACATCTTCCACGAAGCCGGAAATATGACCTGGCCTTTGTGGAGAGATATAGAACAACTGTCCGGAAGTTAACCAGCCATCTCCCAGACTTCTGAAGCTCAGAGCATGTTAGGAGCGGTTTCGTTATGAAAATCAAGGATTTATGGTTCTGGCAAAGTCACTAAATTTGAGTTTAGCGGGCTAAATAAAAATTTAGTGAAGAAATCAGAGCTTGCCCCTCATTTCTGCGGGGTTCATAAAGCGTTGATTTGCAATAGCAACGAGCTCCAAACATGCTCTCAGGGGGCTTGACCTATTCTACCGTAAAGGTACTCCTTACAGAGTCCGACCATACCCCATCGTTGTCTTTCACCCGAACCCGGACCGCATAGGTGCCCGGCCCCGGATAAATATAGTCCAACTCAGGACGCTCCGTCTCGACCGTGTAGATTCCCTCGAGGGTAAACTCGTAGGCCAGGACACCACCGCCCCATGCACTATCGCGGTCAAAACTCTGGCCAGCATTGATGCGTACATGATAGGGCGCGGCCTCATCAAGCTGCGCTATAGACAGTGCTGCGACGGGTTCATAGTTCCCAATGGCCAACACTTCCACCAATGCCGTACCAGAAACCCCAAACGGGTCTTCAGCCGACAAAATGAAGGAGTGGGTGCCCTCTTCAAGCGCCTGTAGCGTCAGTGTACCGGTTTTCGGTACGGCATCAAGACTGGCGTTGTTCAGCACAAAGTCGCCCGATTTGACAACGGCACCATTCAGTTTAGACATGAGCAAGGTATGGTTGCTTTGATCATCCTCTATTGTATATGTCAATTCCAGGAGTTGCCCGGCACTGACCTTAAGGGTGTCTTCATACACATCTGCCCCGTTAACCAGAAGGACAGGCGGGAGGCCATCCCCGTTCGTGTTATTGTCTTTTTTACAGCCGGCCAGCAAAACCCCTGCAATGCAGCAGGCGGCTATCAAGATGGATTTCAAGTTTCTGGGCATGATTTATTGTTTTACGATTTTAGTAATGGCATGCTGCCCCTGCCCCTGAATGCGCAGGTAGTATACACCGGCAGGCAAGTGGCTAACGTCACTGAGCTGCCAGCTACGGGGGTTCGGCCCGATTTCCAGCTGCTCCTGAAACAAAGTGCGGCCGAAGGCGTCCGCAAGGCTTATGCTATACTGGTTTTCTTCTTTCGCAACAAGTACTGCGGTTAGCGATGACCGGAAAGGGACCGGGAAAACGGTACCAGACATTTCACTGCTGCCCTGCAACTGGCTCGAGCGCTCATCCAGCCCCGGGCCAAATCCCTGATAAGGCAGGACTTCCACAAACTCCGGTGCCATTTCATTATTGGTACAGCCGTCGGTATCCGTCACTTCGAGGGACACATCAAACATACCTGGCAAGTTGTAGAAATAAAAGGGCTCCATTGCGGTGCTCCAGCCCCCGTCGCCAAACTGCCAGTAGTAAGTGTTACCGTTTTCAGGTGCTGAGGGCAGGAACTGAACGAGGCTGCCCTCGTCCAAGGTGCCTTCAGGCGTAATGGCAAACCCAGCTTCCGGTGCCTGCACATTTACGTTGTACTGCAGGGTATTGGAAAGGCAACCTTCCACCACCGCTTCCGCATAAAGGACGGCATTGGAGGCATAGCCGGAGCTGACAAATACCGCACCCTGAGCTGAAGGTGAGGGCTGCGACAGGCTTTCGTACCAATTGACGCCCGCACCCGGATAGCCCGGAACGCTGGCCGTAAAGAATGCCGGCTCGTTTTTACAAACCACTGCCCCGCCGTTGGCATTCACTGCCGGCTGAGGGATGGTGGCGTTGAGGTTTACAATTTCAGCAGTACCCGCTATGGCAAGCCCTTCAGCATCCGTTACCGTTACCTGATAAAGGCCGGCTTCCAGATTACCGATGCCGGCTCCGGACTCCCCGTTGCTCCAGCTGTAATTGTAAGGCGCGGTCCCCCCTTGTACGGCTACCGCAGCTGTGCCAGCCGAGCTTTCTGCACAAAGGACATCCTTCGTATCAAACAGAAGGGCGAGTTGGTTTTCTGATGCAATCGCCAGGTTTTGCCCCGCCGATGAGGCGCAGCCCGCCAGGCTTTCCACTACCAATGAGGCAGCATAATTACCTTCCATCTGGTAGGTATGCTGTACCGTAGTTCCTGCGCTGGTGTTGCCATCGCCGAAATCCCAGGTATAGCTCTGGTATCCTGCCGTGTTGGCCTGGAAGGACAGGCTTTCACCTGCCTGAGCATTGCCGGCAACTGTAAAGGAAGCGTCAACGGCTTCCACCTCGAAGGCTTCCGATGCCAGTGCAGAAAAGCAGCTGCCCCGCTGTGCTTGCGCTTGCAACTTCAACGAGTCTCCGCTTGCTACAGCCAGGTAACTATTGCCAGCGCCGAGCAGCGTTCCGTTGTTATCGTACCAGAAATACTGGTCGACCACCTGCCCTGAGAAAGCGGTAAGGAGAACGTTTTCACCGTTGCAAAGTGGTAAGCTTGTATTGAGTTCTATATTCGGGATATTGGGCGTTGGGAACAGCGCGTTGACCGCGAAGGATTTCTGCGCTACGTTGCCTTCCCCATCAGTAATAGTTACGGCATACTGCCCGGCGGGCACCGCTACCAGTACTTCCGCGGTGCTGCCCGTGCTCCAGGCGTATTCGAATGGAGGAGTACCATTGAGCAGGGTTGCCTCCACCGTTCCAGTGACCTCACCTGCACAGGCAGGCTGACTGATATTCAGGCTGACCGACAAGGCCCCTTGAGCCACCACTTCCACAAAGGCCGGCTCTTCAACCGTTTGGCTGCAGCCCGATGGGCTCTCTGCTTGCAAGCTTACGGTGTACTGCCCAGGGGCTGAGTAAGTATGTACCGGGCTCATTTGGGTGGAAACCGTTCCGTCCCCAAAGGACCACAGGTAATCAAAAGAAGCATCTCCGTTGATGGGGGAAAAGCTGACGGTATTTCCCGTTGTAACGGTGCTTGCCGAAACGGTGAAGCCTTCGTTTGGCGACTCCGCTTCAATCGTTATAGGTGTCCGGACGCCACTACGGCAGGTGCCTGCAGCAGCTTCCACAAAGAAGGTCTGTGCGGCCCCGGCCAGCCCTTGCTGACTGTAGGTCGGGCCACTGCCCAGCAGGTCGTTGCCGGTAGCGCTGTTGTACCAATAGAAGGTATTAGCTGATCCGGTATTATCGTAAGCATAAAGCAACAGGAAGCCATCCCCGCAAATGACATCATTATTCGAAGCGGCTTGTGGTGCAGCAAGCGGGGGCACGTTGCTCCCCACTGTGGCCTGGGCTACTGCAGAAACGCCTTCTGCGTCTGTAACCGTCACGCTGTACAAGCCCGCGCTGATGTTCTGTAGAGCCGGGCCGGAAGCACCATTGCTCCACTCAAAGGTATAAGGGCCTGCACCATTGAACACCAGAGCAGCTACTGCGCCATCACTGCCGCCGCTGCATTGGGTGTTCACAGCTTCCAGCTGAATGCCCAACGCCTGGCCAAAGCCGACCGGTACAGCTTGTGTGCCGGATACGCTGCAGCCCGACTCGTCGGTTACAGTCAGGGTTGCCAGGAAAGTGTTATCGGTAGTATACGTATTTACGGGCGTGGCATCAGCAGAAGTACTGCCATCACCAAAGGCCCATGCATAGGTGTAACCGGGGTTATTTTCTTCCGGAGTAAAAGACACCACATCTCCTGCCAGAATATCTGCAGGGCTATAGGTGAAGCCGGCATTAGGGCCTTCCACCACCACTTCAACCATTGCGCGGCTGCTGGTGCAATTGCCCAGCTTAGCCTCCACATAAACGGTATCTGTGGCGCTCACTGGCCCGAACGGGAAGGTGGAGCCGGCGAAGATCAGGTTGCCGTCAACCGGCGCATCGTACCAAAGGTAAAAGGCCTGTGAGGGGTTGTTGCCCGCAATCAGGCTTACCGTGCTGCCCGGGCAGGTGCCTCCTGAGACCGTTACAGCTGGTGCCGCTAATGCACCGGCGGGGCTATTCAATTCGGCTTGAGCAGAAGCGGTATTGCCAAGGCCATCGGTAACGGTCACTTCGTAAGTGCCCGCTTGCAGGCCCGAACGCTCAGCTTCCGCCGACCCGTCAGACCATTCGATGGTAAAGGGCCAGGCTCCTCCGGTAATGCTTAACGCCAGGGTGCCGTCGGTGGCATCCGGGCAGGCAGGCCCCTGGGCTTCTATTGCCAGTTGCAGCCCGCCACCTGGCAGGATTTGAACGATTTGACTACTTGCTGCGCTACAGCCATTCTCCGTCGTCGCTTCCAAAGCGACGGTAAAGAAACCAGGGCTGTTGTAGGCATGCATGGCACTAAACCCGCCAGCGCTATTGCCATCGCCGAAGGACCAGCTGTAAGACTGATCGCCCGGGCCATCCTGTGCCACGAAGGTGATGGCCTCACCGGCAACAGTTGCGATGGGTGAAGCGGAGAAAGCCGCATCAGCACTTTCCACCTCCACAAAAACAGGCGTTCGGGTATCTGAAACACAACCCTGATATTGGGTTTCCACAAAGTAAGCCTGTGCTCCGGCTACTTCATTCAACTCCAGGTAACTGCCAATAAACATTGGTGAACCGCCCACAGGCGAATCGTACCAGTAGAACTGAGCGCCAGAGACGTCCGCAGTGGAAGCAAGCCATGCTGTGCCTCCCAGGCAAACCGGGCCTGACTGTGCCTGACCGGCATCAGGAGCGGGCAGTTGGGGCACCAGGGCAGGCAGTGAAGTTGAAGCAACGGCAGTATTGCCATTGGCATCCGTTACGGTCACGGCGTAAGTACCGGTAGATAATCCGGTACGAACATTACCGCTCGCACCATCCGCCCAATCGAAAGTATAAGGTGGCTGCCCGCCAAATACCAGTGTATTAATGGCTCCGGTTGCATCCTCCGGGCAGAAAGGGTACTCTAAAGCAAAAGCCGCAGACAGCTGTCCGGCCGGGGCTTCGTAAACGTTGACAAAGCGGCGCTGCTGAGCGCTGCAGCCAGAGGCCGAAGTGACGGTAAGGGCCACTTCATAAAGCCCCGTCTGTGGGTAGCTGTGTGTCGACAGTGCGCCATCTGCACTGGTACCGTCACCAAACGACCACGCATAGGTGGCGCCAGGTGCTGTGGTCTCTACCGAGAAGGTGATTTCGTCATCTACAGATGCTGTAGGTGCACTCACACTGAAGTTGGCTTCAATGGGCTCATACTGCACCGTTATTGGAGTCAGGTCGGAAGTACAGCCATCTGCACGTGCCTGAAGGTAAAGGGTATCGAGTAAATCGTTGCCTTGCGCTTGTATGTAAGCACCTGCGTAAAGTACCTCCTGGCCCAACGAATCTGCATACCAAAAATACGATAGCCCTGAATGCTGGTTTGCGGCAGCAATCCAGAGTTCTTCACCGGGGCAGGCAGGCTGTCCGCCATTGACTACCGCAAGCGGCGGCTCCAGTTCGTCCAGGGCGCCAACTGTTGCAGCCCCTACGGCGCTATTGCCTTCGCTGTCTGTGACCGTAAGAAAATAAGCGCCGCTGTTGAC
Source organism: Phaeodactylibacter sp. (assembly GCF_040219495.1). Classification (GTDB taxonomy): domain Bacteria; phylum Bacteroidota; class Bacteroidia; order Chitinophagales; family Saprospiraceae; genus Phaeodactylibacter. The sequence continues at coordinate 239,593 of NZ_JAVJSK010000079.1, read as the reverse complement.
GCCATTCTGATAGGCTTCTGTATTGCCGTTGCTCCAGTTGTAGCTGTAAGGTGGCGTACCGCCAATGGCGTACGCAGATAGTGTGCCAGAGGGGCTGCCCTGACAACGGGCAGGCTCAGATAATGGCAGGGCAAGCAAGTTCTCAGCTCCATTCCCACCGCCAGAACCCCCATCCGGAGCACTCACAACCTGAATGCGGATGACCTCTTCGGCCTGGCAACCAGATTGTACTGCGATCGCTGTCAGTTTAACTTCATAAATACCCGGCTCTGCATAAGTATGCTGCATATCGGGAAACTGCCCGTTAGGCGAATTGTCACCCCAGTCCCAGGACAAAATGGTGCCCAGGTTCGTATTCAGTGCTGAAAATTGGATAGGCGTACCGGGGTACACTACTTCCAGGCTGGCTGTGAAACGGGCATCGGGGTTGTTGACCTGAATATTGACCGGCGTACGGTCTGAAATACAATCTCCATTTCTGGCTTCTACGTAGTAGGTATCACTCTCTTCCACGCCAAACAACAGGAAGGTGCTGCCCACGAAAACGGGGTTATTGCCGAGTATAGTAGGATACCAGTAAAAAACAACGCCATCGTCCTGCGAATAGGCAGTAGCCCAGGCGTCGCCGCCGGTACAGATGGCATTACCGCCGTTCACGATTACCGCAGGCGGCGCGGGGCCGTCCAATTCAGCACCTACTGTCGCCTGTACGCTGGCTGACAAACCGTTCGAATCGGTAATGGTGACGCTGTAGGTGCCGGGCAGCAGGCCATCGAGGCTGGGCTGAGCACTACCGTTGCTCCAGGCGTAGGTATAAGGCCCCTGGCCGCCCTGAATTTGCAGGCTAACAGAACCGCTATCGTCCCCTGCACAGCTGGCCTCAGATACAACGGGCAACAACTGCAATGCACCGCCCCAGACATTGACAAAGCGTGAGGAAGTAGTGGTACAGCCTTCCGGGCTTTCTACTTGTAATGTCACTTCAAAAGTACCAGAAAGCAAGTAGGCATGGTCGTGTGGCCCGGGGCCCGTAGCGCCGTTGCCGTCGCCAAATGACCAGGTGTAAACATAGCCTGCTTGCTGGGCAGCAGCTTGGAAAGTGGTGGCTTCGCCCAGGGGCAGCGCTTCCACATCAATGCTGAAGCCTGCTTCAATATCCGGTATTTCAATATTTGCTGGGGTAAGCGGAGAAGTACAGCCGCCAATGCGGGCTTCCGCCCAAAGCTGCTGACTGCTGCTTAAACCATAGAGTGTAAGCTGACTACCGGTGTAGAGCAACTGGGCGCCGGCTGCATCTCCGTACCAACGGATTTCAGCTCCGGGGCGTTCAGAGAAAGCAGCGAGGGCTACATCGTCCCCCGCACAGGCCTGTCCGTTACCATTGGCGATGATGACAGGCGCGGCGAGTGCGCCGGCTGCAGTGAGTGTAAATTCAGCCTCTCGTTCGTTACCCTGCGCATCCGTAACGGTCAGGGAATAAGCACCAGGGAGCAAACCCTCAAGCGTAGTGCCAGTGCTGCCGTTTTCCCATGCGTAGGTATAAGGGGGTGCGCCGTTTATGGCCTGAGCAGTGATGCTGCCAGAGGGGTCATCATCGCAGGCTGGCGATTCCTGGCTGAACAATACATCAATACCCGTTGCTCCTACACTTAGATATTGTTCGGTGCGATTGGTACAGCCGTCTGCTGTTGTAATTTCCAGTGCCACCACGTAATTGCCTGCTATAGTATAGGCGTGGCTGGGCATAGGCATGGTGCTGGTATTGCCATCGCCGAAGTTCCAGGCGTATGCAAATTGCCCGTCATTGACTTCGGGGGTAAAGATCACCGTATCCTGTACGGAAGGTGCTGCATTATTCAAGGTGAAGGCTGCACTCGGTACCGGCAATACTTCTATATCGATACTGGTTGGGGCAGAGAGGCAGTTGCGCACGTTCGTAAAGACCTCCAACTCTCTGGAAAAGGCGATATCTGGCAAAAACAAGGACTGCCCCTCTTGCAGGAAGTTGCCAAAGTTGTCGTACCACTCGTAGGCGGGCATTTCAGTTTCGGCGCTAAAGCTGAACAGGTATACGTCTTGCCCTGCACAGAGGGTGTCTTCGGGAGCAGCGGCGAGTACCGGCGCTAAAATCTCCCGGTTGAGGTTCAGGATATCTACGCTGTCTACTTTAGCAAAACCGTTATCATCAGTAATGGTCAGGTAGTACCGGCCCTGGCCGATGTTATCAATCCGGTCGTTCGTAGCTCCATTACTCCATAGATACTCATAAGGCGGTAGCCCACCTATGACGTTGGCCTGTGCGAAGCCAAAGGTATCGGCGGCGCACAGCACGTCATCCTTAGTGAAGTTCGCCTGTATGCGGACGGTAAAAATCGTGTCCGGCTGTGCAAAACTGCCCACGGTTTTATTGGTGCTGAAAAGCTCGGTAGTGGTACAAGGCAGGACCACGTCTGTGCTTGCATCATACACCTGGAAGGTAATATCGTCCTGTGCGCCATTGACGGAGTACACAAACAAGCTGACGATATACCGGTCGAGTGCAGCGACATAAGCAGGGTTGGACACCCCACGGATACCGTTGGAGTTGCCGGTAAAGGCAGCGACCCGGTCATTGGGGTCCATAGACTCCTCCCCTTCTATATCAATGACCGCCGTTATCACCATACTATTGGGATAATTGGCAGGGTCGACCGACCAGGTGGACTCGTCGAAGCGGTCGGCTGTGTCCTGTGCCAGGACCGGGGTAACACACCAAGCCATTAGGATCAAAAAGCTAAAATAAATTCTAGGTGCCATGGAGCTAGTTTTTTCTCAATTGTTTTAAATGACCGTTATGGCCTTGGTGTTTGCTTTACAATTGGTAAAGCTAAGCGGTGCCCTCGGTCGCTCTTCAATTGTAACAGATAAGTGCCATCTGGAATATCAGGTGCTAAACGAATACTTCGTTTCCCTGCTTCCCATGTGGCGGTCAAATGCTCAATTTTTTGCCCGGATATGGAGAGTAGGTCCAGTTCATAAACCCCGCCGTAAGGTAATTGCAGCGCTACATCCAGGTATTGGCTAAACGGATTAGGAGTGGCTTGCAGTCGAAGTTCTCCCTCTGGAAGTTCCAGGGTCTGAGTAGCTGCGCCAACCCAAATATCATAGAGCCCGAAGCCCATACAACCTGCCATATCGGTTCGTGATAAGGAGGCCTGGTAATGGCCGGGGAATTCGTACTGATGCAAAGGTGAAACAAGGGCACTCGTCTGGCCATCTCCAAATGACCAGGCAAAACTCCCTGCCTCATGTTCCGGAAGGAACTGAATAGCAGTAGCGGTGGTCACTTCTTCAGGAGGGGCTACCGTAAAGCTGGCATCCGGCTCATAAACCGCTACGGTGGCTTCCGCAGGTGCAGATATGCAGCCCCGGTAGACCGTTTTGGCGTAAGCCGTATAAGCCGCTTCAATGTTTTCAAGAAGTAGCGTATTGCCTTCCTGAAGCACTTCACCATCTAAAGACTCCCAAACTACGCTGGCGTCCTGATTAGGCGCAATAGCGTGCAGGACAACATCCGTTCCGCGGCAAGCCGCTCCGTCTGTTGATACTTCAATTGCTGGTGCAGGTATTTCCACCTCAAGGTTCTCCAATACTACGGTATCAGTGAACGCGATATCCCCCTGTCCCGTGATGGTGACCGTATAGCTGCCTGCGGAGAGGCCCTCAAGTGAGGCCCCAGCCGCTCCGTTATTCCACTCGTAAGTAAAGGGCCCTTCTAAGCCGCTGACCATTGTCACGCTCAATGTGCCGGTGGTATCCGCTTCACAGAAGGTACTCACCTGCTCATAAACCGCACTCATAGCCTGGTTTTCGAAGGTATAAGGATCCGTAAAGCTGCCAATGATGCCGTTAGGTTCGTAGACTAAAGACTCCTTGGCCAGGTAGACCTGATCCTCGCTGGCATCGTACATCAATATCTGAACCGTTTCACCAGGCTGCGCACCGTAGATAAACATAGGTGCCATGTAATCATTCAGGGCAGCAATATGGCTGATATGGGCAGCGCCACGGCAGGCTCCGTTTACGTATGCTGCTATTTTATCGCCTTCGTCCAAACTCTGTATTTCATTGAACCGGGCCACGCCCGTAACAACCATACTGGAAGGGAAAGCAGATGGATCGACTGACCAGGTTTCCGGATCTGCAGGAACAAAAGCAACCGGGTTTTGCCCGTTGCCATCGGTAACCGGTGCTGCCGAAAGTGGGCTGGTCGCACCATCATATATCATGACCGCATTATTACTGCCCACCCTTATCTGGTAAGCGAAATTAGGGCGCATGACTTCCATGCCGCTGCCCGTACCGAATAGCCATTGAGCCATGCCTTCATTGTACTGGGCAATCATATTGGTTCCAAGACCGGGTATAGTTGGGTTCTGTGGAACAGTAGTGAGGAAATCACCATCTGAAACATTGAACACATTGAAGGCAGCATTAATATCTACAGTGTCCTGAATAGGAGCACCGATCAGATTCCAACCCTGCTCAAGCGAGATAGGCCCAAATGACGCATCCGCTCCGGTCACCCGTATTGTGTCGTCTAACCGGCCCAGGAAGAGAATATACCCCTCCTCTGCATCGATGCTATCGAGCCCGTTGGTACTGAGCCATCCAATGCCTTCGACATAGCCGGCCGAGGTGCTTTCTGTTTTGATAATATCTCCGTTTTGTAGGAATTTAAGTTCACGAAGCTGCTCGCCGACACGCATATCATCTTCCTCGTTATTGAAAGACAGCCAGGTAATCCCTCCTCCATCTTCTTCGCCGTTGACAGGGATGTAGCGGGCACGATCGCGGTTCCGGTCAACGATTAAAATCTCCGGATCTCCAAAGGAGCCGATTGGCTCAGTATCATCAAAGAACAGACTATCCAGTGGGTAACCATTGTACTCCCGGCCTTCATTCGCATCCCATACCCTGAACTCAAGCGGGGTCCCAACATCCTCGGGGTCACCATAAACCAGCATAAAGGAGGCGTACTGCCCAACCTGAGTACTGCTAATCCGTGCGACGCCACGAATTTCATTACCAATCCATGCACTGATAATGTCCATGGAATCACGGGAAGTCACACCCGGTGCATTGCTAAATTCAAAGTTGGTAATCACAGGGACGCTAGTGGTGTACTGAGTCGGGTCGACCACCCAATAAGGCGGTTTGGCCAATACATTGACCTTAATCGTAACAGCGTCTTCACCTTGGTTGGCAAGACCTGAGGTAGATAAAAAGCGGATCACCGCAGTGGTATCCCCTACCGGAAGTTGCGTTCCATCAATGGTAAAGTTGATCGCTCTGCCGGTGGCAGCCGGAACAGAACCTGTAGATGGATCAACCGTTAACCAGGGATAGTTTGCGTTTCCGTCTGTTATGAAGTTGATAAAGCCAATATCATCATTGTAGAAAATGACCGTATTCAACTCACCCTCACTATCCTGATAGATGGTGATTTCTAATGAGGTATCCTGAACAAAAATATCTCTGGCCACCACTCTGAAATCCCATCGGAAGGTATCCAGATAACGGTTACCGACTTCATCTTCAAGATCATAGACGATGGCGTCCAGTATTTGTCCATCGTAAGTTAACAGGGTGGCGTCATCCGGTTCGAAGATCAGCTTATTTTCATTTGCAAAGCAGAATACGTCACCGGGCACAGCATTACCGGTTTCACGCTCTGTGACCTCAAAGGTAAAGTTACCGAGCTTTGAACAATCCAGTTCTTTATTCACTTGGATACTGATCTTATCCCCGGCCTGCCAGATACCGTCTGCGGGTTCGGTCAGAGCAAATACATCGCCGGTTTGCCGGCGGATCTGACCGCGGATGATATTGGATTGGACTTTTCCCGAAGTCCCACAGAAAGAAATAGCACGGACTTCGTAAATCCCATCCGGATATTCTTCATACAATTCGGTTATGTCCCATATAAAGAAGAATTTCGGAATTTGTCCAGGACCGAAGTTGTCTTCATTATAGGCAACCAGAGAATCATTTTTAACTACATAGTTCGGATCCAATTGAGATGTTGGAATCTTCTCCCAACCCGAACCATCACCAATGCGGCGATATTCGAGGTAGATTTCTTCCAAAGAGGGATTACCCGCTTCGTAATCGCGAATTTCAACGGATAAATTTTCGTAGTTGTTTTCCAGAAATGGATTACGTCTTGAAATCAACCAATCATTACCCGGAGAAGCAATACTGATATCACTACAAGGGTGATCAAAATTGGCGCTAATGGTTACTGTATCTCGAACACCTAAAAGGAACAAATCCCCATCTGTACAACTAGGTCTTAGTACAACATAGATGCTGTCAAATTGGTAATTATTGACTGATCGGGTAAGGGTAAGCGGAAGAATAATGGGTTGATTAGGATTAATGAATGTTAACGTTTGCCCGCTCTGATTGCCTCCGCCTAGCAGTCCTCCGTTAAGGCGTATCGCTGCCCCATTCTCATTGCTTTCCCCTTCGTGGTATACGAATAGATCTCGCTGTTCTCCAAAGGGGTTTAGATTGGTAAGCTGTACATAAAAAGTCGCCGGTTCATTGGGATCCAGGTTGTTTAGCTCCTGGGAATCGAAAGTAGACTCCGTCTCCGGGTCATACAGTGAAATATCGAAGATATCCCTCAAAATAGTACCCTCTTCAGGAGGACAACTGGACCGGCCACCAAGGAGTTGGAAGTAAGGCGTATGCCCAGGGTCACGGCCTTTGATAGCGGTCACACTAAATTGATCACCTGGGTCATCATCAGATAATGTGTAGCTGATAGTGGACTCCACTTCTTTGGAATTATAGTGGTCTTTACCCCACTCAAAATTGAGTTGGATTTGTCCTCCAAGTTTATTTTCAGCAACGGCTATTTCTGTAATTAGGCCAAATCCGCCCGAAGCCTTTGCTGCCAAGTAACCTCCCAGGATCAGCGAGAAATCCACAAATCCCCGGGTTGACCATTTACTACTTGTCGTACGATTGACTGTTCGGGTTTTGGTGACATCCACACCAGCTGAAAAGGTGGTATTTTCCACTTCCGGGAATATCCCCTCCAGCGTTGTAATATCAGAAATTTGTTCCTCTATCTTATCAATAGTAAGATAAAGGGAGTCCACCCATAGATCAACAGCTCTCGATGCTTCTTCATACCTTTCCGCCAAATCGGTTGTAAAAATGACCTCATTCAGGGGCTGGTTGAGGATAAAACTATCCTGGGCATTATAGGAACCTATTTCTCCACAGAACCCTGCTCTGGCATCCCTGGCATTTTGTATCCTGGTAATAAAATCCTCATTCGGATCAGCATCTGGCGTAAAATCATCCGGCTCTTCTCCAAAGACGCCTACATCCAGCCCTTGTACAAAGGTTTGGAAGTTATCAAACTGAATCGACTCATCCCACAAAGAATCTGCATTGAGCTGTTCCGCACAGAGTTGATAGAAAGGGACTGATTCCCGGGCATGGTAATCTAGCATTGCCTGCCAATTTTCAGCAAGCGCACTTAGTCGCCCAACTGCTTCAGTTGGATCCAATACGTCCCCGTTCACCTGAAGCTCTAGCGTTCCATCCAGCACCTGCTGAACCTGATCCAGCTTTTCATTGCGCAGCTGTTTGATCTGACCAACCGTATAAAACCAATCTGTTTTAATCTCATTCAGCGTAATGTCAATAGTTTGAACTTTGACAAACTCGCAACTCTGTTCAAGATACCGGACTTCCTCTATCAGACCATACTGCGTTGAAGCCCCGATCCCCACAAGTACATCAGCATCCGGTCCTACAAAGTCACTTGTAGCTGAGGTAGAGATTTCCTGGGTTGTAGTAATTGAGAGCTCATAAGTATCCTCATCGGCGGTGCTTCCGCCTGCTAAAGCATCAATCTCTAAAAACAGTCCTACTGTGCCCACAGCAAACTTCAAGTCTGTCACTACACCTGCACCACCACGGAAAGAGAAGAGCTCCGTAAGTGATTTTGTAATTGTAGTTCCTTCTTCAATAGAGCTAGAACTGCCATCTCCGAAAGGATCACGAAGCACGTAAATGGGAAGTTTAATCTGGCCTTCCTGGTCTCTGATGTCCACGATTATGTCGCTGCCTGGCAATGGTGCAGAACCTGTAATAACAAACGGAATATTGACCTCCGCTAACAAGTCTCCAATCTCAGAGAAATACTTGATGTTGACCCCTTTACGGAAAGGCGCTACAAGGTTAGGGCCACCCGCAGTGAACAGGTGTTTTTCAAACCCATTCAATTCCGGCAAATACGCCAGCGTATCGCGGGTATTGGATTTGGCTGCAGCATTAGTTACTACTAAGATTCCTTCGTCTACACTACAGGTGAGGCCATTGATGGTTTCTTCCACACTGAAAGCTAAATTGTAGTTGCTGTTTTGACGTAAAATCCGGGGCTCAGAAGCATCCCCGCAGAACAACTCTCCGATTTCGTTCGCCACATCGATTGTTGCAGGCTTGTGGTAGACCAGTTTTGTGAATAGCAAGGAATCCAATACTTCCTGGCTGTAGTCGTTTTTAAAATTATCGATATGGGTACGCTCTACATTTATTTCAGTTGGGCGATAACGAAGATAGTCCGTGATCAACAGATTTTCTACCGTTGCCGGCACTCCGGACCTGACTGTCACCACGAGGTCATCCAAAGGCGGCAAATTCGCTGTTACCTTACCTGAAATACTATCGGTAGCTACAATTTGCTGGTAACAACCATCTCTTCGGCTGATTTCAATATTAAAGCTGCCATTACTCGAGGCTGGCAAACCACAAACCGTCGTTACAAAGAACTCCGCTTCATAAGTAAGAGTATCAACAAAGTCAATCTGATAATTTTGCCTGAAATTTGAGAAATCTGTAAAGACAGTTGCGCTGTCTGTTGTAAACAGATGCAGAATAGTATCTACATTATTGCCCATTATATCCGACCGGATTTGAAAGGAGTCAATTTCGATACGAATTTCTTCCAAACTGGCTTGTCCGGGCCGAAGAACCAGAGAATAGTTACCCTCTTCATCAGTCATGACCTCATCAACGGTTTCAGACCCGTTCGTAAAGGTATGGATAGACCGGACCGTGATACTGTCCAGCCCGCAACTTACATCTTCATAGGCTACCTTTCCCTGCGCAATGAAAGCAGTGTTGTCAATAAAGATAATGTTAGATTTGACAGGATTATCTGGTGAGATAACCACAGGAATTGGATTAACCAGGAATACGTGATCCAGATAGGAAGCTGTCAACGTATAATTGACGGTTTCATCAGCGAAGAACACGCCATCAATATAGAAATGGCCATTCACATCTGTAAGCCCTGTATATTCATATTTCTCGCCATCAATGATCCCTTCTGCTGATATAGTTACGCCAGGCACAGGTGCACTGCCGATCGCGGTGAATACATCCCCTTCGAATACCCCGATTGCTTTACGGTAGCCTTTATCTGATTTGGGTATAGATTCCCGATCTTCAGTCGTTAATACTTTAACCTTATAGGTGTATTCTCTGCCCGGAACACCGTCGGTATCCATGTATACCGACTCATTGAAGGCAGCATTGTAAATGAGCTCATCATCCCGGTAGATGTTAAATCCGTTGATGTAATCCCGATTGCCGGTAAAGTCCCATTCCACTCGGGTACGGCTCGAGAATTGGCCATCGCTGGCGGTAACGGATATTAGTTTTTCGTTCCAAAGCTCGAGGAGGTCTATCGAATAGTAAAACACTCCACCTTTGCTGCCATAATAAGGCGCTCCTATCAGAAACCCTTCATCACAAGCTGCGACAGAGAACCCAAAATCATCTCCTGCGTTACCTTGCCCTCCGGGAATATTCATTACATCAATGTATTCAAAGCTGGAACCCGTCCTTTTATAAAGATAGGCTACCCCAGTTCGAGTAGATGAGCTGCCTATATCTCGATGATTTCGGGCCCCCACTACTAGGTAGTCATCTGACAATGCAACTGATGAACCAAATAAATCCGTACCTGTATTATTGTCTAAACCAGGTTGGGAGATTTCCTGGATAGGATCCAGAAATGGACTGTTTCCAGTTACTCTGTAAATATATACCCTTCCGGACTCTTTGCTATCAGCTCCCACAGCTAGTAAGTTGCCGCTCAAGGAAACAGAAGTACCGAAATTATTACCATCCTCTTCGCCGTTCATCCTCTTGATTGAGCTCATCGAGTTACCCGATCGTTCGTAAACATCCACAAAGCCCTCCTCCGTCGCTGTATTTGTAGTAGCCCCTGCCACTACGTAAGAATCAGAGGCATCCATGGATACATACTTTTGATTAGATGGATTAGCAGCTTGTACCTGATTAGTAAAGACTGTGGCTGCAAAAGGGGAATATGTAATATTAACCCCTCTTATTTCTCTGGATGGCGTTGGAGTGTCTGGTTGCTGTGTGAAATAATAGCGAGACCCCGAAACGGCAACATTTTCTCCTAAACGGCTATCCGTTATTGGTGTGTTATTTACAATAATAACACTTGGAAAAAAAGTATCATAATATGCAATGAAGCCATCCTGAGAATCTGTACCGGGTGCACCTGCTATAAAATGACCATTGAAGGCATCAACACTGTATCCCCACTCGCTAAGACCGCCAAAACTATTTCCGGAAATAGACCTTTCGAGTCCCCAACCATTATTATCAAACTCAAAAAATGAAACATGTCCTACCCCTCCACCTGAGGATGGAGACCCCACAGCAAGTATATCCTGATGCGCACTGACAGCCCATCCAAATGTTGCATCGACACCGGAGTCATCCAAAGTATTGTACCCTTCACGAAGCAAGCCTGGGTAACCAGAATTTATAGCGGGGACAGACGAGAAATTAACCCCGTAATCACTCCTGTAAGCAATTACAGAGTAAGAGTAGGATCCGCCGGGCGTATTACCAATACCATTAAATACATCCGTGAATTGCCGAAGCCCACCACTTACGGTTCCGATTGGGGAATTGTCCCGCAGGATTTCAAAATAGTCTATATTGGCTTCAATTGGGCTGTACCAAGTCAATTCAACCCGGTTTTCATAGGTACCATCAGTGGCGATCAGATTCATCGGCATTGGAGGTCGGGGATAAGAGGCAACTGTAGCCGTCTCTGAGTCAGAATAATAGGTTACGCCATCTCTTACCGATACGGACTGAAGCATATAATCGATACTGGCTCCCGGTATAGCCAGTTCATCCTCGAATTTCAGGACATTACCTACCAATTGATCTGGAAATAGCGTTAGCATAATTGTCGAATCCCGCATTACGCTGCTCTGGTCAGTATAAGTAACCATATACATCATTTCGAACCGATCCACCCCACCTGCATAATACTCAAAAGACAGCATGGCATTCCCCAGAGAGTCTACTGGTGTGGCGATCAAATTGACAACTGGCTTAAGCTTAGGGTAGGTAATGGTATCCATTGCTCCTTCCGACTGGAATTCCATGCCGTTGCGATCCAGCAATCCAATCACCGTATAATCATGAACAGTTTCCGGACTACCCTCCAGGTCCCAATACAATCGTGTCCCTGGATCCAATGTAGCAATGAGGTTGTTATCCCGAAGTATTCGGAAGCCATCCACCTCGTCTCCCATATATGTCCATTCTATTTTAACCGCATTGCTATCTTGTACAGCGAGTAAGTTAAGATCGGGATCTCCAACAACAGGGTAGCCGACAGTTACAGATTTAGGGGCAGACGCGACCAATCCATTATTCTGAAACAGTATAGCTCTGACGGTATAATTATAAGTCTGACCCGGCTTTCCAGTCTTATCCTCAAAAGTCAACTGTTCTCCAGCCTGCACAATGCCTATTACTTCGTCATTTCTGGTCACTTGGTAATAAGCAACATCTCCTTTCGGATGGCTCCAGTTGAGGCTTAAGGTATTTGCAGTTCCAAAGTAACCAATAGTAGCCGTTAAGTTTTCCACAGGTTGAAGGGCAGGGAAAGCTATGAATGCTCCAACTTCTTCTCCTCTAACAATGTCTCCGTTATCAATAACGTATGGACGCACAGTATAAAGGTATTCAATGCCCCCAAAACCAGTACTATCAATAACAAAATTAGGCTCTCCCCTGGAAATATCAGCAATTTTAGCCAGACCGCGGTAGACTTCAAACCCATCATAACTACCTTCTGAGGCAGACCAACTGATAATAACTTGCCTATGGTGCTTAAGTGCCTGAGCTGAAGTATTCAATACGGCAGCAATAGAGTCTGTTCTGGGTAATGGAGGAACATCAGAAGGTTGAAAGATTTCTTCAAATATAAGTACTTCAATTTCGTTTCCTGATACTCCACCAACCGGACTCAGGATATCTGTCGGTACTTCAAGAGTACGCCCCTCAGTATCCAGATTGAAGGATATTACTTCGCTACCAATTGGCATACAATCAAAAATAGCCGTACCCGATGCATTAGTAAAAACAGGTTCAAGAGGCCCTGAATCTCCCACAACATCAATTCGCAGGCTATCCATACTCCTTCCATTCGCATCCGTATCAATGTGAGCGATCACATACCCGCGGCCTAATCTTGAACCCCGATCAAAAACAGAAATAGACTCCGCACCTTCGTAAATGGCTTTGATCGCATATTCATAGCGGGTAGAAACAGCTATATCATAATCATAGTAAGCCCGAGCGGTAGTTGGCAAGGTATCCAAAGCTGTTCCATCCCTGTAAATGACAAACTGAGATAGTTTGAAAACCGGATAGGTCCAGGTCAGCGCCACATGCATAGGGAAGCGTTCAGAGGCATTGATATTGCCAGGAGCCTCCAGCGTATTGTTACCAACTGTAACGGAAGCCGTTTGATCAGCAGCGTCAGAAGTAAAAACCGTACCATTTATATTCCTAAAAGCGCGGACTTCAAAATCGATGGAAAGAGCAATGGCTCCAGTAGTATTTGGATAATAAATTGCGCTGCTTTTATCTACACCAACCGTATCAAAGGGTACACCGTCTGCGTAAAAGATATACCCATCAAAGTTGGAGTTATTCAGAGGGTAGCTCGCATCAAGGTTTACGGTAGCTTTACCCGGGGCGGGTGTCACCGAATTAATGACGGGAGCTTCTATGATAGGAAAAGTGACCGGATTGTTAGACGCTGAAGTTCCGTTGCTTTGGGATGTGGTGTCAGATTGTAGTACGAAAGTGCTAACTGAATAATTTACTCCAGCTCCCGGCACTCCCTGCAGGTCTAAAAATTCATAATCATCGTCCTTTAAGATAGTTCCTATTTCTTCCCCGTTGCGGTAAACTTTAAAGCCAGTGAAGTTATCAATTGTCGAAGCTGCTGCTGGTATATTCCAAGTTATTAAAACTGAATTACCATTTCCCCTGGGGACTGCGTTTACATTTTCTGGCTCAAAAAATTGCGGATATAAATTACCATCAGCACTTAAATAGGCTGATTCAAAGATTTCTTCTCCCAAAACGGGACCATTGAATTTCCTGAAGGCAGATACATTATAATCGTAAGTTGCTCCCGGAATACCAGCATAATCGGAGAAAAACGTTACTCCTTTGTTTAACACCGCGATAAGGCTATCGTTGCGATAGACCTGAAAACCATCGTAGTTATTGGAAGCATGGGTCCAGCTCAATGTTAGAACCCCTTCTGTTTCGGAATTGAAATCATCCTGAATTATGAGATTTTGTGGCGCTGTGACCTTTGGAAACTGCACCGTATCCTTTACAGATACTAAAGTAAAGGAGTCATTTTGGATGGAATAAGCCCTAAGCTCATATACATAAAAATGTTCCGGCTTCCCGGTTCTGTCAGTGATGCTTCCAGGTACGCCATCAGCATCATCTTCTATACCAATAAGGGTTCCATATCGATACAATTGAAAATGGGTAGTATCCGCATCAGAAAAATAATCCCAGGAGAAGGTTAGGATATCCTCTCCCCCGTCGGAAGTAAGAGAATTTATAGCTATGGAATCAGGCCCGGTACTAAGAACGCCTCTAAAAGAGAAGTTGACTTTCTGAGCATCTGGATTGTTTACGTCAAGTGTAACCTCTTTTCCAGCGGGCAGAAAAGCCCCATCACCCGGACGGGAAGGTGTAATAGTGAAATTACCCGTTCTCCCAAAGAAAACCGAACTGAATGAATATTCGCCGATGTAGTTCGTTAATGTCGAATCCTGAATGATCGAATCGAGAACCTCTACCCGATATATTATCTTAACTCCGGATATACCAACCCCATCGTCGCTTCTCACAAATCCGGATATACTACCTACAGGATCTACACCTCCCATATCCTGATCTTGTATCTGGATAACATCGCCCTCTTCATCAACCAACAGGCTTATAGTGTATAAACTATTCAGTCCATAAGTAGGAATGGAATCTACATATTGTGTTATAGAAGGATTTTCAATAACCTCGATAACGTCCCCGTCTCTTCTAATTACCAGCTTATCAGCAAATGGCGATACATCATTCCATGACATCTCCACCCGGTCTAAAAAGGTGAAATCAGAAGCCTGAAAATTAATATCGAATGTGCTACCCTGGTCACAAACTGTAAAATCGGCTTCAGTAAACGTAGAATCTACAAGATTGCTAAAGGTCCGGATACAATAGTCATATTGAACACCATTTTCAAGGCTATTGGAATTGCCAAGGAGGTAGTTGTCCTCAAATGTAAAAACAGAATCAATAATAGTAGTTCCAGGAATAATCGCCGCAACAGTCTCTTCTGCCCCAACTTTTCGTATCACCTGGAAGGAGGAACTCAACTCAGACTTATTCGTCCAGGTGAGCTCTACCGCATCGGCACGAGTGGCATCTGTAGCAGTTACCCCAACCGGGGGCTGAAAAGCCAGGGTGCCGCCAGTTGCAGTCAAACTTGAACACCCCATCGCCGTAATTTCGTCACCGGGCCCGATTTCATAGAGGACAAGCTCATAATTAATGGATCGCCCCGGACCAACAAAGTGGCGGTAAATATTGTCTACCGGACCCGGCATAGCCTCATCTATGATTTCTGTATAGATGACAACACCGTTTGCTGTCAGCTCAAGGAATACACCATCTTCATAAGCTTCATCATTATTAGAAGCATCTTCAAAACAAGCCTGAGATAAGTCCCACTCCACATCAATATAGGAGTCGCTCATTCCGGAAGTGGCCGAAAAAGGTTGGGAAAAAGCAAATTGGCAACCAAAAACGAGGCAACCGCTCAACACCAGGGATAATAGTCGAGTCATGAGGTTTAGGATTTGTTATACATCTACGTTACACGTCCATTCAGCTTGAAGGCTTAAACAGAACGCGATTGAAAAACCCGCCTTAGGATAAGATTGCTGCTCATATTTAGATCGTCCCGAGGGGTTATGGCAGCTTAAGGAATAGAATAAATCACCCTTGGCTTCTTCAAAAGTAGACATTTTTTCATGACTTTTAATCAAAAAAAATAATTCCATGATTTGACATGGTTTTTTTCTAAAAAAAATACCTCCCAGGTAAGTGAAATGGTCTTCTCCCCTAAGTACGCCCTATGGACGTGGTGTTTGCTTGACTATAGGCAGCGCCAACTGATGCCCTCTACTGCTTTCCAACCTCAGCAGATAGGTGCCATCTGGCACATCCGGGGAGAGGCGCAGGCTTTGTGCACCGGCTTCCCAAACGTTTTCGTGCTTCTCAATACGCTGCCCGGATAGCGTGAGCAGTTCCAGTGTATACCTACTGCCGTAGGGCAATTGGAGGCTCACATCAATATGCGTCCCAAATGGATTTGGATTTGCCTGCAGCAGGAGCTCGCCTTCCGGTAATTCCAGCACCTGCGTGGCAGCGCTAACCCAGATGTCATACAACCCTTGCCCGGTGCAACCGTCCATATCCGTCAAAGACAGAACAGTTTGATAGTGCCCGGGCAGCTCGTATTGGTGCATTGGGTTCATAAGTGTACTGCTTTCCCCATCGCCGAAGGCCCAGGCAAAAGAGCCTTCCGTCTCAGCAGGCGTAAACTGCACCTCTGTCTCCGTGGTCAATTCTGTTGGTCGTGCAAGGGTAAAGCTCGCATCGGGCTGGTAAACTTCCACTACGATTTCTGACGGCTCGGACAAGCAGCCCCGATAGGTGGTTTTAGCGCGAGCAGTATAGGCAGACTGTATGTCTTCAATCAGCAGCGCAGGGTTTTCCTGCAGGAGCTCCCCATCCGCTGTTTCCCAAAGGACCGAAGCCCCTGTATTGGGAGCATGAGCGTACAGGACCACGTCGGTGCCACGGCAAGCCGGGCTTTGGGCAGACAGCTCAATTTCCGGTGCCGGAATTTCAATATTCAGATTCTCCAGGGTTACGGTATCGGCAAAGACCAGTCCGTTGGCACCGGTAATGGTCAGGCTGTAATCTCCGGCGGTAAGCCCTTCAATCATGGCGCTTTCTGCTCCGGTCTCCCATTGGTAGGTGTAAGGCGCTTCCAGCCCGGTGACCATAGCTACGCTAATCGTGCCATTGGCATCTGCCGCGCAGTAGGTACCGCTTTGCTCGTAAGCCGCACTCATGGACCGGGCTTCCATAGCATAAGGTGCGGTGAAGCTGCCGGTGATGCCATTCGGCTCAAAGAGTAGTGACGCCTCCGCCAGAAAAACCTGACCTGCACTGGCATCGTACATCAGAAATTGCACCTCGTCCCCGGCCTGCGTACCGTATACAAACAAGGGTGCCCGATAGGCATCCAATGCCTCCACGTAACTCACCGGCGCAACGCCCCGGCATGCTCCATTGACGTAGGCAGCAACCCGATCGCCTTCGTCCAGGCTCATCTCACCATCAAAGTGGAGGGTGGACGTTACCACCATACTGGAAGGATAGGCAGAGGGGTCAACCGTCCATGTTTCAGGGTCGGAAGGCGCAAACACAGGCAAATTACTGCCCATACCATCGCTAACGGGTGCCTCCGTAAATGGCGTTTGTGCCCCATCATAGAGCATCGTCGCTGCCGGATTGCTCACCAGAATCTGATAGGCAAAATTCGGGCGCAGCACTTCCATACCCGGTGCAAACAACCACCGCATCAGCGTCTCATTGTATTCCGCAATCATGTTGGTAGGTAGATCAAGCGCAATCGGGTCCTGAGGCACCGTTTGCATGCGGTCACCATCCTCTACGTTGAACAGGGTAAAGGCGTCATTAATCCCTACGGTATCCTGAAGCGGATAGCCGATGATGTTCCAGCCTTGTTCCAATACGATCGGGCCATAAGTGGCATCCCGGCCGGTTACCCGAATGGTATCGTCGAGATTGCCTAAGAAAAGGATGTAGCCTTCTTCCACATCAATACTATCCAGCCCATTCGTACTAATCCAGCCTACCCCTTCCACATAGCCGGCAGAGGTGCTTTCTGTTTTGATGATATCGCCGTTTTCCAGGAACTTCAACTCCCGGAGCTGCTCGTTGACCGTCATGTCGGTTTCCTGGCTATTGAAGGAAAGCCAGGTCAGACCTCCACCGCCATCGCCTTCCCCGTTGACGGGTATGTAGCGGGCGCGGTCGCGATCGCGGTCTGCAAACAACAACTCTGGGTCGCTGAAGGAGCCCACAAGGGTCGTTTCGTCAAAGAAAATACTATCCAACGGATAAGCATTGTACTCTTCTCCCGGATCTGCATCCCATGCCCGGAACTCAATCGGCTTGCCAATATCTTCGGGGTTGCCATATACAAGCATAAAGGCGGCGTATTGCCCTGTCTGCGTACTTGCAATTCGGGCCACCCCACGGATTTCATTACCAATCCAGGCACTAATGATGTCCATAGTGTCCCGGGACGGTGCATTCCCCGGTGGCTGCGTGTACTGATAATTCGTAACGACTTGCATGCTGTTGCTAAAGTCAGCCGGATCGACCACCCAATAAGGCGGGCGGGCCAGCACATTGACTTTTATGCGGATATTGTCCACTCCGGCGTTGTTGAGGACGGAGTTGGACACCACACTCAGCACCACCGTCGTGTCCCCTACCGGCAGCAGGCTGCCATCGATATTGAACTGCACCGGCAGCCCATCAGACGTAGTTATGATGCCGTTGGGTGGGGTAGCTTGCAGCCAGGGCAAGCCCAGCAGCTCCGGAATAGAGAACCCAATGGTAGCACCAGCACCCTGATTGGTGTTGAACAAGACCGTGCGGAGTATGCCTTCGCTGTCTTGGTAAATGGTGGTTTCCAGGAAGGTGTCCTGCACGAGAATATCTCTCGCAACCACCCGGAAATCCCATTTGAAGGTATCCCTGGCCGGTACGGTATTTCCGTTGGCATCTAATGTTTCCTGTACAATACCCTGAGCGTTTCTGAGCAGAGGGAAGGGGTTTCCAAACTCATCACGCAACCCGGAAACCTTAATGGTCAGCAACTGATCATCGAATGGCTCCAGCGTCTCAAATAAGGAGGAAGGAGCAAAAGGCAGGAATACCAACTTGTTCTCAGCCGGGTCGCAGCCAAAGGTACCCGGTACGGTATCCCGCGTGGCTTCATTCATTACGATGAAAGAAGCCTCTGTTAGGGTAGCGCAATCCAGCTCCCGGTTGACTTTAATGCTGATTTCATCGCCAGACTGCCAGACCAGGTCTGAAGGCTCAAATAAAGCAAAGGCTTCTCCCGTTTGCCGGCGTATCTGTCCCCGGATCAGGTTGGACTGTGTGACACCATCGGTACCACAAGCAGCAATAGCCCTGATTTCGTAAGTGCCATCCGGATATTTCTGGTAAAGCTCCGTGATGTCCCAGGTAAAGAAGAAGCGAGGCGACTCACCCGGACCAAATTTCTCCATATCGTACTGTATCAGGGAATCCTGATTGACGATATAGCGAGGCTCAAGTTCTGTAAACGGTACGATTTCCCAACCCGAGCCATCACCAATACGCCGGTATTCCAGGTAGATCTCATCCAGATTCGGGTTTTCGGAATCGTAGTCGCCTACTTCCACCACAATAGCCTCCCGGCTGTCTGCCTGGAAAGGGTTACGGCGGGTGATGAGCCAGTCGTTGCCTGGTGAGGCGATACTGATATCGCTGCAGGGCGAATCGAAGAAGGCGCTAATGGTTACAGTATCCCGCACGCCTAGCAGGAACAAATCGCCATCTGTACAGCTTGGACGGAGTGTAATGAAAATACTGTCAAATTGATAATTATTGATAGACCGGTTTAACTCCAGAGGGATAATTACGGGCTGGTTTGCATTGATAAAAGTCAGCGTTTGCCCCGTTTGGTTTCCGCCTCCAAGTGGAGCACCATTTAAGCGTAGTGCTGCGCCATTCTCATTGCTCTCGGCTTCGTGGTAAACGAAGAAGTCACGTTGCTCACCAAACGGATTAAGGTTGGTCAATTGCAGGTAGAAAATAGCTGGCTCATCGGGATTCAATGCTCTAAGTTCCTGGAAATCAAAAGTAGATTGCGTCTCCGGATCGTAAAGAGAAATATCAAAGCGGTCACGGAGTATCGTCCCTACCTCCGGCGGGCAGCTCGAACGGCCACCGAGGAGCTGAAAATAAGGCGTATGACCCGGGTCGCGTGCCTGTATAGCCGTTATGCTAAATTGGTCGCCGGGATCATCATCAGAAAAGGTATAGGAAACAGTAGATTCTACCTCGCTGCTGCTATAAAAGTCCTTACCCCATTCAAACTCTAAATCCAGCCCTACACCTATCTTATTTTCGATATCTATACTTTCAATGATGATACCGAAGCCTGCTTCCGTATTAACACCCAGTAAAGCGCCGACACTAGCTGAAAGGGTAAAAAAGCCGCGTTGAGAGAACTTGCTGCTCGTTGTCTGTGAAATGGATTTACTTTTTTCAATATCTACACCAGCAGAGAAAGTCGTATTTTCTACGGTAGGAATAAAGGACACCGTAGGAGTTTGCCCAATAAAGGATTCAATCAAAAAAGAAGGGATGTACAAGGAGTCCAGATAGTAGTCTACAGCCCTAGTCGCCGTTTCGTATTTTGCTGCCAAATCTGTAGTGAAAATGACTTCCTGAATATCCTGGGCCAGGATGAAGCTATCCTGTGCATTGTAGGAGCCTACAGCAGGATCGGCGCAAAAAATGCGGCGCGCTGCGTCAGCTGCCACTACTCTGTCCCTGTAGTCACTTGGAGCTTCGGCATCAGAAAACTCTACTTCCTGTCCGAATACGCCAAGTCCCTGACGGTACTCGCTCTCCAGGTTATAGAACTGTACTTCTGACCAAAGCTGATCTGGATCGTAGGTTTCGGCGCAGAATTGATAAAAAGGAACCGATTCAACCTGGTGGTAATTCAGTATCTCTTCCCAGTTCATCGCTTCTGTTATCAGCCTTTCCTCCGCTTCGCCTGGTGGTAAAATATTGCCACCAACCTGTATTTCGAGGCTACCCGCTCTTACCGAATCTGCCTGGGCCCTTCTTTCGTTAGCGATTTGCTTAATTTGACCAACAGTGTAATTCCAATCGGTTTTAATTTCGTTTGGAGACACATTAAAGCTCTGCACTTTCGTAATACTGCAGGTCTCCTCATTAAAGCGGATTTCATCAATCAGACCATACTGTATTGCTACCCCTATGCCCACCATTACGTCCGCATCTGGGCCTACGAAATCAGCAGTGGAAGATGTTGAAATAGTCTGCTTTGTCGTGAATTCAAGTTCAAAGGTGTCTTCGTCGTTCGTGCTTCCACCAATACGTTGTTCAATCTCCAGAAACAGACCTTGTCCGGCTAATCCCAACTTAAAGTCAAGGTCAAGCCCCGCTCCCCCACGGAAAGAGAAAACATCAGTCAATGATTTGGTGAAAGTTTGCCCTTCTTCTATTGAGCTGAAGCTACCATCACCCGGAGGGTCACGAAGGATGTAAATAGGCATTTTCACCTGCCCTTCTTCATCCTCTACGTCTACGATAATATCGCTGCCCGGTAGCGGTGAAGCGCCTAATACAATGACCGGTATTGTCCGTTCCGCCAGTAAATCACCAATTTCTGAAAAGTATTGTATGTTGATACCCTTGCGGTAAGGAGCAACTAAATTAGGAGCCCCTCCCCTGAAACTATGCTGCTCAAAATCATCTGTTTCGGGTTGGTAGAAAAGGGTATCCCGGCTGTTCTCCTTCGCCGCTGAGTTGTTGATAATTATATACCCTTCTTTTACATCACACACCACCCCCTGATGTAATTCTGTTACGTTAAACCGGGTGGTGTACCGTGAATTTTGCTGTAATATCCTTGGCTGGTTGGGGTTACAAGCCGGGCGCATTCCAAACTCCGAAGCCAGGGTTATTGATGCAGGTTTGTGGTAAACGAGTGTACGTTCTAAGGTGGTATCCGTTTGTATTTGAACCAGTCCCCCTGCCTCCAGTTCAGTATTGGCTATGTGGAAAGTTCCGAGCTCCAATTCCGTTGGTCTGTATTCTAAATAATTGACAATCAGGTTGTTTTCCAAGGATAATGGCGCAGCCCCAACCACCCTTGCCACAATTCCATCAAGCGGCGGCAACTGCAGGGTAACTTTTCCGTTCAGGGCAGTCTGTTCAATACGCTTAAAACACCCATCCCGGGTACTGACTTCAATGTCAAAACGGGCATTGGAAGAGGCCGCAAAACCGCACACATTCCGGACAGACACTGCCACATCGTAAGTCAGGACGTCTTGAAAGTTGAACTCGGTAAACTGAGGTACAGGCGTGCTAACTTGCCTTACGGGATTAGCAAACCTGTGCAGGATCCGTTCTTCACCTGGCATACCCAAATTACGGGTGTACACACTATCTATTGTGATTTCTATACGGACCAGTCCGTTCAGATAAGGGTTAAGGACCAGCCCATAGGTGCCATCGGCTCCGGTGGTCGTTGTCTCCTCCACAATATTTCCGTCCGAAAGAATATGCAAAGCGCGCACCGTAATACTATCAATACTGCAATCACTGCCCGCATAGGACACAGACCCTGCCACAGTGTAAGCGGTAGAATCGAGAAAGAAAATGTTAGAACGGGTACTATTTTGAGGCGAGAGTGTAAATGTTTGCTCAGACTCTACAAACACGTGGTCCCTGAAGCTAACACTGAGTGTATAGTTCACCGGCTCTTCCCCTACATACATACCGGATATGATGAATTGCCCATTTTCGTCGGTATATGCTTCGTAAGTATAAAGTTCGCCTTCTACAATTCCTCTGGCAACCAGATAAGCTCCCTGAATTGGCGCATTACCTATTAGCGAAACAACTTCGCCTTCCAGTTGCCCTGCCCCCTTTGTGAAGCCAATGTCTGACAATCCAGAATCTTCATTCCCGTTTACAACTGCTGAGACAACGTAAACGTACTCCCGACCTGGCACACCGTCACTGTCGTTGTAGAAACTGTCATCAGCCCCCAGGGTAGCGATCTGTTCTTCATCCCGGTAGACCAAAAAGTTATCAACATCAGCAATATCCCCGGTGTACTCCCAGGAAATACGGGTACGGTTCGTGAAAGTGCCCTTGCTGGCAATCACCTGTGAGAGTGCAGTATTATTGGCAATATTGGCCACCCTGCCATTGATGTTTCGCGGAATCGAGAAATAGGTTGCCCCCTCGACATTGCGGTACGATCGGATGACGTACTGCATATTGGTATTTGGCAAATTTGGAAAAGGGAAGAAAACGTCCCGGTAGGTTCGCTTTCCCGGGTTGAACACAAAAAAGGTATCTTGAAAGCTGTTAAAAGTACGTTCAATACGGAAGCCATCTACATTTACGCCCAGATCTTGAGCCCAGTCAAGGTCTACCCAGTTGGGCAGGTCAGTAGTAGCAAAAAACTCATCAACCGGAGGGGGAGGCGGATATACAGCCAAATTGCTTATGCCGGGTGCGGACTCATAAAGAATACCCTCCCGCCGGTCAGTGGCGACAAGCTCATAACGGTACGAGGCGTCTTTCACACCAGTATTGTCACTGAAGGCAAAAGATTGCAGGGTGCCGTCATAAGTGTAAGGTATGTTACCCAACTCTGTACGGTTTCCTCCCGAAACCCGGTATACAATAAATTGGCTGACACCCTGGGCACGGTAGTTAAAGCTGATTTCTGTTAGCCCCAGATTGGTATTTGGCGTTGCGACAACGTTAAATGGAGATAAAATAGGCGGGTATTCCACTTCAGCTTCTGAAGCCCGCGACTGGAACAATATTCCTTCCCGCTCAAGGAGAGCTACAATACTATAGGTTGGTTCAGAGAATGGTATCCCTTCGTAGTCCCGGTAACTCCTCTCATCAGCCGGCACATCGGCTATGGGTACGTCATTCCTAAAAATACGAAAAGCACTTACTGCACTGCCATTGTAGGACCAATCCAAACGAACAGCATTAGAATCAGGTTCAGCAACGGCAGAGAAAGGAGCCGGGCGTGCCACGGTAGGAAATACGACTTCCACAGAGCGGAAATCTGAATTAGAAACTCCGATGTTGTTTGTTCTTACCGCCCGTACTTCGTATATGTAGGTTTGGTTTGGCTTACCCTGTACATCAACATACCAAAGTGAATCACCGGGGCTTACCGTTCCTAGTGGTAAACCATTACGGCGTATTTCGTAAAAAGATACTTTATCGTTGAAGTGACTCCACTGCAAGGTGATACTGTTGTCAAGATAATTCAAGTTAGGCAGAGCAGAAAGACATTCAACAGCAGGCAATGCCGGATAATCGGTATTTCTGAATACGGTCCGAACTTCAGCCTCTGGTATGCGATTGCCGTCTTGCAGCACATATGGACCGACCAGGTAAGGATAGGTTGTCGCACCCACACCCAGTGTATCCATGAAAAACTGCCTTCCATTCATTCTGACAGAAACAATTTCAGATAGACCGCGGTCCAGTACAGCTCCCGTTGCAGCACCTTCGGTAAAAGACCAAGATGCTACCATTGCTTGTTCCTCCTCAAACGGGCTCAACTGAAAGGCAGTGACAAACGCAATACTGTCCTGATAGGGCAAAGGCGGTAATACTGCTGGCGAAAAGTCGTCCCGGAACAAAATGGTGCGCCTTGAAGTAGTTAAGCCCGACTGGCTATTAGCAACAAGTTCGTGCCCCCCACCAATATCATCGACGGCAATTTCCCAATCACCACTGCCCACCAATTCATGCAGGCGGGCAAAGCGGAAATAGCCGGAGCTGTCGGTAGTAGTGCCCTGAAGAAAAGCATTAG
Source organism: Phaeodactylibacter sp. (assembly GCF_040219495.1). Lineage (GTDB taxonomy): Bacteria > Bacteroidota > Bacteroidia > Chitinophagales > Saprospiraceae > Phaeodactylibacter. The sequence goes on along the minus strand of NZ_JAVJSK010000079.1, from coordinate 215,376 downwards.
TCGATGCATCCACAAGACTAACGCTAACACCATTTCGATCGGTCGTATACCGCTTAGCCAATAATTGTCCGTGTAGGAAGTCTGTCCCGCGGCGCAGGCCACTTGCCGCTACAACCGGAGAGCTCGTTCCCTCATACTCAGCAGTTAGGGTATACAAATGCTTTTGCCCCGGAGTGGCACCGTAATCATAGTAGTTACGGGCAGTAAAAGGAAGCGTATCCAATAGTACCCCGTCTCTGTATACCGAAAAGGTGGCAAAAATGAAGTCCGGGAATTCCCATTTGAGTCCCACATGCATGGGGATGTCGTTGGAAGCGGTAAAATGCTCAATGGAATCTAAGGGAGCACCTGTCTGTGCGGGTATGGACGCTGTCTGGGTAGCAATATCACTGGTATATTCCACGCCATTGACTGTACGGAACGCAGCCAATTCTATATCGATATTGGTAAGACCACCCGCTACGTTTGGAGTCAAAAAAGCGCTAAACTCAAATGGGCGCAAGGTATCAAAGCGGACACCATTTACACTAAGTACATAGCCGTCAAAATTGCTGTATTGCTGGGCATAAGCAGGGTCTACGTTGACACCTAATACTCCGGGAGCGGGCTGGGTTACAGTGCTTATACCTGGCTCCGCTACAACAGGATAAGTGACTGCTGCCGTCGTGGCGGTACCAACGTAAGTCGTATCCGGCACATAAAGGTAAGGAGAAACACTGTAGGTATAATTGATATCCGATCCACCTTGATAGTCCCGGTAAATATAATTCTGCCCCTCCTTGAGTATCCGTTTTACAGGTACACCATTACGACTAACAATGAAACCGGAAAGGTTGTCGTAGTTGTCTGCAGTTGCGGGTAGCGACCAGCTTAGCTCAACAGCGTTTGATGCCGGCAATGGGTCAGCGGTGAGCGATATGGCTACAGGTAAATCGGGTATCGAAAGCGGCCCCGAGTTAGCCGGAGGACTGGACTCGAGGATATCATTCGATTCCGCTGCTTTTCTGAAGGCAGTAAGTTCATAAGTAAAAGTCTGACCGGGATCTGCATAGTAATCGTAGTAGGTCCGGCTCGCGGTATCAAGTATAGCAATCAATTCATTATCTCTATATAGCCTAAACCCGTCGAAGTTTTCCGAGTCATGATCCCAGCTCAACGCCATGACATTATCACTGTTCGCATCAATTCCAACTTGTCCAACCAAGTTGTAGGGCGACTCGACCGCTGGCATAGTGTCAAAAAGCATTTTGCTGCCTGAGACCAGCGAGTCTCCCTTGAAGCCATAAGCGACCACCCGGTATTGATAGATATAACCGGCACTTCCGCTTTCATCCATTAGAGTAAACGGTTGTGATTGTTGGTCGTCCGTAAAGTCAATCAACTGGCTTTCCCGAAATAACTGAAAGTGTATGGTGTCTCTTAAATTGTCTGAGGTTTGATAATCCCATTGGAAAGAAAGTTCGTCTATTCCAGCTGTAGCAATAACTGTATCAACAATTATACTGCCATCGATACTTGTAGGGTATGTTTCCCTTGAGGTGAAATTGAGTAAGCTGCTAATTGGTTCTCCATTAGTCAATGTATCTCTGAGTGCCCGGTTTGAGAAAGTAAACCGTCCCATATCCCTGGCGTTTACGTTAAACACACCACGCCTGCCAAAGAACACCTGGTCAAAAACATAAAAGCCTCTGTAGTCCGTATATACCGTGTCTCTGAGGGTGTCGGCTTCTATCCTGACGGAGTAAGTCACCGGTATATCGGCGATACCCACTGAAAGTGGTGTACGGATAAAACCGGAAATCTGGCCAATAGCATCCAAATCGACTGTAAAGACGTCGCGTCCTCTCGTCTGGCCTTCTTCATTCAGCAAGTCAAGTTGGTATGAACTTGGCATTCCAAAGGTAGGCGTCTGATCTGTGAAGGCCGTACTGGTGCTGTCCAATGTTGCGATAACGATACCATCCCGCCGGATATTCAACGCACTTGCAAAGGAGCTTACATCATTCCATGATAGGTTTACAATACTATTGTCCTCGACCATAGCGCCAAGGCCGATATCAAATGTACTGCCGTTTGTACATACCTGCTCAGGCAGTGTCCTATCCAATTGATCGTTGAAAGTAGCCAGACAGTATTCATAAACCTGGCCATTGACCAGATTGTCTGGATTTCCAGTTATGTAGGCGTCAACAAAAGTGAATGAAGTATCTACAGTTTCTGTGCCCGGAATAGCCTCTACCAATACACTATCAGTGCCGGTTTTACGAAATACCAATACACTGCTCGTCAACTGAGAGTTATTGGTCCAACTGAGTGTTACCTCTCCGGGAGAAGCCCCTGTGGATGCCGTCAGGTTGGTCGGTGGCTGAAAAGGCAAGGTTGAACCCATAGTGGAAATACTGGTGCAAGCCATCGCGCCACTGCCCCTGATGAACAAATTCAGGGTATAATTAACGGTACTGTCCGGCCCTACAAAGTGGCGATAACTATCCGTTAACAAGCCATTGGCATTGAATATGATATCAGAGTATATCCTTTCCCCTCCTGCTAGCAGCTCCAAGAGTACACCATCCGGATACGGCATGCATCGATTTCCTACATCTTTAAAACATTCTTCTAAGACACTCCAGGAAATCGTAATGTATGCATCAGAAGTATCTGTAGCATCCAGTCTGCTTTCCCGAGTCAACAGTGGGAAATCGGGCTGTAATACACCGGCCTGCACACGACCACCACAGGCATCTCCGGTAACGTAAAAGATTTGTCCTAAAGTAGCGCTTACGCTCCCACCCGATCCATTCGCTTCGGTATGGGCAGCATTAGTACCATTTTGCGAAAATATGGGTAAGTATGAAAACAGCCCTATGATAGTAAAGATAAGTATCTTGTAACAATGCATGACGTTAGGGTTTTAGGTCGTCCACGAGCAATACCATAGTGAATGCCTGATCACTCCGGTATTAAGTCGATATCCTCAGCGGTACTGGAGGTTATCTTGCTTTAATCATGTAATTAATAGTGAGGTAAGGCTGTAAGATGCTATGCGCCTGACCGCCGCCGGTATTATTAACAGTAACAGGATGATTATGAGTACCTGCAGAAGATGCAAAAACGTTTGCACCGGAATTAATCTGACCACTACCAGCACCGCCGGCAGCATCAATATAGTTAATACCATTCCCACCTCCGTCACCCCAGAGCACACTATACGGCCCAAAGACACCAGGAACTGGCTCGGTTACCACATCATGCGTATGTGCCCCGTCGTTGCCTGTGCTAGCACTATGGGAGTGAGCGGGTATTTGATCCACGGTCAGCGTATGCTCGTTGTTACCGCCTATATTTCCAAGCGCGTTAAACTCTGCTTGATTATTGTCTAGCCCAACAGGAACACGTCCATTCAAATTTGGCACCCGAAAACGTCCAGACTCCGAACCGTACGTGTAGCCTATAAGGGTAAATAAATCAGGGTAGGCATCATCATCGTATGAAGTCCCGTCACACAACAGCCAACCGTCGGGAACACTGCTACCACTCCCTGCGTAAGGCAAAATGGTCCCTAGAGGTACGGTCAGGGTTGCGGCACCACTTGCAGACAACGAACTTGCTTGGTCGGCTACATCAGCTGTAGCAGCACGACCTGCATTCTTGGCGTACAGGGAGTAAGGAACACTAAGCAGCTGAGTTGTTCCTGTTATTGTATAGTTTACACCACCATTAGGGTCAATTTCCTGCTCTATGTAATAAGGGCCCATTTGCCAATTGATGGCCGATATACTACCATTCTCAATAGTCCCCGTTCCAATTTCGATACTGAATAATCCTGCACCGTTGGTTACCGGATTATGAGTCTCTCTGAACACATTATTTCCGGCTGGAGATCCCTGCCGGATGGTAATACGAACCCCCAAAGTGGTATTGGTAATCAGATTGTTGCTCAGATCCCGGACTACCCCCTGATAACTAAACTGTTCAGGGGCCTGAGCCGTAACCGATTGAATGAAGAAAACCATAAGGAATGCGCTAAAAAACAGCGCTTTAAAGTGGAAAGCCAAACGAGGGAAGCTCGAGGAGTAAATTAGGTACTTCATGAGAGTTAATGGTGTTTTATGATTTGCAAGTGTAAAATTAGCGTATATGATTGTTTTGAAGCCGCACGGATCATTCAAATATTCGCACAAATTGGGCAGACGACAAACCATCTTTCCTGAATTGCCTGGGCGTAATCCCGTAAAACTGCTTAAATGTCCGGGCGAGGTAGGTCGAGCTTGAAAAGCCGCAGGTATAGGCGATTTCGGTGATATTCTGGTCACTTCCAGACAATAATTTTGCAGCCTCATAACACCGGTAGGCGGCGATCAGGCGGTTGGGGGATTGGTCAAATGCTTCCTTTATTTTACGGTACACCGTAGACTGGCTTAACTGCAACTTCTGGCCTAAGTCTTTAACCCCGAAGCCGGGCTGATCCGACAGGAGCTGTCCAAGTGCCTTGGTCACTTCCTGGCAAAACAAAGTGTTTTTTTTCGCTGGCTGGCTTTGCACTCTTGTATACTGAATCACGTTTTCTATAGCCGCCACCAACTCTTGTTCTTCCGGGCTTGAAACTACAAAGCTGATGACCCCCAATCTTCGGGCCTTTATCCGCTCTTTCGCGGAAATGGCGGAGCCGTGAAATATGACAGGTGGATAATAAGTAAGGGCTTTACTTAGCGCTGGTAGCTGGCTTATTAAAGAACAGCCTGCAAGTATAATCAGATCGTACTGCCTCTTACCCCTTTTTGAGGAAGCAGCCCACTCCACCACTTCTATAGCGTAATTGGGCGGAAGACATTTTTTTAGTGCCTCCAGATCAGTGGTCTCTTTCCCTATGAGCATGATCCGGGACTGTGGTGTCTCCTCCCTGCTTGAAAACACTCCTTTTGCCATGTCTCTATATTTCATCTGCTGGGTTTTAGACCGAAAAAAAGCCGAAAGTGTGATACTCGCCTACTGCAGGCAACTCTATCCCGCTGTCAGGAAAGGAAGAGATCAGCGGTATCAAGTGGCTTCATTTGCGTATTGGGGAAAAGGTTACCTGTCGGCTGTCATTAAGGTGTGTTCCTTTATCCGGAACGATCAGCTGCAACGGCAGAGAAATCAAGACTGTTAAATTACGAAATTTATACTAGTCGCCCGGTATGTCCCAAATCAGTAAAATGTAGCGTTAGCTTTCAACCAATGCTGAATGTCAGTAGCCGTACCTGCTCTTTCCCATAGCCCAACAGAAGTTAGAGCGTGTTGGGATTTTACACTTCGGGCTGCTCTTGCCAAATTTTGTCCTGCTCTTCGTTGTTCTCCCGCCTGCCATAGTCTTGTACGGCGGACAGGTCGGTCACGTAGCTAAGGCTATGTTCCCTCATCACGCCTTAATCAGAACAAAATTTGGCTGTGTTCGCTCCAAAAGCAAAGTCCCAACACGCTCTTAACCCTACAGCAAATATGGAACCTTCGTAGCAAGACAGCAAGCAATAATCAGTGAACGACCGTTCTGGGCAGGGAGGGTTGTGTATTTTTCAGTAGAGGACAGAGCGGGCCTTTACATTCCATTAGACTTGATGCTTTACTGCTACAACCAATGGAGCTTAAGAGAAAAGTTACGCTAAGAAAAGGCGAAGCCTGTCCCCGCATCACAATTATCACTATATTACGAACCTGTCCAAATCTGGTCCATGTCCATCAGCTGTTTACGAGATGCTATGTCAGCATCTCTAAATGTTCGGGCGGTCGGCTTTGGCACAAAAACGATAAACACCTAATAACTAATAAACGCCTTTGCTTTTTTTATCCGTGATGAACAAGTTGAAGTGGCTACTCCTAATCAGTACTATTATCTTTTTTCTACCCTTGATAATAGCTGCCCAGCCTCAGCTCCCCTTCCGGAATTACACCACAGAAGACGGACTTTCCAATTCACGGGTGCGGGCTTTCCTGCAAGACAAAGATGGCTTCACTTGGGTAGGTACAGCCGCGGGACTGAACCGCTTTGACGGCTACCGTTTTACGGTTTTCGAAGCTTCCGGAAAGCCTGAAGCCGGGGGGCTTTACCACAGTGGGGTTCTTGCCCTGCTCGAAGACCGGCTAGGGCATCTCTGGGTAGGTACAAAGGGCGGCTTGCAACTGATGAACCGGCAACAGGAGCAGTTCTTCCCCTCATCAGAATCTAATCGTTCTCCTTTCCAGCAAATTGGGCAGGTCATGAAGTTGCTGGAGAGCAGTGAGGGAGATGTATGGGTAGGCGCCGTAAATGGCTTGTTCCGTATCAGCCAGTTAGAACGGGTAGACCAGCAATCTGAGTTGGAAGAAGCACAACGGAAAGGAGCATTCCAACTGACCGCCCACGCGCTGGAAGGTACTCAAAATCGGATATGGAGCTTAGAAGAGGACACCAATGACCGTATATGGGTGGGCACCAACGCGGGCCTTGCCTGCTTCGATCTGGAAAAACGGCAGTTCATCCCCTTGCCCCTACAGCCAACCGACGCCAATAAGGCAGTATTTACCGCTCCCGTGCATGACTTGAAATTTGGCAAAGAACATCAACTCTGGATTGGTACAGAACAGGGACTATACAAGCTGGACACACAGTTAGGCCGGTGTCAAAAATACCCGGTAAAAACAGGTGTGCCTGGCTACTTGCAGAATGAGTTCGTCACAGAGCTCGAAGAAGACGACAAAGGCCGGTTGTGGGTAGGCACGGATGGAGGGGGATTGTCCCAGCTCGATCCATCAAACGGGCGGTTTCTGCATTATCGGCACATCTTATCTGATCCCAACAGTATAGCCGACAACAACGTGGAAGCTTTGTACTTGGACCCGCACCAAGGTATCTGGGTAGGCACCCATAAAGGGATGAGCTACTACAACATGAACCGTAAAGCCTTCCAGGCCCTACAGGCTGGGCAGGGTGAAAACGCCATTAGCCCGGGGGCGATAGAAGCAGCTTGCGTAACCGATGATGGGCGGTATTGGTTGGGTATCGACGATGGCGGCATCAATATCTACGACCCTGAAAACGGGAAGATCACCTATTTGTCCGTGCAGAATGGCGACTTGATCGATAACGATGTCGTCGCCCTTCTTGAAGATAGGAATAACAACATCTGGATCGGAAGCTGGGGAGGCGGACTGAGTATACTTAAACCGGACGGACAAATCCGCCATTTGCTACGAGAGGAACAACTACCTGACTTCATCAGAGACCCATTTGTCTGGACCTTTTTGGAAGACGAGCATGGAAATATCTGGATAGGCACCGTCAATAATGGACTGGTCAAATATCAGCCCAAAGATACCTCCTTCACCCACTTTCGTGGAAAAGTCCCCGGTTATTGGGTCAAGGACATCGCCCAAGATGAGCAAGGCAAGCTGTGGTTTGTAACCAATGAGGGTTTATTTGAATACGATACTAAAAACCAGCAAGCGCAACGCCTTGACCTGCCCGGCCTGAACAATAAAAACGCAACCATCTCGCTACTACACCCTGGTAAAAATGGTGCTATATGGTTGGGCATGCAGCAAGGGCTAGTAAACTATCGCCCAAAGGGCGAGCTTAAAATCTGGGACGAATCCCATGGAATGGCAGACAGCTGGGTGAAAAGCATAGCGGAAGACGCTGCAGGGCAACTGTGGCTAGGAACGGGCAAGGGGATTTCCAAGTTTATCCCGGACCAAGAAACCTTTACCAACTACGGGCCGGCAGATGTGCTGCTAAAAGGGGAATTCACCCGTGCGGCTGCGCAAGCAAAAGACGGACGTATTCTGTTAGGAGGTATTGACGGGGCGGTCTTGTTCCATCCAGAACAAATCGAAAACTACACCGTAGCCCCGAAGATAGCACTGACAGACTTTCATTTATTCAATAAATCCGTACCCATTGATGAGGCTTTAGTAGATAGTACTTTAGCCATTTCGCCCCTGAAAACTCATATCTCATACGCTGAGGAGATTCGTCTGAAGCACTGGCAGAACTTCCCCGCTTTTGAGTTTGCTGCCTTAGATTATCTAAACCCCACAGAGCATTTGTACAAATACCGGCTCAAGGGCCTGCAAGATGAGTGGATTGAAGCCAGCCCCGACCATCGTATTGCCTCCTTCACGGATTTGTCACCCGGTACCTATATCTTTCAGGTTATGGCGGGCAATGCGGATGGGGTATGGAACGAACAGCCGGCGGAAGTCCGCCTGTATGTATCACCACCCTGGTGGCAGTCTTGGTGGGCCTATACACTCTATGCCCTGTTTATCGCCGGAGCTGCCTTAATCGCCCTACGCATTTTCAAAAACAGACTTAAACTACAGGCTCAAGTGGACTTCAACCGACGCGAAGCCCAGCGCCTGACAGAGCTGGACCAGTTCAAGAGCCGCCTGTTCACCAGCCTCACCCACGAGTTCCGCACTCCATTGACGGTCATACTCGGCATGACAGAACAGATACGTACTGCCCCCAAAAAGCATCTGGAACAAGGCACGCGGCTCATAGAAAACAACGGACGCAGCTTGCTCAGGCTGATTAATCAACTGCTCGACTTGTCAAAACTAGAGGATAACGCCTTACAACTCCAATGGGTGCAGTCGGATATCGTTTCCTACTTACGCTATATTACCGCTTCTTTACAGACTTACGCCAACAGCAAGAACCTTTCCTTGCGCTTCTTCGCCCAGCCAAATGAACTGCTCATGGATTACGACCCGGAGCAACTCCAGCAGATTATGTATAATTTGATTTCCAATGCGGTGAAATTCACGCCATCCGGTGGGGCGATTGTCGTGCGTCTGCAAAAAGAGCAAGACCTGCTGAAAATAGCCGTAGAGGATAATGGTATCGGCATCGACAAGGAGGCCCAGGCACGCATCTTTGACCGCTTTTACCAAGTCGTAGCGAATGGAGAACCCCTGCACACCAATAAAGTAGCGGGTACGGGCATAGGCCTGTCGCACACCCGCGAGTTGGTCAAGCTGATGAAAGGCCGTATAACTGTTGATAGCGAATTGCACAAAGGCACCGTTTTCACGATCAGCCTGCCTATCACACAGAACGCCCCTCTGGCTCACCCCCCCATTGTAGAGGATTCGCAGCCCAAGATCGTTGAGGAAGCTGCTCTTTTTGCTGATGCAAGCCCGGACAAACCCCTCCTCCTCATCATTGAGGACAATCCGGATGTGGTGCTCTACCTCAAAAGCTGCCTTAGTCACCTTTACCGGCTCGATATTGCCTACAATGGGAAAATCGGTATCGAAAAAGCCCTGGAGCACATCCCTGACTTGATCATCAGCGACATCATGATGCCGGAAAAGGATGGCTACCAAGTCTGTGATTTCCTGAAGCAGGATGAACGCACCAGCCATATTCCACTTATTTTGCTTACCGCAAAAGCCGATACTGACTCCCGTATTGCTGGCCTGAAGCGTGGGGCAGACGCCTACCTCTCCAAGCCCTTTCACAAACAAGAGCTGCTCGTGCGCCTGGAAAAGCTGGCAGAACGGCAAAAGCGCATGGCGGCCTACTTTGAAAGGCAAGTAAAAGATACCAAGCCAACCTCCCTACCCCAGCCGGAGGAGGAAGCTACGCTGCAGATAGAAGATGCCTTTATCCAAAAGGTGCGCTCCATAGTCGCCGAACACTACGAGGATGAAAATTTCGCCCTTCCTGATCTATGTTCCAAGCTCGGCATGAGCCGCTCGCAGCTCTACCGCAAAATGAAGGCGCTGACGAATACTACGCCTTCTGCCTTTATCCGCTTTTACCGGCTCAATACGGCCAGAAAATTGCTGGAAGAGGGCGAGCTTTCGGTATCGGAAGTAGCTTGGAAAGTCGGGTTCAAAGACCCGGCGCACTTTTCCAAGTCATTTTTGGAAGCATTTGACCATTCCCCTAGCGAGATCAATAAGTAATTGTTTTTCAACCCATTAAGTCTTTATCTGCAACGAATACACCATTCTTCGTGTGTGCTCATGCAACGAATTGACATAGGTTTGGGACGGATTGACATGGGACCAGGCTTGCCCCTGCACTAATTTTGATGCAAGCAATTTGATGTAGTACAACATTGATTGCTATTTGATTGAAAAAGTATTTAAAATCCTCTTATGGGCCCAAATGATCCTAATTATTGAGCTCATTCAAACTTAAACCAATTATTATGGCCACTACAGCAAAAAAAATCAATGTCAAGGGTGTAAAAAATGGAATGCTAGATACCGTCAAGGCTGGGTTTTTGATACAAACATACTACAATGTGATTACCAGTACTCCAATCATCAAACTTCCAGCTAGCGTAGACAAGGACAGTAATAGCCAAGTCGTGGAAGACCTTCCAAAGTATCAAAATACAGCAATTAATCATGCTAAGCAGTATGCTGAATACGACACACATATGGAAAAGGTGCTAGGTGATATTGTGTTATTCAAGCATACCTGGAGTGAATTTTATAACAAACTCGTTGAATTGGGCAAAAACATTGACGAGGGGCACAATCGTAAGATGTTTACTGAGGCGATGACCAAGTTTAAGAGTATGGTTGAAGAAAAGGGGAAAACTACCGAGCCTATCGTAGAATTTCTGAAAAAGTTCCTTGATGATATTGAGGGCGATGAGCGCAACTTCAATACGGCTACGCTGTACGTGACCAATGCTATGGCAGGGGAAAAAGGAGAAATACAGACTTTGGAGTCGACCATTGATGCTTTGCATTCCGCCATTAAAAAAGATAACGGTATGATTGCCGGCGGATCAGTCATGATGGTAGTAGGCGCTTTAATGGTAGTTGGGGGTATATTTGGAGAAATAGAGACTAGTGGTGTCTCTACAGCCCTTGTCGTAGGTGGTTTAGCTATGGCTGCTGGCGGTGGAGCGATGACAGGAATTGCTGCAAAGAATTTAGAAAGCTCTACCCATTCACTCAAAACCGACCTATCAAAGCTTGATGCTGACAAAAAATTGTTCGCATTGACTAAAAATGCCAATGCAAATATCTCTCACATGAAAGACTCTATTAACCAAGCAGTTGCGGCTATAGAAAGTCTGCAGAAAGGCTGGGATGCCTTGGGAGCTGATTTTGATGAGATCATCGATGCACTTAATAATGTGGACACTACCTTCAGTGACTGGATTGGCGAAGAACTAAAAGCGGCTAACGATGAGTGGGAGGACACCTACACACTGGCCGATCAGCTTCAATCGAATGGGAAAGTAAAGATCGTCAAAAAGACGGTGTAAGTACCAGCTCTTAGCAAGTTTATCTTTACCAAAATAAGGCAAAGGGGCTGTTTTGCTCCTTTGCTCACCCAAACTCAAAATATGGCTCCTAGTATCCCCCCGGCACGTCACTATTTTCTTGCCCTGACCCTTCTGTTTTTACCCCTCTTATCAGTAGGTCAGGAAATAAATATCAAGCAATACCAAAGGTTGACCTCAGCTCAGTCAGGCGGCAATTACGCTATGGACTGCTGCACGCCAGAAAAGCACCCTTCCACTGGCAGAACAGATCAACCTTACTCTGGTCAACACTGGGCATTTACCCCTGTGTCAAAAGGGTATTACAAAATATCCAACCTAACCTATGAGGATTACTACTGCCTGGATACTGATGGAAATCAAGTCAAACTTAAAAAACAATCTAACTCTAGAAGTCAGCTGTGGAAGCTTACCCCTAACAGAAGTGGGTATTACTACATCAGTAATGCTCAACTGGGCGATAACATGGTACTGAACGACCGTTACCTTATGAGTTCCGTTAAAGACCAGTCCTCTGCCTGGCGAATCACACCCATTGGCGGTAAAGTCCCGGCTCCTGTTTCTCCTAAGGGAAGAGTTTCAAAGGCTGTACAAACCTCAGTCAAAGCCATCAACTTGATGGACCAGACTTCTGCTAGGATCATCGGCACGAAGCTATTAGACTATACTCCCGTAAAATGGGTGACATGGGAAGATAAGTACTATTACACCACTTCTGCGATGGATCAGAATTATGTCTCTTCTTGGCATCTGGTGAAAGCTTACAGCCAAATCGCTGTGTCAGACGCCGTCCGATATGCAGATCGTAACCCGAATATCAAGTTTTTCGTCTATATCAATCCGGGAGGCTACTGGAATGAGGTCGGAAAAGGTAACTACGCCCCTTATACAGCACTCTTCTTTTCCTATCAGCAGCCTATATTAAAAGTTAACCCCAATGCCCCACGACCGCCTCGTAAGGGTACGGTTATCTATGAGAAAATTGACTACCTCAACCAACACATCATCAGGGCGCAAGGACATTCCAGAAAATGGCGGACTCAAATCCGGCCACAGATGATCAGCATGCTTGCCGAAGTAGATAAATTTGGTTCCGAATTTGAGCGTAGATACCACTCTCTCCTCAAGCTGGCTACACAAATAGCCAATGGCAACAAAGGGGCTAGCCCCGCTTTTAAAAACGAATTGAAAGCCCTGCAGCAGTATAGCCGGCATGCGGCACAAAAAGCCCGGAGCAATGAACCTCAAATGATTGCATACCTGGATGATTTAGCTCAGGATATCAGAAGCTTCACCTCAGATCAAGACAAAATCTCTAGCCAGCTTGCAGGTTCCCAGGCAGAGATCAAGCAGCTCAAAGCCAATATTGAAGAATATGAAAAACAAAGGCGCAAGAATTTTCTGATTGACATTTTTGTGCCCATCATGGGAATTATTGACGCTGCTAAAGGAAATAGTGAAAAGCTAGAGAGGGAACTGAACCGGCAAATCAGTCAACTAGCCAAACAGGAAAAAGAACAGTACCACCTGAAAGCCATAAGTGGCCGCTTGAATGGACTAACACAGGCAGCAAGAGCACAGCATGCCAGTATCCTTGCCCTTGTTCAGGGATGGGACGCCCTAAACGCTAATTTCGACGAACTTATTCAGGCGGAGGACATCTCCACTGACATGGTATTCTGGCTGAAGGAAGAATTGGCAACAGCCAATGATGAATGGAAAGATTTGAGCAAAGAAGTAAAGTCTATCAAGACATTTTAACAAAACCTAAAAAATATTAGATATGCGTACCCAAGTCAAATTACTTTCAACTGCTAACATCGAACAGGCTGCCATGGCTGTTGCTACGCAATTGGTTTGCCTTCAGGCTCCTTGTAACGCGATAGTAGCCCAATCTGACATCAAAATAGACAGCCTTCCTGCATTGCCCAAACAGCAAAGCACTGCGAGAAGTATATCCAAATCATTGCTTGACCAGGTAGGAGATATCTTTGGCAACATGAGAGATACTGTGGTAATGTTCGAGAATGAGTACAGCAGTCTCTATGGCAAGCTCATAGCGTTCACAAAAGCTTATGAAACTGACGCTTCAAAAAAACAAGCCCGGGAACTAACAGAGGGTATCATTCTACTAGAAAAAACGATCGAGGCTGATCTGCAAAAAAGGCAGCTCGTTTTTGGCAATATACAGTCCCTCGTCAACGCAGCGTCCAGCTTTTCTGAAAGTTTTTACAGCACCGTTAAAGAAGTAGAAAAAGACCTGGGCCCTGCTGTAACGGGCGCTTTACAGTCCCAGATCAACTCTGTGTTTGAGAAAATCAATCAAGACAACAAAACCCTTTCAAAAGGTGTAACTGAAGACATCAAGCCGATATTTGATATGATTGTTGCTGCTATCTCTTCTGCTGCCAGCAAGGGCGAACAGCAACAGGAACAAGTACAACGTAATTCCGAAATCATGTCAGCGAGCATCAAGAAAATCAAAGATGTGGACGCCAAGCAGAAAGCAGCTATGGCCGATGTAGATGCACAAATCAAACGCTACAAAGAATTAGTGCTGCAACAGGAAAGCGATAAGCTGGATTATGTTTTAGTATGCAGCCTCAATGCTCAGTTTACCATTCTCAACACCCAGCTCCCTGTACTAAAAGACTTTTGGGCAAATTTTGATGCGGGTTGGAAAGACCTGTTGAACGGGCTAAAAACACTTGCTGAACACTTGTCCAGCAACAAGCCCGATAATGAACTGATTGACCAATTACAGCAGGCTAAGGGTGATTGGAACGAACTCAGCATCAAGATCAAAGGCCTCTACAGTATTGGCAAATTACCTGTACAATATACCCAGGCCTAGGTGCATTGAAGCTATGTTCCAGGACAAGGCAAAATAGCATGGAAATACAGTCTGTCTTGTGCTGGACAATCAGCTTCACACCACCTCCCCAAACAAATCATAATCCGTAGCCTCCGTAATCAGCACCTGCGCGAAATCACCTACACGGACATAGTGGTCGGCAGCTTTCACCAGCACCTCATTGTCCACCTCCGGGCTGTCGCCTTCGGTACGGCCCACGAAGAACTCGCCTTCCTTGCGGTCAAACAGGACTTTTAGGGTCTGCCCTACTTTCTCCTGGTTTTTGCCTTCGGAAATGGATTGTTGGATTTCCATGATGTAGCTGGCTCGCTCGGCTTTCACCTCGGCGGGCACGTCGTCCTCGTACTCATGGGCGATCGTACCTTCTTCGTGGGAGTACTGGAAGACACCCAAACGGTCAAATTCCATCTCTTGTACAAAGTCGCAGAGGTCCTGGAATTCTTCCTCCGTTTCACCGGGGAAGCCGACTAGCAGGGTGGTACGCAGGGTCAGGTCTGGTACTTTTTCGCGGGCGGTACGCACAAGTTCCACCGTTTCTTCCCGGGTAATCTGACGGCGCATGCGGTCGAGCACGGCATTATTGGCGTGCTGCAGCGGCATGTCGAGGTAGTTGCAGATTTCCGGGCGTTCCGCCATTACGTCGAAGATTTCGGTGGGGAATTTACTGGGATAAGCATAGTGCAGGCGAATCCATTCGATGCCTTCCACATCTGCAAGGGCGTGCAGCAAACGGGGCAGCTCCCGCTTTTTGTAGATATCCAGCCCGTAGTAGGTCAGCTCCTGAGCGATGAGTATGAGCTCTTTGACGCCGAACCGGGCCAGGTTTTCGGCTTCCTTGACTAGCTCTTCTATGGGCCTGGAAATGTGTTTGCCGCGCATGAGCGGGATGGCGCAAAAAGCGCAGGTACGGTTGCAGCCTTCGGAAATCTTCAGATAAGCGAAGTGCTGTGGTGTGGTGGTCACCCGCTCCCCAATCAGCTCGTGCTTATAGTCAGCATTAAGCTTAGCCAGAAGCCCCGGCAGCTCCAGAGTGCCGAAGTAGGCGTCCACTTCAGGAATTTCCTGTTCCAGGTCATCCTTGTAGCGCTGAGAAAGGCAGCCGGTGACGTATAGCTTGTCAATGCCACCCTGCTTTTTTACCTCCGCATAATCCAGAATGGTATTGACAGACTCCTCCTTAGCCAGATCGATGAAGCCGCAGGTGTTCACGATGACCACATTCGCGTCTTCTTCGTTACTATCGTGGACCACCTCGTAATCATTGCCCCGCAGCTGCGTGATGATATTCTCAGAATCCACCAGGTTTTTGGAGCAGCCCAGGGTGATGACGTTGACTTTATCCTGCTTTAAGGTCTTGGTTTTCATGTTATTCCCGTTTCGAGCCCGCAAAGATACGTCCCGGATTTCACAACGTCAAACCCTGATGACCGGTTCTGCTACAAATCGCTGCGGGTCACCCGCCAGTAAGCCAGGTAGAGGAACAACGCGCTGTAAACCAGTACCGTTATCGAAGCCTCCCAGGGCTGCAGATAAATGCTAAAGCCATACTTGGAGGTGAATTCATCGGCCATTTCCATAAAAGGCAGGGAAACCAGGTCTTCTACTGCATTCATCGGGTAAAAATGCATACTTCGGTGCTCCACGATTTGCAAGTGTACGCCCCATCTCAAGATCAGCTCAATAAACATGATGTAAGCCAGGTAAAGGAACAGGGCGATGCCCGTCCGCCGGATCATAAAGCCCAAAAAGAGGCCAAAGCTCATGTACCCAAAGCACATGAGGAAGTACCGGGGAATATAATCGGCATTTTGCCATACTTTGTGCCAGTAGATAGCTTCGGTATTGAAATACCCGATCGTAAAACCACAAAGTGCGTAGTACAGCGCTGCCAGTAGGCTGACCACCACAATCAGGTAAAACTTGCTGAGGAAGTACTGCTGCCGGCTCAGACCCGTGATGATATTTTGCCGCATCGTCCGGTAGCTGTGCTCCGTAGTGACCACCACAATCGATAAGAAGCCAAAGAAAAAGAAGCACAACCAGTTGCCGATGTAGCCCAGGTATTGCCAAACCGTGGGGAACATGAAAAACACCTCATTGGTGTTGATGGGCGGCGGCAGCTCATCAAACCGTAATCCGGTCAGTAAAATAGCGGGCAGCAAAATGAGGTAACAAATCGAAAAGAGCCGGAAAGACGTAAGCTTCCGGATCTTCATCCATTCCAGTCGGAGTAAGTACAACATGAGGTTATCGATTCGCGGTGATTTCCAAAAATTCAGCTTCCAGGCTTTTCTTCACGATACGTAGGTGAGAAAGGGTGTACCCTTTGCCAAAAGCCCACTCGTTGATAGCAGCTGCCGGTGTCTCTTCCTCCAGGTGCAGCAGTAGCATCCGATCATCCTGCAGCGTTATCTTTTTGATGCGGGCGTCGGCCTGAAAAGCGGCCTGCAGCCCTGCCAAATCTTCTGCAGCAACTTCCACCAGGAAGTCCTCACTGATAATGGCGCCTACGGTTCCGGAAGCCAGCAATTGCCCGTTCTTGATGATGGCGACGTGCGAACACACCTTTTCCACCTCATCCAGAATATGGCTGGCCATAATGATGGTCTTGCCGGTCTCCGCAATACCTTGCAGCGTATTCCTGATTTCCGCAATCCCCTGAGGGTCCAGCCCATTGGTAGGCTCGTCAAAAATCAGCACTTCGGGGTCGCCCACCATAGCCGATGCAATAGCCAGGCGCTGCTTCATGCCCAGGGAGTAGGTGCGGAATTTGGAGGTCCGCCGTTCGTATAAATTGACCAGCTTGAGTAGCTCGTCAAAGCGGGGCTTTTTCACTTTCTTGATGTGCGCAACGATGCCGAGATTGTCGACTGCATTCAGGTAAGGATAAAAGTTGGGCGTTTCCAGCAAGGCACCCACATGCCGTCGGGCATCGTTGCCGTACCGGCCATCAAACCACTCAAAAGAACCGCTATCGGAATGGGTAATGTCGAGGACCATACCAAGGGTCGTGGTCTTCCCGCTCCCGTTGGGGCCCAGAATTCCGTAGGCCATCCCCTGCTCTACTTCCAGATTGAGCTGGTCTACTGCCTGAATGCGACCGTACCGCTTACTCAACCCATTGATTCGTAATACATTCATTAGGAGGCTGTTTTTCCAGTAATTAAGGTAAAAATTAGGATTTTGACCGGTTTGAGAGATTTTTTAGGCTTAACCGCCTGATTTTTTAGATGAACCATGTGACCGGATTCACGTTTCACCCCCGAACACCACCAACGGACTATGTCAAAATCTTACCGCACGCTTCGGCTTATTTTGGGCGATCAGCTCAATCAAAAGCATTCCTGGTACGCAAAACAGGATCCCCATGCGCTCTACTTCATGGCAGAAATGAAAAACGAAACGGGCTACGTCAGGCACCATATACAAAAGGTTACCGGGTTTTTCCTCGCCATGCGGCATTTTGCCGAGCACCTCCGCAATGAGGGGCATGAGGTGCTGTATTATACCCTCGATGACGAGCGCAACCGGCACTCCGTTACCGCCAATATCAAAGCGCTCATCGAAACCTACGGCATCAAACGTTTTGAGTACCAATTGCCCGACGAATACCGCCTCGACCATGAGCTCAAAAGCCTGTGCGGGCAATTGGGTATTGAAACAAAAGCGGTGGATACTGAGCATTTCCTTACCGCCCGGGACGACGTGGAAACCTTCTTTGCCGGCAAGAAAACCTACCTTCTGGAAACCTTCTACCGGAGTATGCGCAAGCGGTACAACATCCTCATGGAAGAAGATGGAAAGACACCACTCACCGGGCAGTGGAACTACGATCAGGACAACCGCAAGAAGCTGCCCAAAAAACAGGATATTCCCAAACCCATGCATTTCCGGCGCGATGTAACGGAAATTGTCAACCTGCTGGAGTCGGAAGAGGTGGAAACCATCGGGCGTATTGACCCGGAGTACTATTACTGGCCCGTTACGCGAGCTGAAAGCCTCGAACTGCTGGAGCATTTTACCAAAATCCGCCTACACCACTTTGGCACCTATCAGGATGCAATGACCGACCGGGGCTACCTGCTTTTCCACTCCAAGCTGTCATTCGCCATGAATACCAAAATGTTGTCACCGCTGGAAGTGGTGGAAGCCTGTGTAGCATACTGGCAGGCCAATCAGGACCAGGTCGACATCTCACAAATCGAGGGCTTTGTCCGGCAAATCATTGGCTGGCGGGAGTTCATGCGCGGCATCTACTGGGCTAAGATGCCTGGGTACGCAAAGCTGAATTTCTTTGAGCACCAGGCGCCCCTACCCGACTGGTACTGGACTGGCGAAACCAAAATGAAGTGCCTCCACACCGCAGTCAATCAATCCCTGGACCATGCCTACGCCCATCATATTCAGCGCCTCATGGTCACCGGCAACTTCGCCCTGCTGCTTGGAGTACACCCCGATGAGCTCGACCAATGGTACCTGGGTATTTATATGGATGCAATAGAATGGGTGGAAATCACCAACACCAGAGGCATGAGCCAATTTGCGGACGGCGGCATCGTGGGCACCAAGCCTTACGTCTCCAGCGCCAACTACATGCACAAAATGAGCGATCACTGTAGCAACTGCTCCTACGATCATAAAAAAAAGGTAGGCAAAGATGCCTGCCCCTTCAATAGCTTGTATTGGGATTTTTATGACCGTCACGCCGACAAGCTTGGCAACAACCCACGCATCGGCATGATGTACCGGATCTGGAATAAAATGGACAGCGAGCAACAGGCAGAAATCCTGAAGCAGGCTGACTACGTAAAAGCCAACATCAACGATTTCTAAGAGCGTGTTGGGCGAAGCATGCCCCGCAGCATTGCCGGGTCAAATAAATATTTTCCAGGACGTCCCACCTCCTTGCAGGATTCACAACACTTTGGCTGTCAGCAGAAGTGCTCCTCCGAACCTGCTCTCAGGTTGAGGGTGAGCCCGGCACTAATGCGGCCAAAGCTCAATACGGTCATCATGCAGCCGCACATCCATGCTTTTGGCCGTAGCCAGCCACTCGGTGAAATAAGCACCAAGCATCTCCTGGCGCCAACCATCGCCAATGGCTTCCCGGGCAGTTTCCTCCCCGCTCCGGATCGACTTTAGGATTTGCCGGGGCACCACCATATTTATGGAGAGGTCTTCCTGAATGCACCGGTACTTGATGACGTGGTAGAGAAGCTCCATGAGCACATCTTCTTCGGGCGTGGTATCCGAGTCATACGGTAGCCGTTTGAGGATTTCCAGCTCCGCTTCCGTCGCTTCGTTATTGTACAACCGCTCAAACTCATCCCCGTACTTATTGGCCAGCTTGTCTGGGATACGTCGGTTTTGGCGCAGTGCATTGGCCCCGGAAGCAATACCCCGTACGATGTGGCTGATGTACTTGGCAGGCAACACCATTTCCTTAGAGTGGTCGCGCCGCTCTGCAGTAGCATTGCGCCAGGCAAATAACCGGAGCAAAAAGATTCTGTCTTTCTTTTTGAGGCTGCGCATGATGTTGCTGTTCAGCGCATCATGATGCGGGTCTTTATAGTAGTAGGATTCTTTTTCCAGATGCGCAAACTCTTCCGTAGCCCAATGCGAACGGTTACGTTCTTCCAGCTTTTTCTGCAGGGACGCATGCAGCTCCGGCAGAGGGATGACATCATCGAGAGCATAGCCGAGGGCTTTGCTGTTGAAAGGGCGCTTCTCCCAATCGGCTACCGCATACCCTTTTTTCAGGTGCCGCCCGGTTTCCCCTTCTACCAGTTTACGAAACGAAGTCGGGTAATTGTACCCGGCAAAACCGGCTGCAATCTGGGTATCGAATACGTTTCTGGGCAGGGTGCCGTACAAGTTGTACAGCAACCGGTAGTCATTGTCACCGGCATGGGTGATCTTTTGGATATTCTTGTCTTCCATAAGCCTCAGGAAAGGGCCGAGGTCGTCCTTAAGCTTAATGGAATCAATCAGATAGAGCCCTTCGTCTGAAATCGTCTGAATCAGGCACAGGGTAGTTCTGAAACGCTTCTCCCCTACAAACTCCGTATCAAAGCCCATCCATTGGAGGTTGCGGTGGGCCTGGTAGAATTCTTCCAAAGCCTCCGGCGTTTCAATCAGTGTGTAGTCTGGTAGTCTCTGCGACATCTTTAGGTACTATGGTATATCAAGGTCTAACCTATTAAGCTTGATGCGTCGGGAGTCATTGTAGGGTTAAAATAGCGCTTTCCCTCCCCTTACACTGGCCCGGCACATCAAGCCTATTGAAAACTGCCGGGAGCTTCGGCCGCCCGGCAGTTGGCAAATGTATCAAAAAGTTCTTACAGCGCTGCTAAAGCGGGATATTACCGTGCTTCTTCGCAGGAATTTTAGCCACTTTATTTTCCAGCATAGTAAACGCTTTGATCAGTTTGCGGCGGGTATATATCGGGTCAATGACCTCGTCGATGAATCCCCGGCTTGCAGCCCGGTAAGGATGGGCAAACTTTTCCTGGTATTCTTTTTCTTTTTCCAGGAGCATGGCTTCGGGATCATCCGCTGCCATGATTTCGCGGCGGAAGATGATTTCAGAAGCGCCCTTAGCGCCCATAACAGCAATCTCAGAAGACGGCCAGGCAAAGTTCATATCGGCGCCGATGTGCTTGGAGTTCATCACATCATAGGCACCACCGTAGGCTTTGCGCGTAATCAGCGTCACCCGTGGCACAGTAGCCTCACTGAAGGCGTACAGCAGCTTGGCACCATTCACAATAATGCCGTTCCATTCCTGATCGGTACCAGGCAGGAAGCCGGGGACATCAACCAAGACGAGCAGCGGAATATTGAAGCAGTCACAGGTGCGTACAAAACGAGCACCTTTTTTGGAGCTCTCTACATCGAGTACCCCCGCCAGGCTCATCGGTTGGTTGCCCACTACTCCGATACTGCGCCCGCCAATGCGTGCGTAGCCGACCACGATATTATCCGCATAATTAGGGTGGATCTCCATAAAGCTGCCCTCATCTACCACACCTTTGACTACCTCACGGATGTCATAAGGCTGATTGGTATTCTCAGGGACGATGTTGCGCAATTCAGGGCGCAGTTCATCACCCAGCTCGTAGGGCAGGTTTGCGGGCTTATCCTCACAGTTCTGCGGCATGTAACTCAACAGCCGCTTGATCTTAGCGATACAGTCGATATCGTTGGCTGCGGTCAGGTGTGTGACCCCCGACTTGGTGGAGTGCGCAGAGGCTCCTCCTAATTCTTCGGCCGTAACCTCTTCATTGGTCACCGTTTTTACCACGTTAGGCCCGGTGACAAACATATAGGAAGTATTCTCTACCATGATGGTAAAATCGGTCATGGCCGGCGAATAAACAGCTCCACCCGCACAAGGCCCCATGATGGCTGAAATCTGAGGTACAACACCTGAAGCCATTACGTTGCGGTAGAAAATATCAGCATAACCGCCCAGAGAGCGGACACCTTCCTGAATACGGGCACCACCGGAATCGTTCAGGCCAATGACGGGAGCACCGTTTTTCATGGCCATGTCCATAATCTTGCAGATTTTCTCTGCGTGGGTTTCAGAGAGGGAGCCGCCGAATACAGTGAAGTCCTGAGAAAAGACATACACCAACCGGCCCTCAATGGTACCGTAGCCTGTCACTACGCCATCGCCGGGCACCCGCTGCTTATCCATCCCAAAGTCGGTGCAACGGTGCTTAACAAAAGCGCCAATTTCTTCAAAGGAGCCTTCATCCATCAGGAAGTGTACGCGCTCCCGGGCGGTGAGTTTGCCCTTTTCGTGCTGTTTGTCAATGCGTTTTTGTCCACCACCTAATTCGGCTTGCGCCAGGCGGTCTTTTAGCTCTACGAGTCGGTCTTTCATTTTAGTAATTAGGTTTTCTTTTTAATGATAAAACCTTTGCCAACAGAGTGTGCAGCTCTTTGGAAAAGGGCGTGGTCGATGGCGATAATCAGATCCGTTAACTTAGTCAGGAAGGGTTCCCGTGTGGAAGGCCGGAGTGCCATGCCTTTGTCAGGCTGCCGTTGCAGGTTAGTTGCGTTCGCCTTGAAAATCCGCTGCACCATACCGGTCCAGTACATTTCAAGCAGCCCGATGATGTATCCACTAAGGTTTTGTTCAATCAAAACGTCCAACTGATGGCGGGCTGACCATTTGCGGAATTCTGTTTTTGAGACGAGGTAGTCATGCCCAAAGGCGTAGGCTCCCTGCGAAATCCGCTTTTTACCAAACCAGCTCAACCCCCGGTTGATCGGATCGTAAGTTAATGGAAAATCCAGAGATGGAAAAGTAATTAGCGCAATACCGTCGGGTTTTAGTACTCTTTGTACCTCTTCAATCATTCGTTCCGGCTGCCCGACGTGCTCGATCACATCCACTGAGGTAATGAGGTCAAAGTGGTTATCCGGGAAGCTAAGGTTGAGCGCGTCTTCCACACGGTAGGTGACCCCCTGCAGGCCGGCATTTAACTGACGGGCGTAGGCAATATCCTGTTCGTTGATGTCACAGGAAATCAGGTGCTCACAGTACTGGCTGATCATCGGGTCGTAATCCCCTTCGCCAGTGCCCAGGTTAAGCGCTTTTTCGAAGCGGCGCTCCTCAGACAGTCTTTTGAGGTTGCGCCGCACAAAGAGGTACCGGTTGCGATAAGTTGGGAAAAGTAGTTTATAGTTCATTACCGTATTTACGTCAGGTTGAAAAGCCGCAAAATTAGCATTTTATAACTTCTGAGCTGCTTCCAGGTAGCGTTGTGCATTTTGGTTATCCCCTAAAGCCTGCAGGGCCTGCGCAGCCAGTTGGTAACCCGCCCGGAAACGCGGGTTGGCCTCAATGGCTTTCTGTGCATTCTCGTAGGCTTCCCGGTAGCGTTGCTGTTGCTGATGGATCAGCCCCATATAGTAGTAGGCTGCAAAGTACTCATCATTCACACGCGTAGCGTAGTCAAAGGTCTGCAGCGCTTCGGCTGAGCGGCCCGTATTCAGGTAAGCCAGTCCCTGATAGAGGATGGCAGACTCCACGTCTGGTGCCACTTCCAGCGCTTTTTGGGCGGCACTCAGGGCTTCGTTATACTGTTGGGTGTTAATGTAGGCATTCGCCAGGCCGATCCAGGCAATCTCATTGTCAGGATGATTTTGCACTTCTGCACTAAACTGCCGTATAGCTTCCTGCCAGTTGCTCTGCTTGATGGCCTGCTGCCCGTTGTAAGCCGCCAAGGTTTCGTTACGCTCTATAGTAGCAATAGGAACCCCGTTGGCCGTGATGGTGTGGACAGACTTGCTCGTGGGCCAGTTCCCCGACCGCAGGTGCGCACCTCTTATAAAACGGGACGGGAAAATGGCGTAGTCCCAGGGCTCATCGTAGCGGGAGCTGAACCGGACGTACTCCATCTTAACTTTGCCATTGAACTGCTCCCGTGTCTGCCGGCTGGCCGGATAGTAGAAAGTTGTCGCCAGACGAATGGTATCCTGCATGTTTTCACTAAGAATCCCCTCGTCTTCCATCCAGTCAATCGCCTGCCTGACACTTATGCCCCAGTAGTCGGTCTCGTATTCGCCCAAGGCCCCATTCAACCCGCCACCGATGGGGTTGAAGTACACATAAGACAAGTGCGGGTTGCGCACGATGAACTGCGTGGACTCAATAGCCATCAACCCCAAAATGCCGTACAGCCCGTAAACGAGCGGCTTGTTGTTCGAAAACAGGGCCTCCAGATTAATCCAAAACAAGGCAGCTACCGCTACCATACTCGGATAAATAAACATCAGGTGGCGCCAGCCATCGTGCAGGATGGAATCCTTATAAATGATGTAGGCTACCGGGAAAATGGTGGCAAAGTAGGCCAGCAGTACTGCCGTTTTATCATATTTTTTGAGCAGGCGCGGCAGTAGGAATAAACTGCCCGAAAAACCCACCAGCACGTACAGTGGAATGGTTTTAACGATCCAGATCAGAGGATAATACCAGGCCGTATCATCTGACATAGCGTTCTCCCCTTCAAACAAAAGCCGGATCTTAATGCCCAACTGTGCGAACTCCGTGAGTGCGGCAAGGGGATGCCCAATTGGATCAGCCAGGGCTGCGGGCCAGAAAAGCACCGCTATAGCGTAACCACCCACTGCTGCGCCCAAACACCAAACCAGGTACTGCCCAGCCAGTTTTGACTGGGTAGACAAACCTTTGATGCCGTACTTGAACAGGAAATCGAGCCCTGCGAAAAGCCCCAGATAGGCAATCAGCAGAAGACCGCCCGCCCGGGTAGCCAGAGCCAGGCCAATGCCAAGCGCCAGGCCCAGTACGTTCCTCCAATCAGGTTTGGGCAGGGTCCGGAACACCCGCACCATATAATATAGCGAAACGGCGAAGCCCGCCGCAAATGGAATATCCTTGGGGTTCATCATGCTATGCCCGAGGAAACGGGGCGAAAGGAACAGCATCCAAATGGCTAATACAGCCGCGCGCCACCCGGCAATCTGACGGACGAAAAGCCCGACAAACAGAATAGCAAGCATACCCAGAAGGGCATTGAACCCGTGCCGTACCTGATGGTACCCGGTATCAAATTCATCAAAACCTAAAGCGGTATTAATCAAGCCCGTTGTCAGGTCGAAAAAGCCGCCGTAGTAATGCATGTTCCCTTTTTCGATGTACAAGGCAGCTGTATCCGCTCCAAACGAGGTGTAATAGTCTACCAGCTTTCCGGAATAATCTACCTGGAACTCATCATCACCATTGATGCCGGTGCCCAGGGAGAGCAGGATCGCCAGAATGACCATACCGATGATGGAAAATTGAAAAACCTGCTTTAGTAAAGGGTCATTGGGGCTTTCCGGAGGCGTAAGGCTTGGTGCCTGTACTGGCGCGGTGGAGCTCCCTTCCTTGGGATTAGCCGTTTTTCGGCTGCCCTGTTTTTTTTTGCTCATGAATCGCGTTCGTATTTGGTCCGAAGATAGCAAAAAATGGACATTTGGCTACTCTTGGATTGTTCTGAAAGGAATTAGAGCTTGCCGGGATTCTGCTTTTGGAGCGAACGCAGCCAACATCTTGCTCAGATCTGGGAGCCATACATTCAAAAATGAGATTAAAGGGACCCATTCTTGAATCTCATGGCCATAGCGACAGGACCGACCTGTCCGTCTCTCGTCGCCTGTGGGCTTTGACCACCGGAGCCCCTACAAGACTATGGCAGGCGGGAGAGCAAGGAAGAGCAGTGTAAAATCGGGCAAGAGCAGCCCAAAGTGCAAAACCCCAACAAGCGCTTAATTATAGAAGCCCGGGAAAACCAGGGGCTCCGAGCGTGAAATAGGCCCAACTATTTCAGACTAGTCAAACTAGTCTCTGTCTTAGGACGATAATCTTACATTAAGACAGCTAAACTTTGCCTAAAAAGTGGAATGGAATATCAAAATGCCTAATTTTGCAGCCGTCATTTTTTGAATTTATCAAAGTTAAAAAAACAAGCTAATGGCATTGGCAACTAAGCAGCACCTTGCTCAGCGTATACAGAATATGGAAGAGTCGGCCACCATCAAAATGGCACAAATGGCCCGCGACCTGGCCGCTGAAGGCCATGAGGTCATCAGCCTCAGCCTTGGTGAGCCTGATTTTGACACCCCCGACCACATCAAGGAAGCCGCCAAAAAAGCACTGGATGGGGGCTATACCAAATACACGCCGGTGCCCGGTTTGGTGGAATTGCGCAAAGCGATTCAGACCAAGTTCAAACGGGACAACGGGTTGGATTTCGACCTCAGCCAGATTGTAGTCTCTAACGGAGCTAAGCAGTCCATTGCCAACATTTGCATGTCGCTGCTTGATGAAGGGGACGAAGTGGCTATCCTTGCGCCTTACTGGGTTTCTTACTCAGAAATTGTAAAGGTAGCAGGCGGCATACCGGTACTGGTCAGCGCGGGCATCGATCAGGACTACAAAGCAACTGCAGATCAGGTGCGGGCTGCCCTGACTGACCGCACGCGCATACTGCTGTTTTCTTCCCCCTGCAACCCAACCGGCTCTGTTTTTACCAAGCCGGAACTGGAAGCCATCGCCGATGTCATTGCAGAACGGGATGATATTTACATCATCTCTGATGAAATTTACGAGTACATCAACTTCACCGACCAACATGTGAGCATCGGCACCTTTGAAAAAGTGAAAGACCGCACCATCACCGTCAATGGCTTCTCCAAGGGCTTTGCGATGACTGGCTGGCGCCTGGGCTACATCGGTGCGCCGGCCTGGATTGCCGGTGCCTGTGCTAAAATTCAGGGCCAGTTCACTTCCGGTGCGACTTCATTCGGCCAAATGGCAGGTGCCCATGCTCTGACCTCAGACATGACGCCCACCCACGAAATGAAAGCGGCATTCCTGCAGCGCCGGGACATGATGATCGAGGAGCTCAGCAAGATTCCGGGTATGAAGGTCAACAAGCCACAGGGCGCTTTCTATATCTTCCCCGATATCAGCGCTTACTTTGGCAAGCGGGCAGGGGAGTTTGCAGTGAATGATGCGGATGATTTCTGCGAGTACCTGCTCAAGGATGCACACGTTGCAGTAGTTACCGGCTCTGCCTTCGGTGCGCCGGACTGCTTCCGTATCTCCTACGCAGCCAGTGAAGCAGAACTGCGGGAAGCCGTGAAGCGGATTGCCGCGGCGGTGGAGCGTTTGGGGTAAAAACTGCTGCCGAACAGGACACCCGGCGAAGGGAGCGCGCCGGGTGTTAACAGACAGGAAGCCCGGCGCACTCCTTTCGCCGGGCTTCCTTCCCTCCTGCCCCTCTTCTATTGTAGCCCAAACCATTTGTTCGTTCTCAAAAGTATGGTATGAATGGGGAAAAAGTAGTTGATTAGAGCTTATTTAGGTGTACACTCTTCGGGCTGCTCTTGCCAGAATCAATTCAGGCCGGTAGCCATTTATTCCCCCAGGGTTGCGATAAAAGCCGCAAAAGTCCCCGCCTCCACACTCCAGTCCGGTGCAGGGATTCCTTCCCCCCATACATCCGGATTGTCATAGAGGTTAAAGTAGCAGGCGCCGTAAATATGCTCCATCTGTGACCTAAGTACCTGTGCCGCTTCCTGAAGCCAGAAGGCCTGAAAATCTTCCGGCCCTTTCACTCCGAATTCAGTGATAAAAAGAGGCTTTCCGGACAGTAGTACCCGGTGCCGCTTCCGGTCAAAAATCCGCTCGAAACTCTCTTGTTGTTCGTGGTCCGTGATGTTCTTATCCGGTAGCCCGTAGATGGCCACACTCACAAAATCCACCACATCATCACCCGGGTAAAACTCCATACTCCCGCGGTCGCCCGCCGGGCCCCATACCCGCTTGATGTTGGGCGGCAGGGTATCCGGGAAGTTCATAAAGTACCGGTAGGCCCTGATGTAATCTATGGGGTCCTGACTTTGCCAGGGATAACGCTCAATGGGGATTTCCATTTCGTGAGCAAAGCGCAGGTAGATGGTTTGGTCAGCTGTAGCCAGCATGTTAAAGAGTTGCCGCATGTTAGCATCGTATTCACCCTTTAGCATTTTTAAGAACACCTGCCGGTCGTGGTTCGCTTCTGCATCTTTAAAAGGTTCAGCCGTAACGATAACCTCATGCCCCCGGTCCAGGGCAGCCTGAAGGTCAGACTGAAAAGGCCCGTTTTCCAAATCAGCCCAGTTGACAAACAGGTGCTCTACGGTAACGCCCTCCAGCTCCGTCAGCCGGTCTTTCGGATCATATACCCCAATATGAAAACCATCGCCCTGTGGCGTCATTTTTGAAGTCCCGATTGGAACGTCTGACAGAGTTGCCTGCGTGGCGATCGCCTCTTCCAGGGCCGTTGTTACTTCCTGAGCCGGCAATGCTTGGTCTGCAAAAACCACAATGGGCTTATCAAAAAATCGCAACCGGTGCACTTTGCGATATACTTCCGCTGCAACTGAAGTATAGGGAGGATAGGCCTTAGGGTGTTGTTCGGAAGGATGAGCGATGTCCAGGCTGATGACATCCACCACATCCTGGCCCGGCCAGTACTCCTCCAGGCCAGGGTAGCCTGCGGGCCCCCAGATAAATTTCAGGCCCGGATTGACTGCGCGGGCAGTAGCCACAAAGTGTCGGTAGGCATCGGTGTAAAGCTTATGGTACTTCAACTGCCAGGGGTATTCCTGTGCATCTACCTCCATGGCTTCATCCCATCTCAAATAGACCGGTGCCCGGTGAGCGCTGAGCTTCTTGGCCAGTTTTTGAATTCGTTGGTCATAATCGCCTCTCGTAGTAGCATTCAGGTTTGCGCCATAGCTATCGCTAAATCCGGGCTCAGCAAGGGCATGCAGAGTAAGAACCAAGGGTTTACGTTTGTTGATCAGATTGTAGAAATCGTCCAGCGCAGCCTGGTCAAAAGAAGTTTTCCGCCATTCCAGCAAAAAGGATTGTGCGCCCGGGAGTATGGCATGGGCGGAAGTATCAGAAACCGCTTTGATTTCACGAAACAACGGCTTTGGCCCAAACCCTGTGGGCTCTGCGAAAAAAAACCGGTAAACAAAACCAGCTACCAAGAGCAGGCTAAGGAAGAGGAGCAAAGCTTTTAAGTTCCTGTGCATAGTCGAAAGGGTTTAAGGCTCTGTCGTCTGTTCTTCACAATAACGGAGCAAAGCCTGGTAAATATCACTACGGTTGAGCAGGTCAGGATTGCCAATGATTACGATGTGGTTGCGGGCGCGGGTGAGGGCCACGTTGAGCTTCCGGTCCACCCCTTCGTCCGATAAGGAAGTCAGCATAGCCAACTGACTAATCGAATTGGTACAAAGGGAAATAATGATTACGTCCCGGGCACCGCCCTGATAACGTTCAACGGTATCAATGGTCAGAAGCTGCAGAGGTGCGCCTTGCGTTTCCAGCACCGACTTGATCTGTGCAATCTGAGCACGGTAAGGGGTGATGACCCCAATGCTGTTTTCATGCAGTGCCCAGCCCTGCCGTTGGTATATATGCTGGTAGGCTTTCACCACCTCCCCTACCTGTTCGGCTTCGTAGGCGTTGGTTTTCTGGGTGGCGCTGCGGTCATCAGTCGGGGTAGGCAGGAAGACCACCCGGCTGCCAGCTAAGCGTTGGATCAACCTATCGGCTTCCTCTTCTACCTGAATGGACAAAACCCGCTTTTGCTTCGCCGCTACCGGCACGGAATCCGGCAGGATTTTAAGCGTGTTTTCGTAGAAAAACTGATTGGGGAACCGCATGATGTCCTCGTGCATACGCCCCTGATGACTAAGCTGTGCATAGGCCCAGTCCCAGTCATTTTCCCGGCACCGCTTGAAGAGCCGTTCAAAGAGAGAATTGCGCAGGTTGTGTAGCCCAAGGCTATGCAGGGCCGGATCATCAATTTGAGAAACAGTAGGCGATTGCACCACCACAGCAGGGAGCTGTTTGTGGTCGCCAATCAGAATAAACCGTTCAAACTGTGGCAAAAGCCCAACGAGCATGGGCTCCAGTATCTGTGAGGCTTCGTCAATAATCACACGGTTGAAGTGCTTGAGCATCAGGAGTTCCGGCTTACCAACAACAGAGGAGACCGTGCCCACTACAATCCGGTGCTGGTCAATTACCGCCTTCAGTGCTTTGCGGTCCTCCACGCCTTTAATTTTTTCCTGAAGGAGCTGCCCCTGGAATTCGGGAGAGGCCCCATACCTTGAGCCGATGCGTAGGTAATGGTGGCGGATATCCGGACGGAGCCGTTCAATGGAAGCGCAGATTTCATCCACTGCGCGATTGGTATAGGCCAGGAGCAGAAAATTTTCCTCGGTTTGCTCAAAGAGATAGCCCACCAGATGTTTGAGCATCATACTTGTTTTCCCAGTACCCGGAGGCCCCCAAAGCAGGAAGTAGTCTTCTGCCGCCAGGGCTTTCCGGAAAATATCCTGCTGCTCCGGCGTCAGTTCCGGGCTGACGGGAATGTCTTCGGGAAGGCCTTCCCGGGGCGGGTCCTGCGTCAGCAAAAGACGCTGCTTGACCTTCGGGCTGTCGGCAAACGCATACAACCCTCTGTACATCGAGTTAAAACTGCTGTCCAGCAAGTCGTGCTCCAGGTTCCACAGGGGCTGTTCTTTAAAAATGCGGTTGTTGAACTGCCGGCTGCGTAGGCGCACAGTGACCTGCTCGTTACTGACGTGAATGATGGAGCATTTGAAAATCTGATTGGACAATACGGCCTGCCCTTCCTGATGTGGGTACAGTACTGCAATATCTCCTTTCCGGAAGTTGGCCAGTGGGTTGGTGGATTCAGTTTTTTGAAAGGTGATGCTCGGCTCTTCCTCCTGCGCATTCAGTTCCTGTACCGTCAGATGACTAATGATATCAAAGCCCGCTTGCTTCTCCTCGAAGCTGTTCAGCCAAAGTGAGGCCAGTCCATTGACCTGTTCCAGTCCTTGCTCACCGGCTTTAGCCAGTTGGTGCTCCCGGGCAATCAGCCCCGAGAAGGCTATAAAGTACCGCCTGGCGATAGGGCTCATGCCCTGATAAATTTTTTCGAAGGCTTCCATATCCCTGCGTGCGAAGCCTTTTAAGTTGTTCTGCCTGCGTGGGCTCAGCTTTCCGAACAACCGGTTGCCCTGCTCCAGGAGGTCCCCTGCCTCCGGGTCGCCAAGTTTAGTCAGCAAGCGTTCGATTGCTACCAGTTGATTCCGGACTTGCAGAGCCTCGTATTGCTGGGCCTGAATGCGGGGGGCATAGCGCAGCTGCCGGTCGTCCTGCCCGGAATAGAGGATGTAATTGGCAGGGTCTACTGATTTGCCGAAAGCAGAGCGGACCATCAGATCGTACAATAAGGTCTGGGTGTAGTGATTGGAGCTCAGCCCGTAGGTGTTCGGCATAAAAGGTTTGCCACTTTTCAGTTCTACAATGCTGGCCCGATCAGCCCCCATGTGCAGCAAATCCAGGCGGCCTTGTAAGCCATAAGTCTCGGCGTAGAAGCTAGGCTCCAGATAACAGTCCTCAGGCATGATCCCCTGCTCGCGAAAGCCCTCCTTCACCATCTGTTTCAGGTTGAGGAAGTGCTTTTGGGAACTTTGCATAATCTCTTTCACTTCCCGGTTTTCAAACAGGCAATACTGCAGGGGGTTGTTGGCAAAGGTTTGCCGGAAAGCTTCCCGGAAAGGCAGATCGGAATCATTCATCAGCTCATCGAGAAAGAAATTCGCGATGTTACCGATCATGAGGTACTTATTGGGCGGCTTGGGCAGGTACTTTTTAAGGAGGTGCGGCCAGGGATTGGTCCCGTCCGGCTGAAAACATTCCGCAACAGCGGTCACATCCATGAGGTAGTCGGGCTCCACCACAAACGCCCGGGGGTGGTAAAAGCCCTTATCGTCCACCTCTATATCCAACAGGTTCATTACCAGGGGAAAACCAAAAACGGAGCGGATCGCTTCGATGG
The DNA here is from genome assembly GCF_040219495.1 of Phaeodactylibacter sp. Taxonomy (GTDB): domain Bacteria; phylum Bacteroidota; class Bacteroidia; order Chitinophagales; family Saprospiraceae; genus Phaeodactylibacter. Next base: position 183,796 of record NZ_JAVJSK010000079.1, on the reverse strand, counting down.
TCGGCATGAAGTTGTCGTTCCGGTCTGCATCGTTATACTGCACCCGCACCACGGCATCCGCACAGGCTTCGTCCCGGACGAGCAGTTGTTCGGCCTCTGGGTCATCCTCCAGCGCCACCACCCTGGCCTGCGGAATAAACTGCTCCACTTTATGGGCTTTCATCCCCTTGGGCCAGGCCGGAGGATAGTCGTCGCGCAGGCCTTCGGGCAACGGTGCTTGGAGAAGAGCTTCCAGCATATCCAGCAGTACTTTAAGCCCCAGGGTTTTGATAGATTCGTCAACCGCGTCGGGCTGCCGGAAACTCTTCAGTGCCCGCTTCCTGAATTGGTGCAGGTAGAATTGCAGGCGCTTATCCACCTCGTCCCGATGGCACACGTAAGCCATCCGGGCAAAGAGGGTGGAAAATTGTATGCGTTCTGCTTTGGTACATTCTACAAAGAGCAGGGTGAGCAGACGGTAAAGTGCCGCCACCTGATCGACGGGCAGCAATTCTTTATTGCGGACTACTTTGGCTACTTCCTTGTAAAAGAGCTCCGCTAGTGCTGGTTTATTGAGCTGTTCGGACATACCAGCAATATACGGCCAAATCCACAAAGTTTACAACCGGAAGACTACTGTAGTTTACGCCGGACTTCCTCCAGTTGGTGCTCGGTTTCTTTAATTTGCTCTTCGAGGTTAAACTTCATCGAAGGGTCAAAGGCTTTGATCAGGGCCTCATTAAAAGAGTTGAGCTTGCGCTGCAGCAGCCCGGCCTGGTTTTCAAGCCCCTGTCGTTCCAGTTCGCTTAGGGTGGTTACGGAACCGGTGTTGCTACGCTCATTTTCAGGCGGGGAGGTCACCTCGCCCAGGATCAGGTCCTCTTCCTCGAGGCTGTCCACCAGGTCGATCATGGCATACTGTATCTGATTGAAGGTAAGATCTGCCGATTCCTTACGGATGGTGCCCTGATTTTTCTCCCGATTGGTCCGGTTGTATCGCGCCTGCTGCATGATGATATCCGTCTCCCGGTAGGAATCATCAGAGATCAGCTCATTCAGCGTATCAAACACCCGCTCGAATTCACCGGCAGCCAGGTAGCTTTTGAGCTGTTTCTTCAAACCTTTCAGGGTGGTTGGCTTGGCATTCTGGGTGGTACCGCCCGATGATGCAGCCCCACGCGAAACCGGATCATCTGCCAGTGAAGGCGTTTCCGCTTTCGGTTCAGAGGTTCGTTTTTCTGGCACGGGTTCGTAGGCAAAGTCCTTCAGGCGGAACATAAATTCGCCCCCCATATCCCCCACATCGTAAAGCGCTGCTCCGCGCGGGAGTTGGTCTCTCACATTTTGCCCTACGCCATCTAGTACCATATTGCAAAACATAGACACCCTAAGGCGCTGGTCTTGGTTGTTTTTCAAAACCGCCAGCACCGCCTGCGCAAACGGGCTGTGCTGCCCGGGGCGGCCATCCGAGACCGGCTCATTGCGCCCGGCGGTCAGTAGCCACCGCGAGGGCATGCTCTCCAGCCGGTCGATGTAGCTGCTGTCACGTTGCTGCGTAAAAATACTGCCAGAATAACACGAATCTGTGATAACAAAGGTGTGCTTGCTCTTGATGGCCCGGATCAGGCGGGTGATCAGATCGAAGGAAATGTAGGAGCCGATGTGCCCCGACTTAGCATCATAGGGGATCCAATACCCCACGTCCAAAGCTTTATCGTATTCGCCGTGCCCGGCAAAGTACATCAGGAAGTTATCATCTTCGCCGATTACCTCGACCAGGCTGCGGAGGTGCTGGGTGATATTCGCCTGTGTAGCCTCTTTATCGAAATGACAGCGCGTGAGACGTTCATCAAACTGATACTTTTCCTCCAGTACCGTTTGGATTTTTTCGGCATCCATCCGGGCGTTGTATAGCTTTGGCATATCAGTATACTGGTCAATACCAACGATATACAGATAGTTTTTACCTTTTGGCTGATAGGTGCTGAGGTCCATTCCTCCGAAACCTGAATCTGGCATAGTGCTTTAGGCTTATTTCCGGCTAATATAGGATTTTTACGGATTAAGAGCGCCCTGCCAGGCTACCGTATCTTCCGGCACCCAAACTTCCATAGGCTGTACCGGGTGCCCATCGCTCCATTGGCCCATGTAAGCGGCTTCAGCACCGCATCCTTTAGCCAGTTCACAATGCTCGCCGCGCAGCGAACAGGCCATCATAGCATCCAGCATTTTCCAGTACCCGAAGTAATCGGAAGCATTTTCCTGGGCAACGCGCTCTGCCCGCTTGAGGGAAAGGTTGTTCACGCCCCCGTCCAGGTCAGCATCCAGTGCATAGCATTCATTGTGCCCGGCAGTGAGTGCCGGTGCCCCATGCTCGTCCGGGAACTGCCGCATCAAAAAACGGAAAGGGGTCTGAGTAGCCGTTTGGTAGACCATTCGCCCCAGCTCCTCCCCGACTACGTAATCGTTGACGCTCACGATGATGCCCAAGCGCGTTTGCGGATCAATCGTATGGTAGGATTCCAGCAGGCCACCTTTCAGCGGGCCCGTACCCGGAGCGCACAGTAAAACACCCTGTGGGCGTGGCAGCCCGAGCTCAGTGTAGCGGGCAGCAATATTGGCGGTAATCGCCCCGCCGTAGCTATGCCCCGCCATAAATAAGGCGTTGGTATCGGGCCGGACATGCCCCGCTTCTTCAGACAGCAATCTCAATGCTGACTGTATCCCTTTTACGGCGTTGGGCACGAAGTGTTTGGAGCCCGGCGAAAACAAATTCTTTTGATAACGTGGGTAGATGACGATATTCCCCTGCCGGACCAAATGCCGGATCCAGGCACCGTAAATCATAGGGTTGATCGCGCCGTAGCCGTGGTGGAAGACCACCACCGGTGCCTGCTGTGGCACAGGCGACGCCGGCTCAAACAGCCAAAAGCCGTCAGCCCGGCGGGCATGATCGGAAAAGGTTACAGCGGCATGCGTATAGTCTGCACCGCCAGGCCCAAAAGCGGGTTGCTCCGGCCCGGCAGGCTGCTCCCGTTCCGGCGACAGGAGGGCAACTCCGCACAGCAGCAGAAAAGTAGAAGACCAAATATTCATCATAGGAAAGGAAACGACTAAAACGCCGGAAAGTTGTCTTCAGAAAATCTAGTTTGACCGTCGCCCGACAGGCTCTGAAAAAAAGTGTACATTTACGCCAAATCAGAGGAGCGCTTCATGCCATCTAATACAGTAGAACAACCTGTAGGTATTATCGGGGCAGGCAGCTTTGGCACTGCAATTGCCAATCTCCTGGCGTACAACGTCGACGTCTTGCTGTACAGCCGTCAACAACCTATCGTGCAGCAAATTAATGAGACGCACCGGCACCTTGATGTGGACCTCTCCCCGCGCGTCCGCGCTACCAATAACCTGCAGGAGCTGGCGAGCACCTGCACCCTGATCTTCCCGGTGGTGCCTTCCAATAGTTTCCGAAAGATGATGCACAGCCTGGGGCCTCACCTACGCCCCTATCATGTCCTTATTCATGGCACCAAGGGGTTTGATGCCCCGGCGCACCTGTTTCAGGATACTGATGACGGCAAGCCGCTTTCGCGGGAAGAGGTCAGTACCATGAGCGAAGTGATTTTGCAGGAAAGCGTAGTGCGGAGGGTTGGCTGTTTGTCGGGCCCTAACCTGGCCAGCGAAATCATGGAAGGGCAACCTACAGCAACTGTTATCGGCAGTGCGTTTGATGAGGTCATCAGCATGGGCAAGCAGGTATTGAGCAGCGAGCACTTTCATGTCTTCGGCACCTACGACCTGCTCGGAGCAGAACTGGCAGGTGCCCTGAAAAACATCATCGCGATCGGCTCAGGTGTCCTCAAAGGCAAAGACCTGGGCAAAAACATACAAGCCATGCTGATCACGCGCGGCCTGACCGAAATGGTCTACTTTGGCAACGCTATGGGCAGTCAAAGCAGTGCTTTTTTTGGTACCGCCGGCATTGGTGATCTCGTCGCCACTGCTACCAGCAAAAACAGCCGGAACTTCACCTTCGGGTACCGCCTGGGGCGGGGCGAAGCCATAGAAGACATCGAAGCTACTATGCCCGAACTGGCGGAAGGGGTACGTACCCTGCGCATCGCCCGCAAGCTGGCTCGGCACTATAAATTACGGGTACCGATTACGGATATGCTTTACAAAATTGTATTTGAAAACTTTGATATAGACCGCGCGATCCACTTCCTGATTACGTATCCTTATGATGTGGACGTAGACTTCATCTGACCAGAACAACAACGATTATGATCCAAAAAGTCATTCCTCACCTGATCGCTTTAGGTATTTTCTTTGCCCTTTGCGCCGCATTTTTCTACCCTCAGCTCGAAGGTAAAATGGCCCAGCAAGGCGATATTATCCAATACCGGGGTATGTCTCAGGAGGTTAGGGAATACGAAGAAGCAACCGGTGAGACCTCCCTTTGGACCAACGCCATGTTTGGCGGGATGCCGACTTACCAAATCAACACCGTAAGCGAGGGTAACTCCCTGAAGGTGCTGGATAAAATCGGCACGCTGGGTATGAAGGCGCCGATTGGCCGGTTTTTCCTCGCCATGCTTGGCTTCTACCTGCTGATGGTCGTCCTCGGGGCCAATCCGTGGCTGGCGGTTATTGGCGCGATTGCCTTTGGGCTGACCACCAACAATCTTATTCTTTACGAAGCCGGGCACGAGACTAAAGTCAAATCCATCACCTACCTGCCTATCGTCACCGTGGGCCTGCTGATGGCTTTCCGGAAACGCTACCTGCTCGGTGGCATCCTCTTCGCTACCGGCCTTGGGCTGAACATCATGTCCAACCACGTGCAGATGACCTACTATTTTGCCCTGACCCTGCTGATCTTTGGCGTCGCAGAGCTCATTTACAACATTCAGCGCAATCGCCTCCCGCATTTCGCCAAAGCAGCCGGTGTGCTCATTGCCGGTGGGCTCCTGGCCATTGGCGCGGCGGCTTCCAACCTGTACATTACTTACGAGTATTCCAAAGATACTATGCGGGGAGAGCCTATTCTGGAAACCACGGGCGACGCCTCTTCCAGCAGCGAAACCGATGGGCTGGCCTGGGACTACGCCATGCAGTGGAGCAACGGAGTGGTTGACCTCTTCGCCTCCTACATCCCCGGAGTGGCTGGGGGCGGTTCTCAGGAAGCGGTAGGCCCAGACTCCGCCATCGCTCAGGACCTTAAGCGCAAAGGGGCGCGGCTGCCCGCCAATTTCAAGGCACCGCTTTACTGGGGCGACCTGCCCTTTACCAGTGGGCCTATTTACTTTGGCAGTATCGTTTTCTTCCTCTTCCTGATGGGCTTATTCCTCGTCAACGGCCCGGTAAAATGGTGGGTAGGGCTAGGCACCCTGTTGACGATGCTGCTCTCTATGGGTAATAACCTGGAAGGGTTTAACCGGTTGTTTTTCGACTACTTCCCGCTGTACAATAAGTTCCGTACGCCTAACTCTATTCTAAGCGTTACCGCTTTCCTGGTCCCGGTACTCGGCTTCCTGGCCGTCCATAAAATCGTCAACAAAAAAGTCACAAAAGAAGAAGCCCTGCGCAGCCTGAAAATCGGTGGCGGCATTGCAGCGGCTATTGCGCTCTTTTTCGCCCTGTTGGGGCCGTCCTTTTTCGACTTCAACAACCCCGGAGATGCACGCCTCGAACAGGCTGGCTATGACTTGGGGGCTATACGCTCCGACCGGCAGTCGCTCATGCGGGGTGATGCATTCCGTACGCTTCTCCTGGTGCTCCTGAGCGGCGGATTGCTCTGGGCTTACCTGCAAGATAAAGTCAAGCTCAACATCTTCCTGCTGGGCCTGGGCGTACTGATCACCTTTGATCATTGGACCGTTGGCCGCCGCTATGTGGACGATGAACTGTTTGTTACCGAGCGGCAGTACTTTGCCGGGCTGGCACCCCGCCCGGTAGATGAGCAAATCCTGCAGGATACCGATCTGCACTACCGGGTCTTCGATGCCTCCATCAACACCTTCAACAGTTCTAAGGCTTCCTACTATCATAAAACTATTGGGGGATACCATGCGGCTAAGTTGCAGCGCGCACAGGACCTGATTGACCGCCACCTCAGCAAAGGCAATCAGAAAGTCCTTGATATGCTGAACGCCAAGTACTTCATTGTGGGGCAGCCTGGACAGGAACAAGTGCAACAGAACCCCAACGCACTGGGCAATGCCTGGCTGGTCAGCAACTTGCAGACCGTAAGCTCGGCCAACGAGGAAATTGATGCGCTGAGCAATTTCGAACCCGCTACCACAGCCATTGTGCATCAGGAATTCCAGGATTACATTGCCGGCCTTTCCCCTACCGGAGCCGGGCAAATAAAACTGACTTCCTACGCCCCCAACAAGCTTACCTATGAAGCTACCGTGCAGGGCGATCAACTTGCGGTTTTCTCAGAGGTCTGGTACGGCCCCGATAAAGGCTGGCAGGCTTACATTGATGGACAACCAGTACCGCATATCCGGGTCGATTATATCTTGCGTGGGCTGAAAGTACCGGCTGGGCAGCACGAAATCACTTTTGAGTTCGCACCAGCCTCCTTTGAGCGGGGTGTGCTGGTTTCCCGTATTTTCAGCAGCCTCATTTTGCTGGGGCTCGTCGGTTATGTGGGCTTCAATGGCTACCAGTATTTCCAGAATCCACCGCAGGCGCCACAACCTAAAGATACGGGGACTGAAAAAACCCAGCCAGTGGCCACCCGTACCAAACGCAAAAAGAAAAACCAATAATGGCTAAGGACAGCCACGTAGCAGTGGTGGTCCCCTACTGCTTTGTGCCGCCCCGTAATGGGGGGCACAAAGCAGCGTTTGGCTTGTGCCGGTTCCTTGCCGGGCATACTTCGGTCACCGCTGTTACCACGCCTGGAAATGAGGATACGGAAGCGTTGCCCTTCCGGCTGCAAAGCTTACTGGGCAACAGTGTAACCCGGTACCTACACCCTCGTGGAGCGGTGCGCATTGCCCGCTACTTCAAACAAGCCGGGGTGACCCAGTGCATTGCTTTTCAGCCCTTTATCGCACTCCTGCTTTTCATCCCGTGCCGGCTCAGAGGCGTGCCATTATCCATCTATATCCAAAACCTGGAATACCAGCGGTTCCGCAGCATGGGTAAAGCATGGTGGCCCATCGTTTTTGTGGTTGAATGGCTGGCCTTTCGCCTGTCAGACCATCTGTATTTTATTTCGCCGGACGAAGTGGTGCCCGGACAGCGGGCATTTGGGCTACAGCCGGAGCAGTGCAGCGTCCTTCCCTACGGTACGCCATACGCCCGTCAACCAGAGCGGCAAACTGCACGCAGGCGTATCCGTAAGCAACATGGGTATTCGGAGGACGAATGCCTGATCATCTTCTTTGGCCCGCAGACCTATCAGCCCAACCTGGAAGCTGTAGTGCGCATTGTGGAACAAATTGAGCCCGCCTTCCGTCAGATAGCTGACTTCCCCTACCGCTTCCTCATCTGCGGGGGCGGATTACCCGGGAAGTATAACCGGCTGCAAGACTACGACCGGGTTGATTACCTTGGCTATGTGGAAGATATCGAAGCCTACGTGCAAGCCTGTGACCTCATGGCTAATCCCGTCAACTCCGGCGGGGGCGTAAAAACCAAACTGGTGGAGGCTATCGCCCTGGGCACTACGGTGGTATCGAGCTATACCGGTGCCCTTGGTGTCGTACCCGAGGCATGCGGTCCAAAGCTGATCAGGGTAGCAGATGAAGCATACCCGGCATTTGCAGCCGCCTTACAGCAGGCTTATCAAAAGGGACAGCTACCGACCCCATCCTCCTTTTACGAAACGTATTACTGGGGGAATATCGTGCGGGGGGTTAACCATTAGCGCGAAAAGCCTTAATTTAGCGGTTCGAAAGCATGTTTGGAGTTTTAGCCTACTGTATATCAAGGGTTTACGAACCTCACAATGCTTCAGGGCGGGCCCTGACGGAAAATAACGGTCAAACTTTCTTCTGAAGGCTTCCCGAAATTTGTTCCGTTTATTTTTTTTCCGTCTCTTTGCCAACCACTAAAACAATTACCGTGACCAAAGCAGAAATCAAAACAGAAAAGGGCACCATGAAAGTCGAGTTTTACGACGAAGATGCCCCAAATACCGTTGCCAATTTTGTAAAGTTGTCTAAGGAAGGCTACTACGATGGGCTGACCTTCCACCGCGTCATCCCCAACTTCGTGATTCAGGGCGGCTGCCCGAAGGGAGATGGCAGAGGCGGCCCTGGCTACACGATCGACTGTGAATTGGATGGGGGCAATCAGTACCACGACCGGGGCGTACTTTCTATGGCGCACGCCGGGCGTAATACCGGGGGTTCTCAGTTTTTTGTCTGCCATAGCCGGGACAACACCGCTCATCTTGATGGCAACCATACCTGCTTCGGCAAGGTAGTGGAAGGCCTGGATGTGATCGACGATATCCGTCAGGGCGACAAGATTGAGCAAATTGTGATCCACGAAGAGGCTTAGGCCTTTGTCTTTTACCTCAGCGCAACACCGTAGACATGAATCTTCTCCAACAAATCCTGCAATCCAAGGCTTTAGAGCGCACCAAGCGATTGGTAGGCAAAAGTTCTGGCCTCTACCTCAAGCTCAAGCGTTTCACGCCTTCCGCTAGTGAGGAGCTGCGGACAGCCATGCTCTGCAAGCATACGGGCATTACCCATGTCGTTGACATCGGTGCCAATACCGGTCAGTTTGCGGAGTCGCTTTATGATTTTGGGTTTTCAGGCAAGGTCATTTCCTTTGAGCCGGTAGCGGCGGCGCGGGCAGAGCTGGAAAAACGGTCTGCCCCCTACCCCAACTGGACTATTGCGGAGCGCTGTGCGATCGGAGCAGAGGACGGCACCATCACGATGAATGTGTCGGATGATACCGTCTTCAGCTCCGCTTTGCCTATCAAGGATTCCTACGTTTCCCATAATCAGAAGTCGCGCATCGTCCGGCAGGAAGAAGTGCCGGCTTTTCGGATTGACACCATTCTGCCGCGCTATATTCAGGATAGTAAAAATGCCCGTATCCTTTTTAAGATTGATACGCAAGGCTTTGAGAAGCAAGTCATTGAAGGAGGCCCTGACACTTTGGCGAAAGCGACCGGGCTAAAAATCGAAATCCCCCTTTACGCCATCTACGAGCATACCGAGTTCCGGTTTTATGATATTATGGACCTGGCCCGGCATCACGGCTTTCAGCCTTATAGTTTCCATGTGGAAGGCGTAGACCTCAACACAGGCCGGGTGAATACCATTGATGGGCTGTTCTTCCGGGAAGATTAAAAGGTTATATGAAGTACGTCATCGTCATGCCAGCCTACAACGAGGAGGGCTTCATTGGGCGCGCCATCGAGTCCATTGCAGCGCAGACGCTGATCCCACAGCGCCTGGTCATCGTCAATGATGGCTCTACTGACCGCACTCGTAAAATCGTAGAGGGCTATCAGCAAACCTACCCCTGGATTCAGTTGGTCAACAACGATAAAAAGGAACAGCGGGCGGCTGGCTCCAAAGTCGTACGTGCGTTCTACCTTGGGTATCAGCAAATTCAGGATCACTACGACTTTTTGGTCAAACTGGACGCCGACCTTACTCTACCGACCCATTATTTTGAGCGCATTGCCTCCCTGTTTCGGGCTGACCCCAAACTGGGCATCGCCGGCGGCACCATTGCCATAGAAGAAAATGGGGAATGGGTGTACGAAAATTTTTCGGATGTTGATCATGTCAAAGGCGCCTTCAAGTCCTATCGGCGGGCCTGCTTTGAGCAGATTGGCGGACTACGCGCCTCCATCGGCTGGGACACAGCTGATGAGCTGCTGGCCCGCTTCCATGGCTGGGGCATTCAGGTCGACCCGGAGCTACAGGTCAGGCACTACCGGGTACTGGGGGCAGAGACCGGCTCCGTCAAAATCCGGGTAAAAGTCGGTAATGGCATGTACCGCCTGCGCTACGGTTTTTTTATCACCCTTATCAGCGCCATCAAGGCCGGCTATCTGAACAAGCCGTATGGCATCACGGGGCTGGCAGTGCTCTGGGGCTGGGTACAGTCCTTCCTTAACCAGGATGAATTTATTGTGACGGCTGAGGAAGGGCGGTTTATCCGGCGGTTTCGGAAAGATAGGATGCGGGGGAAGGTGTTTGGGTGAAATTAAGAGCGTGTTGGGATTTTATCCCGGTGCACTGGGACACTTTCCTGCCTGTGTCTCATCGCCTGTGGGCTTTGGCCACCGGAGACCGAAGTGTTCGACACGCAGGCAGGTTTGCTTATACTTCGTCCCGAAAATCCTTTCCGCAAACTGCGGGACAGGCTGTTTAGCTAAGGCTAAACTCCGGTTTCCGTGCCTCATCTAACCAAAAAATTGTTAGTTTTCGACTAGAAGACAAAAGTCCCAACCCACTCTAAGAGCGCACTATTCATTCGATGGTAAAAGTTGAATATTTTACATTTAATTCCTAACTTGATGAAGTAATTAAACCTTTTTGCAATGCGTGCACTTTCTGTGAAATTTGTACTTGGAGTATTACTGCTTTTCATTATAACTGATTGTTTATCGGGGCAGGCTTTCCCCTGCAATGGAAAGCCGATTATCACCCTACACCAAAATGCTCCTCCAAACTATTCCCATTGGGTACAAATGAATGAAAGCGGCGAAGTTGAGTTCCAAGAGTTAGCGACCTTTAATGATTTATATTTCAATGCAGTAGGTTATAACCGATATGACAATTACATCTACGCAAACCGCAAAAATACAAATCAGATAGTCAGGCTCAAAGCAGATGGATCTTTTGAGGTTGTTGGTGATGTCCCTTTGGTTAGTATTGCCAGTACTGGCGCAGGTGATTGCACTCCGGAAGGGCTATATGTGTACAGAGAAAATACAATCAATAAATTACTGTTTTTCGAGGTTATAAATGATTTCGAGCTGGTCGCTGAACTAGAAATGTACTGGGATAACGCTAATGGTCTTTCAGGGGTTTTTGAAGCCCGAATTGATGATATTGCTTTTGACCCCTTTCAGCCAGGTGTAGCTTATTCTTACCTTCGAAATTACGCTGGTTCAGGCTCTGCCCCTTTGGATGCTCAGGGCGCTTTAATCCGCATTAATGTTGATCTGGACTCTCCTAATGCTGGAGCAGTAACCATAATTGGGGAAGTCCCAGATAACATCGTTCGTCACATTGGGGCACTATTTTTTGATACTCAGGGTAATCTTTTTGGGTATGGGTCTTTACAAGGAATGCCTAATCTATTCCAGAATAGACTAGTAGGACTCAATAGTGAAACAGGTGAAGCGGTACTCTTAGGGACAGGTCCAGGCGCTACAGGAAACGATGGTTGCTCTTGCCCTTATGATCTCGTCTTTGAGAAAACTATTGATCAGGATACGCTCTACTGCAACACTGAATCTCTTGTATTCAATTTATCCATTGAATCCAGACATCATGAAACCATTTTCGGAACTCTTTTGAGAGATACGCTTCCAGATGGGATGATGATCGAAGAGGTCATTACCAATTTACCAACTTTTGAATATGCTCCATCGACCGGACCCGGTACCAGAATACTAGCAATGGATGGAGTAACACTTGAAAGTGTTACTCCATATGAAGTGCAAATAAAGGTAAGATTGGACCAGTTACCTCCAGGAAATTATCATAACCAAGCCTTTTTATATAATCTACCCGTTTCCCTTGGGTCCTTCAAACTTTCAGATGACAAAGGGAACGCTCTAATATCGGAAGATCCAACTCTTTTCACCGTTTTGTCAAATGCTTCCGCTGAAATCGTATCGGAAGTCATACCACCCTCCAATTGTACAGAAGCAAATGGTGGTATTATCCTCTATTCTTCATTCTTTGAAAGCAATCGTCCCTTCCTGATAAATGTGCGAGACGAAGAGCAAAACGTTTGGACAATTGAATTAACCCCAGATACCGATTCCTTAATCATTTTAACCGGTTTAGCTCCTGGGGTATATGCTGTAGAAAGTGTATCCGATTTGTTACAAGGCTGTACGTTGTATGCAAACTTTGATTTCACCCTACCATCACCAAACCACTTAATAGGCCTAAGTGCAGACAATAATGGGCCCACATGTGAAGAAGAAAGCATTCAATTAATAGGGCAAAGCGACCTTGATGCCACATTATCCTGGTACGGACCTGGGGGTTTTCTTTCCAATTTTCAGAATCCTGAAATTTCTCCAACCACATTCAACAACTCAGGCGATTACATTCTTCAAGCTCAATATGGTTTTTGTCAAGCTCAGGATACAACATATGTTGATATCAAGCCAGCCATCAATCTTGAAGTCGAAGATACAGTTACCGTTTGCTTGGGGTCGAACCTTGAGTTAGAGGCTAAAGGAGCATTACAAAACACCTCTGTTTTCTGGCTTTTGCCGAATAGTGAAGTTCAAGTCTCTAGTATTTTAAACTTACCCTCACTTACCCCGGAAAGTACAGGAAATTACTTTGTTGAAGCTGTTAATGATTGGTGTAGCGACTCTTCAAGCTTTCACTTAGCGGTTATAACCCCACCTCAAATTACACTTGCACCAACCACTAGCTATAATTATTGCGAATTTCAAACGCTGAAGCCGTTTATTCTGGATTCCACGGGGTATATCGAGACAACATGGTCTCCTTCTATTGGGCTGAGCTGTAATGACTGTATTTTCCCAGAGTTGGTCTCTCCAGAAAATGGGGTTAATTATACCCTCACGGTTATCAATGAGTACAATTGTATTGATAGCGCCACAACTCAAATTGATCTTTTCTTGGATAAGAGTATTTATGTTCCCAATGCATTTAGCCCTAATGGAGATCGGGTTAATGACTATTTTACAATTTATCCGGGCTGTGGCGTTCGTAAAGTGCTTAAGTTTTTAATTTTCGATAAATGGGGCAATGAAGTTTTCAAGGCCGAGTCATTTGATCCACATTTAATCTCACCGTCATGGGATGGATATACAAGGAACACAAAACAAAACATAAAAGTGTTTACCTGGCTTATAGAAGTGGAGTTCCTCAATGGTGCCACAGAAATCATGACAGGCGATGTTCAGATCATTCGGTAATGATCATTTGTATAAAACTGTTGTGCCTTTTTCAGTGAATAGATACTTTTCTTTAAGTTGATGGGTAGCTTTCCATCGTTTAATAATAGACTGTTCATCGGGTCGATTAGTATCGTCGAGAATGATGACTGCCTTATCGCTTAGCTTTTCGAACAGAAGAGGCAGAGCCGGGAACCGAGCCTCTTTTTGAATATCTTCCGGTGGTCCATCAATAATTAACAAATCAATGCTGTCCACATTAGCAAGCTCTTCAATATCGTACCATTGCCAATTTGAACCACTCAGGTTATAATTCTTGAGTGGAGCGTAAAGAATTTTGCTATTGGAGTTCACAACCTTTTCTTCTGTTTCTTTAGCGTACTTTTCCAGATGATCCAGCGCATAATGACGGGCATCACTACCCACGGACCTTAACCATTCTGAAATAACTACTGAAGACACACCTGAACCTGCTTCAACAATGACTTTAGGTTGCAACTCAATGCAGTGCTCTACAATAACCTTGAAGAAGTCCGGCGATCCTGCAATAACCCGCATAGGCGGGAAAGCCACTTTGGGCTGAAATTGCTGGTAAATCCATTGCATACTTTCCACCTGATTGGTATCATGCACGCGATCGAGCTGAAGTCTGTAAATCAGCTGTACGATTCTAAAGCTAAGGATAATAAACCCAAGGCTGATCAAAGCCAGCCCAGGAAGAAGAAAGCCAGGATGCCCTAGGTATTCCATTAAAAGCAGCACCAATACGCAGAGCGCACTCAACGCTGCGGCTGTTTTGAAAAAGGAAAAGGTTGTGTAGAGTTTTTGCTTATTCATAGGGCGAAGTTATCATATTTGGCGGAGAAAGGAGCGTACACGGTCCACCATACTTGGAGAAACGGATGGATTATTTCGGATATCCCATTCTGCTAGCGCGGCTTCTAGATCCCCCTCTGCCCCGACAGTATTCCAAAACCGGCGGAACCCCGTTTTGGCATCTTCAAGGTCAACCTGAATACGGTTAGGCTTATCCCTCAAAAAATACCCTACATTTTGATGTACCGTCTCTACATAATCTGCACAAAGCTCCACACCGCGCTCCCTGGGCCGCATAAGAATACCTTCTGTGTAGGCGTCAATAATACTGCGAGCTCTGCCCCACCGCCTGTTGAAGCTCACCGCCGTAGCCTCCACATCCCGCTTGAGGTGCACGTAAAACGCATCCTTGCCATATTTTTTGCCTAACTTGCCGAGCATCCAACTCAGGCGGTTGTCAGCCTCAATGTGCTGATCGGGGTAGGCAATCCGGTCTTCGCCCAGAAGGGTCGACCGGGTTTCGTGGCCCGCCGTATAGTTGGTGATGTGCTGGCAGGCTCTGATGAATGTCATAGACCCACTCCTTCCGGTACACAGTATAAAGACGTTCATCTCAGTTTCATTAGTTTTGCTGCATGGGAAGCATTAAGCGTCAGGGAATTGGCTCCGGCCTGTTTATGTACATCGGCTTGCTCATTGGTTTTGCCAATAACATCCTCTACCCGCGTATGGTGGGCGAAGAAGTGCTGGGCTTTACCAACTGGCTGATGGAACTGGCCATGCTGTTTACGCTGCTCGCGAGTTTCGGGAGCAATGCCACCATTATCCGCTTTTTCCCATATTTCAAAAATAAAAACGAGCAGCACAGCGGCTACCTGTCTTTCCTCTTTCTGCTTCGCACCCTGGGGCTGTTGGTCACCGGCTTGGTGCTTTTTCTTGCCAAAGACTTTCTGCTACAGATTTATACTACCGACGAAGGACAAACTTTTGTAGATGACTACTACAACCTGCTCTTCGTAGCCCTTGCGATGGTAGCTTACCTGGAGTTGCTCGAAAATTACCTGGCAGCTTTGCTCCGGCCAAGAGTGCCGACCTTTTTCCGCGACGTCTTCGCCAGAGTGCTGGCACTGGGGTTTATACTGGCGTATGGCTTCGGGTATATCAGCTTGTCTGCCTTTATCGTCCTTTATGTTTGCCGGTTTGTGGCCAGTATAGCAGGCATGCTGGGCTTTACCTGGTACATTGGCGAACTGCACCTGCGCAGCGGATGGCCGGTATTCCGGAAGCCTGTTTTTAAAGAGATCGCTAGTTATAGCTTTTACTCGGTTTTTGCAAGCCTGGGCAGCAAAATCACCACCAAGATAGACATCCTCATGATCCCTGCCCTGCTCAATTATTCCGCCGCGGGTATATACACCGTCTACATGTTCTTTGCGCAGGTCATCATCATACCGCATCAGGGACTGGCGAAAATTGCTTCTCCACTGCTGGCAGATGCCTGGAAGCGGGAGGATTTTGACGAGATTCAGGATTTATACAGCCGCCTGGCACTGAGCAATCTGGCGGTGGGGGTGCTCATCTACGTGGGCATCATCATCAATCTGGAACATATCGCAACGATCTTGGGCGAGGGCTTTGAAACGGGAAAAATGGTGGCTGTCTTTCTGGGGCTGGGCCAGCTGGCACACGCAGCGAATGGCTATAACGGATTGTTGCTCAATTATTCCCCCCTGTTTCGGTACGACCTTCTGTTCAAAGGCGCTACCGCTATCCTGACTATCATAACGAACTATCTTTTCATCAATTGGCTGGGCATCACCGGAGCGGCTTTGGCTACCGCACTGACGATCGTGCTGATTAATGTCTTTATTCAGTCTTTCATCTACCGGCATTATCAGATGCACCCTTTCTCCTGGCGGATGCTGGGGCTGGCAGGGGTCGGCCTGGCCTGTCTGGGGGTAGACTATCTTATTCCGGTTTGGGAATGGCATTTCCTCGCAGACCTTGTCCTGCGCTCGGGCATTGCCACCCTGCTTTACTGCACAGCAATTATTGGACTTCGACTCACGCCGGATATTTCAGACTTCTTTTGGGAATACGCCGGCAAAGTACGCGCGCTATTGAAGCGATAATGCTCTTTCCACATCCCGGAGCATCAGATTCACCCAGCCTGTATACATTTTGGCAGAAGGGTGCAGGTCGTCTTCTGCCAGTAAATCGGGATCCTGCAAGCCCTCACGGGACATCGGGGTGACGTTAATAAAGGGTATTCCGTAGAGCTGAGCTTGCTGTTCCAGATAACCATTATACTTGTCAATTTCGGAGGAAATCTGTGCAGGCTCACCAAAGTTCTGCCCAAAGGGCGTATAAGCATAATCAGGTACCGAAACCAGCACTAAACGGCTCGTATCGCCGGCCGCTGCCTCGATTGCAAAGTGCAACAAGTCCTCCAGGTCGCGCTCAAAAGTCACAAAGGGCAGGCGCTGATACTGATTATTGACGCCAATGAGCAGGGTAACAAGGTCGTAGGGCCGGTTAAGTGCTTCGGCCTGCTCTGCGGCATCCAGCAAATCTGATGAGGTCCATCCGCTTTTGGCGATGATGTCCGGGCTCTTGATGAAAACGGAGTCCTGATGCACTGCATTCAGACGGGCCGTAAGCTGTACCGGGAACCGCCCCTGTGGCTCCACGGATGCTCCAATCGTATAACTATCGCCCAAAGCCAGGTAGTATAAAGTGTCTGTACCAGATGTGCTTTCACCCCCCGAGTGCTGCTTGCCTTCAGGAGTCAAACCAGTATCGGAGCTACATGCGCCCAATAAAACCATGGCTGCCATCAGTACCCCAATATATATTCTATCCATTCAATTCAGTCTTTTTTGTCTTTATCATCAGTTTCGTGCTTTAAGGACACCCCATTCACTAAATGTACGCATGAGAATTTAGAAGGTTATGTTTTCCAGCTTACATATTCCCTGTTTTTTGATTTCCCTAGTGCCTCGGGTTTTAAGTCTCTGATACCTAAGTTAAAGTTATTTTGTAGCTAATTGAGACGGAGGTTTCCGCGCATAGCAGCGCTATGTAATCCCGGATTTATCCGGGATCCAACGACAATTAGCTGCAAAAGAACGAAACGTGGGGTGTCAAGGATTTAGGACCCGAGGCACTAGTCCCTTGTCGCATCAGGATATCATTTAAACAAAAAAACAAGCCACTTTGTCAGCAGATACTGCACACGCCTGCCACTTCGTCCGTTTGCATTAATATGGCACGCCCATTGAATGCATTTATCAGGTCGCCTACACATTAGTGAAGGTTAGCTAATCATTTGACCTAAACCAATTCCACCCAATGAGCAACGATATCATTACAGACGAAGAAATCATAGAAGAAGTACAATCAGAAAGTGCAGACCAGCAACTACAGCGGGTAGAGAATGTACTCCCGCAAAACCTGACCATCCTGCCGCTTCAGCAGCGCCCCATTTTCCCGGGGCTGGCCATGCCCCTGACTTTCAAGGGCAAAGAAATGGTAGATGCGATCAAAAAGGCGGTAGAAGAACAAGATGGTTACCTCGGCTTAGTAATGGCTCAAGACTACAGCACGGAGGATTATACCGAATCTGAATTCTACGAACATGGCACCCTCTTCCAGGTCCTCAGAGTCAATGAAGCGGCTCCCGGCGTTGCCCAGATTCTGGGTCGGGGCGTTTCCCGTTTCCGCAAAAGGCGAGTGGTGCTCGTGAAGCCCGCTCTGCGTTGGGAGGTGCAATACCACAACGAGCCTGAAGAAAAACCCGATCAGGACCTCAAGGCCTACATGATGGCGATCAGCGGGGAGATCAAAGCCCTGCTCCAGCTCAACCCCCTGTTTCAGGAACAGGTCAACATGGTGGTCTCCCAGCTCAACTATGATGCGCCGGGCCTGACCATGGACGTCATCAGCAACCTCTTGTCTTCCGATGCCGAAGTCCTGCAGGATTTGCTTGAAATCTACGACCTCCACGAGCGCGCTCAAACCCTGCTCAAGCTCATCAAAGAAGAACTGGAAATTGCCAAAATCCAGAAACGCATCAATCAGCAGATTGAGGAAAAGGTCAACAAACAGCAGAAGGAATTCTTCCTGCGCGAGCAACTGAAAGCCATCAAAAAGGAGCTCGGTATGGAAAAGGAGGAAGGCGAATCGGAAATCGAAAAGCTGGAAAAGCTCTTTGAAGACAAGGACCTGCCAGAGGAGGTGCAAAAGACCGTAGAGGACGAACTCAATAAACTCCGGACCCTCAACATTCAGTCCCCGGAATTTAACGTCACACGAACTTACCTGGAAACCATCGGCAGCCTGCCCTGGGGCATTCATTCAGAAGATAATTCAGATATCAAAGCTGCACGCGCGATACTGAACGACGAGCACTACGGGCTGGAAGAAGTCAAGGACCGCATCCTGGAGTTCCTCAGCACTGTCATAAAGCGGGGCGCAGTAAGCGGCTCTATCGTTTGCCTCGTTGGCCCTCCGGGTGTGGGCAAGACCTCTATTGGCAAGTCCGTTGCGCACGCCCTGAACCGGGAATTTTTCCGTTTCTCCGTAGGAGGTATGCGGGATGAGGCGGAAATCAAGGGGCACCGTCGGACCTACATCGGGGCGATGCCGGGCAAGCTCATTCAGGCGCTGAAGCGGGCGGGCACCTCCAATCCGGTTATTATGCTGGATGAGATCGACAAAATCGGCAGCAGCTTCCGGGGAGACCCGGCTTCAGCTTTGTTGGAAGTCCTGGACCCCGAGCAGAACAACAGCTTCATGGACCACTACCTGGACCTGCCTTATGACCTGTCCAACGTCCTCTTCATCACCACCGCCAATCAGCTGGATACCATTCCCGGGCCATTGCTCGACCGTATGGAGGTTATCCGCCTGGCGGGGTACATTTCTGATGAGAAGGTGCAAATTGCCCGGCGCTACCTGTTGCCCAAGCAACTGAAGGAACATGGCTTTGAAGAAGATGAAATTGACATAACCGAGGAGGCGCTTCGGGTCATCGTAGAAAAGTATGCCCGGGAAGCCGGCGTACGCAACCTGGAAAAACAAATCCGCAAAATCATCCGAAAAGCGACTCTGAAACTGGCAGAAGAAGAGACCATCGACTTCACGGTAGATAAGGACGATATCGAGGAATTTCTCGGCAAGCCCATCTTCAAATCAGAGCGGCTTTACAACAAGTCCATCCCCGGCGTAGCGCTTGGGCTGGCCTATACCTCTCTGGGCGGTGCCACGCTATACATCGAAGCGAACGGCATACCTGGGCAGAGCGGCAGCTTTAAACAAACCGGTCAGTTAGGGGATGTGATGAAGGAATCCGCCGCCATAGCTCACACCTACGTCCGTTCCCGCCTGGCAGCCTTTGAAGCAGAGGAGGTTAAAAACTACTACGATAAGCATCAGGTGCACCTGCACGTGCCCGCTGGCGCAACCCCGAAGGATGGCCCTTCCGCAGGTATTACCATGGCACTGTCCCTCTTTTCACTGGCCACTGGCAAAGCGATCCGCGACGATATCGCCATGACAGGCGAACTGACCCTTACCGGAAAGGTCCTGCCGATCGGTGGCGTGAAGGAAAAGACCATTGCTGCCCGCCGGGTGGGCATTACCAGTCTGATCCTGCCGGAAGACAACCGCCGGGACTTTGAGGAGTTGCAAGACCACATCAAAGAGGGTATTAATATCCACTACGCTGATTACTTTGATGATGTGCTGGCAGCAGCCTATCCGGACGATGACTTCTGGAAAGTTTAGATTAACTTGGCAGGTATGATGCATCAGCCCCAAATCTTTGCCCTTCACCCCGTAGTGGCTGCCGAAAGTCAGCGCAGTGGCGGTGTGAGCCCGGCGCCTTACCACAGCCTCAATCTGGGCATCAACACCGAAGATGCTCCGGAGCACATCGGGCAAAACCGGCAGCGGTTCTTTAAGGCGCTGGGCTGGCCGGATGGCGCATTCTGCTACAGTTATCAGGTGCACGGCAAGGAGGTTTTGGTGGCCACTGCACCGGGCGGCCATCATGGTTATGACGCCATCATCACCAAAGAGCCAGGTCTGCTTATTGGGGTGACGATTGCCGATTGCACTCCGGTGCTGGTCTTCGATCCTAAAGAACGGGCAGTCGCCGCTATTCACGCCGGTTGGCAGGGTACAGCCGCACAGATTGTCACCCATACGCTGAACCGGATGGAGGAGGCCTTTGGGACCCATCCAGAAGACTGCCTGGCCTACATCGGCACCTGCATCACCCAACCCCACTACGAGGTTGATGAGCGGGTCGCAGGCCGTCTGCCCAAAGCCCATCTGAAGCCTGGCGTTAAGCCCGGCAAATGGTTGGCTGACCTCAAGGGCGCCAATCAGGCCCAGCTGCTAGATGCGGGCATTCCTGAAGCCCATATTGAAGTGTCGCCCTACTGCACCTGGGCAGACAATGACCATTATTTTTCACACCGCCGCAATGAGGGTACTACCGGGCGCATGATGGCCGTCATTGGTATCCAAAACAAACCGTTATGAATTACTAGCTCGTCAAATCAGAACCGGATGAATATGGCTTTCCTGACCTGCAGGCTGAAGGTACCGGGCGCTGGGATGGCGTACGCAATTATGCCGCCCGCAATCACCTGCGCAGCATGCGGGTGAGCGATCTTGTCCTGTTTTACCACAGCCGCAAAGGGCTTGAGGTAGCGGGCATCTGCAAAGTGGTACGCGAAGCCTATCCTGACCCTACAGCTGAAAAAGGCGATTGGAGTGCGGTAGACATGGCCGCCGTCAAGCCATTTTCCAAGCCCGTCCCCTTGAAGGCCATCAAAGCCAATCCGAAGCTGCAGGAAATGCCGCTTGTGCGTATTGGGAGGTTGTCGGTTATGCCGGTTGCGGAGGCAGAGTTTCACGAGATTCTAAAAATGGGGGAAACTGAAATTTGACCTTATACCAATAAATCAAACAGCATCTTACTGTCATTCAATGTTTG
This sequence comes from Phaeodactylibacter sp., assembly GCF_040219495.1. Classification (GTDB taxonomy): domain Bacteria; phylum Bacteroidota; class Bacteroidia; order Chitinophagales; family Saprospiraceae; genus Phaeodactylibacter. The sequence goes on along the minus strand of NZ_JAVJSK010000079.1, from coordinate 162,887 downwards.
GTAATCAATTTTGGAGGCTTGCATACGCTCCAGCAAGCGGTTGTAGTCTTCCCACTGCTGCAACTGAATCCCTACAAGGGCAGGTCCGGAATCCCGGTTGTGCTTTTTGGTGTACTCGAAGTGGGTGATGTCGTCGTTGGGGCCGAGGACGTTGTTGAGAAAATCGCGTAAAGCACCTGCCCGCTGCGGAAAGCGGATGATAAAGTAGTGCTTTAACCCTTCGTAGAGCAGAGAGCGTTCCTTGATTTCCTCGGTGCGGGTAATATCGTTGTTGCTTCCGCTCAGGATGCAGACGACGTTCTTGCCTTTGATCTGCTCTTTGTAAAAATCCAGTGCCGCTACAGTCAGTGCGCCAGCCGGCTCGACTACTATGCCCTCTTCGTTGTACAGCTGTAAAATGGTACTACAAACTTTACCTTCCGGCACCAGCACCATATCGTCCACCACCTGCTGGGCGATTTTAAAGGTCAGGTCCCCTACCCTGCGCACGGCGGCGCCATCCACAAAGCTGTCGATATGTTCCAGGGTAACCGGCTCACCAGCTTTAAGCGATTCGTACATGGCCGGGGCGCCTGCCGGTTCCACACCGATGATTTTGGTATTCGGGCTCAGTTGATGGAAGTAACTTCCTAATCCGGAAACCAGCCCACCACCACCAATAGCACAGAAGACATAGTCCAGGCTCTCATTACAATCTTCAAGAATCTCCAATCCCACTGTCCCCTGCCCCTCGATGGTGCGCAGGTCATCGAACGGGTGGATAAACTCTTTGCCATGCTCTTCCGCATCTTTGACCGCCTCATGGTAAGCATCATCAAAAGTATCCCCTGTCAACACCACTTCCACCCATTCTTTGCCAAAGAGCTTGACCTTTTTGATCTTCTGCCGGGGCGTCACGCTGGGCATGTAGACTTTACCCTTCACCTTCATTTTCTGGCAGGCGAAGGCAAAACCCTGGGCATGATTCCCGGCACTGGCGCAGACTACGCCGTTCTCCAGTTTATCCTTGGGTACCGTAGCCATTTTGTTGTAGGCACCCCGGATTTTGTAGGAACGTACCACCTGCATATCCTCCCGCTTGAAGTACAAACGGCAGTCGTAATGCTCTGACATGTGGTAGTTGAAGGTCAGAGGTGTAGGCTCTGCCACTCCGCGCAGGCGCATCTTCGCTTTGTAAATCGCCTCTACAGAGGGCAAAACGTTCGTAGTCGTGGATGTTGACATGGGATTACTTTTTCCGGTAGTTCGCTGTACATCAATAGTCTATAAAAAATCAGATAGCCTGGTCAGCCATCAACAAGGCAGCCGGCCTTCACTTAAACTTGCCCGGGTTGTCCATCATATACCCCAGCAAAGAGCCCACCTCAACGGAGTTTTCCAACCACGTATCATGCTGCCCCACAGGAATATAACCGAACCGGTAGGCAAATTGCGTCCAAACCTGCACCTCCGCATTCTCCGCATCCGAATCAGACAACTTGCTGATAAAATGCTTGGGATAACGCCGCTTCCTGTAGCCCTCAGCAATATTCGCACACACCGAACGCGATGCCCGCCGGATCTGATCCGTCAACGAGTACCGCTCCTCTTTAGGAAAGGACTTAGAAACTTCAAAGATATCAACCGCCAGCTCAAATGCCTTCTTGTAAGCCAGCAGCTCCGTATACCTCAAATTAAATCTCTTCTCCATCCTATCCCATTTTAAGACAAGTTAAACAAATCCCCCCACTGCCAGACTGCCCACTGCCGACTGCCAGACTGCCCCACTGCAAGACTGCCCCACTGCAATACTGCCCAGACTACCCCACTGCAAGACTGCCCCACTGTAAGACTGCCCCACTGCAAGACTACCGACTGCAAGACTGCCGACTGCCGACTACCCCACTGCCGACTAAAAAACTGCCCACTGCAAGACTACCCCACCTTCTCCTCCTGATTCTCCGGACGCAACCCACGCACCGTACGCCCTGCCTGCCACATCTCGCTATCGTGCAATTCTTTCAGTTCCGCCTCCAGCTTCTCCCGGTAATCCGATTGACTATTGGAATCAATGGACCGCTGTGCCTCTTCGCCTTTGGCTACACTATCATACAGCTCATCGAAAACCGGCGAAACTGCATCCCGGAACTTCTTCCACCAGTCCAACGCACCACGCTGTGCCGTAGTAGAGCAATTAGCATACATCCAGTCCATACCGTTCTCGGCTACGAGCGGCATCAGGCTTTGGGTCAGCTCCTCGACGGTTTCATTAAAGGCTTCGGACGGGCTGTGGCCATGACGGCGCAGACAGTCGTACTGTGCAGCAAAGAGCCCCTGAATAGCGCCCATCAGCGAGCCGCGCTCACCCGTGAGGTCACTGAAAACCTCCTGCTTGAAAGTCGTCTCAAATAGGTAGCCCGAACCTACGCCAATACCCAAAGCAACTACCCGGTCCTTAGCACGCCCAGTCGCATCCTGGAATACCGCGAAACTGGAATTCAAACCTTTCCCGGCTACAAACAAACGCCGCAAGCTCGTTCCGGAACCCTTCGGCGCCACCAGGATGACGTCTACATCCTCTGGCGGAATGATGCCGGTGCGCTCCTTGTAGGTAATGCCAAAGCCATGAGAAAAATACAAGGCTTTGCCTTTGGTCAAAAGCGGTTTAATCTTAGGCCATACGGAGATCTGTGCCGCATCGCTCAGCAGGTACTGAATAACGGTACCACGCTCCACTGCTTCCTCAATGGGAAATAGCGTTACACCTGGCTCCCAGCCATCATCTACAGCTTTGTCCCAGGTCTTGGAATTCTGGCGCTGCCCGACGATCACATTGAAACCATTGTCTTTCAGGTTGAGGGCTTGCCCCGGCCCCTGAACACCATAACCGATGACCGCAATCGTCTCGTCTTTCATCACTTCCCGGGCCTTTTCCAGGGGGAATTCTTCACGGGTGACCACGTTTTCCTCTACGCCACCAAAATTTAATTTTGCCATGTTATTTTGTTGTTTGATTTAGCTTGTTTCATCCCGCTGCACTATACAGGGGAAACGAAATAACGGAATTTCAGCCCCCGCCATAGCCGCAGCCGCCGCTTTTTAGCGGGCATTTTACAGTAGTAAAGATCGCGCTTCCGGACGTCATAGGTTCTAGGCAACAAATACACCTTTTGCATCCAAAAACCTGACTACCAATAACTTAAGCTACAAAGCTTCTAAACTGCCTCCCCACACTTCCACCCATGTTTCCAGAGTCGACCCTAGGGGCGTATTACGAAATCCAAGCAAGACAAAGCGGCACTGATAATCCCAAAAGGATCACCAATGCCGCTGATTTCATTAACGCTCCTAAATAGATTAGTCAATCGTAGGCGTATCCAGCTCTGCCAAAGCCGCCTGTATTTCCTCCTCGGTGATTTCGTGCCTGACCAGGTTGCCGCTCAGGTAATTTTCGTAGGCAGCCAGGTCAAAGTTGCCGTGCCCGCAAAGATGGATCAGGATGGTCTCGCTCTTGCCTTCCTCCTTACAGCGCCTGGCTTCCTGAATGGCCGTGGCGATAGCGTGGTTGGTCTCAGGCGCAGGAATGATGCCTTCTGTTTTGGCGAAAAGCACGCCTGCTTCGAAGCACTCCAACTGATCGTGTGCGCGGGCTTCAATAAGTTGATCCCTTAGCAGCTGACTCACCACAACGCCTGCACCATGGTAGCGCAGCCCTCCGGCATGAATCGGTGCCGGGACGAAATTATGCCCAAGGGTATACATCGGCAGCAGCGGGGTCATTCCGACCATATCGCCGAAGTCATAACGGAACACACCGCGGGTGAGCTTGGGACAGGAGGAGGGCTCACTGGCAATGCACCGGATATTTTGGCCCTCTTCCAGATTCAGCCGCAGGAAAGGGAAGCTGATGCCGGCAAAGTTGGAACCTCCACCAAAGGGCGCCACCACAATATCCGGCTGATCTCCGGCTTTCTCCATCTGCTTGACGGCTTCCAGCCCAATGACCGTTTGGTGCATGAGGACGTGATTGAGCACACTGCCTAAGGCGTATTTAGTATGCTCATCAGAAGCTGCACGCTCTACAGCTTCTGAAATGGCAATGCCAAGGCTACCCGGCGAATTGGGGTCTTTGGCCAGTACCTGACGCCCCGCTTCGGTAAGGTCAGTGGGCGAAGGGTGGACTTTGGCACCCCAGGTGTTCATCATCATCTTTCGGTAGGGCTCCTGCTCGTAGCTTATCTTCACCATGTACACCTCACATTCGATACCGAAGTGCTGACAGGCAAAACTCAGGGCACTGCCCCACTGACCGGCGCCGGTTTCGGTCGTGATGCGCTTTACGCCTTCCTGCTTGTTGTAGTATGCCTGCGCAACCGCTGTATTGGGCTTGTGAGAACCGGAAGGGCTCACACCTTCGTACTTGTAGTAAATTTTGGCAGGAGTGTCCAGCGCTTTCTCCAACCCTGTGGCCCGAAACATTGGCGTGGGGCGCCAGATTTTATAGACCTCGCGGACTTCCTCCGGTATTTCCACCCACTTTTCCTGAGTCACTTCCTGTTGGATCAGGCCCATTGGGAAAAGGGGCGCCAGGGCATCCGGGCCGATGGGCTCCTTTGTGCCGGGGTGCAGCGGAGGCAGAGGCTTGTTGGGCATATCGTGCACAATATTGTACCATGCTTCCGGAATCTCATTTTCCGACAGTAAGATTTTTCGTGTGTTCATGCTAATTTGAATTTGGTTGCAGTAATGCCCACCAAATTAGCATATTCGCCAACTTTTCCTGCCCCCACACCAAACAAAAATCGGCAATTTTACAAAAACAAGATACAACCTTACACCTTCCTGCCCAAATGCACGAAGTAATCCCACACCCCACCGTAGGCTGGCTTCACACTATGGGAAAGGGTTGTGAATTCCTGCTCCAAAAGCGGCAGCAGGTGCCTATCCATGCGAACATGATTATTGCCCATATGGGTTTTGAACCACCCAAACCGGGAATCAAAAAAGTCGGCTACCGCTATAACGCCCCCTGGCTTCAGATCAGCCTTAGCCTGCCGGATCAGCTCCTCCCACTGCGGATTAATCATGGTCAGTGAATAGGAAAAAAGGACAGCATCGAATTGCCCCAGGTATTGAGTGTCACCCAGTACATAGGGGCGCTCCTCCAGTTGGACCCGCTGCGCAAACGGCTTGGTCGCTTTTGTGGCTTTCTCAATCATGTGAGCAGATACGTCCAGCCCGGTCAGGTGAGCTTTGGAAAAACGGCGGGCCAGCAGCCGAAGGTTGTAGCCGGTGCCGCAGCCCACTTCCAGGATACGGTGCGCTTTTCCGGGATCAAGGGGCAATTGGCGGATGACTGCCCGACGCCCAAACAGGAAGGTCCAGCGGGTGAGGTCGTAGATTTTGGATTGCAGCACGTAATAGCGCTGCATAGTCTCGTTCTGTTCTGAAACGGAGACCGTGATATGCTTGGATGCCATATTTGATTTTTTGATTAAGGAGGTGGCTACTGTACCTCGGCCAGATAAACACTAGCGTAAGTGCCCACCCGGTCAAGTTGGTGGGTTTTAGCTGTCAACTCCTGCTCGAAAGTAACGGCTTCCCGTACAAAATCAGGAAAGAAGTCCACTTCATGAGCCGCTGAGCGCAGCAGTATTTTGGTGCCAGGCCGGCTATTCTTCAGAATCAATCGCCACTCTTCTTCCAGTGCAGGCCGGTCATTGGCCGCCAGCCAGTCTTGGTGATCAAGGAGTACGTAGTGAGAATAGGCACCAGGATTGTCCTTCAGGAACTGACTGATTGTAGTGGTATTTGTTTGCACCCGGTCTATTCGGTCACGAAGGGGCTCAAAGTGCTCCGGCAACAGGTAGTTAGGTGCGCAGGTTTCTGTGTAGGTGCCGTACATGTACAACCGGTAGAAGTAGTTGTCCTGCAAAGGCAACTCCGTGAAGACTTTCCGCAGGCACTCCTGAATAAAGCCTAAAGCGCCCCGCTCGTATTTTTTCACAAAAAGCTCCTGCTGCGACCGGGGCACCCCTACCAGGCACATGGTGAGGTGGCGGTTGACCATCCATTCTACCATATTATTCAGGACACGCTCTTCCACTTGCAGGTAGATTTCCTTTTGCTCTTCCAGCGCAGCAGCATGGAACATTTGATCGATCTGACGGAAGAGTTTCTTGCGCCCCTTTAGGTAATTGCTGGCCAGCCAGGCGAAAGTGCCCGAAGAGCCAAAATGATAAAAGGATTTCCGCAAGCCTTTAGGTGAAAAGTAATTGAGGTGCTCATCCCAGTATTCCTGTGCATAGGCAGGCAGTGCAGAACGGAGCTGCTGTTGATAGAGCTCCGGGAAAGCCTCGTGACTGCCCCGGCCAAACACTTGAAACAACGTTTCCGGGCCGCTGTGGCTGAAAAAGGCACGTTTGAGCTCCAGCAGGGCGTTCTGACGGGGGTTCATGTCAATGCAGTGCACCGCTTTGGGCGCATCCAGCAGGTAATCCAGCGCATTGCAGCCGGCGCTTGTGATCATCACAATTTCGCTGTCCGCATCAATAGCCATGAGTTCGCGGTCGCAGCGAGGGTCTTCCCAGCAGGTATTGTAAACGAGGTTGCTCTTGTGCACGCGGTGGAATACCCAATCCCGCAGGTGGTTGATCTTCGTCACTTTTTTATGGTAAAAATAGTACGTGTCAACCCGAAGGGCGTTAGCCCTGAATTATCTTTGTGCTAACTTATTGTAAACCTACAGGTTCCCGCTTAGCCAGCCATTGGTAGGTGGCGACCTGAGCCCTTACCGGCGTGCCCCCCTGATAATGGTAAGGGTTATTTTGTTCGGCATTAATGATACGGGCCTTGGTATTATCAGCAAGTTGCAGGTTGATGATGTGCCGGATTTCCTCCCGGATTCTTTTATCATAAACCGGGAAAACTACCTCCACCCGGCGGTCCAGGTTGCGGGTCATCCAGTCGGCTGAGGCGAGAAACAGACGCTCTTCCCCTCCATTCCCAAAAATATAAACCCGCGCATGCTCCAAAAACCGGTCTACGATGCTGATGATTTCCAGGTTTTCACCCACGCCTTCCAAATCAGGCACCGCACAGCAGATACCACGGACAATCAATCGTACCTTCACGCCAGCCCGGCAAGCTTCGTAGATTTTTTCAATCATTTCGGGGTCTTCCAGGCTGTTCATTTTGAGTATGGCGTAGGCTTTTCGCCCTGCTTTGGCATGCTTGGTCTCCTGCTTCAGCAAAGCCTCAAAACCGCTCCTCGTGGTGAACGGAGAAACCAACAGATGTTTGCACTTGGGCATAAGGATCTTCCGCTCCAGCAAATCGAAGACCTGCCCGACTTCTTTAGCCAGGCGGGGATCAGCAGTAAGCAAGGCGTGATCGCAGTACAACCGGGCCGTTTTCTCATTGAAATTGCCCGTACCCAGGTAGGCGTAATGCTGCAGCGCCTCTCCTTCCTTCCGAATAATCAGCAATAGCTTGGTGTGCACTTTGATACCGGGGTAGCTGTAAATCACCGTTGCGCCGGCTTTTTCCAACTCTGCGCCCCAGTACAGGTTGGCGGCTTCGTCGAACCGGGCTTTAGCTTCGATAAAAGCGGTGACCTGCTTTCCGTTCTTGAGGGCTTCCAGCAATCCGTCCACTACCGCAGAGCGGGAGGCAACCCGGTACAGGGTAATCTTGAGGGTGGTCACATCCGGGTCCTGTGCTGCTTCCCGGATCAGCCTTGGGATGTAGTCGTATTCCTGATAGGGAAAGTGCAGCACAGCGTCCTGCTCCCGGAGATAAGGCAGTAGGGCTTCGGCCTGCTCAAGCTCCTCGTGCAGCAGGGGCTCCATGGGCTCATCGTGCAGCTCGCTCTGATCCGTTGGATTGGGAAAGCCAAAAAAGTCATTAAAGTTGTGATAGCGGGCACCGGGGATAAGGTCGTGCTTGCTTAATTTCAGTTGCTCTTTGAGCAGCCCCAGGAGTTCTTCCCGCATGCGGCTGTCGTAGAGAAAGCGTGTGGGCAGCCCGATATTGCGCTCATCGAGGCTTTCGCGAATCTTCCCCACCAGGTCGCCGGAGTATTCGTCATCGATGTAAAGCTCCGCATCCCGTGATACTTTGATAGCATAAGCCCCCAGAATAGGCTCATCCAGAAAAGCCGGAAGGTTGTAGCGGATAATATCGTCCAGAAAAGTTACGTAGTATACGCCTTCCTCTTCTGAGGGCAGCTCCTGAAACCTGGGCAAATTATCTGTAGGCATTTGCAGGATAGCGGTGCGGCCTTCCCCCTCCAGATCAATCACAAAGTAAAGCCCCTTGTTTTCCAGGAAAGGCCAAGCGGATTCCGGCTCCAAAATGATGGGGTTCAGGCAGGGGTAGACTTTCTCAAAAAAATAGCGTTTGGCAAATTCCTGTTGCGGTTCTGTGAAGGCTTCGTTGTTGATCAGGCGCACACCTGCTTTTTCCAACTCCGGGATGATATCCGTCCGGAAGATGCGGCCAAAGACCTCTTGCTGTTCCTGTACAATCCTGCGGATCTGTTTAAGCTCTTTTTTGGGCTTAGTCTCCAGGTCGAGAGCCTTCCGGGTTTTCTTCTTCAGTTCTTTAAAACTGCGCAGAGAGGCTACCCGCACCCGGTAAAATTCATCGAGATTGGAGCTGTAAATGGCCAAAAACTTGATGCGTTCGTAAAGGGGCACCGATTTGTCCATCGCTTCCTGAAGCACCCGGTGATTGAAAGAAAGCCAGCTGATATCGCGTTTTACCAATTCCGTTTTTGCCATACTGCCTGCGAATTGAATGATTGAGGGTTAAGCAAAGGAGCAAAACTAGGCAGAATGTGCTCATAAGCGAGCGGTGCCGTGTTATCTATATATTAAAATTTCAGTAAGAAGTCTTTGAGTAGCGCCCGGTAATCTGTGGTGTAGGAGTCTTCTGCATCTGTTGCCCTGATGACCAGCTGATCGGTTTCGGTGGGTTTATCTTCCTGCTCAAACTGCATCAGTAACCGCTTGACCGGCGCATCCGGTGATGGCTTGACTTCGGTGACTTTGGTGCAAAACAAATGGTATTCTTCCGCCCGCTCCTGAAAACGCAGCCCTTCCAAATAGGGCAGTACCAGACAAAACCGGCCGCTCCTGGCTAACAACTGCCGTACCGCAATAAGCAAATCTCCGTGCGGCATGCGGACCGTTTGCCGGGCAATAGCGCGCTCTTCCTTCATGCCGAAAGTACCTCCGGAAAAGAAAGGTGGATTAGATACGATGAGGTCGTAGGAAGTCCGGGTGGTGCGGGCATAGTCTTGTATAGATTCCTGGATAATGGACAGCCGGTCTTTCCAGGGAGCCGCTTCGAAGTTTTCACGAGCCTGCTGACAAGCCACTTCGTCAATATCAATACCATGAATAGCAGCTTCTGGGGCCCGCTGTGCCAGCATTAGGGCAATCACACCGGTTCCCGTTCCGATATCCAATGCTTTGGAAACACCCGCTACTTCAGCCCAGGCGCCCAGCATAATGCCGTCCGTACCGACTTTCATCGCACAACGTTCCTGCTGTACCGCGAACTGTTTAAACTGAAAAGGAGCAGTTTGTTTTTTTGTCTTTGCCATAGCTACTTTCAAGTAAGGGGAGCAGCTTAAGTGCACTGCTCCCCTTATTAAGGCTTTTCAATCAGAATGGTTCAACAGATGCTTACTGCTGAATATCATTGAGGTTACGCAGGGTGAGCTGTGCCCCGTCAAAATCAGAAACCATTGCGGTAAGCGCAAAAGTGCCGTCGGGCACGGTGCTGCCAGAGAAGGTGGCCTGATTCCGGGTGAACGTGGCGATCGTACCCGTTCCGTCATCGAGTGTTTTAGCACCTGAGAAGGTGCCGCCTTCTGTAAATGCAATATCTGATACCAGGACGAGGGTAGACTCCCAGGCTTCGGCATTGTCCAGAATCTCCTGCACCGTAGCGTTCCTGGGTTCTGGCATCGTGCCATTGCCCATGCTCATCGCTGCGGCATTGTCTACGGCATTGATCTGAAGCAGTCCACTAAACTCGCTCAACTCATTGCCGCCAACGTTGATTTCCACCTCCTCGCCCAAAGCAAAACTGTGGTTGTCAGTAAAGCGTACAACAATTCCGCCGGTTTCATCTTGTACCACCATATTACGACCTGTAGTATTACCTGCGTCTACATCAGAAATCACCACCGCGTTGATAAAGCGATTGGCAGGAACCGCTGCGGCCCCGCCTGCAAACAAGGCACGTAATTCAGACAGGCTGATCGCCTCCGGGTCGCCACCGCCACCTCCGGTTTCGCCCCCCACATCTGCCAGGTTGCGGATGACCAGCTGATAATTGTTGAACTGAGAGACAATAGCCGTCATCTCCACAGGCTCAGCAGGCAGGGCCGAGCTGGCGAAGGTTGCAGAATTACGTGTAAACATGGTCATGCTTCCTGAGCCATCGCTTACCGTTGTGGCCCCGGCGAAGGTCGCACTGCCGGAAATACTCGCTCCGTTGATGAGGACCAGCGTGGACTCCCAGACCTCGGCATTATCCAGTACTTCTCCAATCGTGGTGACGCGGGGCTCCACAGGGTCGCCCATACCATTGGAAGAAGCCAGATCGTTGTTGATAAAGTCCAGTTGCAACAGGTCGTTGTACAGCGTCAATTCCTGGCCCGAAACCACTACTTCGATTTCTTCGCCCAGGCTGAACCCGTGGTCGCCCTGGAAAAAAATCGTAATACCAGCGGTGCCATCTTGTATGACTGCTACCCGGCCATCGAAGTTGCCGCTCTGATTGTCAGAGATCACCACGCCACGTATTTTGCGGTCTTCAGGCCCTTCTGTGGTTCCGGCTGCGAAAACGTCCCGTAGCTCCCGTATGCTCATAAGTTCTTCCTCTCCGGTACCGGCATTGCAGCGGGTTCCGGTCATCTCCACATCAAGGTCTGCGCTACGGAGGAACAACTGCTTCGTATCTCCAAAGACATTGAAGATCGCAGTCAGCGAACCGTTGCCGTCCGGCAAGGTATCAATAGCAAAATCGGCAAACCCACTCGTGCGGACCACAATCTCGTTGCCGTTGCAATCCTGCAGGGTGCGGTTGAGGGTGCTGCGGCCGAAAGCATCAGCGTAAGTCAGGCCAAGCTCAAAGGAGGCAAACTCAACGTCTTCCAGTTTGATCAGTGTAGAAATATCGTTGGTGCCCAGGGAGGTGATCGTGCGTACCGCAGGCTCCGGTTCTCCCACCAGCATACCACGGTAGATGCGATCGTTGTAGTCGATGATATCGCCCAACTCTTCTGCGCCCCCTTCTTCAAAGATGTAGCCGCCCAGTTGTACAATACCGTTGTACTCGCCCAATACCAGGCCTTTACAATCAATGGCCACCTCGCGGCCCAGCGGGAACAGGTTAAAGGCATCCGTCAGGTTGATCAGCACTTCAATACCGGCAGTGCTATCCTGAATAATCAGGGAACGGAAGAAATTGCCCTGCACATCGTTGCCCACCACAATACCCTGAATGATAACATCGGTTTCGATGACTGTCAGGCGTCCGGGGATATAAAGGTTCTTGAGATCACCAATAGAAGTGTTGCCGTTTACTTCGAGCGCTTCTCCCGTTACGGGCGGCTCCTCGAATTCGGTATCCACACAAGAAGGCAAAACAGCCAGCCCCATTAGCAGGCTAAAAAAGAACAGCTTGGAGAACTGAAATTTCATGGTATAATAAATTTTTATCTTTCTAAATGATGATTGAGGTTGCCTTTACAAACGCAGGCTTACGTTGACAAAGAAGTTGCGCCCGTACAGGTAATAGTAACGCGGCTGAAATACAGAATCGTTACCGGTACGGGTATCAAAATCGAAACGCAACTGATCAAAACCACCGGTGATGAATTCTGTATTGTTCAGAATATTGTTGATCCCCCCGTTGATGTACAGGTAAGTCTTGCCAAACTTGAACGATTTACCGCCAAAGAGATCCACGGTAAACTGCCCGTCGGTCTGACGCTGCGCGACGATTCGATCATACTCCAGCGAGTTGGGCTCCAGGCCAATCACTGCCTCGGGCGACCGGCTGATCGGGTTAAAATCGATGAATACGTTATCGAAGTAGTTGAAGTTCAGGTAAGCGAACCAAAAGCCCTTTGGCCTAAGGTTTAAGCCCAGGGTGTAAGCATTTTGTGGCCGGCCAGGCACTTTCAGGCCTTTCTGGTATACCTCAAATTCGCTGTTTACCAGCTCAAAGGTCTCCTGATCGTCGCCAAACAAGGCACCCTGGGCGTTGCTGTTGTAGACAAACTCACCGATAGCCGCAACACCCCGGATGCTCATCGAAGGCGTTACTTTGGCTTCAATGGCCAGTTCTGCGCCCTGATGCAGCTGATCCTGCCCGGTCATCACCAAACTACCGAATGCCCGTTGCAGGTCATTATAGAAGCGGATGATCTCGGTGCGGTTGTCAAATTGGGTGTAGTAAAGCGAAGCACGGCCCTGAATATTAGGCGAGCGCAGCAGATAGCCTACTTCACCGCCGTAGATGGTTTCGCTTTCCAGCCCGGGCACCAGCTGATCGCGGGTACGGGGCGACACGTACGCGTTACGTACGAATGGTGCGCGGGTCGTGTGCGTACCGTTGGCGAAGAGGTAATTCCGGCCATCAATCTTGTAAGTGATACCGCCCTTGACACCAAGATTATTAAAGGTCTGCTTTTCAGATTCCCCAAAGGACTGATCCGGGAAGCGACCGGTGCGGTATTTGCCGGTGCGCCAAAACCGTGTCTGTGAAGCGTCAATGGCTGCGAAAATATCAAACTTAGGCAGGATGAACTGCCCTTGCAGCCATCCGCCAGCCCGGCGTACATCAATATCGTAGTCCCAGCCAAAACGGTCGCCTTCGCGCACAACGCGGTTGGGGTTATTGAGGTCGCTCTGCTGCACGTTAGGCTCATCCGGAAAATCACGTACGGCAAAGGCATCAATATCTACAAAGTAATCGGCCCCCAGCAGATCTTCAATGACCTTGAAGTTATCGATAGTCTGCGTTTGGTAGGACAAGCCACCGCTCAGGGTAAAGATATCGCTGATAACATGGTTATAATTCGTGTAGAAGTCCAGCTCTTCAGAGTCATAGCGGCGGTCTTCCACCATATATTGCGCCCAGCGGCCCTCCGCTTCCTGCCCTTCCAGGAACTGCGGATACTTGTCCGCCAGCTGAGAAGTCCGGTTGACTTCATAGAACTGATCCCAGTTGATCTGACGGGAGGATTCGTTGTTGCGCAGGTCTTGTTCCAGGATCGAGGCTGCTTCCGGCTGCCCAATCGACTCAAAGTAGCTCGGCAGGTTACGGTAGTAATCCGGCCTTGGGTCAGGAGCTTCAAACCAGTTGAGTGCGGTACTGCCGACGCGCCCAAATTGATAGGACGCGGTGGTGGTCAGGGTTGCGTTTTCATTGATCTGCCAGTCATGCCGCAGCATGATAACCGGCTGATGGATATTGGAAATCCGGGAATTGCGCTTTTCTCCGTTTTGGTAGCCCCAGAAGGGGTTGTAGTAGTTGTTGTCCGCCAGTTCGTACATTTCCGGCGTACTTGCACCGGCGCGGCCCCGTTTGGTTGGTGCCCCGAAAGCCGTGAGGTTGAGCAGGTGTTTATCGCCCAGCTTGCGGTCAACAGCCAAAAAATAAGCATAAGCATCATAAAAGCTGCCCGGCTCATAGCCTTCCTGTGCCCAGCGGTGGGACCCGGAAAAGGAAAAGGCCCAACCGTTGTCCATCATACCGGTGGAATGGGTCAGCATAGTCCGCCAACGGTACCCGCGGTTGGTTGCGGACATCGTCAGGCGGGTCTGTTCGCGCTGAGAAGAGGCGCGGGTATCAATGGAAGAACCACCGCCCACACCGCCAAAGGCATAAGAAAGCGGGCTGAGCCCAATTTCGGCGCTCCGGTTGCGGGTCACGTCGTTCAGTCCGCCCAGGGCACTCCAGAAGGCCCGGCCGTTTTCCAGCTCGTTAAAAGGTACACCATTAATATAGATGGCTGTATTTTCAGAGTCGTACCCGCGGATACGGAAGCGTGCAGGCCCAAAGGTAAAGGCCGCCGCCGAAACGAAAACGTCCCGGGAAGCAGCAAGCACCCCGGAGATGTTCTGATTGTCGGTTTCCTGCTCCAGGTCACCATCCGAAAGGGTAATTGTCGGGATAAAGTCTTCCTTGTTGGTGATCCCTTCTTCACGCTGCGTAGGCACCAACCGGACTTTGCCCAGATCATAGACTCCGTCGCCCTGATCGCTAACGGTGGTACTCAGCGTTTGCTCGATGTAAGATTCTTTACTGCGGAAGGTAAAGTCATGAGCGCCCTCCGGCACGTCAAAGAAGGTGAAAGCGCCTTTTTCATCCGAAACTGCTGTGGTACCATCATCGAGGGTAACAACGACGGCAGCAATCGGCAAAGCTGTTTCACTATCAAGGACAGCGCCGCGGACCTCAACTTGCGCCTGCACCAGCCATGCCGGCAAAAGCGCTAAGAGGGTTAAAAGCGTGCTTTTCAGTTGCATAGGTATAGTTTGAATCAGAAAAATGTACGATGGAGCAGAGTGTCGATATTGGGATAGTTGAATGGTTATCAGGGGGCATTCGTTCCTGAAAACGTGTGCAAAAGTAGAAGAAAAATAACTTTATTTAAGTCCGGCTGTCTAAAAATTAACGTAAACTTAATGCTGCTGACTGATTTAGCCTTCGTTTTTATAAACCCAGAATCAATATATTTGCGGGCGCCGGCTCCTCCTGCAGCCCAAACACGAGAAAACAGATTTTATGCTAAACTCGAACGCCCACAGTTTGATCTTTACCTACCAATCCACAAATACCATGATCCGCCAGTTCCTACTAACCTTTTCCGCCTTCCTCATTATGGGCGCGTCGCTCACTGCTCAGCAAAATTACAAGATTGGTGCAGTGGGTTTTTACAACTTCGAAAACCTCTTTGACACCCTTGATACTGAAGACGTCCGCGATACCGAATTCACCCCCGCCGGCAGCAAAGTATGGGACACCAAGCGCTATCAGGCCAAACTGGACAACCTGGCCAAAGTCGTAGCCGAACTAGCCACGGATGTCACCCCGGACGGCGTGGCCGTACTTGGCGTATCCGAGATCGAAAACCGCAGCGTACTTGAGGACTTTGTCAAGCACCCGCTCCTTAAAGACCGCAACTACCAGATTGTACATCAGGACTCCCCGGACGAGCGGGGGATTGATGTAGCCTTACTGTACAACCCGAAATACTTTGAGCTCCAGGGGCATAAGAACATGTTTATTGAGCTTTACCGGGACGGCGAGCCCGACTACACGCGGGATGTGCTGCTCGTTTCCGGGCTGTTCGACGGGGAGCCCATGCACTTCATGGTCAACCACTGGCCCAGCCGGAGTGGTGGGGAAGCCGCCAGTCAGCCGGCACGCAACAAGGCTGCGCTGGTCTGCAAAACAGCTGCAGACTCCATATTTGCCGAAGACCCTAAAGCCAAAATCATCATCATGGGCGACCTCAACGACGACCCCATCAGCCCCTCCGTCAAGGACGTGATTGGTGCGAAGACCAACCGCCGTAAAGTGCGCAAAGCTGAGTTTTACAACCCCATGTATGAGCTATACCGCAAAGGCATTGGTACGCTGGCTTACCGCGACGCCTGGAGCCTTTTCGACCAGATGTTGCTTTCCGATGGATTGCTGGATGAGCGGCAGGAAGGCTATCGGTTTTACAAAGTCAGAATCCACAACCCCCGCTATATGCTCCAGAAACACGGCCGCTTCAAGGGCTATCCGTTTAGGACTTTTGGGGGAAATGAGTACCTTGGAGGCTATAGCGACCACTTTCCGGTATATGTTTTCATGGTTAAGCCTGCAGGGTAGCCTGGCGAGGCTGAAAAATCAAAGGCTTTTGGCATTCGATAAAGCACCACTTGAACTTAGCGGCGATTTTAAAGCTGCCCTTCAAATGATAGAAAATGAAGAGCGCAATGTATTTGTCACGGGCCGGGCAGGCACCGGCAAATCCACTTTGCTACAGCTCTTCCGTAACACCACGCGCAAAAAGACGGTGGTGTTGGCCCCAACCGGCATTGCAGCGCTCAACGTAGGCGGCCAGACCATACATTCGTTTTTTGGCTTCCCTCCCAAGCCCCTCGCCCGGCAAGACATCAAAAAGCGCCGCAACCGGGGGTTATATACCCGCCTCGAGGTGCTCGTCATCGATGAAATCTCCATGGTGCGCGCAGACATGCTGGACAATATCGACTGGTTCCTGCGCATCAACCGGGACGTGCCCGCCCCCTTTGGGGGGTTGCAGGTGGTCTTCTTCGGTGATATGTTCCAATTGCCCCCGGTTGTTGCCAACGATATTGAGGCTATGCGCTTCCAGTTGGAATACGATTCGCCTTACTTTTTCTCTGCTCAAGTTTTCCGGGAGCAGCAATTCTCTCTGGAAATGCTGGAGCTCAATAAAGTCTACCGACAAGAGAACCGCAACTTCCTCCGCCTCCTGGAATCAGTACGCCTCAACCGGCTCGACTATGATGACCTGGAAGACCTCAACAGCCGGTACCTGCCCAAGTTTGAGCCGGAAGATTTCTACGTTACCCTTTCCGCCCGGAACGCTACGGTGGACCGCATCAATCAAAAAGAGCTCAGCCGTATTCCCCTGGAAGAAAAGACCTATGTCGCCACCATCAGCGGGCAGTTTAACCCTCGCCTCTACCCTGCCGACCCGGCCCTTAAGCTCAAGCTCGGCGCACAGGTGATGTTCATCAAAAACGACCCCGACAAGCGTTTTGTCAATGGGACTATCGGTAAGGTGATCAAACTGGACAAGAAAACGGTAACTATACAGATTGAACAGGCTGATGGCACGCCGGCCCAACTCGAAGTAGAGCCTATGGAATGGGAAGTCCTGAAGTACAAACCCAGTGAAAAAGACCCCAACCGAATAGATACGGAGACTCTGGGCACTTTTAAGCAGCTGCCCCTTCGTCTGGCGTGGGCGATTACGATCCATAAATCACAGGGGAAAACTTTTGACAAAGTCATTATCGACCTGGGAAGAGGGGCCTTTGAGCACGGGCAGACCTACGTAGCGCTCAGCCGTTGCCGGAGCCTGGAAGGCATCGTTCTGAAAACACCACTGCGCATGCAGGACATCCTAATCGACGAGCGGGTCGTTCAGTTCTACGAAACCCACTTCTAACCTGCGAACTAATCCCGGCCTGGCGACCTTTAGGTAAGAAAATTGAATACTGTTCATGAAGCTAATCTGGCTTTTACTGCTGTGTGCAACCCTTCCATTTTCAAACACTTCCGCTCAACATAACCTCGGGGACAGCCTCGGTGTATACCATGTGAATCGGTGGGCAAGTGGCGGAGTGGCTTTGGTAGGTGCGTATACCAATTTCGAAGGCTTGTCCAGGGTGAAGAATAAGCCCCGTCTAACCAAGCCCGAACTCAATCAACTAATGACAAACAGCGTTAGCCGATTGAACCGATCAGGGCTGACGCAGGATCCCGGCAAACGGGAACAGGCTCACCGAGTCTCTGATATATTAATGTACGGAACAGCGAGCGTGCCCTTTCTTTTATTGCTAGACGGAAAGGTCAAAAAAGACTACCTGGATGTAGCACTGTTGTACCTCGAAACCTTTGCACTGACCTCAAATCTGTACACTTACAGCCCACTCGGGCCCACATTTGTAGACCGATACCGCCCGCTTGCCTTCTACGAGGAGGTACCGTTTGATGAGCGCCAATCGGGCAACATGCGAAATTCTTTTTATTCAGGCCATGTAGCTACCACCGCTATGGGAAGTTTCTTTTTGGCCAAGGTACTGCACGATTATCACCCGGAATGGGGCAGCCGGCGTTGGCTTCTTTTTGGTGCAGCCAGCCTGCCCACAGCCACTGTTGCGTGGCTTCGGGTACGTGCGCTAAAGCATTTCCCATCTGATGTCATTGCCGGCGGTTTGATTGGAGCGGGAATGGGCATCCTGATCCCGGAACTCCACAGGAAGCTCCAAAACCGGATGAAAGTACAGGCTGGTTTTGGGCTGCAAGGCAACACTTTAGGCGTAATATGGGCTTTCTGACCCGGCAAATATCTTGCAACTTCGTTGCAAAACCCTCTGGGAAGGCTATCTTTGCGCCCGTTAACTTAATCAGGTAAAATGGTCAAAGCAGAATGGTTCGCGGAATGGTTTGATTCGCCTTACTATCATATTTTGTACAAAAACCGGGACGAATCAGAAGCAGAAAGGTTTATTGATCACCTTCTGAACACCCTCAGCCCTCCTCCCGGCAGCCACATGCTGGACCTGGCCTGTGGTAAAGGCCGTTACTCGCGGCACCTTGCAAGTAAAGGCTACAAAGTGACGGGGCTGGACCTTTCCAAAAAAAGTATTGACTTCGCCCGGCAGTTTGGGCATGAGCGGCTGCACTTCTACACCCACGATATGCGGCAGCCCTTCCAGGAAAGCGCTTTTGACTATATCTTCAACTTTTTCACCAGCTTTGGTTACTTTGAAGAAGAGGCTGAAGACCTCCAAACGCTGAACAGCGTAGCCCACAGCTTAAAGCCGGAAGGTACTTTCGTGCTCGACTTCTTTAACACTCACTATGTCAGGCAACGCCTCACGGGCCATGAGCACCGCAAAATCGGAGACCTTTCTTTTGACTTGCATAAGCGGCTGGACGGCAAACATGTCATCAAGACCATTCAATTTGCTGATGGCCACAAGAACTACTACTTCGAAGAGCGGGTACGTCTTTTTGAGCTATCCGACTTTGAACGCCTGTTTGCAGCCGCCGGACTCCATATCCTAAGGACCTACGGAGACTATCAGCTACAACCGTACAATTGGATGGAAAGCCCCCGCCTAATCCTTGTCGCCAACCTCAGCAACCCTTAAGGTATGGAAGCACTCCTCGAAAATATAATCCATTGGGATGAATCGCTGTTCCACCTCCTGAATGGGGTGTGGACCAATCCGCTTTTGGACGAAGTCATGCCCTGGTGGCGGGACAAGAAAACCTGGATCCCTTTATATCTGATCCTTGCAGGCGTGGCTATTTACCGGTTCAGGCTCAGGGGCCTTTACTTTATACTGGGGGTGGTGCTGACGGTTGGTGTTGCCGATACCGTAAGCAGTAAGGTCATGAAACCCACTTTTGAGCGCCTGCGCCCCTGCAACAATACAGAACTCCCCTTTGAAGTAATGCAAAGAGGAGGCTGCGGCCGTGGCTACAGCTTCACGTCTTCCCATGCCACAAACCACCTGGCTATTGCCTGGTTCATCATACTGACATTGGGCCGTATTTACAAATGGGTCCGATGGCCCTTCTTGCTGTGGGCACTAAGTATCGCCTATGGGCAAGTGTATGTGGGCGTCCATTATCCGCTCGATGTGATCGTTGGTGGTTGCATTGGTAGCCTTATCGGCTTTGGCCTCGCCAGGGCGTTCAACGCGTGGCCGGCCCTGAACCTTCAAAAAGTAATCGCATGAGCTTGCCAGAATACCTCGCGTTGTTTTTAACGGTCATTGCCGGCGGGTGGCTGAGCTTCCGGTACAGTAGCATCAGTAGCCAATGGCTGAAGCTTACCCTTTCCTTCAGCGGAGCCTATATTATGGGCATTACCGTCCTCCACCTGATGCCCGGTGTGTTTGAGCAGGGCGGGCATAATGCCGGTTTCTGGGTCCTCGGAGGCTTTTTCACACAGTTGATTCTGGAGCAGTTCAGCCGGGGGATCGAGCACGGGCACGTACATGCGCATCAGAACGAGCCCCTTAGCTTTGCTATTCAGGTGATGATCGGGCTATCACTGCACGCTTTTTTGGAAGGCATGCCCTTAGGGTACTTTGAAGACTTCCACGCTCACCATCATCAGCACGATGAAGGCGGGCAGCAATTGCTGTTCGGCATAATCCTGCACAAACTTCCGGCTGCTTTCGCACTCGTGGCACTACTCATCCGGTCGGGGTTCAATAAAGCAATTGCCTGGTCGTGCCTTGTCATTTTTGCGCTGATGTCGCCACTCGGTGCCTTATCTGCCAGCATGTTTTCACTGTCTGGCATGCAGATTGCTAACCTGCTGGGCTTTGTCATCGGTTCTTTTCTCCATATTAGTACGACTATTCTTTTCGAAGCCGATGACACGCATCAGCACCGGGTGTCCTGGCGCAAGCTTGGTGTCATTATTTTAGGGGTTGCATTGTCAATCGGAGCAGACATGATATGACTACAGCGAAAATTCGCTAACATTGCCCTATTTCCTGACAATTGATAATCAACTCCTTACCTGATAGTGAATTGTCAGGAGGTGTCACAGGTTAAATTAAATGACCTCCTGCTGGGCTAATTGTATTCAAAATTCCCTATTTTGGCGCTCGAGTTCCGAATAAATTTTCTAAACCATAGAGGTGGATAACATGAAATTTGCACGTATAGGTTGGTTTCTAAATTTTGTTCTTAGTTTAATGATACTCAATACTTCTGCTGCTCAGACTTCGCTAAGTGGGAAGGTATTGGATGAAACAACCAAAGAGCCGCTCATTGGCGCAAGTGTGGTTGTAGAAGGCACCACAGAAGGCACTGTTACTGATTATGATGGAGCTTTTGCACTACGTACGCAAAGCGCATTCCCCCTTAAGCTGAATGTCTCTTACGTCGGCTATCAGCCACAGATTGTGGAGGTCGAATCGCCCAGTAAATCCATCACGGTCAAGCTAGCCGAGTCTATCATCACAACGGATGTGGTAGAAGTAAGGGGCCAACGTATTTCAGAAAAACAAAAATCCTCCCCGCTTACCGTGGAGACGATGGACGTACTGGCGATCAAAGAGACCGCCGCGACTAGTTTCTACGATGGACTGGGCAACCTGAAAGGCGTCGACTTAACGGCCGCCAGTTTGGGGTTCAAAGTCATCAACACCCGGGGGTTCAATAGTACGAGCCCGGTACGCTCGCTGCAAATTATCGACGGCGTGGACAATCAGGCGCCTGGCTTGAACTTTTCACTCGGTAATTTTCTAGGTGCCCCGGAGCTTGATGTCCGCAAAGTGGATATCATACAGGGCGCAAGCTCTTCCTTTTATGGCCCCAATGCCTTCAACGGCGTAATCTCAATGGAGACCAAGAACCCTTTCTATACAGAAGGGCTCTCTGCCATGGTAAAAGTGGGCGAACGCAACTTGCTGAACACAGAGGTGCGTTGGGCTGACAGCTTTAAGAACAAAGACGGCAATGAGAATATCGCCTATAAATTCACCCTTTCTTACCTGCAGGCCGACGATTGGGTTGCGGACAACACTCAGGCCGTAGATGGCACCCTCACCCCTACTGGTAACCCTGGTGGATGGGATGCCGTGAATACTTACGGGGACGAGTACGATCTGTTTGGCGACTTCACTCAAAATACGACCAACTCCTTTAACGAAGCAGCGGGGCTGCTAACGGTACACCGCCCCGGCTATCAGGAGCAAGACGTCGTTGACTACGATACCCGAAATTTCAAAGCCCTGGGCTCGGTCTACATCCGTACCAACCCCAAACTCAAGGAGGAGTCACCGGAGCTGGTTCTTGGAATGAGCTATGGATGGGGCACGACAGTTTATCAGGGTGACAACCGGTTTAGCCTGCGTAACATACAGTTTTTCCAGCCGCGGGCTGAATTCCGTAAGGAAGGCGACTTCTTCATCCGGGCTTATATGTCTAGACAAGATGCCGGCGACAGTTACGACCCCTACTTCACCGCGTTGCGGCTACAGGACCGTGCAGTCCGGGACGGTGCCTACTACAACAACTACAAAAAGTGGTGGGAAGACAACCGCATAGCCGCACAAATGGTAGAAATGGGCTACCCGGACGAACAGATTATCTTTGACCCGGTTACAGGGCAGGTAGAGATCATCTTCGATTCAGAAGCAGCACAGCAGTGGCTTCAGGATAACCGGGATTTCCTCAACGAAGCGCATGGCATGGCACAAGACTTTGCCAACGCTCCCGATCAGGTCAACGACCGCCCGGGCAGGTTTGTACCCGGCACACCGGAGTTCAATGAGGCTTTCAACGACATCCGGTCTACTTTCAACAACGCCGAAGGAGGAACGCGCTTCTACGATAAGTCAGCACTTTACCACCTGCATGCGGAGAAGCGCTTCGATACTGATTTTGCTGAAATCATCGTTGGCGCGAATGGCCGGCTGTACACCCCGGACTCACGGGGCACCATTTTTTACGATACAGCAGGTATCACGATCACCAACTACGAATACGGGGCTTATGCGGGCCTCAACAAGACTATGAGTGACGGGAAATGGCGGACGAGTGCGACCTTTCGGGTAGATAAAAATGAGAATTTCGACTACGTTTTCTCCCCTGCTGCTTCCGTCGTCTGGAAGCCCCGCCCCAATCATTATCTACGGCTGAGTTTCTCTTCCGGAGTGCGTAACCCCACCCTGACAGATCAGTTCCTGTCCCTTAATGTGGGGCCTGCTACATTGGCGGGCAACCTGAACGGTGCCGATAGCGTAATCACTCTGGGGTCATTCCAGGACTACCTGTCTAACTTTTTGCAGCGCAGCCTATTGGAGTACTATGACATAGACCCCATTCGCCCGGAGCGCGTCCGCACACTGGAAGGAGGCTACCGGGCAACCCTCTGGAACAACTTGTTTGTTGACGCAGGGTACTACTACAACATCTACACTGATTTTATCGGGTTCAATATTGCCATTGATGCAGAATTCGAGTCTCCCTCCTCCTTCATCCCAAGTGATGTACAAGTCTTCCGGTTTGCCTCTAATGCCCAGGAAACCGTAACGACCCAAGGCTTCTCTTTAGGGCTGAACTATTATTTTGCGGATTACTTCTCCCTCAATGGCAACTATTCTTACAATGCGATCATCTCTGCCTCGGATGATCCTATTATCCCGGCTTTCAATACGCCGAGGCACAAATACAACATCGGTTTCTCCGGTCGGAATATCCGTTCCGGAAAAATAAAAAACTGGGGCTTCAACGTGAATTACAAATGGGTGGAAGGCTTCTTGTTCGAGGGCTCCCCTCAGTTTACCGGTTTCGTCCCCTCCTATGGCTTACTTGATGGCCAGATTAACTATAACTTTACGGACCTCAACACCACGGTGAAAGTCGGCGCCTCTAATATTCTGAATAATGAGGTATTCCAAACCTACGGTGGCCCGCGCATTGGGCGGCTCGCTTATGTTTCACTGGTGTACGAATGGAAAAAATAACTTGCCGCTGTTTAACAGCGGAGTTTTATGCACTTACACTTTTTGCAATAACCAAATTTTTTTTTAAATCCTTGACTATGAAAAAGATTAACTCTCTACTTTTTATCCTGGCGCTGGTCTTGACTGCGGTCAGTGTCCGGGCGCAGGATGAAACCCTGTACCTGGATGCACAGTTTGAGGTAGAAGTAACATCTGACGTCATCTATGGTGTCAATGCTACGATAATGCCTGTAATTGCTCAAATGTCGAATGAAGCTTTACCCCGCCCACTACTGATGGATGTGTATCAGCCCGTTGACGCACCCGGTGACCGCCCGGTAATGCTGGTTTTCCACACGGGTAACTTCCTTCCTTTCCCAGCAAATAATGGCACAGGAGGTACTAAGACAGATTCAACCGTTGTGGAGTTGTGCAACCGTCTGGCCGCCCGGGGCTATGTTGCCGCAGCAATCGATTACCGTAAGGGATGGAACCCGGTTGACCCTTCTCAGGATTTCCGGAAATTCTTCCTTATCAATGCAGCTTACCGTGGCGTACAAGATGCCCGTACTGCAGTACGTTTCATGCGTAAACTGGCAGTAGATGGCGACAGCGAAGGGAACGTAAACCCTTTCCAAATTGACCAGGAGAAAGTGGGTATTTGGGGCGTTGGCACCGGCGGCTATATCGTCGCTGCTACGGCCACCCTCGACGAATACATGGAAGTCGTGATTCCTAAATTCCTGATTGACCTTGATGGCCCCGGACCCAATAATCCAGTACCTATGGTAATCGAGGCGATTAACGGTAACATCTATGGCACTTCAGTCGGTATGGTTCCCCCGGGATACCCTGTACTGCCTGCAGGAGATACGCTATGCATGCCTAACCACGTTACTTATGCCAATGGCGACGAGATCTCTTCAGATATTAGCTTCGCGGTAAATAACGGTGGTGCCCTGGGTGATATTAGCTGGATCGATGAAAATACACCACCCTGGGTTTCTTTCCATGTACCTACTGACCCCTTTGCCCCCTATACCACGGGCACACTACGGGTACCTGGTACTGGCGACCCTGATGACCCCTCTGACGATTTTGCGGTAGTTGAGGTTTCAGGCTCTTATGACATCCAGGCCAGAATGAATGAGCTGGGCAATAATGATCTTTTTGATGCGGTCAATAACCCTGGTGTAGAAGATTTTGAAGAGGTGGCTAATGCCCGTAATGATGGACACAAAGGCTTGTTCCCATTTCCTACAGGAGATGTACTTGACAGCGCACCCTGGGATTTCTACGCTGAAGACAACATCAATGCGATGGAACCACCTATGCCCGAGCGTGCCCGTATGTACTGGGATACTATTTTGGCATATGTTGGGCCCCGCGCTTGTATTGCGATGAATCTTGCATCTTGCATCGAGGTGAGCACCAATAATATCAGTCCTACTGAGATTGGTGTTAATGCAGCGCCTAACCCGGCTTCTTCTGAAGTTTTGATCAGTGTGGCACCAGAGCACACCATCAAAACGATGGAGCTGTACAACGCAAGCGGCCAATTGGTACAAACCTATTTGGATATTAACAATAGCCAGCATACGGTGTACCGGAAGGCGCTGCCATCGGGCACCTATTACCTGAAGCTGCGCCTGAAGGAAGGCTTCTCTTTCCAGAAGCTGATCTTTAAGTAGGATCGTTCAGTAGTGCACTAAAAAAAGATCCCGGGATTTGACTTATCGTCAAAACCCGGGATTTTTTTTGCCCTGATTTGGGAATATAACTAACTGTTCTTTCCCTGCGTGCTAAGGAGAAAGTAAAGCTTTCACCTTATGCTCGTCCAAAGGCTTCTCGATGAAACCCATCACGTGGGAATGCTCGTTAGCCCGGTTGATGTCTGCCGGATCAATAGAAGAGGAAACGATATAAATCGGAAAATTCACTGCAGACCCTCTTTGTTCGAGTTGCTCCAGAAAGGTCCAGCCATCCATGACTGGCATATTCAGGTCAAGCAATAATAAGTCTGGTTTCCCCTTAAGCAAACGGTCAATAGCCTCTTCAGCGTTACTGAAAGACTGAATTTCAGCTTCGGGAAAGACCCGCTTAAGGCTGAATTTTGCTGTTAACAGGAAGATCTTGTCGTCATCAACTAAAAAGATCTTATCGAAACCACTCATATTGTGAGCTTAAGGTAGCTTTCTATATTTCGGACAAACCGGGCAAAATAATCATCCATGATTTTCCTGCCAGGTCACCAATAGGCCATTCTGTCCTTTCAAACCTCTCCAGAATAACCTGGATTAGTTGAATTGTTACGACCGAATGTCTTTTAAATTGTCCTTGACTAAACTATTGGATTTTTCAATGAAAAATTCAAAATCCAAATTAAGGTATTTGTCTTTAATTTTGCACAATTCCCGAAACTAATTGCACAATTCCCATTAGAGATGGACAAGGAAGGAAACTGTATCCACTCCATCCGGATAGTCCCATAATGCCGGTCTTTGCGCTTTCCCGAAGTCAAAAGTTGCCGTTCGGATCACTCCGGGTTTAGCTACCGTACATTGTATTTCATGCGCTCTTCGTTCCAAATCATCAGCAACGGCATTGAGTGTACTGTAGTATTCGTAATGCAGGCAGGCAATTCTGGATTGCAGGCTGGGGTCCTCCAGCAGCAGGATACACCCATTGGCTCTGAATGCTGCATTATTGAGCATAAACAAGGCGTAGTTGTAGTCAAAGTTGTTTTTGTACTTCGTATTCAGCACTACCCTCCGGTATTCATGCAAAGCTTCCAGCAGCGGGTCGAAATTGTAAGCTTCGGGCACGTAGAGCTTGGCGACATTCCGGCAGCCCAAGCCATAGTACCGGAACACGTCTTTACCCAGCTCCAGCAGCTCCTCGGGCGTCTCCTCCCCGGTCAGTACTGCCACTCCATTACGGTTCTTTCGGATAATGTGGGGATATTTGGAAAAATACGTCTCAAAATAACGGGCAGAGTTGTTGCTGCCCGTAGCAATGACCGCTTCAAAGCCTTGCAGGCGGTCGGTAACTCCCGTATAAGCAGCAGTGCGCTCATCCAGCCGTTCCAGTACCTTCATGAGGTAAGGGAAAAGGTAAGGGTCCTTGTCAGACAACTTCACCTGAGCCCGGTGACCGGCCGCAAAGACACACAGCCAATCGTGAAAACCTACCAACGGGATGTTGCCCGCCATCACAATACCCACCGTTTTAGCAGCCGGAGTATTCAGCTCGTACCGCCCCAGCCATTCCGTAAGCCGGTCGCGGTTGAGAAAATGCCGGGCAATTTCCCGGATAGCTTCCTGTTGACTCTCTTCCGTAAACCAGCCATTGTGGAAAGCGGTGCGCTTCATCACTGCCTCCAGGTACTCATCCTTGCCCAGCAAGTGATCGCCGAGCTGGCTCAGCACTTCAATACGCTCGGATTGTGTCATTTCTTAGGTTTTGGTTTAATTTGATGCAACCGCTCCAGTATTCCGGGCAGCCCCATCGCCTGCAGGCGGGCAATATTCCGTTCCGGAATCTCCTCTGGGGCTTCGTAATGCTCCAGAGCTTCCTCCAGCCGGTCTTCCCGGATCAGGTGCAACATGGGGTAAGGCGAACGGTTAGTATAATTGGATACCGCATTCGGTGCCTCTCCGGCAAACTGATACTCCGGGTGAAAAGAAGCCACCTGCAAAACACCCTCCCAGCCTTCCTTACGCACCAGTTGCTCTACGCCCCACAGGTAGTCGTTGAAATCAGCAAAGTCTGTTAGTACGTAAGGGTGGACCAGCAGCGTAGTTTCGATTTCCCTATACGGGTGGCTCAAAAGCAGCCTGCCTTCCGCGATGAGGTCTTGGGAAAGCGCCTCGGGGGAAATAGCAGAAGATACCTGAATACGGATTTGCCCAAGCCGGAACGGTTTGACCGCAAATGGGCAGAAATCCAGCCCAATGACGATTTGTTCCAGCCAGTTGCGGGTATGCTCAATGTATTCAGGTGCTTCCATCAAAGCTGTTTCTTCGACTGCCGGTCGCGCAGGTATTTCCGCCAGCGCTCCAGAGCCTGCTCAAACGATTCGGGCAGGTCGCTGTCGAAGTGTACCCGCTCCTTGGTGCCCGGGTGAATAAAGCTTAGGCTTTTAGCATGTAAGGCCTGACGGGGCAGCACCTGAAACGTGTTCTCGACAAAGGATTTGTACTTGCTGAATACGGTCCCCTTCACAATTTGGTCGCCTCCATACTTCAAATCATTAAACAACGGGTGCCCGATGTGCTTCATATGTACCCGAATCTGGTGTGTACGCCCAGTCTCCAGCTTGCATTCCACCAACGAGACATAGTACATGGACTCCAGCACCCTGTAGTGGGTCACCGCCCATTTGCCCGCCTCCCCTTCCGGGAAAACAGTATGCTTATCCCTGTAGCGAGGGTGCCGCCCCAAATGCCCTTCGATAGTACCCTTGGGCTCATCAAAATCACCCCAAACCAGTGCGACATAGCGCCGCTCAATGGTGTGTTCAAAAAACTGCTTGGCCAGATGAGTCATCGCGTAGTCCGTCTTAGCAACCACCAGCAAACCCGATGTATCCTTGTCGATGCGGTGCACTAACCCCACTTGATGATGCGTATTGCCTTCCAATATCGGTAAGTCGTCAAATCCAAAATGATACGCCAGCGCATTCACCAGGGTCTTGTCCGGATTACCGACTCCGGGGTGCACCACCATGCCCGCAGGTTTGTGTACAATCAAGAGGTCATCGTCTTCATATCGGATGTCCAGCGGTATGTTTTGAGGTTTGACGGAGTTCTGATCCTCCGAATAGTAATGAGGGAAGACCACCTCTATTTCATCGCCTGGCTTGATTCTATAGTTGGGCTTGATTTGCTTCCCTCCTACCGTTATGGAGCCCGCCCTGATCGCATCCTGCACCCGGCTGCGAGAGACTTGCTGCAACCGGTCATTTAGGAATTTATCGATCCGGATCATAGACTGTTTAGGGTCCGCCCTGATGACTTTGTGCTCAAAATATTCGTCTGAAGTATTATCTTCCATCGTTTTTTCCACAGCCTGCTTTTTGGGAATGTTTGGGGTGTCGCTCATTTAGCCTGCAAAGGTAGGGAAAACAGCCCACGCCCACGTATGAATTCAGCCAATATCGTCACGACTGTTAACATTTTGCAGGAGGCGACTGTTTAGTCCATCTCAAAACCAACACAATAACTCACTGTCATGAAAAAACTACAATTCGGGTCGCAGTGCGTACGTGCTGCCCGGGACACCAAAACCACCCGCCCTCACCAACTGCCCATTTACGCTACTTCTTCCTTTGCTTTCGAGGATTTGCCGGAAGGCATGGCGGTCTTCAGCGGCGAGCAGCAAGGGCATTTGTACAGCCGCTTTGGCAATCCGACCATTGATGCGGTGACGGAGAAGGTCGCCCAGTTGGAAATGCATGGCAGCTCCGAGGCCGGGCGTGGCCTGTTTTGCAGTTCCGGTATGTCTGCCATCAGTACCCTTTGCCTGGGTTTGCTGCAGCCCGGGGACGCTATCCTTACGCAGCCCAACCTGTACGGAGGGACGAATGAGTTGTTCCAGAAAGTCCTTCAGCCCCTTGGCTTTCGGGTAGTCATGGCGGACCTTTCCGACTTGAATGCCGTAGCAGAAACGCTGGCACAGCACCCTGCCATCAGGATGGTCTACTTCGAAACGCCTGCCAATCCCACTCTCAGCTGTGTGGATATTGAGGCGCTCAGCAATTTGGCGCATGCCCAAGGTGCATTATCAGTAGCGGACAATACCTTTGCTACGCCCTACCTACAGCAGCCGTTATTGCTGGGGGCCGACTATGTGGTGCATTCCACCACCAAGTACCTCAACGGGCATGGCAATTCCACTGCCGGGGCAATTGTGGGCAAGGACCTTGAGGCCATGCAGGAGCGCGTCTTCCCTGCCCTCAAGCTCCTGGGCACTAATGGCAGCCCCTTCGAGGCCTGGCTGCTGAACAACGGCATGAAAACCCTGGAACTCCGCATGGAGCGCCACTGCAAAAACGCCGCAAAGGTGGCCAAATGGCTCATCCAACAGCCACAGGTCAGCCGGGTCAATTACCCGGGCCTGCCGGACCACCCTGACCATCAACTGGCCAGCAGGCAAATGCGCCACTTCGGCGGCATGGTGAGCTTCGAACTTAAAGGCGGGCTCGATGCCGGGCGGCAATTCGTTGAAGGGTTGGAGCTCTGCACCCTGGCCCCTACGATGGGTGATGTGGACACACTGATCATGCATCCGGCTACTATGTCCCACCTGAAAGTTCCGGTAGAGCAACGGCTGGCGGCAGGCATTTCGGATGGGCTCATCCGCTTATCTGTCGGAATTGAGAACATTGAAGATATACGGTCTGATCTGGAGAAAGGTATGGCAGCTATCAAAAGTGAAAGATAAACCTGCAGCCATTTAGAATAGCCGGGGGTCCGCGCTCCATAGCAAACCGCTCATTGAGCCCCCCCTAAAACACCTCCCGCAACTCATAAGCCTGCCGCATACGCCGGTACAAACGCGCCGCCTCCGGGAAGCTTAGCGTCTGCTGCCCGTCCGAGAAGGCTTTTTCGGGCTGCTCGTGGACTTCCATGATGACGCCATCTGCGCCAGCCATAATGGAAGCCAGTGCAATCTTGTCCACGTAACGCCGTAGCCCGATACCATGAGAAGGATCAGCGATGACGGGCAGGTGCGTTTTTTCCTTTAGCATGGCTATCGCATTGACATCCATAGTGTTGCGGTAGGCGTTTTCGTAAGTCCGGATGCCCCGCTCACACAGCATGACCCGTTCATTGCCGTTGGAGAAAATGTACTCAGCGGCCTGCAAAAGCTCATCTATTGTACCGGAGATGCCGCGCTTGAGCAATACGGGTTTGTCCACTTCGCCCAGCGCATCTAATAAGTTGAAATTCTGGGAGTTGCGTGCCCCCACCTGAAAGACATCTACATAGTCCGCCATGGCTTCGATTTGCTCCACCATCATGACTTCGGTGATGATCTTTATGCCCGCAGCGCGAGTCCGCTCGTACCACATTTTCAGCCCGTCGATGCCGAGCCCGCGGAAAGAATAGGGGGAACTGCGCGGCTTGTACACGCCGCCCCGCATGACACGTACGCCTTCCTGCTGTAAGTGGGCAATCGTCTTTTCGATTTGTGCTTCCGACTCAATAGAGCAGGGGCCTGCCATAATGCCAAAGTGGCCCGTCCCCAGCTGAATGCCATCACCGAGGTCGATGACGGTATCTTCCACCTTCCACTTCTTGGACACTAGCTTGTAGGCATCGCTCACCCGGTGGATGTCGCGTATCCCAGGCAGGGTGCCGATGCTGCGGATGTCGAATTCCGATTTCCCCACACCGATAATGTAGTCCGCGTACTGCGTTGTCACCCGGGTGGTGCTGTAGCGGATGACATCGAGCTGTTGCTCCAGTTGCTTGAGTTGATCCGCTTTGATATTAGGTTCGAGTTGGATAATCATAGGTTAGTCTTGAGGGATGGAGGTTTTGAGAATCTGTTGAACAAACTGATGGGTGGCTTCGGCTACAGGTACCCCCATGCCAAGCGCCCGGATGTAGGCACTACCGATGATTGCGCCATTGGCATACTGACAAGCCGTGCTGAAGGTCTCGTGGCTCGAAATGCCGAATCCGATCAGGCGCGGGCTTTCCAGTTTCATGCCACGGATGCGCTCAAAGTAGGCGATCTGCTCCGGGGAAATACCGGATTGGGCACCGGTGATGGCAGAGTTCGAAACCATATAGACGAAGCCTGTGCTCAGCGCATCAATCTTTCGGATGCGGTCCTCGCTTGTCTGCGGGGTGATCAGGAAGCTCATGTCCAGGCCGGCTTTTTCGATACCCTCCCGGTAGAAGTTTTCGTATTCATAAACCGGCAAGTCTGGCAAGATCAGCCCGTCGATACCGACTTCCGCACAGCGGTCAAAAAAACGCTGCTCCCCGTACTGCATCACCGGATTGAAATACCCCATAAGCACCAGAGGGATTTCGGTATGCTGCCTGGCCTCGGCGATCTGCTCGAATAAAAGCGGCAGGGTCATCCCGTTCCGGATCGCTTTCATCCCGCTCTCCTGAATCGTAGGCCCGTCTGCCAGAGGGTCAGAATAGGGCATACCGACTTCAATCAGGTCGGCCCCGGCATCGTCTAACGCCCGGATGATGCGCCCGGTATCGTTCAGCCCAGGGTAGCCCGCCGTAAAGTAAACGTTGAGGATATGTTCGGGCTTTCGCCCAAAGAGCTCTTGCAACCGGCTCATAAATTTTCGTTTTGGTAGTCGTCAAAATGATTGATAAAGGTCTCCAGATCTTTGTCGCCACGGCCTGAGAGGCAGATGACGAGGACGTCGCTGCTCTTGTAGTCCATGACATCCAAAGCAGCGAAAGCATGGGAAGTCTCCAGTGCCGGGATAATGCCCTCTTTCCTTGACAGGAAGTAGGCGGCTTTAAGCGCGTCCTCATCCGTAATGCTGATGGCTTCGGCACGGCCGCTGGCAATCAGATGGGCGTGCATAGGCCCGATCCCCGGATAATCGAGCCCGGCGGAAAGGGAATACGGCTCTACAATCTGTCCGTCTTTGGTCTGCATGAGCAAGGTGCGGCTGCCGTGGATGATGCCCCTGGTCCCCAAGACACTCGTTGCCGCAGACTCCCCAGACTGTACCCCTTTGCCAGCGGCTTCCACAGCGATCAGGCGGACATCGGGTTCGTTCAGGTAGTGGAAATAAGCGCCGGCGGCATTGCTGCCCCCGCCCACACAGGCAATCACGGCATTAGGCTTAGCGCTACCGGTATGTTCCTCCAGCTGCCATTGCATCTCCTCACTGATGACCGACTGAAAGCGGGCCACCATATCCGGATACGGATGAGGCCCGACCGCCGAACCGATGATATAGTGCGTATCTACCGGGTTGTTGATCCAGTCGCGGATGGCTTCGTTGGTGGCATCTTTGAGGGTACGGCTGCCGCTTTCTGCCGAACGCACTTCAGCCCCCAGCATCCGCATGCGGGACACATTCGGCGCCTGCCGCTTAATGTCCACCGCACCCATGTAGACCACGCAAGGCATGCCCATAAGCGCGCAAACGGTAGCAGTGGCCACCCCGTGCTGCCCGGCACCGGTCTCGGCAATAATGCGTTTTTTCCCCAACCGCCGGGCCAGCAGAATCTGACCGATGGTGTTGTTGATTTTATGCGCACCGGTATGGTTGAGGTCTTCCCGCTTTAGATAAATATTGGCATCATAGTGCTCAGACAGGCGCTCTGCCAGATAAAGGGGCGAAGGGCGCCCAACATAGTCACGCAAGAGCCGGTGGAATTGCTTTTGAAAGCTTTCTTCATATATGATATCCAGGTACTGCTCCCGGAGTTCTTCGACATTTGGGTAGAGCATCTCCGGGATATAGGCCCCGCCAAACTCCCCGTAGTACCCTCTTTCGTCAATAGTAATCATAAGGATTCATTTTTCACAGATTCAACAAATGATTTCAACAAGACCGGGTCTTTCAGCCCGGGAGCGGTTTCGAACTTGCTGTTCAGGTCGATACCACACCACTGCGGGTGCGAAAAAGCGTTGACGGCAGCGGTATCCTCCGGCCCAATACCGCCACTGAGCCAAAAGGGTGTCACGCCCTGATATTGCTGCAACAACTCCCAGTTGAATTGCTCACCGTTGCCACCGTAGTTTTTGCCTTTGGTGTCAAACAGCACGTAGGCACAATGAGCAGCGTAGGGGTACACCCGGTTGAAATCGAAAGCTCCGCCCACCTGAAATGCCTTCATCAACTGGGCTTTACGCATGGAGGTGGACTCCATCAGATTGCGTATAAGCTGGCAATACTCCGGGCTTTCCTCTCCGTGCAGTTGCACCACGTCAAGCTGGAAGTCGTGTACCGCATTGAGCACTTCTTCAATTTCGGCATTTACAAAAACACCTACCCGCTTTTTGCCAGCCAAAGCCTCCTCCTGTTTCTCCAGCCATTGGGCCAGCTCCGGCTTCACCGCCCGCGGAGATTTGGCGTAGAAAATGAACCCCAGCCAGTCGACGGGCAACCGGGCGATGGCGAGGATATTCTCAGGCTCCCGTAAGCCACATACTTTTATTTGCATTCCTGTTAGGCTTTTAATTGCTCGCAATGGCACCATCCAGGAGTGCCTCTACATGTCTGACCTGCTTCACGAATTCCTGGCAGGCTTTGCCTGGTTCTGCCTGCTTCATAAAGTGTTCGCCGATCAGAAAGCCCTGGTAGCCGGCCTGCTTGAGCTCGGCCACCACCTGCGCGTCACTGATCCCACTCTCAGACACCCGGGCGGCTTCTTCAGGCAGGTGGTTTACCAGATCCAGGGAAGTCGCTATATCTACATTAAAGGTGGTGAGGTCACGGTTGTTGACACCAACAGCATCTATTTCAGTCACATATTTAGACAGCTGGCTGGCGCTGTGCACTTCCATGAGGATTTCCAGCCCCAGGGCTTTGGCTTGCTTAGCTAGTTGCGCCAGTTGGCCGGCTTCCAGGCACTCTGCAATGAGCAACACCGCGTCTGCTCCAATCGACTTCGCCTCTATGAGCTGGTACTCGTCAATGATGAAGTCTTTACGCAGGATGGGGCAAAAGTTGAATTTCCGTGCTTCAGTGAGATCAGCATTCTTACCCCCAAAAAAAGACTCATCGGTGAGCACCGACAAAGCCGAGGCGCCGGCCTGCATGTAACCAATCGACACCCGTTCTACCGATGCATAGGGGTTGATGTCCCCTTTGGAAGGCGAGCGGCGTTTAAATTCGGCAATGATGCCCGACTTATCAGGCCGCTGCAGGTACTGCTTTAGGGAAACTACCGGAGTCTCAAAGTAAATGCTTTGCTCCAGCAGCTTGACCGGGTAGCGCGCTTTGCGCTCGGCCACTTCCTGTTTTTTGTGGGCAACAATTTTATCAAGGATGTTCATAAGCTTATTTTTGAATGGTCCCTATGGGATTTTTTAGTTGAGTGAAACCAATTGACCCAGTACCCGCCGGGCCTTACCGCTTTCGATACTTTCCCGGGCTTCGGCCATACAATCCTGCAGGCTTTTTTCCGGTCGCAGGCAGTGGATAGCCAGTCCGGTATTAGCCACCACCACTTCCTTTTGAGCCGTGGTGCAGGTATTGTCCAGCACCGCGCGGAAAATGCGGGCCGCTTCCTCCGGGGTGTCTCCTCCGTGCAGGTCCTGCTGCTGTAACGTGGCTTGCTTTAAGTCCTTTGGGGTCAGGATGGTGTCTGATTCGTTGGTGCGCAACCGGAAGGGCCCGGTCAGAGATACTTCATCGTACCCATCCAAAGCATAAACGATGCTGAAGCGCCGGCCCGTTTCCTGCATGATATACTGATAAAGACGGGACAACTCCAGATCAAAGGTGCCAAACAGTTGGTGGGTCGGTTGGACCGGATTGACCAATGGCCCAAGCATATTGAAGAAGGTCTTCATCCCCAACTGCTTGCGCACCGGCACGACTTCCTTCATAGCGGGATGGAACAAAGGGGCATGCAGGAAGCAGATATTCGCCTGATCCAGCTGACGGCGCAGGGTATCGGTATCGTTCGTAAAGGTATAGCCCAGCTCCTGCAATACATTGGAAGAGCCAACCGAGGAGGAAACCCCGTAACTGCCGTGCTTTGTTACTTTGTAGCCTGCACCGGCCACGACCACCGCCGAGGTGGTGGAAATGTTAAAAGTGTTCTTCCCATCCCCCCCGGTCCCAACGATATCGATGGTTTCCATGCCATCAACTTCAAAGGGTACGCAAAGCTCCAGCAGCGCATCCCGGAAGCCCTGCAGCTCGGCAATGGAGACCGGGCGCATCTGAAAGACCGTCATAAAACTCGCCACCTGTACGTGGTTGTAGCGGGCGTGCGAGATATCCAGTAATACCTGCCGGGCTTCCTCCCGCCCCAGGCGTTCGTGGTTGAATAGTCGGTTGAGCATCGTTTTCATAAATCAGGCGGTTACCGGTTCAAGTTCTGGGTTTACACAGTATTTGAAGAAATTAGCCAGCATCTGCTTGCCCTTTGGGGTCATGATGGATTCCGGATGGAACTGCATACCCCGCACATTAAAAGAACGGTGGCGCATCGCCATAATCTCTCCCCGGTCATCAACAGCAGTCACTTCCAGTTCAGCGGGAAGGCTGTCTTTCCGGACCACCCAGCTGTGGTAACGGCCAGCCTGAAAGTGGTCAGACAAGCCCTGAAATAAGGGCTCATCAGCAACGATCCGGGTAATGGGCGTTTCTATACCGTGGTAAACTTCATCGAGGTTCAGCAGTGCCGCCCCAAAAGCTTCTCCAATCGCCTGATGCCCCAGGCAAACGCCCAAGATGGGCTTGGTGGCTGCATACCGCTTGATCAGTTCCGGCATAATACCCGCTTCGGCAGGTAGCCCGGGGCCGGGAGAGAGCACGATGGCATCATATCCATCAACAGCATCCAGGCTGATGGCGTCATTCCGCTTTACCGTCACTTCCTGCCCCAGCAGCTCCTGAATATACTGCACAAGGTTGAAGGTAAAAGAGTCGTAATTATCGAGGACAAGTATGTTCATGGCTTAGAGTTTTTCAGCTTCGCGCAGTGCTTTGGTGAGCGCGCCAAGTTTGTTATTGACTTCCTGCAGTTCTTTGGCTTCCTGACTGGCCACCACTACACCGGCACCCGCCTGGTAGAAAAGGGTGTTGTCTTTGCTCAGGAAAGACCGGATAACGATAGCGTTGTTCATCTCCCCGTTGAAGTTGATGTAGCCCAGCGCGCCACCGTAGAAGCTGCGGTTTTGATTTTCGTATTGATTGATGAGTTCCAGCGCTTTGTACTTGGGCGCACCGGAGAGTGTGCCCGCCGGGAAGGTGTCTCCAAATACCTGAACCGGGTTGGTGCCCGGCCCCAGCTTTC
Organism: Phaeodactylibacter sp.; assembly: GCF_040219495.1. Classification (GTDB taxonomy): domain Bacteria; phylum Bacteroidota; class Bacteroidia; order Chitinophagales; family Saprospiraceae; genus Phaeodactylibacter. The sequence continues at coordinate 126,664 of NZ_JAVJSK010000079.1, read as the reverse complement.
CGGTCACTTTGGAAACCAGGTGAATGACATGGCTGAAATACTGAATCCCCTTCAGCTCTTCTACTTTCACATCAGTGGCATGACGGCCCAGGTCATTGCGCGCCAGATCCACCAGCATGATATGCTCTGCATTTTCCTTGGGATCATCGCGCAATTCGAGGGCACTTCGGGTATCTTCTTCCAGGTCGCCCGTACGGCGGTAAGTGCCGGCAATAGGGTTCACAACCGCCTTGCCGTTTTGCACCGACATTTGGGTCTCCGGGCTTGAGCCAAAGATACGGTACCCCCCATAGTCGGCGTAAAAAAGATAAGGGGACGGATTGATGGAACGCAGCACCCGGTAAACGCTAAAATCATCTCCGGTGTACTTTTGAGAAAACTGCCGGGAAAAAACAATCTGGAAAACATCCCCAATCTGGCAGTGGTGCTTGCCAATACGCACCAGCTCCATGAATTCTTCATCTGTGAGGTTGCTTTCTTCTTCACCTACCCGCTGGAAGTGATGAGTGGCGAATTTTTGGCTTTTGATCAACTGGTCCACCTCCTCCATCCGTGAGGGGGTGCCTTCCGGCAAATTCTCAAGGACATACAGTTCGTCCTTGAAGTGGTTGATGGCAATGATGATCTGATAAAGGTTGTAGCGGATATCCGGCAAGTCAAAACGGCGCTTTTCCGGATCGAACTTCAGGGTATCGAAGTACTGCACGGCATCAAAAGCCGTGTAGCCGATCAGCCCGTTGAAGCCAGCATAAGCCGCATCCTGTTCTACATCGAAGCGCTTGAGGAAGGCCTGCATAGCTGCCGGTACGGTGAGGGTATCTGCCACGGTTTGCTGCGAGGTGGTACCGTCCGGCCAGTGTTCGGTGACGGCTCCATTCTGCACTTGAAAACTGCCCAGTACGCCCAGGCCCATGAAGGAATAACAATCCTCTTTATTGCGAAAATCATTGTTTTCCAGGAGTACGGGCTCCGAGAAATGATCTCTGGCTTTGAGGTAGAGCGTTACCGGGGTGACTGTGTCCGCCAGATATCGCCTGACCGTGGTTTTGATCTTGATTTTAGTGTCCGTTAGCGTCGGCATTCGATAGTTGTTGAGTCATGAAACAGAAAAGCGGCTTGCCGAGTGAATCGACAAGCCGCTTTTTATCTTGATTTATTCCTTTCAAGCATAGCCGTGTCACTTCACCCGGTCTCCCGAACGATTGTGCCACCACCACCAGTTGTTACTTGTAAAAGAATTCATTTTAATTACGTTTGCGTCAAAGATAACGGCATTTGATTTAGAAAAACAAATGTGTCCGGAAAATATTTTCAATCCTTTGCAAAAGTATGACGATTCACTTCAGGGAATTGGCTGGAGGAAAACGGGTTTCACGAAAAAGAAATACATCGGGTCACCGAAACATATGGCACGGTCACACATTTATTCAGCACCTATGAGTCTTACCGTTCAAAAGCGGATGAGCAACCCTTTGCCCGTGGCATCAATAGTATTCAATTGCTTTATGATGAAGAGCGCTGGTGGATTATTAGTGTATACTGGATGGGAGAAACAAAGGAGCAGCCGATACCCGAGCGTTACTTACCCGACTGATCTTCTGATTTTTCAAAGTCAACGCCGGCATATAGATCTCCGATTTTAATGGGCTTCCCATTGATGGCGAAGTGTGCTTCTTTTTCCGTGTAGACCGTTTCCAGCCACTGATTATCGCCCTGCCGCTGCATGTGGTGTACTTTAACGGTAGCCCCGTCAACGTAAAGAATGTGCTCAATGCCTTCAATCTGCTTGTAACAAGGCAGCTTCTCTCCCAGGTCGCGCACCCGGGTGGAAGGCGAGAGCACTTCAAAAACCACGATGGGCGTCAAATCTGCCCGCATGCCTTTTTGGTATTCATAAAAGCGGGCCGGCAGCTGAATAACAGAGCCATCCGGATTAAAAATGGCATTGCCGCAGGTTGGGATACAAACCGGGCGGTTGCTGTTGCCAAAGCGGACGTTTGATCCACGATAGATAGACTTTAAATGAAACATCAGTTCATTCATAATCTCTGCATGGTCTTCAGATTCATAACTCATAGACGCAATAATTTCTCCACGGTAGTAGTCTGCCCGGTACTCTGCTTCCTGTGCGACCGACCAATATTCTTCTTCCGATGCCGGATAGCGGAGCGGCAACGGTTTATCGGTTTTAGACAGCTCTTCATTGGTCAGTGGCATAGCAGTAATTACAGTTGACATAAACAAACAGTTGGTATCACAACAAGATAATACAATTCGTGAAGAAATGCTCCCCTTTTTCCTTTCCTAACAGCATAAACACGGCTTCATTGTAGGAGTTCCTTTTGCCTTTTCCTAATTTAAAGCGCTAAATTCATCAAACCACAGAACGAAACCACCAAATTATGGGCCAAAACCGCAGATCATTCATCAAAAAAGCAGGCTTAGCAGGCGCTGCGCTGGCTGGTGCCGCCAGGTCGGTGGCACAGGAAGCTCCTGTACCTTACGAAATATTAAAACCCAAACCACGCCCTGCACCGGGACAGACGCTGAATATCGCTGTGATCGGGGCCGGGGGTATGGGCACCGTGGATGCCAATACCGCACTGGAGCACGAGGGCGTGCGTATTGTAGCCGCCTGTGATCTCTACGACGGTCGGCTTGAAGCGGCAAAAGAGCGCTGGGGGCAGGACCTTTTCCTGACCAAAAACTACAAGGACATCCTGAAAAGAAAGGAGGTGGACATGGTTATCATCGGCACGCCCGACCACTGGCACAAGACCATTAGCATTGATGCGATGAAAGCAGGCAAGCACGTCTACTGCGAAAAACCGATGGTGCACAGCGTTGGGGAAGGCCAGGAGCTGATCAAAGCCTGGAAAGATTCCGGCACCGTCTTTATGGTAGGCAGTCAGGGCCTGTCCTCTCTGGGCAATGAAAAGGCCAAAGAGCTGCTGGAAGCCGGGGTAATCGGAGATATCAACTACGCCGAAGGGTTCTGGGCCCGCCACTCCCCCGGCGGTGCCTGGCAGTACCCGGTGCCTGAAGATGCCAGTGAAAAAACCGTGGACTGGGCCACGTACATTTCCAATACCACGAAGCGTGACTTTGACCCTCTGCGCTTTTTCCGCTGGCGCAACTACCGGGATTACGGCACGGGCATGTCGGGCGACCTGTTTGTACACCTGTTTTCCAGCCTCCATTTCATCACCAGCTCTCTTGGCCCGGAGCGCATCGCGGCCATGGGCGGACTGCGGTACTGGAAGGACGGCCGTGAAGTGCCGGATGTCCTGCTGGGCATGTTCAACTACCCTGACAGCGAAGCGCACCCTGGCTTCAACCTGTCCCTGCGCTGTAATTTCGTGGATGGTACAAGCGGCTCCACCTATCTTAAAATCAACGGCAGCAAAGGCTCCATGAATATCGGCTGGAACGATGTCACCGTAGAGCGCAACCGCACTGTTCACAGTGATGATCCCTTCCTTGATGCCAAAGAGAAAGAAACAGGTGCCCGCAGCGACCGCAAACAAATCCTGCCACCCCAAAAGATGGTCTACGAGGTGGAAAAAGGCTATAAAGGCGCCCACTACGACCACTTTGGCAACCTCTTCCGCGCCATCCGCGAAGGGGGGCAGGTAGTGGAAGACCCGGTATTTGGCTTCCGTGCCTGTGCGCCGGCGCTGCTTTGCAACGACAGTTACTTTGAAAACCGGTTTATGGAGTGGGACCCGGTGGCGATGAAGGTGAAGTAGAAACCGGAGGTGGGGGTACACCACGTCCAATTAACTAAAAATCAACAAAATGAAGAACCTATTATTTTTTGCGCTTGCCCTTCTGTTGTGGGGATGCGGGGGCACGCCGGCCTCGGAAGAACAAACGGCAACTACAACTGAAGTGCCGGAAACGGAAGAGCCCACAGCCGACAACGCCCTAACACCAGCCGAACAATCCGAAGGCTGGATACTTTTATTCGACGGCCAAACGGCAGAAGGCTGGCGAGGTTACAATCAGGACGCCCTGCCCGGTAGCTGGACAGTAGAAGACGGGGCGCTGATGACCGGGGGCACCGGTGGTGATAGTGGTGGCGATATTGTCTACGCAAATCAGCCCTTTGAGAACTTCGATTTATACCTGGAGTGGAAAATTGAGAAGGCAGGCAACAGCGGTATTTTTTACCACGTGCTGGAAGGCGAACAATACCACGCCCTCTATGAGAATGCCCCGGAATACCAACTACTTGATGACATCGGCTTCCCGCAGGAACTGCTACCCAATCAATACGTGGGGGCGGACTATGGGATGTATGTGCCGGGAGCAGGCAAGCAGGTGAAAGCCGCAGGTGAATGGAACAGCAGCCGTATCAAGTTCACCCCGGAAAAAGTAACCTACTTCCTCAATGGGAAAGCGCTACTCAGCTTCGAGCCCTGGTCTGACGACTGGCAAATGCGCAAAGAGGTGGGCAAGTGGAAGGATTTCCCGGACTACGGGATGGCCAAGACCGGCCTGATTGGGCTGCAGGATCATGGCAGTAAAACCTGGTTTAAGAATATCAAAATACGTCCGTTATGAGAAACACACTGGGGTTGTTATTGCTTGGCCTGACGACTATGCTGACTGCTCAACAGCAATTATTCAATGGAAAAGACCTCACGGGGTGGGAAGCCTACGGCACAGAAAAATGGTACGTGGAAGACGGGCTCCTGATTTCCGAGAGCGGGCCGGATAAGCAGTACGGCTACCTTTGCACCACCGAGTCCTACGATAATTTCGTGCTGACCCTTGAATTTCTACAAGAAGCCAATGGCAACAGCGGTATATTTTTCCGCTCTGCCGTGGAAGGCACCAAGGTACAGGGTTGGCAAGTGGAAGTTGCACCGCCCGATAAACATACCGGAGGCATTTATGAGTCTTACGGCAGAGGCTGGCTCATCAAACCGGAGCAAAAAGGAGAAGCAGCCCTACTACCCAATGCTTGGAATAGCCTTAAAATCAAAGTCAGGGGCCCCCGGGTCACCACCTGGCTCAATGGCAAGCGTATGGTCAAAATCAAAGACGAAAAGATTGGCGCGGGCGAAGGCGGCATTTGCCTGCAAATTCACGATGGAGGCGGCATCCGGGTCAAATGGAAAGACCTCCAACTAAAACCGCTCTGATGTTCGTAAAGCGTAGGAAGAGCCTGAGCGTATGTTTGGAGTACCTTTGCGTTGTAAATTACCTCTAAACCTCAGGCAATATGAAAAACGGCCCTGTCTGCTTTTAGACAGGGCCGCCCTGTTACAGCCCGTAGGCAAAAAAATGCCCCCCTTGCAAACAATAGCATTACCATTAAAATTAAAAGCACCTGAATCAAGTTGAACGTAACATCAAAATATTTTATAAAATATTGATTTATAAGCTATAATATCATCTTATCTTTTCTTTGATACAAGACGTCAAAAAATATTAGGGTAGTAGAATTGATGCCTCGCTTCTAATTTTACGATCAGTACTATTCAAAATAGTAGCCGCTTTCCAAATAGACCATTTCAAACCCTAACCTATCAGCCCTGACTTTTCAGTAGTACAGGGTAGCCAGACCTTTATTTAAACCAGGACCACCTGTCTTTGCCCCGAGGCAAAGCAGGACGTCTATGCTATAACGCGAATAGATTTGATGCGTCGGGTTAGTGTATTGGGAAGAACAGAGCCATTTTAACTCTGCTATGATCCCTGTCCCATCAAGTCTAATAAACTGCAGAAAGCCCTCCCTCCGGACGGCCGAGAGCAGTGCTTACTATCCATTATCATTTTTTAACCAAACCTCACTGAGATGAAGAATTTTGACCCACTTAAGCAACTATCTTTAGTCATGATTTGCAGCCTGATGCTCGCTTTTGCCCCACAACAGGCAGAAGCCCAGGAAGAGAACAAATTCAGCATGAATGTCACCCTAAACTCTGATCAGTTCTTCGGGTTTTACCCTTTCTTTTCCGGTGGTTACAGCCTCAGCGACCAAATGGACCTCACCTTTTACGGCATCCTTTGGTCTGGCGGCACCGGCGGGGGCTGGGGCAACTGGACTGAATTCGGCGTAGGCATGAGCTTTCAGCCAACAGAAGCTATTAGTATTACACCGCAGGTCGGTTTCCTGGGCGGCAATCTGTTGTCCAGCGCTACTGCGGGCCCGGGGATCATGGGCGACGGTATTGTGCCCAACCTGACGGTCGGGCTAAACACCGAAAGCCTGGAGGGTGAATTTTACCTCGGTTACTATGCTCCATTGCGCGAAGAAGGCTCTACGCTTGCCTACACGCATTACTGGCTGAATGCCGGCTACAAAGCGCTAGATTTCTTGTCGTTTGGTGCACACTGGGAGCACCTCATCCTTTCCGGAGGTTCTGATGTGGAAGAAGCATCCGATGTCTATCAGTGGGTAGGCCCTTACCTGCAATTCTCCAACCCGAATGGCAGTACCTGGGCGCGCTTCGCATTTGGTAGCGATGTGCTGGAGGGCAATGATTCTTTCTACAAACTGACCGTTGGAATGGGTTTCTAACAACCCGGGAACAGCTCTGCCTGTCTTACGATCAAAGGCAGGCGGAGCTGTCCTTTTCCCTCCCCGCAGGTAGCCTCGGCATCAAAACTGCCATTCGTCGAGGCGCTTGATGAAAAGCTTAGCTAAATTCTCCGCATCAGCAATTGCCCGGTGGTGGGTACCGGTAAACTCAAACCCTTCCTTTTCTACGGCCGCGCGCAGCCCGCGCGGCCGGCGCAAACGGCGCATTCGTGTGTATTCCTTCTTGACGTTCAGGTGTTTCTCCACCCATTCCCACTCCATGCCATGCAACTGACAGTCCTGAATCAGCATCTTGCGGTCAAAGCTGCCCCAGGAACAGAGCAGGTAATCATTATCGAAAATGTCTGCCCAGTCCTGAAAGTGTTCAATCACATCCGGGAACTCATTGGAGCGATCCAGGTATTCTTGTTCGATAGAAGTGAGGTCGCGGCAAAAAAGCGACAAATTCGGATTGAGGATCGGCCGGATAAACTTGTTGAAAGAACCAGTTATCTCTCCGTAGCCATTGATGGAAACTGCTCCGATTTCAATGGTCTCCTGTACCTTATTGGGCGGGCGCCCCTCCCAGCACGTCGCTTCCAGGTCATATACGATGAAGTTCATGGGTTTTCTTTTTGTTCGTTACGCAACAAGAGGCTCTTGAGCTCCTGAACCTCTGCGTGCAGATCGTCTATTTTCTGCTCGATGGCATCGTTGTTGTCCATCGTCATCTCGTCTACAAATACAGCATTCGCCAGAGACATACCAAACACACCGCCCAACAGGACAACCAATACGAAGTACAGCCGGGTCATCCCAATGAGGAAACTTGTGCTGAAAATACCGGCTTCTGTCTTGTGCTCAGATAAGTGTTTAGCAATTTGAGCGGGGATTTCGTTCCATCCTTCCACGGTGAACATTTGAAAGATGGAATAAGATGCGATCAGGGGGTCTCCGAAGTACTCCGGTGCTATATCAGCAAAGAAATGGCAGGTAAAGATGGCCAGCAACAGATTGAGGAACAATAGCGCCAGGAGCACAAAAACAGAAGCCTGAAGCGCCCGCCCCAGTCCGGCAATCACCTTGCTCAAATGGGGCACAAACCGGATAAACCGGATCAAACGGACCAACCGGAACAGGCGTAAAATGATGAGCAGGGAGGTATCAGGCACAGGTATCACCTGCACGAGGACAGAAGGCAGACTGCCGAGTACAATAATCAGGTCAAACCGGTTCCAGGGGTCGGAAAAATACCCCTTCGGCTTGAGGGTAAAAATCTTGACGCCCGCTTCCAGCAGAAAGAAAAGGATAAAAAGGTGGTCGATAAACTCCAGCCAGGGCTCATGCCGCCATCCCGGAAAGTAAAGCATAAAGATGATCACGGCATTGACAAGAATAGCCGCCATCATATTCCGCTCCGAAAGAAAAAACCTTTTAATCATAGAGGTTAAACCATTTCCAGGTCAAATTGCTTCCACTGTACTTCCTGCTCAAGCCCGTAGCCGGTGAGCCGGTTGTGATAAAAATACAACACCTTGAAGCTTTCGCTAATAATCTGCCCCTCTTTATTGAATTTCAGGGGTTTGGCGATGTGATAAGTCCCCAACCTGCTGATGCCGTCTTCGATCAGCTGATCGACATCATACAATATTTGCTCGGAAAGCTTTACCTCTCCGGCTTCAGCCAGATCGATCAGGTGCTGCCGGAGTTGCCCGACGACTTCGCGCATCGTCGTCATTGGAATAATATAGTCATCTGCTGGAAGGCGAAGGATGCCGTAAATATCGAGCCGGTTGTTTTTGTTTTTCACAATCTGAAAGGCTGCAAAAGCTACCAGATGGCTAGTCAGTACGATATTGTCTTTGAAGTAGCGCTCGACAATGCGTTCGCCCAGGCGTTTGGTGTACTCTGATTCCCGCTGCAGGTTTATCGCTACCTCTCCGTTGGTGTAGAAGTACTCTTCCAACTTAATTTCATTTCCATACTGGTCAAAGCTGCGCCCTTGGGCATCCACATAGTTGCCCAAGACATCCATCGGTTGCCCGAAAGAGAGCGTGATATCATTTTCCTGAGAAAAGAACTGCCAGATGAATTTTGTCAGTTTCCGGAAGCTGTAAAACTCGTCCCGGCTGGGCAAATACCGCTCCTTGCCCATACGCTTGAGATGCTGATCAATCAGGAACTGCCCTTCGAGCACAAAGTGGTAGCCGAGGACCAAAGGGCAGATAAAGACCTTCTCCTTTCGGCCTTCCTGATAGATAGCGCGCTGTGCTTCCACCGTGGTGCTCAGTAGCCCGAGTTTGAGTTTGGTTTCCAATGCCCCGGAACGCGACCTTGTTCCGCCAGGAAAAAACAAGCTGTTGACCCCACGCTGAATAGACAGTGTGGACATGCCCTTCAGCACTTCCAGATAGATGGGGTTTTTCTTACGGCGGTCCACCCGGTACGCTCCCAGCCGATTCATAAAATAAGCGGTGTAGCCCGTATTGTAGAGGTTCAGCCCAGCTCCGTAGGAAAAGGAAGGCAGCCCAACAAAGGAGTCCAGTGCGTAGCCTATCAAAATAGAATCGAGATTACTGAAGTGGGTAGGCACGATCACCACCGTACCTTTTTCCATCAAAGCGCGGATCGTCTCCATATGCCCTTTGACCAGCAGCCGGTCTTGCAGCCGGTATTTGCTGCCCCAAAACCGGCGCCAGTTGCGGCTCGCAGCCGTATTGAGCAGGCGGGTAAAAAACAAGGTCAGAAACCGCCGTGCAAACAGAAAAGTACCCTTTTGAAAAGTACCCACGATCTCTTCGGAGTACCGGTGTACAATCTTGCGGAGGAGCTCCTCATTGGTTTGGCGGGCCTCTTCTTCGCTGCGGTCCAGCGACTGCCCCATCAGTTGATTGCGGATCTTACGCCAAAACTGCCGATCATTCGGCGGGTCTACCTTCCAGGGCTCTTCCTTCATCCGGATGCGCTCCAGATAGATGGTCTTTGACAACAGATCCGTAATCTTTGGTGTCGGCTGCTGCATGAACCGGTCCGTGATGAACTGGTCAATATCCAAAATAAACTTACGCCGGTCCTGGCTCAACTTATAAATAGGCCAGTCCCCTATTTCAGGGATAACATGCTTATAACCGGTCTGTTGCACTTCTTTTTTCATCGGCTTTTACATTCGTACGCTTCTGCCTCTATAGATCATCGTGGTGTTCGAAATACTGCTGATTGACCTGATGAATATACGCCAGCAGTTCTGCTCTCCCCCGCCCGGTATTGGAAGACGAAATAAATTCCGGGGGCAGCTCTTCCCAGTGTTCTAGAATCGCCGCACGGATTTTCTCCAGGTTTTCCTCCAGCTCGTGTACTTTCAGGCGGTCTGCTTTGGTGTAAACAATCGAAAAGGGAATCTGCTCCGCCCCCAGTTCGTTCATGAATTCGAGGTCAATCTCTTGAGGCGGCACATTGCTGTCAATGAGCACAAAAGCAGACTGCAAGGTATACCGGGTCTTGAGGTAAGTCCGGATCATACGCTGCCATTCCTGGCGTTTTTTCTTTGAAATTTTGGCATAGCCATACCCCGGCAAGTCTACCAGATACCACTCCTCATTGATCAGAAAGTAGTTTAGCAGCTGCGTTTTGCCCGGCGTGCGGGAAATACGAGCAATGCCTTTGCGTTTGCAAAGCATATTGACCAATGATGACTTACCTACATTTGAACGGCCAATGAAGGCGTATTCGGGCTTACCGTCGCGCGGGCACTGCGTTTCTTTGGCATAGCTTCCAGCAAATGCCGATTGTTTGACTTCCATAGGCTACATTAAGTTTCGTCCAAGGTGACAATTATAGCCCAAATTTGTGGTTAATAAAAATAAGGGCGCAACCTACCGGTCTGCCCGCTCGTTTTGTTGCTATGGTAAAACTCAGGACACCTTAATTTTACACCATCATAAGTATCTTTATCCCCAAAATACATCCGCACATGAAATTCCCGACTCTGCTTTTGCTGGCTTTAGCCAGTAGTGTTACCTTATCGGCCCAAGTCCGGCTGGGCTTCCGTGCCGGGCTCGTCAACCTGAACGTGCCAACCAGCGCCAATACCATCCCGGGAGGCGGCAGCTCCCCCGAGCTCCTTCTCGATGTGGACGAAGCGCAATTCGGTATTCAGGGTGGCCTGGTCGTCCAAATCCCGATTGGCGACAAGTGGATCATACAGCCCGAAGTCATCTTCAACTCCAACCGGGTGGACTACGAGGTGGAAGAACTGCGAGGCTCCGGTACGGTGACCAAAGTCCTCTCCGAGAAATACCAGTACCTCGACATCCCCCTGCTGCTGCACTACCGAATCGGGGCCCTGCGGCTCTGCGGCGGCCCACTGGGGCACATTTACGTCAACAGTACCTCTGACCTGCTGGCCTACGAGAATTATGATCAGCGGTTTGAAGAGCTCACCTACGGCTATCAGCTGGGCGTAGGGCTCGACATTTGGAACATCATGCTCGATGTGCGCTACCAGGGCAATTTCACCCGGTTTGGCGACCACATGTACTTCAACGAAGAGCGCTATGACTTTGATCAGCGGCCGGAACGCCTGATTTTCTCCCTCGGCCTGTTGCTGGGGAAATAGCGCTTTTTCTTCCATTTAATACAACCCCTTTACTGTCTGGAAGCTCTTTAGAGAAGAATCCTCAGGAGAACTCCAGGCCTATGGTTTATGCGACAAAAAGTATGACGGAATCAGAACTAATTGAAGGCTGCCTGGCTCAGGACCGCCTCGCTCAGCGCGAGCTGTACGAGCGGTACTGCAAAGCTATGTACACGGCCGCCTACCGGATCACCAACGACTTTGATTCCGCGAATGACGTTCTACAGGATGCCTTTATTAAGGTATTCAGGGCGCTGCCCAAGTTCAGGCGGGAGTCTACGCTGGGCGCCTGGATCAAAACCATAGTGGTGCGCACGGCCCTAAGCCACATCAAGCGCAACCTGAAGTTTGAGCCCCTGGACCCCAATGCCCGCGAAGAAGCCATCAACTGGGGCCACCGCCTGGATGTGGAATACCTGGAGCGCGCCATACAGGCCCTCCCTGAAGGCTACCGGGCAGTCTTTGTCCTGGTGGAAATCGAAGGCTATCCTCATAAAGAAGTAGCCGATATGCTCGGCATCTCGGTGGGGACTTCGAAATCACAACTATTCCATGCCAAAAAACGGCTTCGGGAATCATTACAACACTACAATTCCTAAACGATGACTGAGCAAAACCGCAATACCCTGGAAAAGGCCCTGTCTCAGCTACCGGTTTACACGCCACCGGACGAGTGCTGGCAGGAGATCGGCCAGGAATTGAGTGCCCAACTACAGGAAGCGCCCCTGCAGGAAGCTCTGGACGCCCTGCCCGCGTATGCGCCCCCTTTTCAAAACTGGATGCACATTGCTGATGCCCTTGATGCTGACGCGGCAGAACAGCCTCTTCGGGAAGCCCTGTCCGAACTCCCTCAGTACGCGCCACCGGAGTATGTTTGGGCTGGCATCAGTCGTGAACTACGCCCTTCTGCCCGACGGATTGCACTGAAGATGATGGCGCGAGTAGCTGCTGCTATTGCGCTATTGATCGGGCTTTGGTGGGCCTGGCCCCAAGAGGATGCAGAACCCGCCCACACTTCCTACGCCTATGCCCGGGAAACCATTGACGGCGCATTTGGACACGAGGCTGACTGGGGCCAAGCCGATCAACTCATGCAACGGGCCGTGCAAACATTCCGACGAGACCCGGTGGCCAGGCAACTGCCCACCTACGAATTACTGCTATCGGAATGGGCGGACCTGCAAGCTGCTCAGGAAGAAATTTCGGATATGATGGATCGCTACGGAAAAGATGCTCAGCTCATCCGGCAGATGAGCAAGATCGAAAAAGAACGCTCCGGCCTCATCCGGGAAATGATTGCTCAAATTTAATGACCACTGCCCATCAAATGTCTGGACCAATGAATCGTTGGAAGCATTTATCGAAAATAATCACCTCACCTGCACGCCTGCTCCTGGCTATCCTGTGCTCCGGCTTGCTGGGGCTGAGCAGCAACGAGCTTACTGCACAGACCAGCAACCTGCATGTCATCACCAAACGGCTGGAAAAGACCTTCAAATACCGGGACGGGTACGAAGTGAATATTGAAGGCGAAAAAGCTGATGTGTCTATAGAAACCTGGGGCAGGGAAGAAATTTCACTGACCGTGGAGTTCGTTGCCAAGCACCCGGACAAAGGCACCGCGGAGACCGATATTGAAAAGATCAAGTACATCGCCGAACGGGTCCGCAACAAAATCTATATCCGCAACTATATCTCCGTAGCTGAAGGCGAGCCTGAGCCTGCTTCCAATTTATCCGCCCGCTATGTCGTCAAAGTGCCGGAGAGCTGCCCGGTCTACCTGAAAAACTACTTTGGCACCGCAAATGTGATCAATCTTGCCAAGCGGTTCCGCTATCAGGGAGAATTCAGCCCCGTAGGCCTGGAAAATGTGCAGGGCAGCATTGACCTTACCACCCGTTTTGGCGATATCTCCGGGAAGAGGCTGGATGGTCAGGTAACCATCGATTCCCGGCGGTCCAATATCACGCTGGAAGAGATCAAGGGCCGCTACAGCATCAATACCAACTACGGAGACGTGCGCATCCTGTCGGCTTCCGCCGGATTGCTCGACCTGAATATCACGGGTACCAAAAGCGACATTTTCCTCTTTGACCCCAAACTGCTGGACTACAGCTATGCCCTGACCGCTCAGCACGGCAGCATCTATTTCCCAAGCAACCTCAAGATGGAATTCCTGAAAAATACAGAGGACATAAAGAAAGTGGAATTCCAGCCCCGGGCGGAGTATTACCCCAGCGTGACCATTTCAGTTACTTTCGGGGACATCTACCTGGAGAAGGAGAAAACTGACCGTAGATAGTAGCGTTTATGATCGCCGGTGATAATTATCACCTTGTTCTGTGACCAAACACACAAAAGAAAAACAGGATTGGCACTTACTTTACCAAACATTATCAAAGCCAATTCACATGAAACATCAAATAGTAATTATCGGTGCAGGAACAGCAGGCATTACGGTTGCTGCTCAACTCCTTTTAAAAGACAAGAATCTGGATATTGCCATCATTGACCCGGCAACTAAGCACTATTATCAGGCGGCGTGGACCCTTGTTGGAGCCGGCACCTACAACTATAAAGACACCGAGCGCAATATGGGAGACCTCATCCCTAAAGGCGCCAAGTGGATACAGGAATACGTTGAAGCCGTCAACCCTGACAACAACGAAGTGGTGTTGCGCGATGGCACTAAGGTCTCCTATGATTACCTCGTAGCCTGTCCGGGCATCAAGTACGATTACAAGCAGGTGGAAGGGCTGGAAGAAACCATGAACAAAAACCAGGTCTGCAGTAATTACGTGGACCCCGATTACACCTGGAAATGCCTGCAGGAGTTCAAAGGTGGCAATGCCGTCTTTACACAACCAGCTACGCCTATCAAATGCGGTGGCGCCCCACAAAAAATCATGTACCTCGCGGATGACTACTGGCGCAAGCAGGGCGTACGCGAGAAATCAGATATTCTCTTCATTACCCCCGGCGGCGTCATCTTTGGTGTGGAACCCTTCAAGTCCACCCTCATGAAAGTAGTGGACCGGAAAGGGCTGCAACTCCGGTTCTTCCACCGCATCAAGAAAATTGACGGCGAGAATAAGCGGGTATATTTTGACATCGTCAAAGAGTACGACAAGCTTTCGGGCATTTGCTACAACTACCGCGATACCGAAAAAGAGGAAGTCGTGGAAGGCCATGCGATGATGGAGTTCGATATGCTCCACCTCGCTCCCCCACAGGCAGCTCCTGATTTCATTCAGCAGTCTAAGATTGCCGTGCAGGAAGGGCCGACCAAAGGCTGGATTGATGTGGACATCAACACCCTGAAGCACAACCGCTACCCCAATGTATTCGCGCTGGGTGATGCCGCTGCCCTGCCGACGGCCAAAACCGGGGCTGCAGTGCGCAAGCAAGCCCCCGTTGTGGTGGAGAACCTGCTACATGCAATCGCCAACGACGGCCAGCTCAACAACGACTATCAGGGTTACTCCTCCTGCCCGCTCGTAACCGGCTACGGCAAGATGGTGCTGGCAGAGTTCAACTACGCTGGCGAACGAGATAGTGATCCGACGCTGTCCATGTTTTTCGATACAGCAAAGGAGCTCTACCCAATGTGGATTCTCAAGAAATATGGATTACCATTCATGTACTGGAATTTGATGCTGAAAGGCAGAGCATAATACCTTCTCTGCTCAAGAGCAGAGTGCAGCCCCGTCAAACATCAGGTTGGCGGGGCTGTCTTTTTTTGTCCCAAAATCCCTATTTTACCCCATCAAAACAGCAATGGGAACAGATGCCTACTCCTTCTTTCCAAACCGCCGCATTCCAGGATATCATCCGGTACTATGACGAAACCCGCTTTGACTATAAGGTCGCGTGGCTGAATGAAGAAAATCAGGCGGTGCATTTTGGTTTTTACGACCGGGAGCACCGCACGCACGAAGCAGCGCTGGTCAACACCAACCGGATCATGGCCGCCGCCGGCGCAGTAGAGCCCGGTGAAAGCGTACTAGATGCCGGATGCGGCAACGGTGGCAGCAGTATGTGGCTGGCGGCAGAAAAAGGGGCCACCACTACTGGAGTCACACCGGTCGCCACGCAGGTCGCCACGGCTCAGGCTCAGGCC
Organism: Phaeodactylibacter sp.; assembly: GCF_040219495.1. Taxonomy (GTDB): domain Bacteria; phylum Bacteroidota; class Bacteroidia; order Chitinophagales; family Saprospiraceae; genus Phaeodactylibacter. The sequence continues at coordinate 111,379 of NZ_JAVJSK010000079.1, read as the reverse complement.
CGGCAGCGTAATTTGGAAACGCAATGCCAGTTCATAGAAGGCGATTTCTGCCAAACCCCGCTTAAAGCCGAAAGCATTGATGTGGTCTGGGCTTGTGAAAGCCTGTGCCACGCCAACGACAAACAAGCCTTTTATACGGAAGCCTACCGGGTGCTCAAGCCAGGTGGCCGACTGGTCATCGCTGAGTATATCCGGCACCGGCGCCCTTTGGGAGAGGCTGACGAGAAGCTTCTGCTCGATTGGGTCAACCGTTGGGCCATCCCTGATCTGGATACTGCCGCAGAGCATAAAAGCTACCTTCAAAAAGCGGGGTTCGAACAAATAAAAATTGAGGATTTCACCAGGTACGCTTTTATTTCGCTCAAAAATCTATACCAGATTTCCCGGCGGTGGCTTTGGGCCAACTACCTGCTGTACCCGATTGGGCTGCGCACCCGGGCACAACACAATAATATCGTGGGGAGCGTCCGGCAATTCCAGGCTTTGCGCAGGGAATTGTGGTTTTATGGACTGGTCACTGCCAGAAAGGGCTTTGGAAGTCCATAATATTTATAGTATAATTGTTGGTGGCATCAACCTACCACCTTATGAAAATACGAACGGCCATCATTTGCCTGGCGCTTGCCGCCCTTACCGGGTGCAAGCCTGAGCCCCCATCAGGTCAACTGCTGGTCGAGACGCCTCCTCCAAACGATCCGTCCCTGAAAATAAAGATCGACCGGGCCGGCAGGGTGAAAGGAGTAAAACCACAGGAAAATATCTATGCGCCCACCTCATTGGACTCTCTCGTCTTTCCCATTATTGACGGTAAAGCCATCGAAGCCTTGCAGCAAAACCGGAAGCTCCTCGAGCTTGCCCGCAGCAGAAGCAATTATCAGGTGGGGGATCTCCGCATCCGGCATCAGGAGCTACGCGAAGTCACCGATATGCTAGCCGCCTGGCAACATGCACAGCCCTTTGGCATGCAGCAATATCTAAACGCCTACCAAATCTGGGGCCGGGATCAAAAAGGCAATGTGGAATTTACCGGCTACTTCACCCCGGTCATTAAAGTGGCACGAAAGCCACAAGGGGCGTTCCAGTACCCGATCTATAGCCGCCCACTGGATTGGGAAGGCCCATTGCCTACACGAGAACAGATTGAAGGCAAAGGCGTACTGGATAATATGGGGCTGGAGCTCGCCTATGCCGCCAACAAAGTTGACCTCTACTATATGCAAGTGCAGGGGTCGGGGTTTGTGGAATACCCCGATGGCACCCGAGAGCTGTTTTCCTACAACGGCAGTAACCGCCACCCCTACCTCAGCATTGAAAAATACCTCATGGACCGGGCAGACCTCAACGTTCCCAACCTTTCCATGCGCGGTATCCGAAAATTCCTCCTCCAAAACCCTACCCTAACGGATACGATTCTTTTCCAAAATCCTTCCTACACTTTTTTTATTCGCCAGCAGACGGAGCCTTCCGGGGCCGGTAATGTCCCCCTTACGCCAGGCTACTCCATTGCTGTTGACCGCCGCTACATCCCTCTGGGCAGCTGTTTGCTTGGGGCATTCCCTATCTTCGACAACCGCAAGCAACGGGTAGTTGGTCACGAATACCGCCTCCTGATTGCGCAGGATGTCGGGGGCGCTATCCGCGGGCCCGGCCATGTAGACTTCTACACCGGCATCGGCGATGCGGCTTCACGGGAGGCTGGCAACCTCAAGGCTTACGGTAGATTATGGCTCTTGCTGCCGCCCAAAACCACCCCCAAACCCGTCAGCACGAGCCTCCAATAAAACACATATTATTTTTGGCATATATTTTGATACTCTGTTAATGAGACCAATACAGAGTATAAAAATGAATATTTTTTTCAGAAAAGCAGACCGGGGTTTTACTTATATAGATATTTTTTATAATATTTGCATGGGCACAGTTGTAAAACTGTATGCCAGCAATCTCATAAAAACAGTAAACCAAGACGACCTATTATGCAGAACCTTTACAAACCGGGTGCATACTGCCTTGGCAACTATTGCCTCAAAGGCTGTACCGCACCGTCTCCTCCGTAAACAACACTCCTCTACCTGCACAACGCAGGCCGTTTACAACCACCGATTTCTAAGACAGTATTGGCCAGGTACGATAGCGTACCCTGCAGGCCCTGAGGGGCATATAAATGATTACCGGGTAATGCCCCGTTATCATTGTGCCCAATGTATGCCTGCACCAAAGGTAAGGCGACGCCCTTGCCCTGCTACTCCTATGCCTGAATAGCCCGTGCCTGACGCACGGCGCTAAAGGGGCAAGCTATGCCTGCTCCTCATGAACAGCCTCAACGGTAACGCAGGCTGATAGCCCATACTGTGCCTTGTCGGACCCTTTCTCCTCGTCAGGTGCCTGCACTTGACAAGCCCCCCCTTTGCCCTGTCGGAGCGCTTAAACGCCCCGCCGGGAAAGCCCCCCTATTGCTCAACCGCAAGCTGCAGCCTGCCAGTGCTGCCATTGCAACAAACAAAACACCATCATGGCACGTAACAAGTCCAACATCGAAACCATCATTATTGCATTGCTCCTCGTTTTCGGCGCTGCCGGCGCTTTCTTTCTTTTTTCCGGATCTGAAGACGGCATAGGCGAACCCAGCCACTCCCTGGAGAATGGCGCTGCCGTTTATGAGCAGGTTTCTATGAATCATTCCGCTACTGCAATAGCAGAATAATCAAAGGCTCAGCCCGGCAGCGATAATTTTTCTGCCGGTTCTTTAATCCTTAAGCCTACTTTTTTGTTAGTGATTTGTTGAATAACAAACGCAGGGGTGATCTATGCCTTTTTAGACCGGAATCTCGCCTGCTGGCAACGTATACAGCCATAACCTCGTTAAAGAGTTGTACCTTAACGCTGCTGCTGTATGTGCTTGAGTTGCATTCAACATCACCAAAAAACGGGCTTATGCGATATGTGAAAGATTTAATGGAAAGATCAGCATTTGGTGTATGTAGCTACCTTGGAGACAAAATGGGGATAGCTTCCGCCCGGGTGCGCCTAAACTTCATCTACATTTCCTTCGTAGCACTCGGCTCCCCGGTCATCCTGTACATTTTTGTGGCTTTTTGGCTCAATGTACGGGACTACATCCGGCGGAAGCGATCTGTCATCTGGCAGTAGGCCCCCTGCTATTGCTGAAAGGCAAACTGAATAATGTTGGCCCCCATCTGCAGAGCCCTGCGGCGGATAGGCTCCGGGTCGTTGTGGACGTCTTCGTCTTCCCACCCGTCGCCCAGATCAGACTCAAAGGTGTAGAAACAAATCAGCCGCCCTTCGTGGAACAGCCCAAAGGCCTGAGGCGGCTTATCGTCGTGCTTGTGCACTTTGGGGAGCCCGTTCTCAAATTCAAACTTCTGTCGGAAAATCTCGTGCTCAAAGGGCAGCTCCACAAATTCCTGCTCCGGGAATACTTTTTTCATGGCTACCCGCACGTAGGGGTCCATCCCGTAGTTATCGTCAATGTGCAGAAACCCGCCACCCAGCAGATAGTTCCGTAAATTCTCCGCTTCCGCATCAGAGAACACCACATTACCATGCCCGGTCATATGAATGAAGGCATAGTCAAACAGCTCCACGCTGCCGACTTCCACGTCTTCGTAGTCGGTATCAAAGTCCGTCCCTAACTGCGCGTTGCAAAAAGATGCCAGGTTGGGCAACGCAGTCGGGTTGGCGTACCAGTCGCCCCCGCCGTTGTACTTAAGTAATCCCATCTTAAGGGTCCCGGTACCGGGGTTTTCCGGCTTAACGAATGCCAATGAAACTATTGCAAAGAGCACGACTCCTATTCTCAACATGTATTAAGCATTTAATAAGTGAACAGTATGGCAGGCGACAAGCGCCGCTGTTTCGGTCCGCAACCGGCTTTCGCCTAAAGCAACCGGGGTAAAGCCGGCTTTTACAGCCGCCTCCGCTTCCTTGGGGCTAAAGCCGCCTTCCGGCCCAATCAACAAACAAACGTCTTGCCCGGGCATGTAGTTTTGTTTTAAGCTCCCCTTAACGCCATTCCCAAGGTAAGCTATATACCGGCCTGCTTCACCTGCCGGTTGCTGCAGAAAGGCATCGAAAGGAACAAGGGGGTTGAGCTGAGGCAGGAATGCTTTTACCGACTGTTTGGCTGCGGAAAGCGCGATTTTTTCCAACCGCTGCAGTTTCAGCACCCGCCGCTCGGAGTGTTCACACAGCAGTGGCGTGAAGGTATCCAGGCCTATTTCGGTGGCTTTTTCGAGCAGCCACTCCATACGGCTGATATTTTTAGTTGGAGCCACAGCCAAATGCACGCGGTAAGGGCGTTGCCCGTAGTTTCCCACCCGTGATACGATCCTGATCCGGCACCGTTTTTTGCCCGTCTCCGCGACGATGCCTTCGTAAAATCCGCCCTGCCCGTCAATAAAGCGGATGGGGTCGCCCGCTTTAAAGCGCAACACCTGCACGCAGTGACGGGCCTCCTCTTCCGGAAGCTCTGCTGTTTCTCCCTGTACCTGATCGGTAAAAAAAATGTTCATATCCTCGGTTTACTGATCCTGTGGGTTTCGTCTTGAAATCCACGGCGCTAATATAATATTTAACTACCTTTGCCCGCTTAGAGCGCGTTGGGACTTTAGTAATCGGTCTGAAAACTGCAATTTTTTGCTTATACTTCGTTCCGGAAATCCTTCCCGCAAACTGCGGGACAGGCTATTTAGCTAAGGCTAAACTCCGGTTTTCCGCCTCGTATAAACAAAAAATTGCTGGTTTTTGACTGGAAGACCAAAATCCCAACACACTCTTAACGACAACATAACCCGGAGAAAGCTGTTTTTTGTTGTACAACATAACCAACCTCCAAGGAAGAACGTAATATATGGACTACCTGATCATGGGCGGGCAACTAATGCTTAGCCTTTCAATTTTGATTGTGCTGCACGAATTGGGGCACTTCCTGCCTGCCCGCTTATTTGGGACGCGGGTAGAAAAATTCTACCTCTTTTTTGACCCCTGGTTTGAGCTCTATAAGAAAAAAGTCGGCGATACAGAATACGGCATCGGCTGGCTCCCGCTGGGTGGCTACGTCAAAATATCAGGTATGATCGATGAGAGTTTTGACACGGAGCAGATGAGTCAGGAGCCACAGCCCTGGGAGTTCCGGTCCAAGCCAGCCTGGCAGCGCCTGATCATCATGCTGGGCGGCGTTACCGTTAATTTCATCCTTGGTTTTTTACTCTACGGCTTTGTGTTGTGGGCTTACGGGCAGGAGTACCTCCCCAATGACAACCTGGCGTACGGCATTCAGGTCGACTCTCTCGGTGCTGAAATGGGCCTGCGCGACGGCGATCATATCCTTAGCGTGGGGGACGCTCCTTACGAGCAGTTCAACGACCGCCTCGTGGTGCGCGAGATCATTATCAATAATGCTGATCAGATCACCGTTGAGCGCGACGGGAAGGAAGTCCAGGTCCCTATTGACCCTAAGTATGTCACGCTGCTGTCCAGCTATGAGTACAAATCCAAAGTCCTCTTTTACCCCCGTATGCCCTTCAAAGTCAAATCGGCAATGGAGAATAGCCCGGCGGACAAAGCAGGCATTCAGGCCGGTGACCAAATCATCGGGCTCGATGGGCAGCCCACCCCCTGGTTCATTGACTTTGCGAAAGCGATTCAGGGCAAAAATGGCGAAACGGTCGACCTCAAGGTACTCCGCAAATCCACGGATACACTGCAAGTTAGCCTGACCACCACTGAGACCGGCATGATTGGTGTGGAGCGCGTCAGTGCAGGTGAGCTGTTTGGTACCAAGCGCAAAGAATACAGCCTTGCACAGGCCCTGCCTGCGGGCGTAAAAAAGGGATGGACCTTCCTGGGCGATCAGGTGAAAGCCTTTGGGCAAATGTTTAGAGGGCGCATCAAGGCTTCCGAAAGCCTGGGCGGCTTCGGCACGATCGGTTCCATGTTTGGGAACGAATGGCTCTGGGAACGCTTTTGGACGATGACGGCCGTGCTGTCGCTCATCCTGGCCTTTATGAACCTGCTGCCAATCCCGGCACTTGACGGGGGGCATGTGATGTTCCTGCTCTACGAAATCATTACCGGCCGTAAGCCAAGCGACAAATTCCTGGAGCGGGCCACTATCGTCGGGTTTGTCCTGGTGATCGGGCTGGTCCTGTACGCCAACGGGCTGGATATTATCCGTAGCTTTTTTGGCTAGGAATACACTGACTATCAGTGATAAAGCAAATAGGGTGTTGTTCAATGGAACTTTTTTCACCCTATTTGCTTTACAAATCCAAAATACTGCTCTATATTTGCATCCGCAATTGATGAATTGCAGTGTCGGTTAACCGGCAGTTTTTGCCGAAGTGGCGGAATTGGTAGACGCGCTGGATTCAAAATCCAGTTCTCGCAAGAGAGTGCGGGTTCGATTCCCGCCTTCGGTACGATAACTTAAAGCCCGCGTGGCGGAACTGGTAGACGTGCATGATTCAGGTTCATGTGTCCTTACGGACGTGGAGGTTCGAGTCCTCTCGCGGGCACCCCTAAAGCCTCAAGACTAAGTCTTGGGGCTTTTTTTATTGTGGCTGCCCTGAAATGCAATATGCGCCACGCCCGGCTAGCGTTGCCCACTTTGCCTGACCGTCAAGGTCCCAACACGCTCTTATTCCCAAGGCCCATCTTCTGTTACTGCTGTGAAGCTTTCTTTGTCATATCGAAACAAGCCGCCCCACCCTCCAAACCAGAATCTGTTTTCTCTGTCTTTGTAAATACTCAAGATGGACCCCTTTGAGAACAATTCCTGACCGTAATGTGTAAAATTCTCCCCATCATACTTGTACACACCATTATTCTCTACACCAAACCAAATGTCTCCGTTACTGTCCTCAAAAAAAGCACTGACCTCAACACCACTTATCGCTCCATCTTTCGTGAAATTGGTGAATTTTTTTCCGTCAAACTTGCTGAGCCCGCCCCAATACGTACCTATCCATAAAAGCCCTTTTGAGTCTAGCAGTATTTCATGGATTGCGTTGTCGGCAAGTCCGTCTATTGTCGTATAATGTGTAAAAGAACGACCATCGTACCTGCAAATACCAAAGCCATCTGTGCCCAACCATAAGTTGCCCTCTTTGTCTTCTGCAATTCCGATTATTCTATCCGGAGAATAGATGGTACTGTTTGTATCAACCTGTGGTTTGGGGATTGAGATGTTTTTAAATTCCTTCCCGTCGAAACGGCTCAGGCCTTCGTTGTGACCGATCCAAAAGATTCCCTTGGAGTCAATTATCAAACTCCAAATCTCTGCATTTAATAAGCCCTCTTCTTCGGTGAATACAGTGAATGATTTCCCATCAAATTTATTTAATCCGGCACTTGTTGCAAACCAAACATGACCGATGCTGTCTTCTACAATGCCCGTCACTCTTCCTCCGCTAAACCCTTCCTTTTCTGTGATATAGGTTAGAGTATCTCCGTCATATTTCATGAGGTCATATATATTGGTCCCAAACCAAAGGTTTCCTTTGGAGTCTTGAAATATTTTGCGGAGGTGCTGACATAACTGTCCGTCAATAAAAAAGAGAGCGTCCCTAACTTTATGGGTTTCAATCATAGTTGAGTCCTGAGACATATTGCTTTCTATTGCTGATGGGGCCTCTTGCCCATTACACGAGGTCATTGCCAGCAAAAGTGGCCCTATGATTAATGGTTTTATGACGTGTAGTAATATGCTGCTTGCTTTCATTTGGTAAGGATTGGCTTCGTTCATTTTTAGGGTAGAGGTAAGCGAACTCGATAATGCAAGTATTTCATCACCTCACATTCCAAATATACAACATTACCTCCAACCAATAATCGTATGCCAAAGCTCAAAGTTTCCGGATATACCAACGGCAACAACCCGATTACAGTCTCCCCCAGGTCCGCACTAACTTAATAAACAACCACCATTTCCGGGTTAGCCCGCTTAAATGCCATGAAAGCTGCTTTTAGCTGATCTGAAAAGTGGTTCTGCTCTATACAGATCATTTCAAGGTTGGGGTTCGTCTTCATCCAGTTCAGGATTGCGCTTCCTCCTTCGTCGCCTATTCCGCAGCCCACTAATCCAACTTCACGGATGTGAGAGGGCAGACTTTTGGATAAAGCGATGGCACCGGTGTCTCCAATTTGATCGTTGTAGCTAAAACTTATTGACCTTATTCGATCAGTACCGTCGCCCTTTCCTGGTTGGAGTACCTCAGAAATGCCCATAACCTCCTCCGGCTTCAAACTAAGGCCCCTCAAATTCAGGGTGCCGGCCTGATAACCGTCACTTTCAAGTGCCTTGGCTTTTTCTATACATCCCGGGTTACCGGTTTGCCTTAATACTTTCGCTATCCTTTTATTCATCAGCTGAGTCGTTACCCCAATTATTTTATCTGACAAGTCCAATGCACCCATTTCGCCAACATGCTCTCAATCAGCAATCAAGCTTTCCTCAAATGTAAAAAAAACTTGCACACCCGCCCCCTGTCCCCTATTTTTAAGCCTCATCAAACCCACACCGCTCTATGGCCATCCACCCTAATGCCGGCAAACCGGCAACCACCGGCGACCTGATCAACCTCCCCCGCCTCATCACCAAATACTTCACGGAGCATCCGGACCCTGCCGAACGCGGGCAACGCGTTTCCTTTGGCACTTCCGGCCACCGGGGCTCGTCCCTGCATTGCTCGTTCAACGAAGACCACATCCTGGCCACCACACAGGCCATTTGCCTGTACCGGGACAAAGAAGGCATCACCGGGCCGGTTTTTATGGGTATGGATACGCACGCCCTCTCGGAGCCTGCTCAGGTCACGGCTTTGGAAGTCCTGGCTGGCAATAGCGTCCCTGCCCGAATAGCGCCCAACAACGAGTACACGCCTACTCCGGCCGTCAGCCACGCTATTCTGACCTACAATCAGGGGCGGACGAGCGGACTGGCCGATGGCATTATCATCACGCCTTCCCACAACCCGCCTCAGGATGGCGGTTTCAAATACAATATGACCAATGGCGGGCCTGCCGAAGGTAGCGTGACAGCCTGGATTGAAGCCAAAGCCAATGAAATTCTGGAGAACGGGCTGAAGGCTGTTAAACGAATGCCCCTGCAGCGGGCGCTGAGCGCGGAAACTACAGACACCTATGACTACCTCGGGGCTTACACCGCTGACCTCGATCAGGTGATCGACCTGGAAGCCATCAAAAACGAAGGGCTGGAAATAGGCGTAGACCCGCTTGGCGGTGCCGGCGTACAGTACTGGGGGCGTATTGCAGAGCGCTATGGCATCAATCTGAATATTGTAGATACGCAAGTCGATCAGACATTCCGCTTTATGTCGCTCGACTGGGATGGCAAAGTGCGCATGGACCCGTCTTCCGCTTATGCCATGCAGCGGCTGCTGTCGCTCAGGGACCGCTTTGTGGTAGCTGTAGCTTGTGATACCGACTACGACCGCCATGGTATCGTTACCCGCAGTCAGGGGCTGATGCAGCCCAACCATTATCTGGCCGTAGCCATCGACTTCCTGTTCCAAAACCGCCCGGGCTGGTCTGCGGAAACGGGGATAGGCAAAACTCTCGTCAGCAGTCAGATGATAGACCGGGTCGCTCAAAAACTGGGGCGGAAACTGGTAGAAGTCCCTGTGGGCTTCAAGTGGTTTGTGGATGGACTGTACGATGGCAGCCTCGGCTTTGGCGGAGAAGAAAGTGCCGGCGCTTCTTTTCTGGACCGCAAAGGGCGGGTGTGGTCTACGGACAAGGACGGTATCATTGCAGCGCTGCTGGCGGGCGAAATCACGGCAAAGACCGGTAAAGACCCTGGAAAAATCTACGAAGGCTTTACTGCTGAGTTTGGGGCGCCAGTATATGCTCGCATTGATGCGCCTGCCACTCCTGAGCAGAAAGACAAGCTCAAAAAGCTCTCCGCCAGCCAAATTACCTCTTCCGAGCTAGCAGGTGAAAAAATTGAAGCGAAGCTGACCGAAGCACCGGGCAACGGTGCGCCCATCGGTGGGCTCAAGGTCACCACCGCCAATGGCTGGTTTGCAGCCCGCCCTTCCGGCACCGAAGATATTTACAAGATTTATGCCGAAAGCTTCAAGGGGGAAGCGCATTTGAAGCAATTGCAGGAGGAAGCACAGCAGGTGGTCAATGCTGCCATCCGTTAACACAAAAAGCCGTCAGCACCAACTTTTTAGTACTGACGGCAGGGAGTCATACGTTCATGAGGGCAATACTACTCAGGCGCTAATGCAAAAGCATTGCTTACTGTACGGCGGAAGAAGTTACCGGCATGGGTACCGTCGGTATGCAAACCGATCACGGTAAGTTGTTCTGAGAACGCGGCTTTGCTTCCACACCCGGACAGCAAACTGCCCACCGAGAAGTCCGCGCGGTATACACCATAGGAATCTAAGGTATACGGAGCTTTATCGCCGGTGACCACTCCTCTGGCATCACCCAGCGTAAAGTGATTGCCCACGCTGTTTGCCCGTCCGCGTTCCAGATTGAACTGGAATAGCCCGAACCCCTGTGGATGAGTGGCTTCAAAGGCAAGCCCAACCTGCTGACTGACGCTCTCGTAGCCCAGAAAGCCACAGCTGCTCATGGCGTCGAGGTCTCCGTCCAGCGAAACCCCAAAAATCCCGAGATCCGGCCGTTGGTTGTCCAACCGCATACGGAACTGAAAGACGGCTCTTCCTCCAGCCTGACTGATGTAGGTAGCAGGGGCAGCCATAGTGGTATTGCGGTTTGTGGGGTCAGGCACCCGGAAGAATTCGGGATTGACATCTGCCAGGTTGCCGTCCTGATCCAGGAAGCGGATGCGAAACTCATAAAGCCCCTCTCCATCGAGCCCCTCCGAGTTGATTTTGGCAATAGCGACCCGGTCATAGCGCGACCACCGCGCCGAAGGGTCCGCCGATGCAGGCTGCCCGTCAACGCCTGCCAACTGCGGATCAAGTGGCGGAATGCGGTAAGCCCGCTGCCCATTCACATTGAAAGGCCCCAAGTTGTAATATTCGTATTTGAAATCAAGCCCGTCCTGCAAAACATAGCGGCGGTTAAGTGCTCCGCTTTCCAGGGTCTTCCAGGCCCCAAAAGGACTATTGACGATCTGTAGCCCGGCATTGTGAGTCCGTCGGTACTGCACCTGGAAGTATTGGATGTTAGCAGCAGGCAGCCCATCCCCAAACTGTGCATAAATAGGGATCGTACCGGTAAACGGCCGTACAAACTGATTAGCAAGCGCCGGGCTGAAAGTCCCCAGTCCGTTTGTTTCGTAATTGGTCAGCCCTACCGTCCTGAAATCACTCCGCCCGGGCAGCACGATGCTATCGTCCAAGCTCTGTGCAATACGCAGGGGGGAAATATGGGTCCCAATAGCCCGGATGGCGACAGAGGTGCCTTCCAAAATACCGCCGCAGACGGGTGGGATGCGATTGTCCGAAAGCTGAATATCAATATCTTCTCCGCATGCGTAATCCCAGTAGGTCGCGCAGGGCACGCGGGGGCGGTAGACCGTTGTTAAGGTGTCCCCGATTGGGTATTCCACCCAGATGTAGACATCCGGCTGATCCCACTGATGCCAGATGCAAGCCTCGAATCGCCCGTTCTGATCGGTCTCCACAACAGCAACTTCGTCACAGCGGTACAGCCAGGGCCAGAGGTAGGGCAACCGACAGAAATAAGGGAAGAAAACGGGGAAGTTATTGGTCAGTACTGCCCGGAACTGCCCGGCATCGGCTCGCTGGATTTGCTGTTGCAGCAACTGTAGCTGAGTGGCGCTTTCCAGGCTCACGTTGGTCTGCAACCGGTTGAGCATAAGCGGTTGCATGGTGCTTTCGGCAAGCTGCAGCCCTAAATCCGGGCGAAAAGGCGGTGGATCAGGCAAAGGGCGTGGCGGCTCTGGAATAGGAATGGGGATAGGAATGGGAACAGGGATACGGTCAATCAGGTCGCGGCGCAGGCGTTCAAGCAGGTCGGGGTCGATGCGCTCAATCCACCATCTGATCCGGTCTACTTCACAGATATGCACCACGGCATTGCAAACCGGATAGGTCTCCAATTGCCCCTCGACATTTGCGCGGTTGGTGATGCGCCCGCGGATACAACAGCGGCGCCACCACCAGAATTGACGAATATGATCAGGAATGCGCTCGAAGACCAGCCCGCCGTCAGCATTGAAACGGAGGCGGGGCTCGAAAGCCAGGCGCCGTTCCAGCTGCTGTATGCTGAGTTGGGTTAAGTCTATGCCTGATTCGGGTTCAGGGAGGATAAACACCCGAGCCCGGCGAAGAGCTTTGGGGTCGGCATCAAAGTAAACGGTATGCTCGCCCTTGATTTTCCCTTTGCAGAGCAGGCGCCCATCCGAACGGTAAGCTAATGCGGTCAACGGCTGCTTTGTGTCCGTTGGTGTTTCACGGTGCTTTGCCATGATTCTTGGTTTTTGGGAGTTGGAGTAATGGGATTTTCACTCATTGATCCGCCGAAAAAACCAAGTGTTACAGATTGTACGTTTTTTTTAATAAACAAAAAGGCTTGCGGCCCAATTGCAACAAGCTCTAATTAAAGTTGATATCCCGGGTAAATATACCATTTTCCAGCGTGTCGCGAGCTTCGCCGCCCAATCGTACACCTCTCCTAACCAGCTGATAGCGAGACGTGAACACGCCTAAGCCTTCTTCCACATTAGTATAGATCGGGATATTCTGAGCTGAGGTAATACCCGTGTTGGCCTGTTCCACCAAGACAAAATCCCTGAACTCCTCCCCTGCTCCCGTGATCACGATATCGATAAAGTCAAACACCCTGACTTCGCCTTGGCTCGGTGGGATAGCGCTGCCGAGAAAAGCAAAGAAAGATTGTCCGGAAATATCCACTTTTTCCCGTTCGCCGTCGGGGTTGTCCCGAAGCACAGATTTGTTAACAACCCATTCCAGCGTTTTAGCGACCGGTTCTTCCATTTGCCCAGGTATGACTTCCCGGTAGTGGATAATAAAGCGGACATCAAAGATCAGGGCTTCCGGGCCGGGCCGCCAGGAAACGGGCAGAAGCTGATTATAGCGCCAGGTGTTGATGTTGTTAGAGGGTGAAGAGCTGACTGAATCAATTGGGCTGAGCACAATAGTCGTAGCAGTCGCCGGCGGTAGTTCATCCCCCCGGTCTACCCGCAAAAAGACTTCGTTACCGCCTTCCAGGTCCGCTTCCTCAGCACTTATTTTGTAGAGGATGTTCGGTGAGTTTGAAAAAACACCTTCTTCTTTATCGTAGCCTTCCTCTTCTCCATTCACCCGCTCGAGCACGAAAGAAGTGCCCTTGGTGCGGTTTTCGAGAGTGACTGCAACGTCACTGTAATAAATTGAATCGTTGATTTGCGCAACTTGCAGCGCATCGCCACCGGGCTCAAGAAAGGCCTTTTGGACCCGGATATAGTGTGCAGAATCCTGTACGTTCAGAAAACCGTAAACAATAGGAATATCTTTCCATTCTGCCTCCAGGTTCACTTCGGTCGAGCAGGCACTCCAGCCCGCAACCAAAACAAACAGCAATACGATAGGCTTCAATAACTTCATGCTCAAAATTTATATGCAGTAACGATTTAGAGCGACAAAGGTAAACTAAATCCAAACAATAATACAAACACCAAAACAAGGCATTGACGTTTGAAAGACCTATTTACCGGTTGTCCCTTTGCCTACATTCTGCCAAAGGGAGGGGAATATTTTTCTGGCACAGAAAATAGAGCCTATATTGTGGCTCCAAACAAACCTGGAACGCATGTCCGTCAACAAAGAAGTAAAAAGGATGACCACGCACGTCATCCAGGAAATGAAAGATCGGGGCGAAAAAATCACAATGCTCACCGCTTATGATTACTCCATGGCTCGCATTTTGGATGAAGCCAATATTGATGTCCTGCTGGTGGGCGACTCCGCTTCCAACGTTATGGCCGGGCACGAAACGACTTTGCCCATCACACTCGACCAGATGATTTACCACGCCTCCTCGGTAGTCAGGGCGGTCAAGCGGGCATTGGTGGTAGTGGACCTGCCCTTCGGCTCCTATCAGGGCAACTCCCGCATCGCGTTGGAATCGACCATACGCATCATGAAGGAATCGGGGGCTCATGCCGTCAAGTTGGAAGGCGGGGCGGAGATACAGGAATCCGTCCGCCGCATCCTTTCGGCTGGCGTGCCAGCAATGGGCCACCTCGGGCTCACTCCACAGTCCATTTATAAATTCGGCACCTACACGGTTCGTGCGAAAGAAGAAGCAGAAGCCAACAAACTGATCGAAGATGCCAAACTGCTACAGGAGCTCGGGTGCTTCGCTATTGTACTCGAAAAAATCCCCGCCAAACTTGCCAAACGCGTGACCGAGAGCATCAGCATCCCTACTATAGGTATTGGTGCCGGGCCTGATGTAAGCGGACAAGTCCTGGTCTCTCACGACCTGCTGGGCATCACCAAAGATTTTAAGCCCCGCTTCCTGCGCCGCTACCTCGATTTGTTCGATGAGATCAAGCGGGCCGCGGAGCAATACGGTGATGATGTCCGCTCCGGAGACTTCCCGAATGAAAAAGAGCAGTATTAGGATAGCCACACACAAGCCGGACTGCAATTTTCTGAAGGAAAGTGCATCGCCCGCCTGAGCAACTCCTGATGAGTTCTAAATCACTGACACTATGAAAAAAACGGTAAGCATAACACTATTGGTACTAGCCGTCGCCATCATTGGAACAGGGCTGTACCTTTATAACACCTTTATCGCAAAGGCTGCTGTGCCCAAAGGGCTGGAAAACTACATCATCAAGGTTCCGACAAATGCCTCCTTTGAAGAGGTGGTCCAACGGCTAAAGTCGCAGGGGTACCTGCAAGATGAGCCGGTCTTCCGGGTGCTGGCTGACCGGATGGCTTATAACCGCAATCCCATGCGGGCCGGAAGGTTTGAGCTACAGGCGGGCTGGAGCCAAATTGAGCTCATCCGGCACCTTCGCAACGGGCCTCAGGCCCCCATCGACCTGGTCCTGAACAACGAGCGCCTGATCGAAGAGGTGGCGGGTAAAGTGGCGGGCTTTCTGGAGCAGGACTCCCTGGCGTTCTTAACCCTTATGCAGGACGAAGCCTACCTGGACTCCATTGAGTATACCCCGGAAACCCTGATGAGCCTGTTTATCCCCAATACCTACGAGTTTTACTGGAATACAACGCCGGAAGCATTCATGAAACGGATGCTCAGGGAGCATGACCGCTTTTGGGGGCAAAACGGCCGAATGGCTAAAGCCGACAGCAGGGGCATGTCGGCAGCTGAAGTCTACACCCTCGCCTCTATCGTAGAACGGGAAACCCTGGTGGGCAGCGAGAAGCCCCGTATGGCAGGCGTTTACCTCAACCGGCTGCGCATAGGCATGCCGCTTCAGGCTGATCCCACTGCCGTGTTTGCTAGACGGGATTTTGAGACACCAAGGGTGACCGACTACCACACGAAGTTCGACTCCCCTTACAATACCTACATGTACGCCGGGCTCCCTCCCGGGCCTATCTCTATGGCGTCTATCTCCAGTATTGATGCGGTGCTCAATGCCGAAGACCACGACTACCTCTACTTTTGTGCCAAAGGCGATGGCTCCGGGCTGCATGCCTTTGCCCGCACCCTGTCCGCCCACAATCAAAATGCCGCCATCTACCGGGCCAATTTGCGCAAGCGGGGGCTGCGATAATTGGGTTGCTCCATTTCCAAAAAAGCCCTAGCTTTGGTGAAGCGGGTACGATGCCCGTTTCCTAAACCTCAAAACAATCATGGCTGAACAACAGAATGTCTTCAAAATAGGAATTGCAATGGCAGGAGCTGTTTCTGCCGGAGCTTACACAGCTGGCGTCATGGACTACCTGTTGGAAACCCTCTCCAAGTGGGAAGGTGCCAAAGAGCGCAATAAGCAACTTGGCAAAGATCACCCCGAATACGACCATAGTGTGCCCATGCACGATGTGATAATCGATGTTATGGGAGGTTCATCCGCCGGGGGTATGACGGCAGCCATCACCACCCTTGGGCTGTTCGAAGGGCTGCGGCCAATCAACGAAGACAACCCACACAAAGAACAGAATAAACTCTATGAAGCCTGGGTCAACCTCAACGATCAGGGAGATGGCAAAATGTCGACCCTGCTGCAGATGTTGCAGACCGAAGATATTCAGGAAAATGGCGGTGTGATTTCACTGCTCAATTCCCAGCCTATTGACCAGATTGCCAACCGGGCAGCAGAGCTCAATCGGATCTCCAAACTACCGGACTACATTTCACCTGACCTGGAAGTGATCCTGACCATTACCAGCCTCAGGGGCATCCCTTTGGCGGTCAACTTCTTTGACGAAGTCAAGAAGGAACGCGCCTTCACCGAGCCGCCTAAACCGGCCCACCGGATGTACCTGCACAAAGGGATCGCCCACTTCAAAGTTGACACTTCCGGCGTTACCGGTACCGCATATGCTCAGCCCAGTCACACGCTGTCGTTCAACCCGGAAAACGAGGTAGACCGCATGACGTTGCTACAGTGCGCCAAAGCGACCGGTGCTTTCCCGCTCGGCCTGGCGCCCCGCCACCTGACCAACACGCAGACGCCTTACATCAAAGCCATGGTAGACCGTATGTTCTCGCCCCAACGGCATGAAGAAGGTACCTTGCCCAATCAGGGGCTGCGGATCGAAATCGAAGAAGACACCTTTGATTTTTATGCCGTAGACGGCGGTACGGTAAACAACGAGCCCTTCGGTGAAGTCATCCGGGCCCTGGAAGAAAAGTGCCAGAATGATCCGGGGCAGAACTACGCAGTCCTGATGATTGACCCTTTCCCTAATTTTGAAAGTGAAGCCCAGCAGGACCGGGACGAAACGCCCAAACTCATCGAGCTGGTGCCCAAAGTGCTTGGAGCCATCCGCGGGCAGGCTATGATGAAGGAAAGCGACCTCGTGGGCGGGCTGTCCTCTGACCATACCCTGCGTATGATTTTCCCATCGCGGCGGGAAGCCGACCAGAAGGACCCCTACCCTATTTCCTGTGGCTCCCTCGACGGCTTCGGTGGTTTTTTCAGCCGTGGCTTCCGGGAGCATGATTTCGAGCTGGGGCGGCGCAATTGCCAGAGCTTCCTGCGCAATTATTTCTGCATTCCAACGGAAAAAGCCAACAAAGACAGCGTATTCCGGGACTGGGATGCGAGCGATGAACGCCATAAGCGCTTCTACAGCGAATCCGTGGATGGCTACCCCATCGTGCCTGATATGAATTTCGACCGCCGCAGGGAGGACAATCAGGAGATCCCCTTACCGCCAAGACAGCGCCTGAAACCCGCTGAGCTGCTGAGCATTGAAGGCAATATCCGCCACCGTCTCCGGGAAGTGTTGTTGAATGTGGACAAATACGAAAAACCAGAGCCCGTACCCGAGCAGGAAGCCCTGAAAGAGCAGGTCCGGCAAATCCTGGAAAGCCACAACCACCAATCAGTGAAGCCCAGCCTGATGGGCAACTTCATCACCTGGCTCCTCAAAGGGGTCTGGAAACGCTGGGGCGCAGGTATTGCCGCCAACCGGGCCACGAATATGGTCCTGAATACCATCCTTGCTGATTTCCAGAAACGAAATTTGCTGGACCGCGACGGGCAATAAAGCCCGGAGAATTGAGTTTTTCCATAAAAGCTATTTATGCAGAAAATCGGATTTCTTCTGGCAGCTTGCTGTCTGGCCGGTAGCCTTTTCGGGCAATCGGAGCTAAGCTTCGGTGTGGAACTCTACCCTAACATCAGCCACCGCCGCCTCGTCGCTCAACTCAATGACGTGGACCCGAACGAAACCCAGCGACTGGAAAACCTCGAAGTGTCCCGGTTTTCCTACTCTGCAGGGCTTATGGCACAGTGGCGCACCGAACGTATCGCATTCAAAACGGGCGTGTACTTCGTCGAAAGCGGCTATCAGACCCGGCGCATGGAGGTCGACCTGCGCGACGACATCCCGGACGGTGCCGAGGATCAGCGGATCAATTATGTGCACTACTTTATTGAGCTGCCCGCCGAGCTGCTCTTTTACCAAACCCTCGATGACAAGAACGATTTCCTCTTTTCTATGGGCATCTCGATGGCGGTCAATATTGCCAACCGGGAACGCATCACCTACTACACCGACGACATATCAGAACGGGTATCCGAAACACCGGAAGGCGATAACTTTTCAGGCCTGGGCTATAGCTTCATCTCCGGTTTGGGCTGGGAGCACCACTTCGAGGGATTCTCCACCATCATCCAACCCACCTTTCAGTTTTGGCTGGGCGGGCTGCTCAATGACCCGCTTGCACAGTACAACCGGAACTTGTACGCAGTAGGTGTGCGAACCGCGGTAATGTTTTAGAGCGGGTTGGGCAGAATATGCTAAACAAAGCCATTCCGGTACGGGTTGAGTTGAAAGACAAAACAACCAATTCAATCTATGGAAATGCAATACCGCCGGCTCGGCAACTCCGGCTTACAAGTCAGTGCGCTTTCGCTTGGCTCCTGGCTCACGTTCGGGAAGCAAATTAGCGATGATGTGGCTGAGTCTCTTATGGTGGCGGCCTATGACCGGGGCGTCAATTTTTTCGATAATGCGGAGGCCTATGCAGGTGGGCAGTCCGAAATTGTGATGGGCAATATCCTCGCTAAACAAAACTGGGACCGCACCTCCTACGTGGTGTCCAGCAAAGTCTTCTTTGGCGATGGTGGTAAAAAGCCCAATCAGACCGGGCTGAGCCGCAAGCACATTTTTGAAGCCTGCCACGCAGCACTGAAACGCCTGTAGGTCGACTACCTGGACCTCTTCTTCTGCCACCGCCCGGACAAGAACACGCCCATTGAGGAAACCGTCTGGGCCATGAACCACCTCATACAACAAGGAAAGATCCTGTACTGGGGCACCTCCGAATGGTCAGCCCAGGAAATCATGGAAGCTCACATGGCAGCCCAGCGCCTAAACCTCATCGGCCCTACCATGGAGCAGCCACAGTACAATATGTTCCACCGGGAAAAAGTGGAAGTGGAGTTCAGCCAGATCTATAAGACCGTCGGGCTGGGCACAACGATTTGGTCGCCCCTGGCATCCGGCGTCCTGACTGGAAAGTACCTGAATCAATTCCCGGAGGGCACTCGTCTGGGCATGGAAGGGCTGGAGTGGCTCAAGGACCTTAGCCTGACCGAAGACCGCCTGGAAAAAGTGCGGAGCCTCAGCAAAATTGCTGATGATATGGGCACGAGTATGCCCAAACTCGCAGTCGCCTGGTGCCTGAAAAACCCCAACGTAAGTACCGTGATCCTGGGCGGCTCGAAGGTCCACCACCTGGAAGAAAACATAGATGCCCTGGAACTGCTGCCTCAACTAACGGATGAAGTGCTGAACAAAATCGAAGGGGTGCTGGAAAACAAACCTAACCATCCTCCATTTTAAGAGGAGTACGAAATTTGGCAAGAGCAGCCCAAAGGGTACAATCCCAACAAGCTCTAAATCATTGCTCTTGCAATTCCGGAGCCTTACTGGCAATAAGCGTCAGTAAGGCTTCTATATCTTCCTGCGAAGTATGTGGATTGGTGAGCGTAACGCGGAGATAGCTGTGGCCTTTCAGTTGGGTCTGCACGATGTAAAACCGCCCATCTTCCAGCAAGAACTGCCGGATAGCGCTATTGAGCCGGTTCAACTGCGTAAGACTTGCCCCCGGTGACTTATACCGAAAGCAAACGATATTGCAGCCCGGCTCAACGGCCAGTTCAAAATCAGGATGTGCGCGGACCAGCGTGGCGAAGTGTGCGCCGTTTTCCATCACCCGGTCCAGATAAGCTTCCCACAGTTCAAAGCCATAGGTGCGAAACAACGCATAGACCTTAACGCCCATCATCAGCTTGGTACACTCGAAGGTCCGTTTGGCCAAATTGTACCACTCCTGTTCGGTCTGTCCCTCCCAAAGGTACTGCGCCCGCTGACTGAAGGTTTTGTAGCTGTCGGACTCTTCCCTGAAAATCAGTGCTGTAGCCAGTACGGGAGTCAGAAGCATTTTATGAAAGTCCATCGCCACGGAGTCTGCCCGCTCCAAACCAGATACCACTTGCCGGTGCTGAGGGGAGAGTGCCAGCGCGGCCCCGTGGGCACCATCTACATGAAGCCATAGGTTTTCGGCTGCACAAAAATCCGCCAGGGCATTCAGGTTGTCGAAGGAACCGGTTGAAGTAGAGCAGGCGCTACCAACTACTGCAATCACTTCCAGCCCTTCCGCCCGTGCCTTTGCCAGATACGCTGGCAGTAATTCATGCCGCATTCGGAACTGCGCATCAACAGGTATTTTCAGGATCCCGCCCTCGCCCCAGCCCATGATGCGCACCGCACGGTCTACGCAGTAATGCGCCTCCTCGGAGACCATCAGAGCAAAGCGTGCACCTTGCTGCCCTACTGTCCATGCCGCACTTTGGTTTTTGATGGCGCGGGCAGCCAGCAGAGCCGTCAGGTTGGCCAGAGTGCCCCCGGAAGTAAGGACACCTCCGGCTTGCTCGCTGAAGCCCATTTTTCGAGCCACGGCCTTAACCACCTCCTGCTCTATAGTGGAAGCAGCCATTCCCATTTCGTACACGGCCATCCCATTGTTCAGCAAGCCATCGACCAGGCTGCCTAGTGCGGCCAGGGGTGCAGGCGGGCACACCTGATGCCCCATATAGCGGGGATGCTGTACCTGAACGCTACGGGATAAAACCTCCTGGAAAAACCCGATAGGGCTGCCAGCCGGGCTTCGGAGGTCTTCCTTCCAAAAGGCGGCTTGTTCAGCCGGTGGCAAGTAAGGTATGGCCCCATTTTGCCTGCCCTGAACGGCCTGCAAATGGTCAGCGAGGAGGTCAATTAACTGATGCCCGGTTTCGCGGAACTGCTCCGGGTCAAAGGCTGATTGGAGGATGTCGTTAGTTTGCATAATTGGTTGGCAGACCGGTTACTGCTCTCTTACGATGTCTGTGCCGTCTACAATCTCAAGCTCGTAGTGCTCTGCCTGCACGGAAAAGGCACGGTAATATTCTTTTTTAGCGTATTTCAGGAAGTCTTCTCTGGCTTCGGTTTTGACCAGGTTCAGGGTACAGCCGCCAAAGCCGCCGCCCATCATACGGGCGCCAGCCACGCCTTTGTGGTCTTTGGCCAGCTCTACCAAGAAGTCCAGTTCCCGGCAACTGACTTCGTATTCTTTGCTTAATCCTTCGTGGGTGCGCAGCAATAAAGCCCCCAGCTCCTCCATTTTTCCATTGGTGAGCAGGGATAAGGCCTGATGCAGGCGCTCGTTTTCTTCAATGACGTACTGGCAACGCCGAAAGACGATGTCCGTCATATCAGAACGGCAGTCTTCGAGTTGCGCCAGGGATACATCCCGGAGAGACTCTACTCCCTTGTATTTACGGCCTACCGCTGCAGCCCCTTCATGACATTCCCGCACCCGGTCTTTGTAAGCAGAGTTTGCCAGGGCATGAGAGACCCCCGTATTGATGAGCAGCAACTCATATTCGCCGAGGTCGAGGGGTACATATTCGTACTGCAAGGAGCGGCAGTCCAGCTTAATTGCGTGACCGCGCTGCCCCAGGAGGCTGGCGAACTGATCCATGATCCCTGAAGGCACGCCCAGGAAGTTGTTGGAAGAACGATGGGCCAGCTGCGCGAGCTCCTGCCGGCTTTTCTGCAGGTTGAACAAGCTGCAGATGCCCAGCGCAAAACCCGCTTCCAGCGCTGCGGAAGAGCTCATACCTGAACCAATTGGCAGATTGCCGCCAAAGACGACATCCACGCCTTCCAACAGGATATCTTCCTGCTGCAACTGGTCCAAAATACCCATCAGGTAGTTGGCCCATCCTTTTTCTGACCGCTGAATATTATTCAGGGAAAACTGGTAGGAGTCATCAATGTCAAGTGCATGGAAATGGCACTCGTTGGTCCCATTCTCCGCTATGGCAAAGTAGATGTACTTGTTGATGGAGGCAGGCAAGACAAAGCCTTCGTTGTAGTCCGTGTGCTCACCAATAATATTGATGCGGCCACAGCCTTGCACGAGGAGCGGCTGTGAGGAAAATTTTTCGCTAAAAACTGTAGCAATCCGATCAAGGGTATTCATCCCGGTTTTTCACGCAAGATAGAGAACTCCCCGGCATTGATCGAAAAGAAACCAGCGAAATTTCCAGTCCGGTCAGTTCAACTGGGTTTTGAGGAACTGAATCGCCCGATGCTCGGACCAGGCGTAGGGTTTATGAGGGAGGCTAAAACCAACGTGCCCTCCGCTCTGTGGCATTTCCAGGAAGAGCTTCGGATGGTCGCGGCACAGGTCTACCGGTGAACAGGCAGGTGGCAAAATCGGGTCATTTACGGCATTGACCAACAGCACGGGACGGGCGGTACCGGCCATAAAGTTTTTGGCGGAAGCCTGCCTGTAGAAATCTGCAGCATCCTGATACCCGCCCAATGGAGCCGAATAATGCTCGTCAAAGTCGCGCCAGTGTTCAATTTCGCTGAGCTTAGTCGGGTCAAGGCGGCCCGGGAAATCAGCAGCTTTTTCCGAGACTTTCTTACTCAGGCTGTTGAAAAACCGCCGCTTGTAGAACCCATTGCCCGGCAGCTCCAGGGCATCAACGCTCGACTTGAGGTCGCAGGGTGACGAAAACGCAATGCCTCCAATGACCGGCGCCGGCACTTCCTTTCCATGCACCCCCAGGTATTTCATTAATATACTGCCCCCCATACTAAACCCGATGAGCAGGACCCGCTCGTAGTTTTTTGTTTGCAGCGCATGCTCCACCACCTCCGCGATATCGCCGATTTCACCGTGGTTGTAGAGCCGGAAGTGGCGGTTCATCTCACCCGAACAGGAACGGCAGTTCCAGGCCAATACATCCCAATGCTCTTCGGAAAACCGGTTAGCCATGCCCATCATGTAGTGGCGGGAGCTATTGCCTTCCAGACCGTGGGAAAGCAGGACGAGGTTTCGGCTGCCGTTGTCTACCCAGTCCAGATCCACAAAATCACCATCGGACAGCGTCAGGCGCTCGCGCTCATAGGTCGTATGCACCCGCCGGAGAATAGCCGGCAGCACGGTTTGCAAATGCCCGTTGAATTGATACCGAGGGGCACGCTTGTACGTTGAGGATTTAATCAGTGGCATCCGCAGTCACAGTTGTATGGTATTCAAAAGAAGCCCGTTCGGGCGAAAGTGCTGCGGTCCGGTCATTTTCGGCCACCACAAAATACTGTATAGGAGTATCTTTGTCCTTGTGCGGAATCATCACACCGTAGATCTGATCTTCCGCCATCTCATCGCCACTTGCTCCGTCATCCAGCATTTCTACAGCTTTGAAGTTCCCCTTAGTGCCGTTGCGGTAAAAGAGCCACGCCCGGGTAGCGCCCTGCAACCGGGTAGCGAAGATCGCCTCGCCTCCCAGGTCTATGTGCTCAATAGTGTCAATCTTAGGTGGTTCATGCCCGATCAACGGGTGGTTCTGCAGGTATTCGGCGCGAGGGCCCATAAGCTCGGTGATGCCTACAATATTGACTTTGTTAGCCCGTGCGGACTCATAGAGGTTCTTCTCAAAAGCTTTGACGTCGTAGAGCTTATTCGAATCGGCTTCCACAAAGGGCCTGATCCGCTCCTGCATGCGCATACCTTCGTACAGGTAAGTGCTATCTGCAAAGTAATCCTGTACAATCGTGCGGATATGGGCAACGTACATCTTCCGGTACAGGTCATTGCCCAGCAGTTGGGTGATCAGCGGGCGCTTCTCGTTCTTCTGTTTGTAGTGGGTGAAAGGGCTTAGGGTTTGCATGTCTTCCAGCCCCAGTGGTTTGCCCAGCCCGTCGTACCGGAAGCCTCCAAACGACAGGTTGAGGTCCCAGATGATGGGGTGGAAAACGCCGGCTTGATCCTGGTACAGGTAGTAGTTGTGGCAAAAACGGCCGGTATAGCTGTCCAGATTGACCAGTGTGATATTGAAAGCCAGCATCCACAGCGCTTCATCGACGGCGAGTACAGAGTCAATCTTTTCCGGATGATTGTTGAGGATATCCGTCAGGCCGACCAGTGCTTCCCAACCGGAGTCAGACTTGAGCTCGTAGTTACCCTTATAACAGGCAGCATCCGGGCCAAGGTACTGAAGGGAAGACTTCTCGCCTTTCTTGCAGCCTTCAGGGGCTTCGTAGTCCCACACCGGGTCGCACTTAAACAGCACCCCGGTTTCGTCTTCATAGTCACCGCCAAAAAAATGCTCAAGCAGCTCTTCATCTACGGATTCGGTGTTGTTGTACAGCCCAAAGTAATTATCATTGATGAAAACGCGCACGAAGTTGGCACGGGGAGAAACCATATACTGATTGGCAATTTGGTAGGACAAAGCCTCCCGGAGGTACGAAGGGTCCCGGAAAACATTGCTCAGCTTGAGCTTGTCGTAGCCGCCTGGCAGCTTCTTGTCCTTGTTGGTTTCGTTGACATCTATATTGAAAGGGAGCTTGGCGTAGTCGTTCTTGCGGACGTTGTAGTAGGAGCTGTTGCCCTTGTAGCGGATCCCTGCCCCTTCGTAGGTCTCCCCGGCAAACTTCACCGTACCGATCAGGCGCTGATCCAAGTCGGCTTGTTTAAGGGAGTCCAGGATATCATCCCAGTTTTCTTCTTCGAAGTAAATGCGTACCTCCCGAACGGAATCCGGATTGTAAATATCAATTTGCTCATCCTGAGCCATCACCGAAGCCGAAAAGCTCAGGGCAAGAAGTGTCAGTAAAATAAGTCGTTGCATGGTCTATTGTCAATTGAACCCCGTCAAATGAAAATTGCGAAGCAGGCTACGGGTGCCTGCTTCGCAAGTTGAGAAATTCTGGCGGCAAAAGCTATAGGCAGCTGCCCCAAAATTTTGGTATACCTTAATTATTCAGTTCTTCCAGGGTAGCGGTATGTTGCTCGAACATATACTGTGACGGGCTGAAGTTCGCCGCGCGGGCGTTCTCCGCATAGATGTAGTACTTGATTTCTGTGCCACCGCCCTCTGGTTTAACGATAGCGCCGAAGATACTGTCGTCGGCTTCGCCATCATTGTGGCGCCCATCATCTGCCATTTCCACCCGCTTAAATGGCTTGGTGTCATCGAGCCGATAAAACAGCACAACCTCAGTCGGGAATTTCTCCACTTTCGCCTGAATCTTAAATTCTGTCACCCGCTCAGCGGAGAACTTTTCACGGGAGCTCACCGTCACATCACTAATGGCAGGTGGGATGACCGCCAGGACCACGTCCTGCTTCAGGTAATCGGTCCGCGGGGTCATAAGCTCCTGCAGACCGGGGATACGGCTGCGTTTGCCAATGGTTTCTGTGAGGCTGTTGTCGAAGTCTTCCATGGAGTAATAGCGGTTCTTGTCCGCCTCAAAGTCGTCACGGATCAGTGCCTGTAGTTCTTTGACGCGCTCCAGGTACTGATCTTTGCGGAAGACCTCGTTGACGATTGTCCGGATATGGTCCAAGTACATTTTCTTGTAATGCTCATCGCTCAGCAGCTTGCTGATCAGGGGCTTTTCCGAATTGCTGAGGTGCAGGAGCGGGTCCATTTCCTGCAGGTCTTTCAGTTTGAGGTCGGAGCCCACTCCGGTATTTTTGTAACTACCAAAACACAGGTTCAGGTCAAATACAATAGGGTTGAACCGGTTCTGATTGTCCCGGTACAGGTAGTAGTTTTCGCTAAACCGACCCGTGTAGCTGCTCAGGTTGGCCAGCACGTTGTTATAAGCCAGCATCCATAGGGTTTGGTCTACGTTGAGCACGCGGTGGACCTCGTCCGGCTTTTTATTCAGCAGGTAGGTCAGCTCAATGAGATCGTCCCATCCGCTTTCGGAGAGAAGCTGAAAGTTGTGGAGGTAGCACTTGGCGCTTTCATCAAACTGCAGGGTACCGAACACATCCGCCTTGCAGCCTTTCGGCTCGCTCTCTACGAGGTTGGGCGCGCACCGGATAAAGGTGCCTTCATCGGTACCGAAATTACGCTTCAGGAAGGCATCGTCGATCGGCTCAACATTCACAAACAAGCCATAATATTCGCCATTCACGATCACACGGGCGTAGTTGGCCAGTGGGGCGGGCATGTACCGGCGGGCGACTTCGTAACCGAACACCTCACGCACCATACTGGGGTCACGCAGGGCACTGGAAAGTTTTACCGTACTCCTGTTCTGATAATTTTGCTCCTTATCGATAAAGTTGAGCTTCAGGTACAGGCTGTTGCGCTTGTTGCCCGGCTGAAAGGAGCGGCTTTCGCGGTAGCGCACCCCTATATCATCAAACTGCTGCCCGTTGATCTCAACACTGCCGAAGAGCAGGCCGTCGCCGTTGAAGCGCAAAGAATCCAGTACATAGCGCCAGTTCTCCTGCTCAAATTTGATTTTGATTTCCTGAATGGTACCGGTATCATAAAAATCGGAAGCATCATCTTGAGCCCATAGTGTTCCATAAGCCCCAAAACAAAAGAGGCTTAGTAAGATCAGCGTTGTTTTTTTCATATTGAAGGTGTGATGTGATTTTCAGGATTTTATGCTGGGTATATTTATCAACGGCTCTTCTACCCTGACAAATTATACTTTTTCCATTGCAATATTAATAAATTATGCTGACGATAGCAGGCTCTGCTTTGGCAAACCCTTACCGAAACCGGCTTTCGTTCCTACTCATTTTGCGCTCAGCTGCAGAAAATGCAGGTAGAGGTTTACGGCCATAATAGCGATGATAGCGAGTGCGCCGATACGCATCCACCAGGCATTACGTTGCCGGAAAACTTCTGCTTTTTTCCGGGCTTCCGGGTTGCCGGCAGTCACCCTGCCCACACTAAACAGGTACAGGTACACACCAAAGACCAGGAAAACAAGCTCCATCAGCAAGCCGAGGTACTCCATTTGTTAATTGCTGTTTAATTCTTCGAAGAATCCGGTTTTTTTGTTCTTCACCACATTATCCCAGTTAAAATAACGCCCGTTCATAGAGACATAAACCCCCGCCTCCAGGGTCTGTACAAAAGCCAGGGCACTGCCCAGGTTGAAGAACCCGTCGGAAGACGTACCGAATGCATACGGGACCATAGCCCCGGTGAGCACGATCGTCTTGCCCGCAATTTTGCGATTGGCCAGGTACTGCGCCGTCTCCACCAATCGGTCCGTGCCATGAGTGATCAGGACCTTATCATACGGGCACCGCTGGCAATTGTAGGCAATAATCTCCCGGTCTTCCTCCATCATATCCATACTGTCTACCATCATCAGGGTCTTGATGTTGATATCAAGGGTGCACCTGCCCCGGTCAAACATACTGGGCAAATGTGTGTCCCGAAAAAAGAGACTTCCCGAAATGTAGTTGTACTCTTTATCAAAAGTACCACCGGTAACGTAGACCTGAATCATTATTGCTGTTTTTGCGCTTTGAGGCAATAATACAACAAATGGCCACTGCCACAAAGTGCAACCCCGGGATAAATACAGCTTCTTTACCAGAATGCAACAAATGCCTTTGGTTACAAAAAAACCCTGACGGCGCATATGGCAGTCAGGGTTAGGTGCTCAGCCCCGCAAAGGACCTGTTAGCGTTTATTCGGATACTTTGAAGACTTCGTCTTCAATACCGGTGTTGATTTTCACTTCTGACACCTTCATATTCAGCGGTACGGGCGCCATGCCCTCCGACACGGTTTCAAAGGGAAAGAGAATACCCTCTACCTCCGTGTAGTCGCTGTAGCTATTCGTAATGGTAACCGTACCCTGTGGCCCTTCCTGAGTGGTGACGGCTTTCAGCTTGAGCCCGCTTTCGATACTGAAGTATTCTGTGCTCTTCGTGCCGTCGGGGCTTGTGATCTCTACTTTGTAAGTGGCATCATCGCCTACCTTTTCTGCACCCGTCAGCTTGAGCTCGTACCCTTTCTTAGCATACTCCAGCTCAGGGTAGATGATCGCCTGTGATTTCATGGCTTCTGCATCCGCTCCTTCTAGGACCTGCTTTTGGCCCATTGCGCTGACCATCGCTTTCTCCCCATCGTAGCGGGTTTCATTAACGACCGAGCCGTTCATTTCAACGGTCATTGCCATTTTGCCCGTTGCTTTCTGCTTCATCTTCATCGTCAGTTCCATGCCCTGAATGCTTGCGCCCATCGTCATGCTCACGTCTTTGACTCCTTCCAGCTTTTCTTTGCCGCCCAGAGCTTCGATGTATTGGTCAATCACATCTGTAGCCGTAAGGCCATCCGGCAGGCTCAGCCCGGCTTTATCCACGGGGCGGCCCTGATTGTCGTATATCAGCACAGGCGCTATACGTTGCAGCGGTTCTGCCACTTCGCCTGCATTGCCGACTACTACGATATAAGCTTGTTCCGGCAGGAGATACTTTTGGGCAGCCTCCTGAAGGCGTTCCGGTGTCACTTCCTGCACGCGTTTCAGGTAGGTGGTGTAGTAATCTTTGGGCAGCTTGTACCGGGCAATATTTAGGGCAAACCGGGCAGCGGTCTCCGGACGCTCCGTACTGCGTGCAAAGCTACCGAAGATAAAGCTCTTTACGCTGTTCAATTCTTTTTCGGGCACCAGTTCCTGGCGCAGCTTTTCCATTTCGCCCAGCATTTCCACTACTGCACTGTCGGTCACTTCATTCCGCACGTTGCCGCCCGCTGCAAAGTAACCAATGACTTTGTCGTACTGTAGTGTAGACCGCACCCCGTAGGAATAACCTTTGTCTTCGCGGATATTCTGGTTCAGGCGGCTGGAAAGCAAGCCTCCACCCAGGATGGTGTTCAGCACATTCGCAACAATAGCGTCATCAGTACCGGGCTTAAGATTGACCGGGTAGGTGATGTTCAGGACAGACTGCGTGGCGGCGTCCTTATTCACCAAGGCTACCTGAGCCGCTTCCGGGACTTTTGGGCGGGCATAGAATTCGCGGGCCACATTCCCCTTTTCCCAACTGCCGAAGTGTTCTTCAGCCAGGGCTTTGGCTTCATCCGGCTTTATATCTCCAATAAGTGCGAGGTAACTGATATTGGGCTTAAAGTTTTTCTGGTAGTAAGTCTTCAGGTCCTCGAGTTTAATATTCTCCAGGGTTGATTTTGTCTCGATCTCTCCGTAGGGGTGCTCTGCTCCATAGCGCAGCACATCAGAAACCGTAGAAGAGATGTACCCGGGGTCAGAGGTCTGCAGTGCCAGGCTGGAAATGCGCTGTTGGAGCAGCTTGTCAAACTCTTCCTCCGGAAAAACAGGATTGAGGATGGCATCTGCCATCAGCTCAATCAGGGTTTCCTTGTGCTTGCTGAGGGAGGTGGCGTAAGCACCGCCGCTGCTGGTAGACAAGCTTGCACCGATGAAGTCAACCGCTTCGTCTATTTCGTTCTTAGAGCGGTTGGCAGTACCACGGCTCAGCATTTCACCGGCCATACTCGCCATGCCCACCTTGTCGCCATAGGCTTTGGGCGGCACATCAATGAGCAACTGTAAGGTCACCTTGGGCAGTTTGTGGTTTTCCACCACGATCACTTCCAGCCCATTGTCCAGCTTAAATTGCTGGTATTCGCCAAATTCAATGCGGGGCGGTGGTCCACCTTCCGGTGCTTGCTTGCGAAAATCTTCGTCTTGCGCCTGTAGAGCGGTCGTACCCAATAGCGCGAAAACGAGGTATAATAGGGATTTGAAATTCATATCTTAATTCAGATTTTTTCTTGAAAATTAGGTTTTGGGAAGTGGTTACGGCTGAGCCGGCTTTGGCAGATAGTACAGCGCCACCCGGTTGCCCGGCACCAGGTACTGTTTTGCCACCCGCTGCAGGTCTTCCCGGGTTACCGCCTTATATTTTTCCAGCTCGGTGTTGATCAGATTGGCATCATTATAAATGGTATGATAGGTAGCCAGGCTGTTGGCAATGCCAAACATGGAAGCATTATCAGTAAAGAAACTCGCTTCGATCTGATTTTGCAGCTTTTGGTACTCCTGCTCTGAGATCAGTTCTTCCCGGACTTTTGCCGTTTCTGCATCCATAGCTTCCTCCAGTGCTTTAGCATCTGTGCCTGCACTTGCAATAGCAAAAGTCATCGACAAGCCCGGATCTTCCGTACCGTCTGCAAAATTGTATACAGCCAGGGCTTTTTCCTGTTCGTCCACCAAAGCACGGCGCATACGGGAGCTCTCACCATCGGAAAGTACCCGGTTTAGCATCTGAATAGCATAAGCGTCATCTTCCCTAATGGATGGAATCCGGTAAGCGTGGATAACTGCGGGCAGCTGTACCTGATCGTAAACGGTGTCACGGATCTCGGCGGACAGTGCAGGCTCTTGAATGTCAGGCCGGTAGAAGCTACCTTCTCTGGCAGGAATGGTGCTAAAGTATTGCTCCACCCACTTTTTGACCTGCTTGTTCTCAAAATCGCCGGCAATGACCAATACTGCATTATTGGGCACGTAGAAGTCTTTGTAGAAATTGACATAATCCTTTTCGGTAGCCGCATTCAGGTGGTCCATAGAGCCAATCGTTGGCCATTGGTAAGGGTGTTTTTCGAATGCCCGCTTTAGTGTTTCTATACGAAAAGTGCCGTAGGGCTGGTTCTCATACCGCTGCCGCATTTCTTCTTTCACTACTTCGCGCTGCGTTTCGATACCTTTGTCCTCAACTTTGGCATGCAGCATACGCTCCGATTCCAGCCACATCCCAAGCTCCAGCTGATTGGAGGGCAGAATTTCAAAGTAGCAGGTGACGTCTGAAGTCGTGTAGGCATTCAGCGTACCGCCCGCGTCCTGAATGTATTTGTCAAACTGGCCGCGCTCGATGTTCTCCGAACCTTCAAATAAGAGGTGCTCAAAGAAGTGGGCGAACCCGGTACGTTCGGGGTTTTCATTTTTGCTCCCAACGTGATACATCACCGCAATGGCAACAATGGGCGTGGTCTTGTCCTGGTGCAGTATAACATCCAACCCATTATCCAGCGTGAGCTGTTCGAATTCAATGGCGCGGTCCTGTGCCAAAAGACTGGTACCCAGGAGCGCACCGCTAAGTAGAAAAAATAGTTTTCTGAGCGTCATATTGAAATTTGGTTTAATTCATTTTTAACAAATCGCAAAATGCAAAACAATAGCCAATTCTCGAAGTGCATTCGAGTAGTAAGGCTATTAGAACGACGAAAAACCCTTATTTGATTACAGAAGGGGGCAACTGATCTCATAATTATGGTTATTTTCCTTGACTATTTGGATAAAACCTAAAAAACTTCCAATGCACTCCTGCCTTTCATCCCGTTCAATGTTCCCGTGGATACTTTTCCTGTTGCTGGCATTTACTACTCTTGCCGCGCAGCCGCCAAACGTTATTATTGTTGTAGCCGATGATCAGGGCTGGGGCGACCTTAGCTTGCATGGCAATACCAATCTCAGCACTCCAAATATTGACAGCTTAGCGGTGAATGGGGTTCAGTTCGACCGGTTTTTTGTTGATCCGGTCTGTTCGCCCACCCGGGCCGCACTGCTAACGGGGCGGTATGCGGTACGGGGCGGCGTATATGCAACCTCTGCCGGTGGCGAGCGGCTCGACCTTGATGAAAAGACCCTGCCGGAATACTTCAAAGCGGCCGGCTATGCTACTGGTGCTTTCGGCAAATGGCACAACGGTATGCAGCCCCCTTATCACCCTAACAGCCGGGGCTTTGACGAGTTCTACGGCTTTTGCTCCGGGCACTGGGGCAGTTATTTCAGCCCTATGCTGGAAAATAACGGGAAAATCATTCAAGGCGATGGCTACCTGCCCGACGATCTAACGAACCAGGCTATGAATTTCATTGCACAGCATCAAGACAAGCCGTTTCTTGCTTACCTGCCCTTCCCCACCCCACACACCCCCATGCAGGTACCGGATGACTGGTGGGAAAAAGCCAAAGACCGCCCTTTGAGAGCCCGCCACCGGGCACCGGAAAAAGAAGATACCACCTTTACCCGGGCTGCGCTGGCGATGGTGGAAAATATCGACTGGAATGTAGGCCGCCTGACTGCCCGTCTACGGCAACTCGGGTTGGAAGACAACACCATAATCGTTTATCTCTCTGATAACGGGCCCAATTCCTGGCGCTGGAATGGTGATATGAAAGGGCGTAAAGCCAAAACCGATGAGGGCGGAGTGCGTTCGCCACTGCTGATGCAATGGAAAGGGCAACTCCCTCCCGGAAAGACCATCCAACCCATCGCCAGCGTGCATGATCTGTTGCCTACGTTAGCCGACCTGGCTGGAATACCCTTGGATCCCCCAAAGCCCTTAGATGGCAAAAGTCTGAAACCCCTTCTTTTGGGTAAAGTCGAGGATTGGCCGGAGCGCCTGATCATTAATCAGTGGGGCGACCGGATTAGCGTGCGCAGCCAGCAATTCCGGCTGAGCCACGATGGGCAGCTGTTTGATATGAAAGCCGACCCCGGGCAGCGTGAAGACATAAGCCAGACACATCCGGAAACCCATAAAACCCTTGCCGCAGCCCAGGAAAAATTCCGGAAAGAAGTGCTATCAGAACTAAACCCGGACCAAAAACGGACCTTTACTGTAGGGCACCCTGACTACTCATTCACCCAACTGCCCGCCCGTGATGCCATTGCCACCGGTAACATCGAACGGTCCAACCGCTGGCCCAATTGTTCCTACTACACCAACTGGACAAACACCAATGACAGCATCTATTGGGACGTGGAGGTCCTGAAACCCGGCCATTATCAGGCTACACTTTACTACACCTGTGCAGAGGAAAATACCGGCGCAGCTTTCCGGTTGTCCGCAAACGGCACCGCCATTGATTTTCAAATCAGTGAAGCCCACAACCCACCATTAGAAGGTGCCCGATACGACCGTACGCCCCGGGACGTTTCCTATGTCAAAGACTGGAAGCCTTTAAAGGTCGGCAGCCTTCAGCTGAAGCGAGGCCAACAACGGCTCGCCCTTTCCGCAAAGGATATCCCCGGCAATCAGGCTATTGACTTCCGGCTGCTACAGTTGGACAAAATGGAGACTTCCAAAAGCCCGTAGGCCAGCCGTGAATTTTGTCTTTTCCCTTGCCCTTTTCACCGTTACAAATGAAACAATAAAGCCTCATTTACCCAAAACCAAGCTATGATCAAGAATTGGAAGCAGCTGCTGACAATGGGTAGCATTTTACTTTTTGCAGGCGCACTGAACGCGCAGAGCAAGTGGAACATTTCCGGCACGCAAATCAGGGAAGGAAAGGATCCCTACCTACAGGAAAAATACTGGGCCCTCAACAACAGCCCCATGCAACAAAAGCTGCGGAACCTCAAACCTTTCCCGGTAGGCGTGGTGTACTATCAGCAGCGGGGCGATGACCTGGAGGCTGCCAAACACGAGTTTGAGACCATCCGCGACCTGGGCTTTACCGCACTGAAACAGATACAACTGGTCGCACCTGATAATCCGGATGGCTTCCAGGAAGAAGTTTTTGATGCCGCCATCGATATTGGCATTTCACCCTGGTACTACGGCAAAGGTGGCTGGACCAACATCACCCCCGAACTCCTAAAAGAACTGGGTATCGACATGAAGCTTACTGAAGCTAATATGCCCGCTATTCAGGCCCATCCAAAAATGATTGCCCACCAAAAACAGGTTTGGTACGACCGTGTAGACCGCATGGATCAAAAGCCACCAAAGCCCGAAGGCATGGGCGAGCCCGGCCGCAACAACCCCTGGATGCCCGAGCGCTTACTGCCCAGATTTGCCGAATGGCTGGAAACCACCTATGGCACTCTTGATGCCCTGGAAACCGCCTGGAACTGCGGGTACATCGGCAACTGCAAGTTCGGGTCTTTTGAAGATGCTGCTCAGGAGCTCAGGGGCACCGGCTTCGATCAGTACGGGAACGGTACCGGCAATCTTTCCAAAGACTTCCGCCGGTTCCGGGACGCCATGAAGTTCCAGTCGGAGCTTATCGTTGAAAACTACCAAAAAACGATGGACCTCTATTATGAATGGGACCCCGAGGAGCCGGAGCGTACCGGTGGGCACCAAATCTTTGAAAACCAGGCCATGAACACCTGGGACCTGGAGGCACAGGCAAAAACGGCCGATATTGGCGGGTCATTCTATTCTTCCATCCACCTGACCCACCACTTCTTCCTGACCGACCATGAGATCCTGCGCCCCGTCTACTGGCAGGCCCGCATTGTAGCCGACATGTTCAAAGGCGGCTGGGCCGCAACCTGGGAGTCTACCGGCGGGCCTACCCAATGGAGCGGGCATCAGGGCTATACCGTTGACGGGCAGACGATGTCGCAGCTCATCGTATCTTATCTCGCTGCCGGGCTCAAAGGTATTGGTTTCTGGATGTGGAACAGCCGGGGCGAAGGCTGGGAAGTTGGGGAATACGCTCTGACCGATATTCAGGGCGAGCCCGCTGACCGGGCTATCGTCGCCGGTAATTTCTCCAAAAAACTACAGGAACACCGCTTCGAGCTTTGGGAAAGTGTAGACGAGCCCACCGTAGGTATTCTGTACAGCTGGGAAAATGAAGCCATGCTCGGCCGCCTTTCCCTGGGCGCCTACGATATGAACACGCCAGTGTACAAAACTGATCGCGACAAGCAGTTCCGGCAGTTCCATTCCGAAGCACGCCTAGGCATTTCCCGTGCCCTGATGAACAACAACGTCCCCTTTGAGTACCTTACCGAGCGTGACCTCGATGCAGGCTTGGCCAGCCGCTATCCGGTGATCTACCTACCCTACGTCATCGCATTGAAGGACGAGCACATCAAAGTGCTCAAAAACTATGTACAGCAAGGCGGTAGATTAGTTGCTGACTTCCCTGTGCTCATGCTGGACACCTACGGCCGGCTCAATAAGCAAAAAACCGGCAGTGATTTTGCAGAACTCTTCGAGGTACAAACCGCCGATTTCTACCACAGCTTCAACCGCCCCATCCACTTCGATGGCGATACGCTGGATACGCAGTACGGTGCCCTTAAAGTCAACGGAGCAGCAGTCATCAGCACCTTTGAAAATGGTTTGCCCGCTGTCACCCGGAACGAATACGGCAAAGGCGAAGCGGTGCTGATTAACTTTGAGGGTTCCCGCATGACCTTCCGGAAGGGCAACGAAAAAATGGAAGACATCCTTACCTACTTTACGTTGGGGGACATCCGCCCGGTCTATGAGGTAGAAGGCGCTCAGCACAGCATGGTGATGCGCCGCTCGGCTCCGGAGGCCGACCACTACTTCATCCTCAATGAAAATGATGGGCAGGCAGAGACGATACGGGTGCAGTCAGACGTCATAAAATACGGTAAAGCCGTTAATATCTATACAGACGAAGTCCTGAAGAGCAACGAACAGGGCTTTGAAATCACCGTCCCTGCCCGTTCCGGTATCTGGGTACGTATTGAGAAGCCCTAAACAGACCATTTTGCAGAAGACTCTTCGCATCATAACCCTTGCCATCATCAATTTGTCCATTGCACTTGCCGCCAATGCGCAGGATTTTGGAAGCTGGGACGTACCGGTAACTGATCCGGAACGCTGGTGGGCTCCGGTGCCTGGTTTTGAGCCGGTGGAGCCCGGGGAGCATCCGCGCATCCTCTTTCGGGAGAAGGATCTGCCGTGGCTGCGCAGCAAAATGGATAAACCGGAGGGGCAAATGCTGTTAAGCCGTCTGCGGGAGCTGCTTAACGGAAGTAATGGGCGTACAATGCCTCTGTTCTTCAATCCAGCGGACAGTGCCTACACCAACGGGCATTATGAAGCACTTGTATTAGACAGCGCAGGCGTGTACACCTTTGGGCATGTAGTCGGTTATGGGCTGCTCTTCCAGCTAACGGGCGACACCCTCTACGCCGATCTGAGCCGCCAATGCTTCGATCTGGCACTGAAGGGGCAGCGCGACCGGGATGACCGCTACAGCTGGGTGAATCCCGGGGGCGCCCTGCGGGCCGGGCCGGTACTCGGATGGATGGCAATAGGCTATGACCTTTGCTATAATGCCTGGGACAAAGCAACTCGTATCAGGCTGGGCAAAGCGATAGAACACTACAGCACAGACATCATCACCAAATGGGGTGGTGTCCGGGTGAACCTGGAGAGCCTGACAAGCGGTACGATGCCTCCTACCAGCAACCACTATAGCATGCAGACAGGGGGAGCGGCCCTCGCTTTACTGGTCCTTGATAAAGAGCCCTGGGCTAATCAGGTGCGCATTGACAGCCTGCTACAGGTCAGTCAGCGCAGCATGGTTCATAATGCCAATCAGGGCTTTGGCGACGGCGGCTATTTTGCCGAAGGCGATGGTACGGGCTCTATGGCGACTTACATTACCTACCTTACCGCTTTGCAGGGCTGGAAAAATGCTTTAGGCAAGGACTTTGGCGCTGCCCAACCACCTAATATACGGATGATGGCACTTAATTGGCTCTACCTGACCTATACGGAGAATGAGAAGCCTGCCATCTGGCCGGTACGCGGCGGTTACCCCCACAATGCCTGGAGCCGGAAGGGGCTATCCGGCTCCGGATACTTCGGGCTGGCGTTTGGTGTGCTGCCTGCTGAATACGCTGCTGCGCTGCAATGGTTTTACGAGCGCTTTTTAGAAGATACGGATCAGGACGCTGGTATCCAATATGAGCCCTCCGCCTACCCTCATATTGTAGCGGCCACTTTCGTGAACTGGCCCGATACCCTGGATGGCATTAATCCGGCGGAAGTACTGCCCCATTGCTATCAGGACAAGCGGTATGGCTTCTATGCTTGGCGCAATCGCTGGGAAGACAACAATGACATCATCATCACGGCACTTACCCAAAGCGCACGCGGCTTCATGGGGGCTAAGGCGGATACAGCTTTTCAAATCCGGGCCTTTGGACAAAACTTCAGCTGGGGGGAAATCCCCGGAGCCGTAGCGCTTTGGGGCCGCTCCCAAAATGGCAGGCGCAGTCTGCTAAGCTTTAAAAACGGAGAATCGGTAGCCATTGGATTTCCGGAAGGCAATGTGCCCGAAGCCCTACTGGTTGCGACCGGGAAACACGAGGGCGAACAGGTGGAAATAAAAGGTCAGACGATAACCGTCAAATACCTGAGCCAGAGCCCAGCACCCAAAATAAAGGCACGTGGCAATCGCATCAAGATCGGCTCCTACCGGCTGCGGGTCAGGGATGGCATCCTCGAATGGCTGAACTGAGACCCTATTGACAGAAGATAAAAATATCAAAAGGCACTGTCGCCTATGACAAAAAATATATCCACAAGGGCATCAGTTTTCATTTTCCTGGCTCTGTGCATCACGGCAAAAGCACAATCCAAGCTTTCGATCGGCATTGAAGCAGGAAGCGTTTCTCCAATTTACTATGCCACTAATTTCAACAACACGCTGAGTCTGGAAAAAACCTCGCAGTTCTCTTTTTTTGGGATAGTGGTTAGCAGAGCGTTCAACCAATTCCATAGCCTGGAAACCGGAATTCTAATAAACAGTTTTCATGGAGATTATGAGATTACAGACAGTTCGCTTGTATCATTTACGACCACTAACGGGCCTACGGTCTATCAGATTCCATTGCGTCTGAATACGAATTTTCCCATTTTCAAGCAGTTCTTCAAAAGTAAATTATTCCTGAAAAGCGTATTAGGCTATCATTTTGGGATTAACACTTCATACGAAGAACCAGACCTGTATCAGTCCGGCTTTTCAATTACAAGGCAGGGAACCACATTGACCTATGATGAAGAAGCCAAAAGCAACTATGGCTTCCGCAGAACGTTCAACCTCTTCGAACTTGGGCTGGGATTGGAACTGTTTTTTGGTGACAAAGTATCTCTCTTTGGTCATTATAATTATCTGTTCGGTACCGATCAACTATTCGAAATAGATATCGCCTACCAGATAAACGGGGGAGATATAAAACGGGAGCAGATCAGTTCGAATGGAAGCTATAGATTGTTCAAATTTGGGGTAAAGTATCACCTATGAGTATGCTACTCTTAATCGAATCTACATCTTTAATTCACCCTTGAGTTGACTTGAAAACATGAAAAACGTCCTACTCCAGTTTGGTCTTACCTTACTTCTTTTGCAAAGCTGTGCTCCCAAAGAGCCAACTGTGCTTCAGTTTGAGAACGAAGCTCTGCGCAAAACCTTTTCCCAGCCCCGGCAGCCCGATGCCATTTCAGTAGAGCTGTACGGCAAGGAACAGGCCGCCCTCCTTAACGACCCTGCCGGACTTCCCTATTTCGAAGCCGTCATCAACGGGCAGCTCCTCACTGCTGCCGATCCGGTTTGGGTATTTGAAAGTCAGCAATCGCGATCCATAGGCAACGGGGGCACTGAATACGAACTGCGGTTCCGGGCGGCTGCCGGACCTGCCGAAGGCTTAATTGTCCTCATCCGTCAGCAGCTCTTCCCCGAAAGCCCAATCGTACGGGAAAAGCTCGAGTTCTTAGCGGATGCCAACAACCGCTTCACCCTAAACAAAAAGGATGGGGAGTTGCACTTCCGCTTTCCGCAATACCGGCTAAGAACCGCTGAGGCAGGCGCTCCCCAAACCACTGAAATCCGGATCGCCAGCTGGAACCACAAGCCCATTACTTTTGCCAAAGCCGATGACCCGCCCGGCAAGTCCAACCACATGTACTACCCGGATATCCAGACCACTGCTCCTGATGCCCCCGGCGACCGCCCTGCCAAAGGCCCCTTCCGGATCATCCAACACAGGGACTGGAGCTTTGGGCTGGCTTACGAGCACGCCTCGCAGGACAACACCAACGGGCTGCTCGACACCGAAAAGAAAGCCAGCGATGGCCGAATTGTTGATGCTATGCAAGGCACCAAAGGGGTGTTCAACTTTGAAGTGAAGGACGAAGATTTTCAGTTTCTGGGTATCGGTGCTGTAGGGCAGGCAGCGGGCATCGATGCCAGCGTACAGGCTATGCGCGGTGCCTATCTGGATGAAGAGCCAATTGACGCCCAACACCCTTATGCCTCCGTATGGACAGCTCATTTTCATCATGCCGGGCCTGCGCTTGAAGACAGCAAAGCCTTAATTCGGGATTACCTCCTGAATAAAATTTGTGAGCGCCCGGCTTCCCGTAAGCCTGAATTTTACTACAACACCTGGGGGATGCAGCGGGCCTCTGATGAACTGCGCGATGTCCTGACCTACGAAAACCTGTTCCGCGAAATAGAACACGCTGCTGATCTTGGCGCTGATATATTCGTGCTGGACGATGGCTGGCAGGAAAAATTCGGCAATTGGACGCCCAATACTAAAAGACTACCCGATGGGCTTGGCCCCATCCGTAAAAAACTGGAGCAGCACAATATGAAAATGGGCATATGGCTCTCCCCGGCTACGGTAGACAGCACAAGCGCACGTTACCGCGCCCATCCGGAGTGGGTGATCAAAGACTCAGAAGGTAACCCCATCACAGCGCAGTGGGGGCACTGTGCCTTTGATATGGTTAGCGGCTTTCAGCCGGTTTTCATTGACGACTGCAAGCGGCTCATTGATCAGGGCGCCCGCTTTTTTAAGTGGGATGCCATCAATACCTTCTTCAGTGACCTCCCCGGGCTCCACCACGGCGATACCACCTATTCTGAAGCCGAGCGCCGTGCCCGGTACGAATACCTGTTGCCTATCTACGTAACGGAAGCCATGCGTATCCTCACCGAATACGAACCGGAGCTAATCATTGAGGTCGATCTGACGGAAGCCCGCCGGGTGATGACCGGGCTGGCACCACTGAGCCAGGGCAAGCTGTTTTGGATGAACAACGGCGCAAGTGGGTACAACGACTATGGCCCCTACCGGGCGCAGTCCATGCGCACCATCCCCAATGAATTTGCGGGCCTTATCCCGCTGGAGCTTTTCACCTACGCCAACTACCCGCATGACCTGGAAAGCTCCCAGGACTACAACATTCATACTTCCCTGATTGCCGGGCATGGTTACTGGGGCAAGCTCGACCTGACCACTGCCGATGGCCGTCAACAAGTCGGTACTAGAACGGCATTGTCCAAACAAGTCCTCCCTTACCTTACCGATATCGCTCCGGAAGTGGAAGGCAAAGTGGGGGCATCTCCCGAGATTTACTGTATGGTCAATGCGGAAGCAGGCGCCGGACAGGTCTTCGCTTTTACTACGGAACCGGTTGAGACATTAAACCAGAAAGTGAAGATCAATACCAAAAAAGTGGGCGCTATCCTTCATGCACCCTTTGAATTAGGTGAGCAGGAAGCCCGAATACAATTCACACTGGATAAGCCCTACGCAACGGCAGCTGCCTTCCTGCTGCCAGCTGGAGAAGAAGGCATTCAGATTACAGCCTCCGACAGCCCAATTTTGAGTTGGGAAGTCAAAGCTGCAATTTTATCTTACCATACTGCTACCGATGGCATTCAGACGATCAGCTGGCCCGCAGAGCTGGGTTCGCCAACCGTTGAAGGAGCCGAGGTATTAGAAAAAGCAGAAAGCTCCGCCCAGACCTTGCTAAAACTGGAAAGCCAGGGCAGCCGGACGGTTCAGATTAGAAGAAAGAACTAAAATAGATCCCTATCATGAAAAAGCTTTGCCTAATCTTTCCCTTTTTCTTCCTTTTCAATGTTGCCTTTGCACAAACCAAGGAAGCCTTTGTGCCGAATTACGAGGAAAGCAAGGTGCCCATCTTTACTTTGCCAGACCCACTTCAAACCTTTGAAGGGAGGCCCATCCGCAGCGCAAAGGCATGGGAAGCCGAGGGTCGTCCAGAGCTGCTCGACTTTTTCACTCAACAGGTTTACGGAGCGGTACCCGAGCAGTTGGAGATCACTTCCAGAAAGCTAATAGAACAATCCAATGATGCTCTGGGGGGCAAGGCTCACCGTAAACAAGTGAAGCTAACCTTTGAGCAAAACGGGCGCCGCCTGGACTGCCATATTCTGATGTACCTGCCGAAAGGAACTCAGCCTGCTACGGTCTTTTTGGGCTATAACTTCTATGGCAATCATACCGTGACTACCGACACTATGGTTCATATTCCTGAAGCTTGGTCGCGCAATAATGCAGCCTTTGGAGTGGAGGATCATAAGCTCACAGCACAGTCCAGGGGCGTTCGCGTAAACCGCTGGCCGATTGAGAAAATAATCAACGCCGGGTTTGGGCTGGCCACGGTTTACTACGGCGAGATTGACCCTGACCGGGATAACTTTAGTGATGGCATACATCCGTTCTTTTATAAAGACGGACAAGAGCAACCCACTGAAAATGAATGGGGTGCTATTTCGGCCTGGGCCTGGGGGCTTAGCCGTGTCATGGACTACCTGGAGGAGGATCAGGATGTCGATTCGGGACAAGTTATCGTTATGGGGCACTCCCGCCTGGGCAAAACGGCACTTTGGGCAGGGGCAACAGATCAACGCTTTGCAGCGGTTATTTCCAACAATTCCGGTTGTGGGGGAGCTGCACTTTCCAAGCGGCAGTACGGCGAAACCGTAAGTCGGATTAACGATCAATTCCCGCATTGGTTTTGCAAAAACTTCCACGCTTACAGCAAAAACGAGGCCGCGCTTACCGCTGACCAACATGAGCTAATTGCCCTGGTCGCTCCACGCCCGGTATACGTAGCCAGCGCTGTTGATGACCAATGGGCTGACCCTAAGGGAGAGTTCCTGTCCGCTTACCATGCAGGCCCGGTTTATGACCTCTACGGCAAAAATGGGATTCCAACCGCTGAGATGCCGGGGCTGGATGCCCCTATCCACAACACAGTCGCCTATCATATTCGCACCGGGGGGCATGATGTGAAGGCGTACGACTGGGAACAGTACATCGAATGGGCAAAAGCTCAATTAAAAGACCGATGAAGGTAGCGGCTTTACCTTACCAAAGCCCACGGCCCTTCAGCCAGCCTGAAAGGCGGTTCATCCATGAAGACAGTGCTTCTTCCGCTTCCGCCATACCGTAGCCGTGACCGCCAGACTCGTATAAATGCATTTCTGACGGTACGCTATGCTCTACCAGCGCCTGATAAAGCCGAAGGCTATTCTCCACCGGTACCGCCTGATCATCCGTACTGTGTACGATGAAAGTGGGTGGGGTTTCTGACGTCACCTGAAGTTCATTGGAAAAGCGGCGCACCAAATCGAGGGGTGGATCGCTACCCAATAAGGCTTTTCGGGAACCGCCGTGGGTGGTTGTCTCTAACATACTGACGACCGGGTAGCCTAAAATCATAAAATCCGGGCGGACCGAAGTCGTGTCCTCAACTGAACCGACCGGCTTCTGGAAATGCGTACCCACCGTAGAAGCCAGGTGCCCGCCTGCTGAAAAGCCCATGATGCCAATCTTGAAAGGATCGAGGCCCCATTCCTCTGCGTTTTGGCGGACCAGCCGGATGGCTTGTTGGGCATCAAGCAGAGGGACAATCGTCTTATTGTCCATAGCCTCCTCATTGGGCAGGCGGTATTTGAGCACAAATGCGGAAATCCCCCGCTCGTTGAACCAACGGGCAACTGCATAGCCCTCGTGGCCGATGGCAAGAATCCGGTAGCCGCCGCCCGGGCAAATGACTACGCTGCTGCCATTACGCTGATCGGCTGGCGGAAGGAAGGTGTACAGCTTTGGCACCGTCACATCTTTGACCCGCATGACGTTGGTTGTCCAGGTTTTTTCAACCAGGTCATTGGGCTTGGAAAAGGGTGGGCTTTCCGGCCAGAGTGGTATGGAATCTGCCTGTGCGGGCAGAAACTTAGGCGTAATAAACACAAGCCCGACAAGAATTCTAAGAATTAAAAAATGGCTTTCTGCTTTTCGGAAGCACGGAATAAAGACCATAATGTTTGATTTATGCCTGAGGCATTTCCTGAAAAGCTAATATGATATCGTCTTTTTGAATACCAAGGGCAACAAGCTCATCAATAATAGGTAAATCAGTCCGATTCTCTTGGATAAGGATTTTCCCTTCACGTAAATCAAAGTGAAAAAGCGCGTAGTGAATGTGCTCTTTCCCATTCCACCCCATACGTATCAGCTGATAATGATGATTTTCTTTATCCGCGATCACCTGATTCTCCACCTGTTCCCAGTTAGCAGGCAAAAAGGATGAGTATTGCTCAAGAAAGGATAGAATCGCTTTCTGGTATATTTTTAATTTTTTATCCACTGGATTATCTTTTGAAATTCTTCGTCAAATACAATCAAATTCACACCGTAAACTTCCCATGATTCGGGATAAATCAGAGTTCTCTTCAATGTTAAATATTGTGCCTCTGGTATGGCAAGATAAGGTTTATGATCAAAATTGCTCATTTTTAGTGCCAGCTTATACATTAGAAATTGCCCTAGTGCCTGGTGGTAATCATAAAAAGGTGAATTACCCTTAAGCGATTTAACCTCAATCGCAATCCTTTCTGTTCCTCTCTCCGCTTCAATAAAATTTCTTTCAGCACCAAGGTCAATATAAAAATCTACTCCGGGTGTGGATATTGTAAAAGGGTCTTTGGTTATTTCCCAATCGTCCTTTTCCAGAGCCTTCTTTAGTGCAAAATGGTGGATATCCTTAGCTGGCATTACTTGTTTTGAATACGAATTAATTAGTAGGGTGACACTTTCCCAATCGTTCCTCCTCAATGTAAGAAAAAACCTGTAATCCAATGATCCGTACGTACCCGCTTTTGTCACTTCTTATTTGGGTGCCGTTTGTACTTTTTGCACAGGAAAGCGAGGAATACAATGCGCTGCAAAACCAGCTAAAAACAGGATGGAACACCTGGAGCACCTACAGCATGGGGCAACACGTCCTCCTGCCCTCCGGAGCCGCCCTCAACCTGGGCATCCACAAAAGCAGCAAAAACACCGATGGCTTTGTCAACCGCTTTTTCGTGGATAAAACTGCAAATGGTTGGCGCGAACCCATCGTCAAACCCGGTTACCACAGCTATTCCGGCGATTATACGAGTATGGAGGTAGAATACCGGAAAGTAAAACTACGCATCGAATCTGCAGCTTACGGCAATGACCTTTACCTGCTCATTACGCCACTTGAACTGGATGAGGAATATAAATCGACGCTGCTCCTTGAAGGCGGCTTGCTTTGGAACAGGCCCGGGCAGATTTCCCGGGAGGAAGACGCACTAACGATAACAACCCCAATTCAAAAGCTGGAATTCCGGTCCTCTGCTCCCCTCAGCAATCACCCGTTTTTCAATACCCTTAGCCCCTTTTTGGCGATTGAACTGAACGGCCCGGTGGGCATTAGTAATGCAACCGCAGATCTGGGCGTCATTCAGAACAAAGTGAGCGGGAAACGGAGCGATTATGAAACTTACCTAAAGCAGTACGGCAAACTCGCTGAAGCCTACGCGGGCATGGCTGCCGGGTTGGGCTGGAATACCATTTACGATCCCGTGCA
This sequence comes from Phaeodactylibacter sp., assembly GCF_040219495.1. Taxonomy (GTDB): domain Bacteria; phylum Bacteroidota; class Bacteroidia; order Chitinophagales; family Saprospiraceae; genus Phaeodactylibacter. The sequence continues at coordinate 66,943 of NZ_JAVJSK010000079.1, read as the reverse complement.
GGACCGGGTGTTCTCTACGGTAGACCGGCAGTGGAATATCAACCGGGGTGGCTACGTATTTTTCGGCTGGGACAACTTCTTTATGGCGCATATGATTGGGCTGGATGCCCCGGAACTGGCTATAGCCAATGCCGTGGAGGCACTCCGTGAAGCCACCGCTGATGGCTTTGTCAGCAACCTTAGTCAGGGCAACGGGCGAAAAGCCTGGGACCGTTCTCAACCACCGGTAGGCGGGCTGGCCTGCTGGGATATCTACCAAAAACATCCTCAAAAGTGGTTCTTGGAAATGGTCTATCCCCGGCTGTTGCGCTGGAACGAGTGGTGGTTGGAAAACCGCCTGAATGGCGACCTGCTCTCCTGGGGCTCCGATCCCGCTCAAAACCCTTTCCATGACAAAGTCTACCACAACCTACGCGCTGCTATGCTGGAGACCGGCATCGATGACAGCCCCATGTACCTCGATGCGCAGTTTGACCCGGAGAAGAACCTGATGGAAATGCACGATGTAGGCCTAAATGCCATGTACATCGCCGACTGCCGGGTGCTAGCCAAAATGGCGGACGTCCTGGGGCAATCGGAAGACGCCCAACGCCTGCGGGAGCGGGCGGACCGCTTACAACAACAAATTCAGGCACTTTGGCATAAGGAAAACCAGCTTTTCCAAAACTATGACCTGATTCAGAAGGCCTTCTCAGACCGGATTTCACCCACATCCTTTTACACCTTGCTCACCCGCACCGCCTCAGCCCAACAAGCCCGGGCGATGGTTGACAAGCATCTACTCAATGAAGAGGAGTTTTGGGGCGAATGGGTGCTGCCTTCCATTTCCAAAAAAGACCCGCTCTATCCCCGGCAGCGGTACTGGAAAGGCGCTATTTGGGCCCCAATGAACTTCCTGGTTTATCTGGGTATGCGCGACTACCCGGAGCTGGAGGACGCCCGAAAGGCACTGGTAGCTAAATCTGTGGACCTCTTCGTGCGCAACTGGACGGAACATGGATTCGTCTGTGAAAACTACTCTCCTATTGATGGCACCTGCACCGAGCCTCAGCTCAAAAGCTCGCCTTGGTATACCTGGGGCGGATTGCTGGCGCTGATGGGGCTGATGGAGGAAGGGTATTATGATTGATCCATCCATCAAACTCCCGGCGGACAGCACCTATCCGTCAGCCAATATTACCGGCTGAGCTTGCAAGCTTACAGGAAAGACCCGCTGTAAGCCTCGCGCATTACAATCTCCCTTGCTGTGCCTCTCCTAAAAAAGCTTTCGGATATGCTCTTGCGTTTACTTCAGATCATTGTTGCTGCGTGCCTGCCTCTTTTAGTCCCCGCACAAAACACGCCCAATATTCTGGTCCTCATCGCCGATGACTGGTCTTACCCCCACGCGGGCATTTACGGCGACCCGGTGGTACAAACCCCCAACTTCGACCGGCTAGCCCGGGAAGGCGTTGTCTTTGATCATGCCTACTGCGCTTCCCCATCCTGCACGCCCTCCCGCGCGGCCCTGCTGACCGGAAAATACCCGCACGAACTGGGGCCGGGCGGCAATCTTTGGAGCCTGCTGCCTGATACATTTCCCAATTATGTAGCCTTGCTGGAAAAAGCCGGTTACACAACTGGCAAAGCCAATAAGGGATGGGGCCCCGGAAATGAAAAAGCAGGCGGTTACCCGCATAATCCCGCTGGTCCAAATTACGATAGTTTCACCGATTTCCTCAAACTGGTGGACCAGGACCGCCCCTTCTGTTTTTGGGATGGCAGCTACGATCCGCACCGGGTGTATGAACCGGGGAGCGGGGCGAATCAGGGTATGGATGCCTCTGCTGTTGATCTCCCACCTTTTTTTCCAGACCTGCCTGAGGTACGCGAAGATATCCTCGACTACTTCTACGAGGTGGAGCGCTTCGACCGGCGGATCGGTACCGCTGTCCGGGAACTGGAAAAACGTGGATTGCTGGACAACACCATTATTGTCATCACCAGCGATAATGGCATGCCCTTCCCCCGGTCCAAAGCCAATCTTTACGACTACGGGACAAGAGTCCCTTTAGCGATCTACTGGAAAGGGCAACTACAGCCCGCCCGTGAAACGGAAAACTTTGTCAACCTCATCGACCTGGCCCCCACTTTTATGGAAGCTGCCGGACTAACTGTCCCCGGGGAAATGTCAGGCAAAAGCCTGTTCCCCCTGCTCAAAGGGCAGAGCCGGGAGCACCGTGATCAAGTCTTTCTGGAACGAGAGCGCCACGCCTACGTTCGCCCCGATAACCAAAGCTATCCCATGCGGGCCGTTCGGACAAAAGACTACCTCTACATCCGGAACCTGGAACCCGATCGGTATCCGGCGGGCGATCCTGTGCACATCTATGCGGTAGGTGCTTACGGCGATTGCGATGATTCTGTAACGAAAGACGCCATCCTTGAGGGGCAGGACAGCATCCTGAGGCAACTGGCTTTCGGCAAACGCCCTGCTGAGGAGCTTTACGTGCTTGCAGAAGATTCTTACCAAATGGCAAATCAGGCCGCCAATCCGGAGTACAATCCGGTAAAAGCAGAGCTGAGCAACACCCTCAACGAATGGCAATCAGTTACCCATGACCCGCGCGCCAATGGCCAGGGCACTGTTTTCGAAAAAGGGCCCTACTTTGGAGGCTCCACACCTTCGCACCGAGCCAACCGTCACCCCCGGTCCGCCCCACGTACTGATATAGGACATCCGGTACCTGCCAAATCCACCGCCCTTGTTGACCCCTTTCTCGGGAGTATCAATGGCAATGTGCTTCCGGGTGCTTCCGTCCCTTTTGGAATGGTAAAGCTGAGCCCGGATATTATGCCCCCGCAGCCCACCTCCGGCTATCGCCCCGGCAAGCCAATTGCGGGCTTCAGCCACACTCATACCAGCGGGACCGGTGGAGGCGGCCGGTATGGCAACATCCTGTTTACCCCACTGACCCAAAAGCTCAACCTCAAGGATTACGCTTCGCTAAAACAGGTCAATGAGCGGGCTGCACCGGGGTACTACGCTGTCACGCTGGCCCGGAAACCCGGCGATGTAGAGGTGGAACTGACGGCTTCTGCCAAAGTGGGCTACCATCGCTACACCTTTTACACCTGGGATAAATCACCGGAAATCGAAGGGCAGGTGATTATTGATGTCGCCCATGCCATTGGCCGAACAGGGCTGAAAGACAGCCGTTGCCTCGAAGCCGAAGTGGAGATTGTTGGAGAAAACACAATTCAGGGCTGGGGCCATTTCGCCGGTGGTTGGGGCGGGCAAAACCCGTATAAGGTATATTTCTTCGCCCAGTTCGACCGCCCCTTTGATACAGCAGGTGTTTGGCAAGACACCACCCTCCTGCCCGGTCAGCAAAACTTATCAATCCGCTTCCCGGACGATCAGCCGGTCAAAAGTCGCCGCATGGGCGCATGGGCGACCTTCAAAGGCCCGCAGCGGCAGCAGGTGGAAGCAAAGGTTGGGCTTTCATTTAAAAGCATAAAAAATGCCAGGAAATTTCTGAATGAGGAAAAGCAAATTACATTTAATCAATCACGAGCTACCGCCGATCAGTCCTGGGACAAGCGGCTGTCCCGTATTGCAGTGGAAGGCGGGCTGCCCGAGCATCAGCGGATGTTTTACTCTACCCTTCGCAATACCTTCCTCATGCCCACCGAAGTCACTGGCGCTACCGAAGACTGGCCCGCAGGTCAGCCTCATTATTGGGATCATTATTGTATTTGGGATGTTTTCCGCACCGTTATGCCCCTGCATACGCTGATTGCACCGGAGCAACAACGTGCCATCCTCAAAAGCCTTCTGGCCATTTACGAAAAGGAGGGCTGGCTGCCGGATGCATGGGTGGCCGGTGATTATGCGAATATTCAGGGCGGGACGAACGTGGATGTCGTTTTCGCGGATGCCGTTGCCAAAAAGCTGGGTGGATTTGACCTGGAGCAGGCTCTGGAAGCACTGCGGCACCACGCTGAACGCTCCTCCGATAATCCGAAAAAATACGGCCGCTACCTGGAAGATTACCTAAAACTGGGCTATGTCACTTCGGCCTCTGCCAAAGGGGCGACTTCCCGCTCTCTGGAGTATGCCTACAATGACTTCTGCATTGCCAAAGTTGCCGAAGCGGCAGGTGATACTGCCACTGCAAGGCGGTACCGGGAGCGCTCACAGGGTATATTCAAGTTGTTCAATAAAGAAGCCGGGCATTTTTGGGCCAAGGACCGCACCGGCAACTGGCAGCCTGGCATCACCACCGAAAACCTGCGCAAAGACCACTGGAACGACCCCTATTTTTACGAAGCTACGCCCCTTGCCTACAGCAGCTATGTGCCCCATGATATGCGGGGGCTCATTCAGCGGCACGGGAGCCGGGAGGCATATATCGCTTACCTGGACCGATTGCTGTTAGACCCGAAATTCGACCTGGGGAACGAGCCGCTGTTCCTGCTCCCCTATCAGTACATTTACGCCGGGCGCCCCGATAAGACAGCGGAAGCCGTGCACCGCCTCCTAAGGCAGGAATACGTTGCCGGGCATAATGGCCTGCCCGGGCAGGACGATTCCGGGGCGATCTCTTCCTGGTATGTCTTCAGCAGTATGGGCTTTTTCCCGGTCGCAGGGCAGGACTTATATCTGATCGGCAGTCCGTTGTTCAGGAAATCAGTCATCCACCTGGAAAACAATGCTACTTTCGTAGTAAAAGCAAACAATGTCTCGCATGAGAATATCTACATAAAATCAGCCCGATTGAACGGTAAAAAGTTAGAACAGGCATGGTTTACCCATAGCGAAATTGCAAAGGGTGGGGAACTCGAATTGGAAATGTCAGATCAACCTACACAATGGGCATCAGGTAATCCACCCCCATCCCTTTCTCAACCTTAACCTTAGCCCATATCATGAGCAGAAATTTTCTCCTTTTGTTTTTAATCCCGATTCTTTTCTCTTGTTCTCCCCACGGGGAATTTGTGGAATCTGATTTTTCAAATTTGTTGGAGGGCCAGGAAGGTGATCGGCGGGAAACCATCGGCGTTTTTGGTGGTGCCCGACAGGAAAAAATTGCTAATGTGCAATGGGAAGGCGTATCGTTTAAAGTGAATAACAGTGCAATTGCCCTTAACTTCTCAGAAGACGGATACTTTCGTTTTACACCTGAAAGTGCCGGTCTGCCGGTTTCCTGGAAAAACAGCCAGAAACTTGTTCTAAATATTCATTCCTCTACCCCTTCCCGTTTGGTAATAGAGGTTTTTGGAAGCCGCACCCGTACGCATGACACCCTCCGGTTGGAAAAAGGAAAAAACGAATACACCGTGGCAATGAAAGAAACGGGGCTGCTGGGCGGATTGGATGCCAAACCTACTTATCTGAAGGTAAGTTCTGCTGAAGCTGTTGAATGTAAAATCGAATGGATTCGCCTGTACTTTTCTGATGCCCCTGAGGTACTGGTCGACCGTTTTGGCCAACGCAACCTGGCTAGCTATCCTGAAAAGGTCAAAACCCAGGAGGAATTGATAGAAAGGGAAAAAGAGGTCAGATACCTTGATTCTTTATCTGCTACCCCCGGAAAACATCAAAAAGATAAATATGGAGGATACAAAGGAACAGGTATATTATTGGATGCTACTGGTTTTTTCACAACACAACTTAAGGATGGACGCTGGTATCTGGTTACGCCTGAAGGCAATCCGTTTTTCAGCCTGGGCATAAATGGTGTGCGGCGCAAATCGTTCCGGGGCACAGCAGACGTTACAAGGGTTGAAGGAAGGGAAGCAATTTTTGAACACCTGCCATCCTATCAGGAATGCCCCGAGTGTTTTTTCAATGATTCAACATACTTTTCTCATTACACCTGGAACATTAAGCAGAAGTACGAAGACTATGACCAATGGAGAGCGCATACTATTGAACGTATGAAAACCATAGGATTCAATACGGTTGGAAACTGGAGTGACACCCTCTTTTTCCACGAACCTGAAATACCCTATACATTCACCCTTGACACCAGAGGCGCCAGCAAATTCACTGCTTTTGGAAATCTGCCCGATGTTTTTCATCCCCAATGGGTACATCATGTTGATAGTGTATTTGCTGGTATTCAGCATTTCAGCAATGACCCTTATCTCTTAGGCTATTTTGTTGACAACGAGATGTCCTGGAGAGACATTCCCCGGATTGATTCCATGAGCTACACAGGGAGAGAACTTAAAAATATTCCGGGAGATGAGGCAAAAATGGAATGGTATGCGGAAAGGTATTTTTCTGTGATCAGCGCTGCCATTCGGAAATATGATCCCAATCATTTGTATCTGGGGTGCCGGTTTACTCGTAACTTTGATCATATGGAAGGGGTTGCCCAAAAGGTTGGAAAATATGCCGATGTTTTATCGGTCAATGTCTACAGCGCTTATCCCTTTCGGGAGGAAATGGATTTGTGGTACGATGCCGCGAAAAAACCCATTCTGATAGGAGAACACCATATTCCACCCCGAACCCCTAAACAGTTGTGGCCTGTTTATGAGAACTTTCCTGACCACGAGCGGTATGATATGATAGAAAATTATGTCCTTACCTGGGCGTCCTACCCATATGCTGTGGGAAGCCACTGGTACCAATTTAAAGATCAGGAAGTGGCAGGCAGGGGCGATGGGGGCGAAAACCAACCCGTTGGCATTATCACCATTGCAGACAAACTCAATCGTGACCTATGCAACACCTATTTCCGGATTTCACAAAAAGTACCGGAAAAAATTGATAAGTGACAGAGGAAAACAACATGCCCCAAAGCAGATTGACCCTGACCAAACAGAGCCTTTTGGGCTGGTATACTTTTTTTATCACAGAAGACGCGGAATACACCGAGGCATGCTTTTTTACCACAGAAGGCACAGAATACACGGAATGCTTTAGCTATGGTGGCGGTAGGCTATTTTATAATTCTTTCTATTGTCGCTTTGGGGTAATGCCCAAAATTCACCAAAAACCCTAGCCGAAAACCAGTACCCTTCAAATAGTTATGCAACTGGGCCCGATGCTCATCCGCGATTTCTTTTACCGCTTTCAGCTCTACGATAATCTTGCCGTAACAAATCAAGTCTGGCCTGTAAATAGTATCTAGCTTTTCCTGCTTATAAAAAAGATCAAGGGCAGGCTGTGAAACAAAGGGGATTTGCTGACTACGCAACTCCCTTTCCAAGCACTCTTGGTAAACTGCTTCCAAAAAACCAGCGCCCATCTCCCTGTACACCTCAAATACAGCACCCCGAATCCGGTAACTCTCTTCCTTGTATAATAATCCTTCGTGATTGTCCATATTCTATATTTTTAAAGCTCCCTAATTTCTGTGTATTCTGTGTATTCTGTGGTTACCCCCCCATTTCCGGGTTTTCCGCGTATTCCGTGGTCACACCACCCCCATTTCCGGGTTTTCCGCGTATTCCGTGGTTACCCACCCCCCATTTCCATGTTTTCCGCGTATTCCGTGGTCACACCACCCCCATTTCCAATCCTAAATATCCAAAATTCCCAAAAGACTTTTAAGCCATTCCACCCAGTATTGGTTAATATGAAGTATCCCCTTTCTAAAAAAAAACGATTCATGTACACATCTGCTCATTGGTCTACCCTACTATTCGCACCCATATTTTGCCTGATAATCATCCTGATTGCTCCATCCCCAGGGTACGGGCAAATGGCAGCCTCCGGATATATGCCCTTCAAGTTTGAACTGGAAGAACCTGTGCTTCCAGTCAGTGAAGAAGCACTACTGGATGAAATCCCGGATATCACAGCAGCCCAGCAACAGATGGAAGCGGAGGGTTTATGGGCTGTACGGTACTGGAACAACGCCTATCCCGCTTACCGCTGGCACCAATTGCTCATGCAGGCGAGCCGGAACCATAAAGGACATAAAAATGGAGGCCGGGTGGCCATTCTACATCTTGCGGTCTATGACGCTACGGTGGAAGTTTGGAAGCACAAACAGGCACATTTCCGCAAGGCAGCTTACCAATACGATCAAAGGGTAAAAAAGCTTGGAGCGGAACCGGAATATTCCTCCTCCCTCTGCGAATGGAGTGCGGCAGCCGGAGCGGCACATCGGATTATCGGATATTACTTTCCGGAGCAGCAGGCTATGTTGGACAGTCATCTCATTGCCTTCAAGTCTGCCCGCCTGGCTACAGGGTTGGTATTCCCCTCCGATATTGAAAAAGGATTGGAAATGGGCCGGAAGATAGCCCAACAGTACATCGAATATGCGAAAACTGACCGTACAGACCGCAGGTGGGAAGGGCAAGTGCCTCAGGCGGATAGCCTGTGGTCAGGCAATCCCAGCCCCTGGGACCCGATGAAAAGGCAATGGAAGCCGCTCACCCTGAAGCAAGCCGATCAGTTCCGGCCCGACCCACCGCCCACCGACTGGACTGCTGACATGGAGGAGCTCCGGCAATTCAACGCTGCCCATCAAAGCAGCACCATAGCCTGGAAGTGGAAAAGCGAACCGGTATGGGACCTATTAGTCGAACGCAAAATTTTGGAATACGATCTGAATCCAATGGAAGCCGCCTTTGCGAATGCCGTTTTCCACACCGCCCGATTCGATGCCATCATTGCGGCATGGGATGGGAAATACCACTACTGGGGCATCCGCCCGTTTCAGTACGACCCTTCCTTTAAACCTATTCTGATTGACACACCGAACTTCCCGGGCTATCCTGCCGGGCATACCACCGTTGCCGGATCCATAGCCAGAGTCCTCTCGTTCCTGTTCCCCGGAGACGAGGCTTTATTTACAGCGCTCGCAAGGGAGTGCTCAGAATCCCGCTTTGAGGGAGGGGTGCATTTCCGCACCGACAATGAGGTAGGGCTGGAAGTAGGAGATCGGGTTGGGCGGCAGGTGATCAAAGCATTTACTGCAAAAGGGAATTAGGTGGAATAGCCACGATTGAATCTGAAAATCAGCCAATTCAAAGGCTTTTAACCTTTTCAAAAGCCCTCAGTTTTCATGGCATCCATGATGTCAGTTAAAAATATTTGATCCATTTTTTCAACGTAGGGGTCAAACATTTTCACTCCGTTTTCGTACTTCTCCTTGGCAAGTTTTATGTTTTCCAGGTAGCCCTTTTCATCCCCCAGTGCCTTACAGGCCAAAGCCATATAGTACCTGTTTTCCGCGATATCATTTTCTAATGCCTGCTGTTTTAAAGCACGCAGAGCCAAGGAAAATTTTCCCATTTCCAGGTAAAGAACTCCCAAATGTAAATAATCGTAAATACCAACGCTATGCGTGCTATCACTTAGTTGTCGTTCGAATATCTGTAAGGACTCATTCGGTTTCCCAATAGCCTTATAGGACAAAGCTTTGATAATATTGAGGTGATAATCGCCATTTTGGGAATAACCGATATTATAGTCGACCAGGCTATCTAAAAGTTCAATATCTTTTATAGCTCCCGCATAATCTCTAAAAAACTGATAGCGGCACGAAGCCCGATAGAATAGCTCGCCCTCCGGATCGTATTTCACGGCTTTGTCCATTAGCTTTTTCCAGGTGATAAAATCACCACTCTTCAGATATGCAGTAGATTTAATCCGGTAAGCGTATGCAAAGGTAGAATCGATCGCAAGCGCCTCATCGAGTGCTTCCTGGAAAGCTCTGCTGAACTGATAGTGCCCTTTCACTTTTTCCATAGCTTTACAAGCCTTATACTTTAACTCGTCTCCGTTATACTTATAGGCGTTACAATTGGGCTGAGCAGCTAAACGAGCGGACACAACAGCTAAAACAAAAATCAGAAGCATTCTCATGGCAAAATATCAGTTAGTTCTCCGTTGTTGATCTTAAAGATTAGGTATTGGTAATAATCCCGGGGTTTGCCACTTTTTGAGAGCACTGCCCAACCATCCAATGATTGGGTAATCTTTAATAACTGGTTGGTGATCCGTTCATCAAAAATTTGTTCCTGATAGTCTAAATCGGAGCCTATCATTCTAAATCTTCCAGCCTGTCCCTGGCAGTTGACAATAAAGCGGATCCTTACCAAACCACTTTGAGCTGTTTCTACTGGTAGATACGCTTCTTTAAATCGTTTTCGCAGCGCTGTCTTCTCCCCTTCATACTGAAGCCCCTGCCCGAAGTAGAAGTACTGCTGAACCAATTTTTCGCTGCCACATAACTGGAAATCGCTGGCATCCATTTCAGGGTCGGGCTCAGCGTCGCCAACCCATCTTAAGTATTTAGAATCCTGGTCGCTACGGGTACACCCTACCAGAAGTATGATCGCAATGATGGCTATTCTTTTCATTTTACTGTAGATTCATCACCAGCATTTTTATCAGCCCATGAAATTAAGCGTTCGGTTGATCAAGTATCTAATGATAACCTCGATTTAGGCTCTGGTTCAATTCTACTACCTCTCATTCAAAGGGCATGACCTGTTGAAATGCGATAGAACAAAGCGCGAAAATGGCAAACCAAAAGTACGCTGGCTTAATTTCATTACGGTCAAAGTTTTCTATCCTAGATTAAAATACTTACTGCATCAACAAGAGTAAACGGATACAAAAACCGGCTGCAAGCCCAATGCCCACAGCCGGTTTAAACTTAATCAAGAGCACTGCCTGATTTACAGCTTCTTGATCTTAATATTCCGGAACCAAACATCATTGCCGTGGTCCTGAAGGCCAATGTGCCCTTCCTTCGCTACGTCAATGAAGTCCTGGTAGTCCTTGAACTTACTGTTGGCGACCATCTCCCTCCAGTCGTCTGTCCAGAGGTGGTATTCTACGACATTCTCACCATTCTGAGTGTGTACAATCGTACCATCATAAGACAGTATAGTTACCTCGTTCCAACCACTATTGGCTGGCACCGCATTTTGCGGCTTAGCCGGGATAAGGTCATAAAGAGACCCAGCCTGACGGTTGCCATCCTTTCCGAGGCGCGCATCCGGGTGCTTCTCATTATCCAGGATTTGCATCTCCGGAGCTGATTTCCAGATGGGCTGTCCTTCTTCCTCACCGCACTTCTCGCGGGCCAGGTAGAAAATACCGCTGTTGCCGCCTTCGGAAATTTTCCATTCCAGTTTCAGCTCAAAGTTGCCAAAGGCGTCCTTGGTGATGATGTCGCCACCGCCACCAGCTTCACCCTTGCCGGAAGCTTCGCACATGATGGCACCATCTACTACCTTCCAGCCCCTTTCCGGGAAACCGTCTTTGCAGTAACCCTTCCACTGATCGGTACTTTCGCCATCAAACAGGAGCATCCAGCCATCGGCTTTTTCCTCCTCCGTGAGCGTATTTATTGCTGTAGCTTCCTTGGGAGCATCCTCAGTAGCTTCTGCTTCTGTGGTTTCCCCTTCGGTAGCTTCCGAGGCACCGCCCTGACACGAAGCCAGTGCAAACGCCAAAGCAGCAAACAAAAGAATTTTGAATTTCATAATCAAAGTTTTGTTTTTCGTTGATCTTAATAATTCCAACCTTTACGGTATGGCCGCTTAACGTACGACTCCATTGCCTGCTTCGCATTGATGGTCGCATATTGCGTGTCGAAACGCGGGTCGCCGTCCACCACGGTGAAGCTATCCGAAGATACTACCCGGATTTCTTCATCATCGGCGATATTGGTAATCTTCATATTGGCACCATCCCATTCCAGCTTACGCTTCAAGTCCTGTAAACGAATGGCAAGGTTACCCATAACAACTACTTCATTCAATGGCGCAGAGTAGCCAAAGTGTGAAGAGGCTTCTGTACGACCCTTAGCGTCTTCCTTACAGGCACGCACCCAGTCCATCTCGTGACTGGTTTCCACACGGCGCAATTCATTGGTTGCCTTTGGTGGATCATTCTCCCGGCCTACGATGTATGGATTACGAGCGTAGGTGCTGCAAATCAATGTTCCTTTGGTTCCAACAAACATGGCACCGCCACCACCGTCACCAAGGATTTTACCCTCAGGGATTCCCTCAGGGCGATCTGGCAGCAAGCCCCCATCGTACCAGGTAAACTCAACGGCAGGCATGTTAACCTTGCCCATCTTCTTGCGCTCAGGGAAGTAATAGGTTACCTTTTCAGCAATCGGTGCGCTTTCGGTATTGACCTGTGAAGAACTACCCTCGAAAGCGGTAGGCTGCCCAAGGTTCAGCGCCTTGAAAACCGGATCAATAATATGACATCCCATATCACCCAGAGCACCGGTACCGAAGTCCCACCATGCACGCCAGTTCCACGGTGTGTAAGCCGGGTGATAAGGCCGCCATTTAGCAGGGCCGATAAAGAGGTCCCAATCAAGGGTAGGCGGCACCGATGGGGTCTCCGCCGGACGTTCCAGTCCCTGTGGCCAGATCGGGCGGTTGGTCCATGCGTGGACTTCTTTTACCTCACCTATTTCACCATTCCATATCCACTCACAAACCTGACGAATGCCCTCGCCGGAGTTGCCCTGATTACCCATCTGTGTGGCTACGCCGGTTTCTTTTGCCAGCTTGGCCAGCATGCGGGACTCATAGACCGAGTGGGTCAGTGGTTTCTGTACGTAGACGTGCTTGCCGGCACGCATGGCATCTGCGGTGACTACGTAGTGCGTATGGTCAGGCGTACCTACCACTACGGCATCGATTTCATCGCCCATATCCTCCATCATGCGGCGGTAGTCTTTGTATACGGCGGCATCCGGATAGTCATTAAAGCACTTGGCAGCGTATTTCCAGTCTACATCACAAAGCGCTACGATATTTTGAGAATTCATATTGCGCAGGTTAGAACGGCCCATACCGCCTACACCTACGCCTGCAATGTTTAATTTGTCACTAGGCATGATATGCCCCAGTCCGGAAACTACGGTGCTGGGCACAATGGTCATGCCCGCTGCGGCAATCCCGGCCTGACGGATAAAAGACCTGCGATCCAGTCCTTTAGATCCTTTTTTCTCTAGTTCTTTCATTGAATCTGATTGTTTTGATTTTGGAATTTAAATTAAGCAAATCTGTAGAATTCCCAACTTAATATGCAGTATTTGATGATTCAATTCATGAATTATTGTATAGCCAGCATAGGAAGTGGTGCAACAACTCGCTATCCAACAGTAGGTTACCAGAGACTTCTAGGTGTAATCTTTACACTAACTTTTGAAAAAAAATTACTGCTGCGCTACGGCCACGCCCGGACCTGGGTTACACAACTCCACCACAGTATTCCTAATTCCAAAGCCCTTGACCAATGTCTGAACGGACCTTATTCCTTTGCTTATCAGTATTATTGGCGGCCACGAGCTGTAGCCCTGCGGCTGATCCAACAGCCGCGGAAGTCCCGCCACCCCCCAATATTCTGTTCGTTTACGTAGATGACCTGGGCTACGGCGACCTAAGCTGCTATGGTGCCACCGATATTCAAACCCCTCACATCGACCGCCTCGCCTCAGAGGGCCGGTTGTTTACCGATGCCCACTGTGCGGCAGCAACTTGCTCGCCTTCCCGCTATGCCCTGCTTACAGGCAACTATGCCTTTCGGCGAAAAGCCGGGATATTGCCAGGCGATGCGCCATTGATGATTCGGCCTGGCACTCCTACTCTCCCGGCAATGCTAAAAGACGAAGGCTACCGTACCGGTGTGGTTGGGAAATGGCACCTTGGACTGGGCGATGGCGACCTGGACTGGAATGAGGAGATCAAACCCGGACCGCTGGAGATTGGCTTCGATTATTGTTTCCTGTTGCCGTCTACCGGTGATCGGGTACCGAGTGTTTACGTCGAACAGCACAAGGTCGTCAACCTCAACCCCGCCGACCCCCTGCAAGTCAGTTTCACAGATGATCCCTCAGGAGGCAGCCCCTATGACACGCCCACCGGGCTCAGTCATCCTGAATTACTGAAAATGCCGGCCGATACGCAGCATAGTGGTACCATTATTAATGGCGTGAGCCGCATTGGTTTTATGGAAGGCGGAGAAGCGGCGCACTTCCGGGATGAAGACTTTCCGTATTCCTTTCCGGAAAAAGCAATACAGTTTATGGCTCAGGAGAAAGGCCAGCCCTTCTTTTTGTACTATGCCTTTCACGACATCCATGTGCCCCGCATTGTCCACCCCCGGTTTGAAGGCAAAAGCAAGATGGGGCCCAGAGGCGATGCCATCCTGCAAATGGACTGGGTCACAGGCCAGTTGATGAAAGCGCTGGATTCCCTTGGCATAGCCGAAAATACGCTGGTGTTTTTCAGCAGTGATAACGGTCCTGTGCTGGATGACGGCTACACAGACCAGGCCGTGGAAAAGCTAGGCAGCCATCAGCCCGCCGGCCCATACAGGGGCGGCAAGTACAGCATCTATGAAGGTGGCAACCGGGTACCAACCATTCTGCGCTGGCCCGGAAACATTCAGCCCGGGCGCAGTGAGGCGCTTTGGAATCAGGTAGACCTCTATGCCTCCATTGCTGAGCTGCTGGGGCATGAACTGCAGGAAGCTGAGGCTAAAGACAGCAAAGCCCTCTGGCCTGCGCTCTCAGGACAATCTGATGAAGGGCGGTCGGTGATGCTGGAGGAAGCCTTCACCCTCGGGCTGAGGCAGGAGCAATGGAAATACATCGCCCCCACCGAAAAAGAATTCCCCTGGATTAAGGGCATAAAAGATATTGAGGGCGGTATCGCTACAGAGCAGCAGTTGTACAACCTGTCGGAAGACCCCGGGGAGCAAAACAACCTTGCTGCCACTTATCCCGACAAAGTACAAGCCATGGCCGCTGAACTCGAACGCATTCAAAACCAAGATTAATGACAAGACTTACTTTTCTGGCTTTCAGCCTTTTGCTGTCTACGCTCAGTTTTACCCAGCACTATAGCGGTTATCTGAATATAAAGGACTTTGGCGCCCGTGGAGACAGTGCTACCCTGAATACCACCGCCATTCAAAGCGCCATTGACTCTGCTGCTGCTCAGGGCGGTGGCACGGTGACGGTTCCACCGGGGGTGTACCTCAGCGGTACCATTTTCCTGAAGGATAATACCACCCTGGACGTTCAGTCCGGGGCAAAAATCCTTGGCTCTCCCAATATTGAGGACTACGCGGTCATGACCTGGGGGCACAACAAAGACCGGCAGCCCCGCCACCTTATTGTTGGGAAGGATGCCCGCAATATCGCCATCATTGGCGGCGGCACCATTGATGGCAACGGGCCCGCTTTTTGGGAAGACTTCGACCCGGCAGAAGACCCGCAGTGGAAAATGGCCAAGCCCCTGAAGATCAGCCCCATGGTGGAAATACAAGACTGTCAGGATGTACGAATCAAGGATGTGCTGCTGCTCACCGGAGGCGGCTGGACCCTTCATTTGTACGACAGCGACCGCATACAGGTGCAGGGCGTTAAAATCATCAACGACCTGTTTGCGCCGAACGGGGATGGCATTGACATTTCAGGCTGCCACGATGTGACGATCAGCGACTGTATCATCAAAACCTGCGACGATGCCATCTGCCTAAAAACTATGGTGGATTCCCGCGACTGCAAGCGCGTCACCGTCACCAACTGCGTCATCGAGTGCTCCTGCGCTGCGCTGAAGATTGGCAACGAAACCTTCCGGGATATTAAGCAGGTAACCTTTAGCAACAGCGTGATCTATGGCTCCTCCCGTGCCTTCGCTATTTACGCCGAAAGCGCCGGAACAGTAGAAGACATACTAGTCGACAACATTATCACCGACTCCCGGACCCCGCTGCTCTACAATCGCCCCATCCACCTGAGCCTCTATCTGCCGGAGCCCGGAGCGGGTGGCCGAAACGGAGACTGGATGCACCAGGAAAAGAAGCAGTACGACTACGAGGGCCGCAAGCCACGCCTGCGCAATGTGACCATCACCAATTTCCACGCCAAGACCGGCGGGCGCATCCTTATGACCGCCGGCGACGGGTACGCCATTGAAAACCTGACCCTCCGTAACGTCAACCTCACTTACCCCTGGATTGAAGACCCGGTACCGCATGTGGATGAAGTCACAAGTTCGCAATTTGCACCCGTCAAGCGCGCTGCCAAGACTGCCAAAGCCGCCATTGTCACCGAAAACATCCACAACTTCGTACTGGACAATGTGGTGATCAACTGGCCGGAAACGGAGGAAGTCCCGGCGGACTGGCAGTTCCCTAAAAAGATCGCCAACGGCACCCTGAAAGCCTTCTACCCTACCCGGACCGAAGCCCGGCAGGCGGAACTTAAGGTACTATATGGCCGCGGGCTGAAAAACGCTATACTTAACACTCCGCTAGCCAAGTCTTCAGATGGTCAGCAGCCCTACTATGACCTGAAGGATTGTGAGGTGATTAGTAAATAGCCGGAACCTAAGGTTCCTTTAATACGATCTAATTCCAAAGCCTTTTCACACCATGCGAAACCTATTTTACTTGTTATTTGGACTGGTCCATGTTCTACCTGCACAGGCCCAATCCTTACAGGACACCCTGATCATCAGCGAGGACTTCTCCGACACCTCCGCCTTCACCGACCTTTCCCGCCTCCTGATCTGGGGCGACAATACCGAAGTGGAAAGCGGCTTTCAGTACGATTCCATTGAGGATAGCCGGGGGCTGACCTACCAGGCCATACACATGACGCCCAAAGCCATGGAGTATGCCGGGTATCAGCCCAATACCATCCGGGCATCGCAGGCGGTGGATTTTCGGTTTCCCACGCCCATCTCCCGGGAAGCAGACACCCTTATCGTGGAATTCGATGCCCTTTGGGATGCACTGAACAGCCCCGGCTGGGGCGAGTCCGGGCGGATAGTGGTGACGCTTTTGCATGATTATCCCGAAAACGGTATTCCGTTTGGGGCCATTGATGACCTGTCAGCGGAAGCACCCTTTGGACGGCCGGCCTACAATATGCGCCTCCGCAATACCGAAAACACCGGTGCTTTCCAGTCTGGCGGATTGATGCTCTACGGGGGCGGTGAAGAGTTGGAGGGCGAAATAGAGCAGGCTTTTGGGTACTGGCTGCCTGGTTTTTCCAGCGAGGCCGGCGGGGGCACGCCCGGGCAGGGTGACCCCTATCCTCTGAGCCCCACCCAAAAGAATGAAGGCCTGGCACTGGCCTCCACTACCCACTGGAAGCACTACACATGGGTCATTGCCCCCAACCGCCTGTCCTTCTACCAAAGGGATGCGCTGGCGCCCGAAAGCGATAATGAGCTGGTGATGTTTATGGAAACACCGCGTTCCGATCAGTTTGAGGGGCTCATCGTCGATCAGCTGAATGAAGCGCATGGCACAGATATCAATGAGCCGCCTGCATTGTACCACTGGTTTGAACAGATTGAAGCGCTTCGCCTCTATTTCCGTGGGGTGGACCAGGCTTACCTGGCCAATCTGGAAGTACATCACCGGTATGAGGGCGAGCCTGTGGCTGTCCGTTCGCCCGATCAGTCTCTGCCGCTGAAGGTTTTTCCGAATCCGGCAACTTCCGTACTCTACGTGGAGCAAACCCGTCCCGGTGCAGCTGCGCTCCCACTGCAATTATTCAATAATTTTGGGCAGGTAGTACACCAAGTGAACCTACAGAAACTGGTGCAGCGGATAGACATCGGGCATTTACCACCTGGCATCTACTACCTGCGAGCTGGCTCCGACACCCAGCAAATACAGAAAATAATCATTCAATAAATCCGAGAAATGCGCCTTTTACTTTTACCCTTTTGCTTCCTGTTTTGTGCCGGAATGACGCTTCAAGCCCAGGAACTAATCCCCCGCGAGGGCGAATACTTCTGCCGCGATGCCGAGGACTGGTACAACCGGAAAGCCATTACCACCTACCTCCGGCATATCTACGAAGGGGAACCGGAGAAGGTATTACCGCTGGCGGATGCCCGGGAGGGCGATGTGGAAGCCGACTTTGTCCGGGCACTGGCCTACGCCTACATTGATGAGACCGAAAAGTCAATTAGCTACGTTAAAGCTTCCCTGGGGAAGGAGATGCCCTTTAGCCGCTATCTGGCAGGCCCTTCGAAGTTGATGCAACCGCTTGTGGAACTGCCGGGCTTCAAAGCCCTGGCAGAAAAGCATGCCACTCCCCTCGTGCATGGACCTATGATCGGTAATGTCTCCGGCAACAGCGCTACCTTCTGGTGCCGTACGGATCAACCCCGGAAGGTGCAGGTGGAAGTGAGCCGGGACAAAAGATTTCGTAAAACCCGAACCGTCACCGGTCGTACCAAAACTGAAGATGGGCATACGGCTGAGCTGTCGGTCAGCGGGTTAAAGCCCGGACTGAGCTACTTCTACCGCCTCTTCATCGACGAACAGCCCACCGAGGGCACCTATCAGTTTACTACCCACCCTAAGCCCGGAAAACCGGGGCAGTTCTCTGTGGTTTTCGGAGGCGGGGCGGCGTATATCCCCTGGCAGCATTACATGTGGAGCACCATTCAGTCGCACCGCCCCGATGCGCTCTTCATGCTGGGCGATAATGTGTACATCGACTATCCCGAACACCCCTATCTACAGCAGTACTGCTACCACCGTAGGCAGTCGGAGCCGCATTGGCGAAAATTGGTGGCCCAAACGCCGACCTACGCCATTTGGGATGACCATGACTTCGGAGACAACGATGAGTACGGCACGCCAGACCCTGATTCCCCCGCCTGGAAACGGCCGGTACTTTCTCTCTTCAAACGGCAGTGGGTAGACCCCGGCTACGGAGATGGAACGGGCAAGCCTGGCGTGTTCTTTAAGCATTCAATCGCCGATGTGGACTTCTTCTTCTTGGATTGCCGCTACTACCGTCAACCTAGCGAGGTGGGCGCGGTGCACGAAGAACCGCTGAGTATGCTGGGCGAGGCGCAGAAAGCGTGGCTAAAATCCGCTCTTTTACAATCCAACGCCAGGGTGAAAGTCCTCATCTCCTCCGTGCCCTGGGCATTTGATGCCAAGCCGGAGCTAGAAGGCCGCATTGATACCTGGGGCGGTTATAAAGAGGAACGGACGGAAATTTTTGACTTCCTGACCAAGAACGATATTAAAGGCGTTTTCCTCCTTTCCGCCGACCGCCACCGCTCCGACATTTGGAAGATCAAACGGCCGAATGATTATCCGCTGTATGAATTTGAAAGCTCCAAGCTGACCAATATGCACACACATAAAGTCATGCCCGGAAGCGAATACGGCTACAACGAAAAGTGCTCCTTCGGGCAACTTCTGTTTGATACTACTGGAGAAACGCCGGAGGTCACCTACCGCATCATCAATATTGATAATGTGGTGGTGAATGAATTTACCTGGCGGGCGGAGTAACCCATCCGAGAATCCCAACTATGGAATAAATGATACGTACGACCCATTCTCAACTATTGACCCTACTGGCGCTCGGTGCCACCCTCAACCTGCTGGCTCAAAACCCGATCATCCCCAACATAGGCATGTCAGACCCGCACGTCCGGGTTTTTAACGATACGCTTTACCTTTTCACCGGGCATGACAGCAGCCGCACAGATAAGACCTGGATCATGAAAGACTGGCGGGTTTATTCCTCCACCGATCTCGTCCATTGGCAATTAAAAGACATCATTAGCCCGGCAGACAACTACATGGATGACCATAGCCATGAATGTTGGGCAGGTGATGCAGCTACCCGGAACGGGCAATACTATTTCTACTTTTCGGAGCGGTCCAGAACCATTGGGGTAATGAGTAGTGCCCGCCCCGATGGTCCCTACAAGGACGCACTGGGGCATCCCCTCACGGATATGCACGATCCCACCATCCTGATCGACGATGATCCGAACCGCACCCCCTATATCGTTTATGGCGCCAAGGAAAAGGGCGGTTACCATATCGCACAGCTTAACGAGGATATGACTTCCCTGGCGGAAGAGCCAAAACCGATTAAAATTGAAGGCGAAGAATGGGAACGCGCAACAGAGTGGATGGACAAAAACTTCATCTTTAAATACGACAGCCTTTATTATCTGAGCTGGGGCCGGGACTACGCCACAGCCACCGATGTATATGGCCCGTACACTTGTCAGGGTGCTGTGGGTAAAGGCCACGGCTTGAGCCCCTACGCCCACGGCAGCTTCTTTTGGTGGAAAGGCCAGTTTTACCACATCTGGTGCTATTATATCCGGCCCGGCTTTAAATACCGGGAGTCCATCATTACCTATTGCCACTTTGATGACGACGGGCGAATCGTGACGGACACTGATTTCCTGGATCAGCATTTCAGCCATGGAGTGGCCAGGTATCAGGCGGATTGGGAAAAAATTGAAGCGGAGTGGTATTACGAAATATCCGGGACAGCCCGAAAGTCGGGAGACCGCACGAACGGCTTTGTACTGGAACAACTCCGCCCTGGCGATTGGGTGCATTTTTCCAATATGGCATTTGATCCCTCCCGCACCCGTTTCACGGCGAGGCTGAATGCACAGGGCAGCCCAGCTTCGCTGGAGGTTAGAATCGGCAGCCCCACCGGTCCCATGCTAGGCCAAATACACCCAGAGCAATTGAGCAGCGGTTGGCAGACCATCTCCACTGATATCCAGGATACCAACGGCACAAGGAGTTTATACCTGGTCGTTAAGGGCGAAGCGGAAGCCAGTATCCATCTGGATTGGTTCCATTTTACGGACTAAACGGGGTATACCGCACGTAGTCAATGTAGTACCGCTGAGGAAAAATCGTCGTATCAATACCCTGCCGGCCGCCCCAGTTGCCACCGATTGCCAGATTGAGTTTTAGAGCCTGCGGCCGGTCGAAGGGCCATTGCTGAAAAGTGGCTTTTGCCTCCCGCTCAAAGGAAAAGTAGCGGGTGGAATCGACGTAAAAGTCAATGCGTTCCGGTGTCCAGTCGATGGCGTAGACATGGAAGGCAGTGGAGGCATCCTCAACCCGGATGGAATCCCCTTTGTTGGTGCCGGCTACCCAGTTGTAAGCGCCGGTGTGGACGTTAGCGTAGATCATCCCCGGATTGTACCCTACAAATTCCATAATGTCGATCTCCCCACGGTCGGGCCACGGGATGTCTTCGCCCATCTTATTACCCAATGTCCAGATGGCAGGCCATACCCCGCGCCCGGCGGGCAGCTTAGCGCGGACTTCCATTCGACCGTACAGGAATTCCCGCTTGCCGGCTGTATGCAGAGAGGCGGAGGTGTATTCAGCGGTTCCCCACTGTTCCTGCCACCGGTCGCTATCGGGATTATGGCGGGCATTGGGGAAGGGCTCGCGTCGGGCTTCAAGCACCAAGCAACCCTCTTCGATGTAGGCGTTTTCCGGGCGGTTGGTGTAGTACTGCCCCTCGTGATTACGGATGAACCCTTCTTCGAAACTCCAGAGGGTGGTATCAATAGCCGGTCGGTCAAACTCGTCACTCCAGCCTTTCATGGCAGATGGATCGGGTAGCCCGACCGATTGGGCCATCAGGAAAAACAACAGGGGCAAAATGGAGGTGCTCATGTTAATTGGTTTTTGGTACGGGCGTTGCTAGCCACGTTCCCAGAGGTTGTTCTTTACTGAGGGGGCGCAGCACAAAACCATAACTGTACGCTGAAGCATTCAGGCGAAACTCCGGATGGGCTTTAGATTCCTTTGACCAGGTATTGTCCCCGCCTACGCCCAGTAGCTGATGGTCAATATTGACGGTCAGGAAGTCTCGTTCGGGCAGTTCCGGAGTGTGCGTTGCGGCTTCCAAATCATCCATGCTGTAAGGCCAGACGCTCATACTAAGGCTATCCTGAGCCTGCACCAGCAATCCACTGCCGCGCCCTGAGGAAAGCGCCATCCAATGCACGCCGGTTCGGTTGCTGCACTCCTGTGGCATGATGTAGCTTTCGAAAAAGCTGTCCACCGGCATGCTGTAGCGCCCTAGTTGGGCACTCAACAACCGGTCGATGTAATTCTCATGCGGCCCGCGCCCGAGAAACTCAATCTGATCATAAGCATCCGGGATCGCCATTTGCATTCCGATGCGGGGCAGTTCCGGGTAGTCGCCTTCTTTTTTGAAATGGTAATCGACCTTGACCTGTCCGTCCGCGTAGAAGGTGTACACCGTCTTTTGGCTGGCTTTGCCTTCCAGTAGGACGCTTTGCACTTCCACCTGTACGTAGCCGGCCGCTTCCTGTACGCGCACGCCCTGAACTTTGGCTTCTTCAGCCGCCGTTTTCCAGGCCGCGGCTTCGCGGTAGATTTTCCAGCCCCGTCGGTCGTTGTCGGTCGGGGCACGCCAGTAGTTGGGCTTCAGGGGGGCTTCCAGCCAGTTGGTGGAGCCTGTTTTGTAGCCGGATAGTGCACCGGTGCTTTTGTCTACAGTGGCTTCAAAATCATTGCCCGTAATGCTGACTTGTTGCTCATTCTCCTCCAGCGTGAGCTTGCCTTCTGGCGCACTAAAGCTTCGGTTGTCCGGCACTTCCGGCAGCACAAACTGCGCAGAGGCCATCTCATGACCCGCCGGTGCCCAGGATTGCGCTTCCGGGAGCGTAACACTCAGGTCGAGGGTGTAGACGGCGCCGGGCTTTGGTGCCTTGGGCGACATTTGCCCCAATTGCAGTGGTACAGCAACACCCGCCGGACAATCCGGAAGGGCCATGGATCCGGAACGCAGGGTCACGCCATTTTCCATAAGCTGCCAGGAAAGCATATACCCTTCAAGATTGGTAAAATCATACAGGTTGGTCAACGTAAGTTTGCCCTCTTGTGGCACCTGACTCGTCAGGCTTACCGGTTGGAAGACTTTTTTCCACTCATTAGCACCGGGCTTCACCCGGCGGTCGGGGTCTACAACGCCATTCAGGCAGAAGTTGCCGGAGTTGATCAGCGTGTCGCCAAAATCACCTCCGTAGGCAAAGTACCTTTCGCCGGTTTCGGTGGTCTTGACCAGCCCCTGATCGACCCAGTCCCAGACAAATGCCCCGACAATCTGCGGTTCCGCCTGTATCACATCCCGGAATTTGAAAAGATTGCCTGTTGAATTGCCCATGGAGTGCGCCATTTCGCACCACATGATGGGCAGTTTCAAATCTGACTGACGACTGAGGTTGACCATCTCAGGGATGGAAGCGTACATGCGGCTGTACATATCCACGTAGCTGGCTTTGGTGTGCGGAAATTCGTGGTTGCCCTCGTAATGCACCAGGCGGGTATCGTCGTACTCGCGTATGAAGCCGGTCATAGCAGCATGATTGGCTCCGGCACCAGACTCATTGCCCAGTGACCAAAAAATAATGGAGGGGTGGTTTTTGTGGCGTTCCACCATACGCACCGCCCGCTCCACAAAACCATTCGACCAGCGTGGGTCTTTAGTCAACAAACTGCCAATGCCGTGGACCTCAAGATTAGCCTCGCAAATGACATACAAACCGTGGCGGTCGCAGAGTTCGTAAAAGCGGGGGTCGTTGGGATAGTGTGAAGTCCGCACGGCGTTGAAGTTCAGCTGTTTCATCAGGCGGATGTCCGCTTCCATATCCGCTACCGAGACCACCTTGCCCGTAACCGGATGGTGGTCGTGGCGATTGGCCCCGTACAACTCCACCGATTCCCCGTTGATGAGCAGTTCTCCTTCCGGGCCGATTTGGATATTCCGAAAGCCAATACGGCTGCTTCGGGCCTCCACGGTTTGCCCATTTTCATCCTTAAGCGCAATAACCAGGGTGTAACGGTTGGGCGTTTCCGCTGTCCAGGGCTTAATATTGAAAACAGTAGCCGAAAGCACCGTACCTTCCCGTGGGTAAACCCGAAGGTCCTCCCTTATCACCTCACTGACCGTAGCCTTGAGGGGCTGCTCCAGCATCGGGTGGCCCGAATCATCATACACATCAATTTCGTACGACCAGCCTTCTAAATCGGATAGTCGGCTGTGGTTGAGCCGGGGCTTGACCGTAAGATTGCCATAACTATAGCCCTCGTCCAGTCCTGCCTTGACAAAGAAATCCTGAATGTGGGTCCGGGGCTGCGCCAGCAACATTACCTCCCGGTGAATACCGCTCAGGCGCCAGTGATCCTGATCTTCCAGATAGCTGCCATCCGACCAGCGGTGTACCTTGACCGCCAAGAGGTTCTTTTCTCCGAACTTCACGTAGGGCGTGATGTCGAATTCCGTAGCCACCCGGCTGTCTTCGCTGTAGCCGACCATCTCCCCATTCACCCACACATAGTATGCGGAGCTCACACCTCCAAAGTGCAGCACCACCTGCTGATCAGACCAGTCTGAAGGCACCTCAAAGGTGTGGCGGTAGCAGCCGGTGGGGTTGTCCTCATCAGGCACGTAAGGCGGGTCTACCGGCACAAAGGGGTAGGTAATATTGGTGTAAATCGCTGTACCGTAGCCCTGCAATTCCCAGTTGGAAGGCACCGGAATCTGCGCCCATCCTTTGGTTTGAAAGTCTGGCAGATGAAAATCTTTCGGAGCGGCTTCGGGCACCTCAGCGAAGGCAAACGCCCAGTTTCCATTCAGGCTAAGGTAACGCCCGGAGGCTTCGCGGTCCACCATAAGCGCTGTGGCTTCATCGGGATAGGAATAAGACGTTGCCCGGGCCGGCATGCGGTTGATCCCGTTAACGGCAGGGTCTTCCCAGGGTTGTAGCTGGGCCTGTGCGGAAAAGGCCGTGCTCAAGGTGAGCAACAGTACAACCGCTAAATTGCGGTAAGTATAAAAAGATGGCATATCAGTTATTTTTTTTCAGGTGCTTAAAGCTAAAAAAATCAGGACACTTCGCCCTCTTTATCCCTTTCAAACCGCTTTGTATTCAAACCAGTCAAAATCAGCGGGCTTGCGACTGCCAGTCAAATCCTGACAACAAATACCAACCATAGCCCCGGTGAATGCCGGCCGGTAACGTCCACACTGTTCCATAATGTAGTCGTCTGATAAGATGCTCCCGTCCAAAACCGGGCCGGCTTTTTGCCAATCTCCTGCTCCTTCTCTGTAAAAAAACTGAAGCTCGCCATGATTGAAGTGCAACTTGAGTTCCACCCTGCCATCCACCTGTAAATCACTGCACTGACTCATTGGGTGTAACATCGCATAATGATCGCAGGCAATCAGGTCGAGTACCCGCTTTTTCCGCCGCTCATCCCAGGTGATATGAAGGTAGTAGAAATGCCCGGTATTGTAGTAGGCAATCAGCCCGGCCATCTGCTGAAAGTTATCCGGTTGAAACTCCAGGGCAGTGGCAGCCGTGGCATCGAAGTGCTGTAGCCGCCGTGCCAGCAGGCTTTGGTAGTGGAAGGAACTCAGCGACTCCCGGCCGTACAGGCGCAAAAAACCGGGGCGTTCTTCCAGATTAGCCCAATCCGGAGTAATCGGTACGCGCAGGGACTGAAAGTCTTCAGGCAGCTCTGTGGTGTCAAAATCATGGCGTTCCACCGGTTGGGGAAAAGGCACCTCTTCACCGGGAATCGAAAATGCCGGGTCTGGCACCTGTTTGCCGTTGGCAAGGTACAACCAATCATCATCCCGCCACTCTACCGGAGCCAGGCTGCTTTCCCGCCCCAGGGTGCAGCGCCCCAGTGTCGACAAAGGCCGGCCGCACAGAAAAGTGATGTACCACTGCCCGTCCGGCACCTCGACCAGGTCGCCGTGCCCGGCTTTTTGCAGGGGCCAGTCCGGGTGCCCCTTGGTGGTCAAAACCGGATTGCCGGGGTGGGCTTCGTAGGGGCCGGTGATGTCCCGGGAGCGGGCCAGAATCGCACAGTGGTCGTACTCCGTCCCGCCGGCAGCCATGAGCAGGTAGTAATAGCCGTTTCGGTAGTACAGGTGTGGTCCTTCTACATTCTTTATCCCATCGCCTTCGAAAATCATACGCACCGGACCGGTCATTTTACCGGCATCCCAATCAAACTCCTGCAGCACGATGCCCCCAAATAAGCGGTTATTCCGGTGGTCGGCCAGCATATTGACTACCCATTTCCGGCCATCAGGCGCGTGAAACAGAGAAGGATCAAACCCGCTGCTGTTGAGATAAATGGTGTCTGACCATTCGCCCGTCATGTCCTGAGTCGTGACCAGATAGTTATGGACGTCCTTCCAGACCCCATCGAAGGAGCGCACGTTGCTGTACACCAGGTAGAAAGTCCCTTTGTCGTAAGTCAGACAGGGCGCCCACACCCCGCAGGAGTCCGGATTGCCGGCCATATCCAGTTGGGAAAGCCGGCTGAGCGGACGGGCAATGAGCCGCCAGTGCTTCAAGTCCCGGGAATGATGGATTTGTACCCCGGGAAACCATTCAAAGGTTGAGGTGGCCATGTAGTAATCCTCCCCCACCCGAATGATAGAGGGATCAGGCTGAAAGCCCGGTAAAACGGGGTTCTCAATTTTAATCATCGGTGATGAGTTCTTTTTCCAGTTCTTCCAATGAGCGGGACTTGGTTTCCGGCAACAAGCGCCAGACTAACAGAAAGCCTACAGCGGCAAAGCCACCGAACAAGCCAAAGGTCAGGGCATTGCCCAGATTCGCCAGCTCCCACGGAAAAAACTGCTGTACCGAAAAGCTCACAACGGAGTTGATAAAGCCTACAAAAGAAACGGCTACCGCCCGGATGTAATTGGGGAAAAGCTCCGAAAAGAGCACCCACATAACCGGGCCCAGGGAAACGGCAAAAAACGCCACGAAGCCCAGTATGCCAGTCAAAATCAAGGTAGGGTTGATCCTGGCAGCGGATTGCAGGATGACTGCTTCATTCGCCACATAAACCGTACGGCCTAAGGCTGCTTTGAGCGCAGTTTTGAAAGCCAGGTCATCTTCGAAGCGGACGTCGGTGACCGCACCCAAAGCTTCCCTGTTCACGCCTTCCGGCAGACCAGCTACGGCTTCCGAAGTCAGCTCATAAGTCGCCTGCTGAAACCCATAGCTGACCAGCCCCATACTGAGCGCAATGCCCAACAACCCCACCAGCAGCAAAGGTTTGCGCCCAATACGATCAATCAGGCTCATAGCGATGAGGGTGAAGACCACATTGAGCAGCCCGATATAAATGGCCTGCGAAAAAGCCGCGTCTGATCCAATACCGGATTGCTCAAAGATGAAAGGGGCATAAAAGAAAATGGCATTCACGCCAGTCAGCTGCTGCAAAATGCCCACGATGGCAGCCACCCAGAGAACCTTCCGCAGCGTTGGCCGGAACAGCCGCCGTAGTTTCTGACCCAGCGGGTCCCCGGCATCTTTAGCCTGCACACTTTCCTTAATCGCTTGTATTTGAGCCGTGGCCTCCGCTTCGCCCGACAGTTGTCCGATGACCACAGCGGCTTCCTCCTCTCTGCCCTGCACCACCAGCCAGCGGGGGCTCTCCGGCACCGCGAAAAGGGTCCCGAAGTAGGCCAGTGCAGGCAATAGCTCCACGCCCAGCATCCAGCGCCAGGTTTGCGTATCTATACCCAGGTTTTGCACCCATTCTGCGCCCGAGCCACTGGCCTGCAACAGGAAGTAATTCGAGAAATAGGCCGCCGAAAACCCAATAACGATATTCAGCTGATTGATAGAGACCATGCGCCCGCGCTTTTCCGGAGGGCTCAGCTCTGCGATGTACATGGGGGCGATGATCAGGCTCGCTCCTACCGCCAGTCCGCCCAGCATTCGGGCAGCAACCAAAATGCCGTAGGTCGGAGCTATGGCGGAAAAGAGGGCTGAGAAAGCATACATGAAAGCAATGATCAGCAGCAGCTTCTTCCGCCCTATCCGGTCACTCAATGGCCCGGCGACCATCATAGCCAGGGTGGAAGTAAAAGTCAGGGACGCCACCACCCATCCCAAAGCCAGGTCAGACAACCCAAACTCCGGCACCAGAAACCGGATAGCTCCGGAGATTACCGAGGCATCAAAGCCAAAGAGGAAACCGCCCAGAGAAATAATCAGGGCGAGGCGGGTCATCTGCCCGCTGCTCGTTTTGTTTTGCATCATCATCGGAATTTAATGGATTGGGGGCCACTCTTTAGAGTTTGCGATTGCCCTTTCCAGTTTAGGGTGCCTTCCAATCCGGGAGGCAGGGAGACCTTGCCCTCCAAACGCCCGTCTGCCTCGCTGTATTCCACCTCAATAGTACCCTTGGGGTGTGGCATGTTGGCCCGGAGCTCGCTTAGCCCGTTCAGATGGGGCGTAATGCTAACTTTGGAAAAACCCGGCGCTGCCGGACGGATACCCGCTACCAGCGACAAAAAGTGGTAGGCTGGCGAAGCACTCCAGGCATGACAATCGGAGCGGGTCTTACCGGGGGCTTCCACGAAAGTGGTCAGGCCGAGGTTAAGTTGCTCCTCCCACGGGCCAAGATACTCAAAGTAAGTGTCCCCAAGCCCGGTTTTCCGTAGCGCTTCAGTAATGTAAAAGGCGTAGTAGTAGGAACAGGGGGCCAAAGTGGTATCTTTCAGCAGCCGCTCCAATAGTGCGGGTTGTTCTGCCTCGGGCAGGGCATCGGTGAGCACCGCCATAGTATTGACGTGCTGACTGAAAGTCGTTTTTGCAGGCGTATCTGCAAATAGCTGACGGTCTTTGTCCCAGCAGCGGTTACGAAGGCTATTATTGATGCCCATTGCCCGGGCGCGATAAGTTGCTGCCCGCTCCGGCTCGCCAAAGGCTTCATACAAATCAGCCGCCAGTTGCAGATTGTAAGCCAACTGCAAGCCGATAAGGGCAGAACCTCCCGATTCGGCACCCGGTGGCACGCCGCTTTTCCAACCCTCTTCTCCAATCACCCAATCGGCAAAGTTCCACCATTCCATTGGGCCCGGCAGCCCGTTTTCGCCCATCCTTTCTTCGTACCACTGCAGAATATCCGCTACGGCAGGCAACATACTGGCAATCCACTCCGGTTCACCTACGTGCATCCAATAGTCATGTAGCATCGCAATCCAGAACAGGGAATAGGGCGGGATAATCTGTTCATCGCGGCTGGGATATCGGCTTTGCGTAAGCCCAAAGGGCATGCGGGACTGATAAAAATCGGCCACTGCTTTTCGGAATAACCGGTGATCACCTGAGACGTAGTAGGAAATCAGCGCCTGAATACGGGTGTCGCCGACGTACTGTAATTGCTCGTAGTACGGGCAATCGAAATAGTTTTCTCCGGCGCATAGGCGTTGCGTACGCCAGCTAACGGACCAGATATCGGACAGCAATTCTTTATCACTATCAAAAACCGCCCGCTCTTCAAAAGGGTAAGCCGTAAAGCGGCTTTGGGCCTGATCAATGGATACCGGCGCATCTTTCGTTTCTATTTCCACCCGGATATAGCGGAAGGTCCGCCACCAAAGGGTAGTCAGTTCGTACCTGCCTTCCGCGAGTTTCCATTCATCATGGAAGCCATAGAGCATTTTATGGTTGATGCTGTCCCGGTGCCCTTTGTTAAGGGTCGAATCGTTCAGGCTTTCGGCGTAAAACAGGCGCAGGGTGGCCTCTCCTCCACTTGTGACTTTTAGCTCCGGGTAAGCGGTGGTCAGCGTGCCATGATCGATGAGAACCGTTGCTTTGGTATTCGCTGGTACGTATACCATCCCCTGATCAGGCAGCTTGAGGCTGGCCCGGCGGATACGCCCCAGGGGACCAACCTTTTCTTCCATAGCTGGAATACGACGGGGGACCAACTGATAAGCCGGTACTCCACCATGTGCAAAGGTGCCGCCTGCAGGGACTCCGGGAAATAATACCTGGGGTGTATGCCAGCCTTCCACTTCAAAATCCGCTGCTTTCCAGCCCCAGGGGTGAGCCTCCACATCCATCTGTTCTCCGGGGCCGACTACAAAGTAACCCATCACCTGTTCCCGGTCAATGGCAATGGGCGCATAAGCGGTATCCCGGTGCACCCGCCACTGCCCGGTGCCCGTATTGAACTGGGAGCTGTTGCGGTCCTCCCCCTGAATGATCAGCGCGGTGCCTCTTGAGATTTGCGCGACGGGCTTATATTTTCCAAAATTCCATACCTGCACGGCAACCACATTCACTCCGGACTGCAAATAAGGGCTCAGATCGTACGTCTCAAAGCGCCAGTTCAGAAGGTCGCCCCGGGCAGGTCCTTTACCAACGTATCGGCCATTCACAAAAAGCTTGTAGCGGTTATCCGCCGAAATCCGGATGGGAAAATCATCCGGAACAGCTTCCACATTCATCTCCTGCCGGAACAGGTATACCCCAAAAGCTTCTGCATCAGCGGTAGGATGAGTGATCCATTGTGCCGGCCAGGGCTGCCCCTCCAGATTGGGCTGTTCCTGAGCAATTACAGGGGAAAGCAGCAGGCAAATCAGAGACAGCACAGGAAGAAATTGTTGCATACAATTAGTTTTGTTTTTCCCAAAATAATACCACACAGGCATTCGGTGGTAACAACACCCCATTCTCCCGGCATTCAGCCCCAGCAGAATCGTAGAGGATTTGCCCTGACCGCAGCTCAGCAAATTCCAGCGCTACCTGTTTTGGATAGTCATTTGTATTGATTAGCATCGTGTACAGCCCCGACTCGGAGGCCATCGCTTTCATAGTGACGCCGGGATGATGGCCCCTGAAACGAACCTGCGGGGATTCAGTATTTTCCAGCCAGGTTTGCAGCAGCTGAGCCAGTGGCATGTTATCCTGTTGCCAGGCTGCCAACCCGATTGGAGCAGGAATCCAAAGGGTGCGCCCCTGACCGTATTGATGCTGCAATGCAACAGGGAGGCTGTCCTGTGCAAAGCTTAGTACCGCCCCTTCGTCCACCGCCAGTGTGCCCTGCCAAAGGTGGGCCGGCAACTTCTTCTCATTGACAGACATCAAAAAAGTATTGCCCATCACCCTGAACTCGCGCACCTGCCCGCCCAGTACTTCCCGGAAAGGAAAACCACCCGTCATGATATTCTGGCCATACTCATCAAAATGGGCAGACAAACCTGTCAACAACAATTGCCCGCCTTCCGCAACAAAGGTTTTCAATCCTTCCCAGTGCCGGCGCGGCATTACAATCTGATGCGGGATGATCACCGCTGCCCCTGCCCTGCCCCTCGCTTTCCAGTCGAAGTCATCCATGCTGCCAATTTCAGGCGTAATGCCCTGCTCGAGCAATGCCTCGTAGTGCGCCAGAACCGACTTGATGGTAGCTCCAGGCAACCGGCCTTCAAAGTATTGCTCCACTTCTACTGAGCGGACTTCCCGGTCGCGCTGCAGGTACATGGACTCCCGGTTGTAGAGGACATGGATGTTTGCAGTCTGCGGTCGCGCCTTTGCAAAATCCGGGTTTTGATCCAACCAGGCCGCTACTTCTCCCGCCGCTCCCATCCGGTCCGTTGGCTCGTCCAGAAAATCCAGCAGGCTCCACTCTCCGGCTTCCAGCCCGGCTTTCCGGGGGTTCAGGCACCAAAAGATGATGCCTTCGGCTCCGCTGAACAAGCTGCCCCACAGCCACTGCTCTATTTCTTCCGGACTTGGCGTCATGGGGTTAAAGCCGCTGTAGCTGTTGTTGCCGCCTTGTAATTCGGTGACCCAAAAGGGCTTCTCACCGGCACCGCTCCGGATGATATCATTGTTCGCGCCCATCGCCACCGGGTACTGATCGCGTTCAAAGTAGCCGAAATGCCAGCTCGGGTGCATGGAGGCACCAAAGGAGGAAAGCAGCTTCCGCCAGACTGGAAATTCATACTCTGGCAAGGTCACAAAGAGCATGTGGCTGTTGACGTGCAAATGGCGGCCAGAGTCATACTTTTCAATTTCCGCCGCTATCCAGCTCAGGTAAGCGGTGGTATGCTGCCGAATGAACTCCGGCTCCCGGAAGTCTTCCCGCATGAAGCCATTGGGGTCAGCTGGCAAAGGATTGGAGGCTTTCCATTCCGACCAGGCTTGTTCCGTGTACGCGCCTTTCGGCAAAATCCCGCCCACACCTGGCTCATTCTGCAGCACCCAGGCAAAAAGCGCCGGATGCTTGCTGAAATGAGGCACCACGGCTCCAATGTAGCGTTCGATGGAAGCCAGGTGAGCCGCATCTTCGGGAAATTTAAAGCCGCCTACGCCCGTGCCCGTATTCGCCGGGAAAAGGGTGGCAAATACCCGGACGCCATGCCGCCCGGCAGCCTCAAACGCGGCATCGTACAGCGTAAAGTCCCAGCTACCGTCTGTCTGAGCCATGTGCGTTTCGTCCATCCGGATGCGGCAAACGGTCATATTATATTCTGCCATGATGGAAAACCAGCCTTCAATCTCTTCTGCTGTTTGTCCGGGCTCGATGTACACCTGCGCACCGATGGAAGGCGGAGTCTGCCCCCCAAGCCAAAGCGTCCAGCAGATCAGGCTAAAAATTAATACGGTGGTTTTCATTCTGCTGGCTTTTGAAGTGCCCTAAGGCGAAGTAAGGCTTCGAGAAAATAGTAGTCCGCATAAATAATGTGCTCATCAATTTCGCTGTTGCCGGGTTTATGGCCGGTGGAATGCAGCAGTAAGCCCTGTTGAGGTAATGCTGCCAGGTATTCCGGTGTGGCTAAGGCATTGAGCAGGGCAATGGCTGCGTTGTGGTACCGGATTTGGTCGTCGGCTGCTTCCACCAACTGAGAAAGCTCCAGCAGTGCAGAAGCGGCAATAGCAGCTGCGGAGGCATCCTTCGGCTCGTCGGGAATGCCGGGGGCATCAAAGTCCCAGTAGGGCACCCCATCTTCCGGCAGCCTTTTCAGGAAGATATCCGCTGCGCCTTTCGCCTGCTTCAGGAAGTCCGCCCGTCCGGTTTCCCGGGCAGTCAGGGTGAATCCATAGATGGCCCAGGCTTGCCCTCTTGCCCACATGGAGCTGTCGGCATAGCCCTGAAAAGTGACTTTTTCCCGCACGGCACCGCTGAGGGTGTCGTAGTCGAGAACGTGGTAGGTGCTGTAATCGTCCCGGAAGTGATTGTCCATGGTGTGCTTGGCGTGGGAAACGGCGATCGCTTCCATTTCCGCGTCTCCAGTCTGCCGGGCTGCCCAGAACAGCAGCTCCAGGTTCATCATATTGTCGATAATCACCGGATACTGCCATTGATCGTGCCAGTCCCAGGAGCGAATAACACCAGTGACCGGCCGGTAGCGGGTTTTCAGGGTTTTAGCGGCGTCCACAATCACCGGGGCGTAACTGGAGTCTTGCGTAAAGCGCAGGGCACTGCCAAATGAGTTGAAAATCCGGAAGCCGATATCATGATCGTAATCGAAAAACTGAACGGAATCCAGTTTCAACAGCTCGGCCGCACCAGCTTCTTTCCACTTTTCATCACCGGTAAGGGCGTAGAGGTGCCACAGCACACCCGGATAAAAACCACTGACCCAGCTGCCCTTTTTGACGAGGTTCCAGGTGCCGTCCGGATGAGCATTGCGGGGAATGCGGTTGGTGTCCGGTAAAGTTTCCAGCGTTTTGGCATACTGCCGGGCTGCAACTTCAGTAAGGCTGTCGAGGTCGAATGCCGGCTCCAACAGCTGCGCGTCCGCCTCCCCGGCAGGTTCCGCACAACTGCCCGCCAACAGGAGGATTAAAAAGAACGGGAAATATTTCATGTGATGAATTTTGACAAAGGTTAACCCAAATAGCGGGGCTCCGGCTGCCCAGTTGTGTTGGTCTGTATTTGCAGGCACACCCCTGCCAGGGGCTGGGCTTTTTTCTGCTCCGGAGATAAGGGGCGCTGTGAGGTTGTGATGAGCAGGTGCTGCATTTCCGGTCCGCCAAAGCAGCAGCTTGTGGGGTGAGAAACGGGCAATTCGATGTCTTCCACCTTCTTCCCCTGCGCATCGAAGTGGCTGATCTTGCCTTCCTGCCACATAGCGACCCAAAGGTGGTCGTTGGTATCAACGGTAAGGCCATCGGGGAAGCCTTCGGGGCCAAACTCAATGAAGTTGCGGCGGTGGCTGAGGCGGCCGGTTTCCAAATCATAGTCGTAGGCATAAACAACATGGCGCTCGGTATCTGCGAAAAAGTAGGTTTTTCGGTCTGCAGACCAGCCCATACCGTTGGGGAGCATTAGGTTTTGCTCGTGGCGTTGTACTGCTCCCGCTTCGTTCAGGCAATACAGGTTGCCGACCGGCTCCGTGCCATCGTAAGTCATGGTGGCGGCCCAAAAGCGGCCTTTAGGGTCTACCGCGCCGTCATTGAAGCGGGTGGCTTGTACGTCGGCTTCAGTGGGTGATACCTGCTTCAGCTCACGGCTGTGGGTATCGTAGGTAAAAAAGCCGTCCCGCAGTGCCATAACCACACCGCCCTGTTCACGCAGGGCCAGTACACCAAGCGGCTGCCCGACTACATGGGTTTCCACCCGGCCGGTTTCCCAATCGCCAATAAAGAACTGCCCCTGCATGAGGTCGACCCAGTAAAACTGCTCCGCCTGCGGGTCCCAGACCGGCCCCTCGCCGTGGTGGCAACGGACCTCAAAAAGTGGTTGAATAGCGTACTTCATAAGTCAGCGAAATGCTTTGTAGTGGGCAAAAATAAAATACACAACTTTCGAAAAGCTTTTGCCCCAACGTTGGAACAAAACCAGTTGTGTATTTTATTTTTCGAGAAGCCCTTTGGGAAAGGAGGGCTTGTCCTGTGGCTTGTAATCAAAAGCCGACTGAAGCCTGTCAGGAGTTACGATCTTATCATCCGGCAGGGGTTACAGCTAGGTCCTGCACTGCTCTTTTTCCCAAAGAAGATGATGGTTCGCAAAGACTGTTCAATTGGCAATAGCCCGCTTTTATTGTGTTTGTTCCTGATGTTTTCCAGCTTCTCACTTGGTGCTCA
The DNA here is from genome assembly GCF_040219495.1 of Phaeodactylibacter sp. Classification (GTDB taxonomy): domain Bacteria; phylum Bacteroidota; class Bacteroidia; order Chitinophagales; family Saprospiraceae; genus Phaeodactylibacter. The sequence goes on along the minus strand of NZ_JAVJSK010000079.1, from coordinate 32,290 downwards.
GTCCCCCGTTTTTAATGTGCGGGACTTCGGAGCAAGCGGAGATTCAGCTCAATATGCGCAGCCTTATCTGCAAAAAGCTATTAATGCCTGCTATGCCGCGGGCGGCGGACAGGTGCTATTGCCGGCCGGGGCTTATACCACCGGCACCATCGTACTAAAAGACAATGTGGATTTCCACCTGGCACCGGGCGCCACCCTTTACGCCAGTCAGCGGGAAAAGGACTATGAGAATGACTTCGTGGTCTACAAAAAGAACGACTCCGGTAAATTGCCGGGCGAAGGTACGCCTGTACTGATTTACGCAAAAGGTGCCAAAAACATCAGCATTTCCGGAAAGGGGACGATCCACGGGCAGGCCCGCCGGACGTACGAGCCTCTGAAAAGCGTAGATGGCTTCATAGCAGAGGAAACGGAGAACGCCAGAAATTCCGGTGTGGAAATGAAAATGTACTACAAGGTAAAGCCTTACACCTGTATGGTTTTCTTAGAGGACTGCACAGACATCCGGATTCGGGATATTTCCATGATCGAATCCACCGACTGGACCCTGCACTTTAAGTGGTGCGAACGGGTCTTTGTGGATGGGGTTTATATTTTCTCCAGCCTGGAGCAGGGTGTCAATGCCGATGGGATTGATATTGACGGGAGCAAGGACGTAGTGGTCTCCAACTGCACCATCATTACTGGTGATGATTCCATTGTGCTGAAGTCCACGATCACCGGTGAGGATTACCGGGCTTGTGAGAACATTACGGTAACCAACTGTTCTTTGGTGTCCACCTCCACCGGGCTGAAGCTGGGTACCGAAAGCCACGGCGACTTCCGACACATCACCTTTACCAACTGCGTGATCCGCAACAGCAACCGGGGGCTGAGCATCGTGGTACGGGACGGGGCAACGGTAAGCGATGTGCTGTTTTCCAATATCACCATAGAGTGCGACCGTAAGCACTTCAATTGGTGGGGCAATGGCGATCCGATATGGCTGGTGCTCAAGCGCCGGTTCCCGGATTCCAAACTTGGCAAAATTCAGAATGTGACCTTCCAAAACATTCAGGCACGCGGGCAGGGCACCAGCAAAATTGAAGGCTACCCCGGCGAACAAATGCTTGAAAATATCCGGCTGTACAATATACAACTCACGATGGAGGCGGAAGATAAACCCGACAAACGTGCCACCCATGGTTTCGAGGCCCACGATGTGGACGGGCTCATCCTTTCTGACCTTACCATCAACTGGGATAACTCGAAAGGAATGGAACCCAAATGGGATGCAGCAGTAGCGCTGCAGCGGGTGAAGAACGTGGAAATGGACCGCGTACGGGGCAAACAGGCTGCTAAAGGGAGCGCAATCCGGCTTACGGAAGTACAAAACGCCTACATCACTAACACCCTGCCTCAGCCGGGCACGGCTACGTTATTTGAGGTCTTGGGCGCTGAAAGCCGTAATTTGGTATTCCGGGATAATGACCCGATGGGCATAGCCGCTCAATTTTTAGCAACCGGCAACAAGGTTGAAAAGGAGGAAATCAACCTGAAGTAGGCTCTTGGCAAAATCCTGATGGGTTAGGGAACGGATGCATGGCTTTAAGCAGGCTGCTACCCAATAAATACCAGGAGCAGGATCAGCATCCCGATCAGCAACGCAAAGAAAAAGTATTCCAGTACCACCCAGTGCCAGTAGGGTTTTTCCAGCGTCTTTTTTCGGGCCCAATTGATGATAATATTCCACATAGGCTTCTGATTAGGTGCCTAACATAGGCGCAAACCGGAGAAAGCGTGTGGAATTTCGTTCCAAATGCCCGTTACAAATGTCCTTCTGCGCCCTTATCAGCTGTAGCCTTCTCCTGATTAGCCGACATATAAGCTGTTGGGGTCATGTTGTAGTGTTTTTTGAATTTTTTGCTAAAATACTGTGCATCTGAGAAGCCTACGGAGTAAGCCACTTCCGAAATAGAATCGCATACCCCAAGTTTAAGCATCTCAGCGGCCCGCTTGAGACGGATAATATTGATGAATTCCTTCACCGACTGATCAGTCAGGGCACTGAACTTTCGGTAGAGGACCGACCGGCTCATGCCCAGCGCTTTGGCAAAATCACTGACCCCGAATTCGCTTTCATTAAGGTTGTCTTCCACAATCCGGATGGCCTTTTGCAGGAACTGCTCATCCGGGGAAGGGGGCTGATCGGGCTCCGGCTGCAAAATGTTTTGGCTGAACCGCTGCTTAAGCATCTCCCGGTTGTGGATGAGGTTGAAGATGCGGGCTTTCAGCAGGCGGAACTTAAAGGGTTTAGTGATGTAATCATCTGCGCCGGTTTCCAGCCCAACCACCAGTTTCTCCTCACTTTGATTGGCGGTCAGCAAAACGATTGGAATATGGCTTGTCCGGTCGTCGGTTTTCAGGGTTTGACACAGTTCAATGCCGCTCTTTTGAGGCATCATAATATCGCTAAGAATGAGATCCGGCAACAAATCCAGCGCTTTGACAATACCTTTCTCACCGTTTTCAGCTTCGGCGATGGTAAAGAAGGGCTCAAAGCTCATCCGCAGGAAGTGGCGGACATCTTCATTGTCCTCCACAATGAGCAAAGTGGGCTTCGTTCCGGTTTTGACCAGCATCTCCGGAAGGGCAACGGTTGGGTTCAGGTGCGCTGCTTCGGTTTCTTGTTCCACGACCAGCTCAGGCACTTCCAGTTCCTGCTGCGGCCCACAGTCTAAGCCCTGTGCATCCAGCGGCAACCAGATGGTAAACCGGCTGCCTTTTCCAGGGTCGCTTTCCAGCTCCAGCCCGCCCCCATGCATTTCGACCAGCGCTTTAGCATAGGCCAGCCCAATACCAGTGCCCTGCGGGAGCTCATCAACGGCATGCCCCTGTCCCGGCTGTACCTGATAAAAGCGGTCGAAAACCCGGTCCCGGTGCTGAGGCGAGATGCCCGACCCATCGTCAGTAATGCTAATCAGCACTACAGGTTTTGGGGGTTCTCCGGATTCAACCACCCGCTTGCTCTGCCTGATATCGACCTCTACCCGCTGCCGGGTGAATTTAAAGGCATTGGACAGGAGGTTGTATACGATTTTCTCCATCTTATCCGGATCAAAACAGATTGGGATGCGCTGCAGAGAAGTATTCAGCTGATAGTTGATGCCCCGGCTTTCTGCCAGACCATCGAAAGCCGTTTTCACCCCCTGTACAAAGGAGACCATGTCAGAAGACTGTGGAGATAATTGTACCTGATCCTCATCCATTTTCCTGAACTCCAGCAGTTGATTCACCAGCCGTAGCAGGCGCTTCGTATTTTGCTGTACGATCTGAAGCTGCCGGGCAGCGCGGCCACCAAATTGCCCGGATTCCAGTAGCTGCTCCACCGGGCCGGAAATCAGGGTAAGCGGGGTCCGGAACTCATGGGATACATTCGTGAAAAAAGCAAGTTTCAACCGGTTAACCTCTTCGATTTTCTGACGCTCCAGGTCTTTAAGCCGGAGGTTGTTTTTGAACCGTTCGCGCATGAGCAGCGCATGCCGGAAGCCAAAAAGCAGCAGCACAGAAATAAGGATATAGGACGCATAAGCCCAGGGGGTTCTCCAGAATGGTGGCTTGATGACGATCTTCAGAGCAACCGGCTCGGGATTCCAGACGCCATCGTTGTTGGCCGCCTTGACCTTGAAGGTGTAGGTGCCCGCATTGAGGTTGGTGAAAGACACACTCCGGCGGTCACCGATATAGCTCCACTCGTCCAGGAAGCCTTCGAGCTTATAGGCATACTGATTCTTTTCGCTGGAGGTGTAGCCTAGTGCAGTAAATTCCAATGCAAACAACTGGCTCTGCTGATGGCTCAGTACCAACTCCTGCACCTGACTAACAGGTTTTTTCAGTGGAGAGCCTTCGTCCTCCGGGGTGGTGTACTTATCGTAAAGCTTAAGCCCGGTCAGGGCTACTTCCGGTGCGTGGGGATTATCCTGAATTAAACCAGGCCTGAAGTAGTTAAACCCGTTAATGCCTCCAAAGTAAAGGTGCCCATCCCGGGTTTGCAGCCCGGCATTGTAGGAAAACTGATTGCTCTGCAGCCCATCCTTTTTACAATAATTCCGGCATCGCAGCGATCCGGATGTGCTATCCAACCAAACTCTTGAAAGCCCCTTGTTCGTACTCATCCAAATGGCTCCATCTTCTCCTTCGTACAACGTGTGAATGGCATTGCTGGGCAGCCCGTCTGACATGGTGTAGTTGCGGATTTCACTTCCATTGGCGGATCGGATGAAAAGCCCGCCGCCTTCTGTTCCGATCCATAACCGTCCGCCTGTATCCTCCAGAAAAGCCCTGCTGTCAAACTGATTAAGGGTGCTTCCGGAGGACACCTTCAGCGGGATCATTTCGCCTAAATTTTCTGAGACATACCGGACACCTTTTCCCCCTACCCAAACCGTACCGGAAGGGCCACGGTAGAGCGTAGTCACCCGCTCGGCATAAGCTTCCTCTCCTTCCGGGCTGAAGGTAGACCAATGCTCAAAAGAGCCCGTAGCTAAATCCAGACGGTCCAGCCCGGCAAGCGTACCCACCCAAAGGTGCTGTTCGCCCTGCGGCAGCACAGCCCAGACATTATCGTTGCGGATGCCCTTTGGATTACCCGCTTGGTATTTGTAGGTTTCCAGGTGACCGGTTTCGGGATTAAACTGCTGCAAACCGCCCCTGTAAGTACCTATCCATATCTGTCCGGCTGGGCTCTCGCATAAGCTCGTGACCACTTTACTGCTCAACCCGTCAGCCTGAGTAAGTATCCGGAACTGATCGGCACCTGGTGTCCAGATATTCAGCCCGCCTCCATCCGTACCAACCCAGATATCACCGCGACGGTCTTCCAGAAAGGACAATACAGAGCGATGGCTCAACCCCCGGCTGCTGACCAGGCTGCGGCCAATGTGGTGAAAAGCTTTGTGATTGGGGTTAAAAATACTCACTCCTCCGTCAAACGTACCGACCCAGACTAGCCCCTCCTCATCCCTGAAGAGGGCGTAGGCGGCATCGCTGGCAACAGACTGCGGATCATAAGGATTATACCCCAGGTGCTGTACAACTTCACTTTGGGTATCAAAAATAGATAAGCCGCCGCCATCCGTAGCCACCCATAGTCTTCCATGGGGACCGAGCGCGAGGCTCTTAATCAAATCGTTTTGCAGACCGGGCGTTTGAGCTGCTTTATAATGCTGATGGCCTGACCGGTCGGCGCTGATCTTAAAAAGCCCTGCGCCCTGTGTGCCCACCCAAAGGTGCCCACTTTGGTCTTCCACAATTGTTTTGGCAAGCCCCTGCCCTCCATTCAGTGCTTCGATGGGCAGAAACGTCCAATCAATTTGCCCCTTCGATTTATAGTACAGCCCCGCATGGTCTGTTCCTATCCAAATGGTGCCTTTCTGATCTTCACAGATTGCGCTGACATCAGCTACTGGCGCTGAGTTGAACCGGACTTCCCTGAAGCCATCGCCATCATTTTCCCTTACATATAGCATACCGCTAAGGGTGCCTACCCAAATCCGGCCGGACTGGTCTTGCTCGATCGTCCGAATGTACGGATCCCCGGGGCCGGAAGATGGATCAGATTCAAGATGGACAGGATCGAACTGACTCTGTTCAGGGTTGTAGATGCATAAACCGCTGGCCGTACCGATCCACAAACGGCCGGCGGTGTCTTCAAGCAGCGTGAGGACCTTGTTCCCTTTTAGGGAATTGGGGTTGGCATTCTGATGCCGGAATACCTGAAAGCTATACCCATTGTACTGATTGAGCCCATCATTGGTGCCTATCCAAATGTACCCGCGCTTGTCTTTCAGAATCGTGTTAACGGTATTCTGAGACAAACCATCAGCGACATTAAGCTGATCAAACCGGTAATTCTGGGCGGCCACGGCACTCCAGGCAATCAGGAGAATGGTGGTGGCAATTAGGCTTCGCATGTTTTCTGTTTGTCTGAAATTGTAAACGATGTTCACTGCCTACAATTTAACTAAAATTTCATTACACCCTATTTCCACCCAACAAAAATCACCAAAACCAACCCTCCCCAAAACAAAACAACCCAAAGCAATGACAAATATCACTCCTTTGGGTTGAAAGCATGCCTTTTTTTATGCCTATTCCCGGTCCCTTACACAGCGTACGCTCAGCCCGCTGTTTTTCACCACATGCCCCTGTCCAAGCAACGGGAAATTGTTGATCAGGCGGTAAAAAGCTCTGCCGTCAGCTTGTTCCGTTGCCGTCCAGAATACAGCATTTTCTCCCTCGAAGACCGAATAGCCCCAGTTGCCAGCCATCAGGGCATCGAAGCCGGAAGGGCTGCCTTCGCCCCGGATCTTATTGGGTACATTCACACCCGTTCCGCCCTGCCCGTCAACCGAAAGGTAAGCATTAAAGGTTTCCCATTCTTCCTTGGTGGGCAGGTGCCATTCACAGGGGCAGATGCCTTGTACTTCTTCCTCGCCCGTTGCGGATTCAGCCCCGTTCATGGCAGCACCCCAGGTGTAGTGGGCGCCCATGGCATTCGTGCAGTTCAGGTCCTGGCAGAAGCGGCCCTCTATCGCGGCTTCCGGATTTTCAGGAAGGTGCTCGGTGCGCAGGTTTTGGGTGGTCCAGCATTGTCCGCCTATGTCAACGGTTGGGTATTTGTTGCCATCCACATCGGTGATGCTGTCGCGGCCACAGACAAATTCCGGCTGGCCAACCAGCACAGAGTCAATGGTGACTACGGCGGGTTCACCACCGTCGGTCACCGTTACCGCATACCAGCCAGTGGTGAGTTTTCCGATGCGCTCGGTGTCCTCCTCATTGCTCCAAAGGAAGGTGTAGGGGCTTGTGCCTCCGCTGACTGACACGGTTGCCGTACCGTCGTTGCCACCGAAATAGGTGACTTCTTCCACGGTGAAATCCAGGTTGAGCGGTGTTGCCTCCGGTTGTAATAATTCGAAGGTCTTCGAAGCTACCGTGGACTTGGTATCAATAATCTTGACGGTGTAGCTCCCAGCTGGCAATCCGGAAACATCTTCAGTATCCGGCCCGTGGCTCCAGAAAACCTGATAGGGCGGCGCACCGCCTTCCACGGCTATGTCGATTGCGCCATCAGCAGCACCAAACGCGCTCGGCTGCATGGCTTCACCGGTGATGGTGATGAACGGGATATTGATCGTATCCTTGTTACAGCCCACTGCCATTAACAGGACTACCGCAGCTGAAAGGATAAAAAGGATTGTTTTTCTCATGATGGTCTTATTTGAAGTCGAGTTCAGACTGTGGTAATTTCCAGTATAAATCATTGTACGGATACTCAATCGGTGCAGCCTCCCGGTCGCCGGGGTCAATCGGCAACTGCAGCGCCTGCAGGTAATGGAAGCGGTCGCCCTCAAAGGCCAGCTCCCTGATGCGCTCCTGGTGAATGTCCTGTTCGGCCACGGCAGTCAAAGGCTCTAATCCTGCGCGCGTTCTGACTTTATTCAAATCCTCAGCCGCACCGGCAAGATCTCCATCATTAAACCGAATGATGGAACGGGTCAGCAACATTTCTGCCAGGCGGATGACTGGAATATTAGAACGCTGCCCATCGGTCGCCCGGTAGTATTTGTCTCCCCATACGTGAGGGTCTTTAATGTGCGGGTACTGCATTTCGTATTCGGTGGGGTCAGCAGAGTTAGTGCCCGGATTGCCCTCGATGCGCCAGAAGAGTTGCTGATAGCGTTTGTCTTGCAGGGCTTCTTCCGTCACGCCCAGGTCCTCGTCCATCCAGCCGATCTGCTTCAGGATACTATGGCTCATCGGGAATTGGTTCCAGGTACAGCGTTTGTGGTTTACACCCCGCCCGCCATTAGTTGCCCGGTAGTCGCTCCAGTTCATACTCGTTGGCACTTTATTAGGGCGGATGATCTCGGGGTCGTGGTTGTTGGTCGCCCAGATGACTTCGGCACCGTCTGCTGCATAGTCTTTGTTGAAAGCTTCGATAGGGTCTTCATCAAGAGAGAAAGGCCCGTTGATCACAAAGTCCAGCTCGGCCTCTGCCAGGTCAAAAGCGCCCATCTGGAAGTACACCCGTGCCAGCATAGCCGCTGCTGCGTAACGAGTGGCCCGCCCCTGAATGTAGGACGGATGGTGAATGCCCGCGTCAAAGGCCTCAGGCAGGAGCTCCTTCGCTGCCTTCAGGTCTTCAATGATTTGGTTGTAGATCACATCAGTAGACACATACTGCGGGCTGTTGGCTTCTTCTGCCGATAGCGGTGTTTCCAGCCTGAGGGGCAGTATTTCCTCGGTTGCAAATTGGGGTACTCCTGGTACCGGGCAGTGTCTCCTCGTCAGGTAAAAATAAGCGTAGGCGCGCATGAATTGCATCTCACCCTGAATGCGATCCAGATTGGCCAGGTCGCGCTCCGTAGGATTATCGAATGGCCGGTAGTCATTCTCTATCAAAAAGTCGAGTACGGAATTGGCATGTGTGATGCATTTATAGCCCAGCGAAAAACCAGAATTCGCCTTGGTCATCTCCACGCTGGTAGTCCGCAGGTACATTTCCTCGAAGGGGATATCTGCGGAAGTATTGGGCAGCAGATAAACGGCATCTGACATACAGTCAAAAATCAGGCGGTCGTCCCCGAAAAAGTTACTCCAGGAATTCGTGAAGGCATAATTGTACGGGGTCACCACGCCACGCTCCAGCTCTTCCATATTGAGCCAGGGGAATTCAGGCGGGTTCTGCAGCTCGAAAAACTCATCGTTATTGCATCCGGCGAATGCCAGGAGTAAGCTCAAGGCCAAGATGCGTTGCTTTATGGTATTCATAATTTGGCTCGTTTTTAGGTTAGAATTTCACAGTTATCCCTCCGGCGTACATCCGCAGGGGCGGCAGCACACCACCACCGGACTCCGGATCCCAGCCATTGTAGTGCGGTGCCCAGACCCAAAGATTGGTACCGGTCAGGTATACCCGCAGGCTTTGCAGGCGCCAGCGCTGAGCCAGCTCATTGGGGAAGGTGTAGCCTACCTGCACGTTGCGAAGGCGCAGGAAGTCTGCCCGGTAGAGGTACTTGGTCCAGTTAACGGTTTCATTTTTATAGTTACCGGTAGCATCCGTCCAGTCGCCTTTGCCGGTGGGCGAATCCGGATTGTCCACTTCAGGGTCCCAACCGTAGGGGTAGGCGCCCTGCCAGCGTAACTCGGGGTACTTGGCGTCTGGATTGTCCGGGGTCCAGGTATTCCCGACAAGGTCAGAACGGAGCACCACCTGACCATACTGAACGTCAGTCGTGCGTTGCTCTTCGTAATCGTAGATGTAGTCGCCTCCGGAGAAACTCAGGAAGACCGACAAGTCGATGCCTTTATATTTGAAGGCATTGCTGAGGCCACCGAAGAAGGTCGGGACGGTGGTCTTATCCTCGTGTACAATGCGGTGATTTTGCAGGTTATTCAAAGTAGCCGGGATTTTCCGCCCGGTTTTGAGGGTTTCTCCGGTGGCTTCAAAATGGTCTATATCAATCTCCCAGATCATATTCACGCCGCGCTCGGGGTCTACTCCTGCGTCTTCTGCCATGTAATAGGCCCACAAACGCCCTCCGGTTTGAGAAACCCGGTTGCCGCTAAGCAGCCCCCGCCCGGAACGGTCGAGATCAGGGGTGAGCCGGTTAACGCGGTTCCGGTTGGTGGTGATGTTGAAATCAGTAGTCCAGGTAAAGTCTCCCCGGCGAATCGTTGTGGAACTCAGTTCCAGCTCCACTCCCCAGTTGGACATATCCCCGATATTGCCCCAGATGCGGTTCCCTTCCAGCCCTGCTGAAGTAGCCAGAGGCGAAGCCAGCAGGAGGTCGGAAACATCCTGCTGATAGTAGGCTACCGAACCGGCGAGCCTGCCGTCCCAGAGCCCGAAGTCTATCCCGGCATCATAGCTGCTCGTGGTTTCCCAGGTTAGGGACGGCACCCCGATATTGGTGATGCGGGTGCCCTCCAGAATGACATCCGCCGGGCCATAGCGCCAGTCGGTGCGGTTGGTGTAAGTGGTTACGAAGCGGTTGCTCGGGATGTTCTTATTGCCCGTCTGCCCATAACTGCCCCTGAGTTTGACCGAACTAAAGGTCCGGTTATTCCAGAAAGGCTCATCGCTGATCACCCAGCCGGCAGAGACCGCTGGGAAAGTGCCCCAACGGTAGGCCTCATTAAACTTGGAAGAACCATCCTGCCGGAAGCTGACCCCCAAGAAGTAGCGGTTCATAAACTTGTAGTCTGCTCTGCCGAAAAAAGCACGCAGGTACTCTTCGTAGGAAAGGCCGCCGGAAAGGGTCAGCAGGTCCTGAGGGTTGCCAATTTCCTTGTAGGTGCCGGTCAGGTTTTGCCCTTCCATAAGACGGAGTTGCTGATTGATCGATTGCGATTCTGTACCAGCGGTAAAGCTGAGCCCATGATTGCCGAAGTCCCGGTTGTACTTTGCGTAAAGGTTGTAATTGATGCTTTGGCGCACCCGGCTTTCGTCGGAAGCAAAGGAGCCAAACTCGCGCAGAGCGGCGGTCACCCAGTTCAGGGTATTGGACTGCACCAGGTCGAAGGACCCCTCCGCCCGCAGTGAAAGCCCCTGCACCTGTGGTATATTGTACTCGAGCGCCAGTCCGCCCAGCCCACGGTAACTCGTCACTTCATCCACCAGCAGATCGCGGTCGATAGCGGCTACCAGGTTATTCCCGGACATGGGGTTCCAGTAACCGGTTGGATGGTCGGAGTTGAATATCGGGTACCAGGGCAGCGCATTGCGGTTGGCATTACCCCAGCCGGCGCTGTTGCCACCGCTGTTGTTGCCCAGGGCACCGCCTACCTGTTGCTTTACGCGGTCGTTGTTGGTATAGCTGAAATTGAGGCGGGTCTCCACACTCAGGTTTTGGAAGGGATTGAATTGCAGATTGGCCCGCACGGAATAGCGTTCCAGCCCGTTGTTGCGCAGCACACTATTGTCGTTGCGGTAGCCAAAGGAGACATACATATTGCCCCCTTCAAAACCTTTAGCACCAGACACGTTGATGTCCTGATAATTGCCTTGGTTCAGGATCTGATCAAACCAGTTCGTATTGATGGCCATCGCTTCCTCCCGGCTCAACCGGGCGATTGGGTCATCCTGAAAGAGGTTGAGGATAGAATTGGGGTCGAACAAGGCCTCCGCTTCACCCCCGAAGGAATTGAGCCGCGCAGTCTCCACCAGATCGAACCACTCCCGGGTATTCGCGAAGCCGATATCCTCAGCAGCGCGGGAAGGCTCGGTCAGGCCGGCGGAGTAATCCAACGTGATAGACCCTTTGCCCTTTTTCCCGGATTTGGTTGTGATGATAATGACCCCATTGGAGCCACGCGAGCCGTATATGGACGTTGCAGCAGCATCTTTCAGTACCTGAATCGACTCGATATCGTTAGGGTTGATCATACTCATGGGGTCTTGGGCGGTAGCACCGTTGCTCGAACCAAGAGAGGAACCGGTATAAATCGGCATACCGTCAACAATCCAAAGGGGGTCAGTATCAATAGAGAGGGAACTGATGCCCCGGATTTTCACGGTGGAAGGCGCACCGGGCACCCCGCTATTAGAGACCACCTGCACCCCGGAGGCCTGCCCTTGCAGCCCATCCACAAAAGAGGTCGTCTTCAGTTTCGTAATGTCCTCGGATTTCACCGTTGCTACAGAACCAATAACGTCCCGCTTTTTCTTGGTCCCATAACCGATGACTACCACTTCATCGAGCGCCTCTGCGTCTGTAGTCATTTCCAAATCAATGCGGGTTTGTGTACCAATGAGGACCTCCCGGGCAGCATAGCCGATGTAGCTGAATATCAGCACTTCGCCCTCTTCCGGCACACGCAGGGAGTACTGCCCATCAAAGTCCGTAATGGTGCCCACCTCGGTATCTTTCACCAGAATATTTACGCCAATGAGCGGCTCCCCATCGGTATCCGTCACCTGCCCGGTCAGGGTGCGCTGCGCGTAGGTGTGGGCGGACAGCAGCATAAGGAGCAGGAATAAAAAATGCTTCATGGTTGTGTCTTTTTGGTATGCCATGCTCAGCCGGTTTGGCAGAGCCTTGGTTAGGTTCTATGGACAAATATAAATTTTGCCCCTGCGTCCGGTGTGCAATTATATCCCGATGAACCATGACAAACGTACCAGAATGCAAAAGAGCGGGCCGCTGAAGGGCTTATGGGACAATTGTCCCGGTTGAAAGGGACATTCTTACACGGATATTCCCGGGAAGCTGCCCAACTTGTTGCCAATGATTTTTTTCTTAACCAAATACCAAAAAGGCATGCTAATTAGATACCTGATTTCCGCTATGGTCTTTTGCTTGTTGTCCCTAAGCCCGATATGGGGACAAACCGTATCCAAATACGGCCAGGCAGATGCCGTGGTGATGGAAGCCCATCCGGATTCCATCATAGACCAATCCAACATCGGAGGCAATATACTGGCTTACCGGCACCGGGAAGGCGACAACCTCTATGCTGTATATTCTTATGTCAAGTTTGACATCAGCAACCTCAACAGCACCCAGGTAGAAAGTGCTGCTTTCAGCTACCGGGGCAAAACGGGCGAGGCCGACTTCGAAGAGCTCTTTGAAATTGAGCTGCACGGCCTCAAAAGTGACTTCGATGCAGACAACCTGACCTGGAGCAACAAACCCCAAAAGGACAGTAAGCTGGCTATTTCTGCGCTAAACAGCAGCTCCGCCCGTAAGACTTTTGTGAATGATGGCAGCAAATTTGTAGATTACATCAATGAAGCTGCCCGTAAAGGCGAGACAACGATCGGATTCCTGATCCTTTCCACTGCCAAAGACTCCACTTCCAATATGTGGATTGGCGGTATTGGCAACGGCAACTATGGCCCGGTTCTGGAATACACCATCTCACCGGAAAAGAGCGGCTACGCCCACAGCGATGCAGTTGTTATGGAAGCCTTTCCGGACTCCATAATCAATCAGTCCAATACCGGTGGCAACATCCTCGCTTACCGCGAATCCGTGGACGGCGAACTGAAGCGCGTGGAATCCTATGTAAAGTACGACATCAGCCACCTCGCGGGCCAACAGCTGGAAACCGTTAGCCTGAGCTACCGGGGTAAAACCGGAGCGCCTGATTTTGAAGAACTCTTTGAAGTTGAAATACACAGCATCAAGAGTGATTTTGATGCGGACAACCTGACGTGGAACAACAAACCCCAAAAAGATAAAAAGCTGGCCGTCTCTATCCTGAATAGCAGCTCCGCCCGCAAAACCTTTATCAACGAAGGGACTCAGTTCGCGGATTACATCAACGAGGAACTCCGTAAAGGCAACACAACCGTGGGCTTATTGCTGCGCTCTGCTGCCAAAGACTCGACTTCCAATATGTGGATCGGCGGGGCAGACAACGGCAACTATGGCCCGGTTTTAGACTACACCATCGCGCCAAAGGGCAGCCAATACGCTGCAGTCGATGCGGTGGTCATGCAAATGCACCCGGATTCCGTTATTGATCAGTCCAACACCGGAGGCAACATCCTCGCTTACCGCGAATCCGTGGACGGTGCCCTCATGCGCGTACAGTCTTATGTGACCTACGACATCAGCGCCCTGAGCGGCAAGCAGGTCGAAAACATCAGCTTTAGCTACCGGGGTAAAACCGGAGCGGCAGACTTTGAAGAACTATTCGGACTAGAAGCCTTCAGCGTAAAGGCGGCTTATGATGGCAGTACCATAACCTGGAATAACAAGCCTCAGAATGATAAGAAGCTGGCCACTTCCACCCTGAATGCCAGCTCCGCCCGTAAAGCCTTTATCAATGAAGGCACCCGCTTCCAGGATTACATCAACGAAGAGATCCGCAAAGGCGCTACCGAGCTGCATATTATGGTGCGCTCCACCGCCAAAGACTCTACCTCCAATATGTGGATTGGTGGTGCAGAAAATGGCAACTACGGCCCAATCCTGGAGTACGATACCAAACCGATGGCCAGCGCCTACGGTATTGGTGATGCAGTAGTGCTCGAAATGCACCCGGACTCCACCCTCGATCAGTCGCAAGTGGGCGGAAATATCCTTGCTTACCGCGAATCCGTGGACGGTGCCCTCATGCGCGTGCAGTCTTACGTAAAGTATGACCTCAGCGGCCTGAACGGCGAACAGATTGAATCGGCTTCTTTCAGCTACCGGGGCAAAACCGGGGATGCAGACTTTGAAGAGGAATTCGAGGTTCAATTGCAAAGCGTAAAGGCCGACTTTGACCCTGAAGCGGTGACCTGGAACAACCGCCCGGCAAAAGACAAAGTCCTGGCCACTTCCCTGCTCAACAGCAGCTCTGCCCGCAAAGACTTCGTCAATACCGACAGCCGATTGGTAGACTACATCAATGAGGAAATCCGCAAAGGGGCAACAACGGTCAGCTTCCTGGTCCGGTCCGCCGCCAAAGACTCCACCTCCAATATGTGGATTGGTGGGGTGGAGAACGGCAACTATGGCCCGGTCCTCGACATCAGCCGGCCTAACCTGTTCCGCCTGGAGAATGATACCCTGACAGTCATCGAGGACGTCTTTGTCTCCGAATCGGAAGCCGACATGAACTTTGAGATCGCTGATGCAGATATGCACGTGATCAATGCCGCTTCCACTAACGAGAGCAAGGACATTTACCTCAAGTTTGACATCAGTGCCTCCAGGAATGGCATTGGTACCGCTACCCTGATGCTGCGTGGTGCACAACATGAACCGCCATCACAGGACGAGAACTTCTGGATTGAGATTTATGGTACAGACAGCGACGACTGGTCGGAAGGCACCCTGACCTGGAATACCACGCCTGCCGTCACTACGGATGCACTCGCACAGTACAACATCACCGGAAGTGCGGTACACCTGGTACAAGGCAGTGCACTGACCACTTACGTCAATGATGCCATCAAAGCGGGCCGCAGCAACCTGACCTTCGTGGTCCGTGGCCGCGATGAGACTACGTTCCGAGGCTGGATTTCTTCCAAGAACTGGGTGCCTGCACAGCTCGCCCTCGACTACTCCACACAAGAGAAGCGGGTGATCGAAGATTCCTACGTAGCAGAAGGCGCACCGGACGACAACTACGACGGCACTACCGCCATGCAGATTGCCATGGATGATGATGCCAATAATGACCGGGAGACACTGGTCAAGTTTGACCTTGACGGTGCCCGTTCCAATGTCGTTACTGCGACCCTTACCCTTAGAGGTGATCAGGAAAATGCCGGCATCCCCCTCGATAACTTCTGGATTGAAGTGTACGGAACGACCGATAATTCGTGGGATGAAACCACAGTGACCTGGAATACGCGGCCAGAGAACGTGACTGGCCCATTGGCAGCGTACAACGTGACCGAAAGCGCCTTCCACGACCTTTCAGGCCCTGAGCTGACTGATTTTGTCAAGAACGCCATCAGTCAGGGGCATGAATATGTTTCATTTGTAATTCGTGGCCGGGACAATACACCGGGCTCCAATGTCTGGATTTCCGATCAGGGCTGGCAGCCTGCCCGCCTGTTCCTCGACTACCGTCAGATTGTAGCCCCACCGGCAATCATTACCCCTGCCGGAGACTATGTCCCTGAAGTAACCGTGGAAATTGTACCCCAAACGCCGGGGTCCACCATTTACTACACCCTGGATGGTACTGAGCCTACGGAAGAAAGCCTGCTTTACGCAGACGGCATTCTACTGACGGACACGGCTACAGTCACCGCCCGCGCATTTGCAGATGGGCTCGTAGCCAGTAGTACAGTTTCTGCAACATACAACGTTGCGCCCGTTGGATTACCAGTATTCTCCCCTACTCCATTGGTGGAGTACAACGACGCGGTCAACGTAACGATCGACATACAGCCGGATGATGCCTTCGTTTTCTATACAGATGAAGGCGGAGACCCACTGACACCCTATCCGGGCGGCGGCATCCTGCTGACCGAGACGACGACGATCCGTGCACGCGGGGTAAATGCAGAAGGCACTGCCTTTGGGCCTATCCTTGAAGCCACCTATACGGTTGTCAATACCGTACCTGGTACCGGTACCGGACCTGGTGGTGTGGGCGCTTCCGACAACGCAATTGCCGGACAGCCCGAAAACGCCCTTTGGCTCCGCGCTGATGCCATTGCAGATATAGCCGATGGCGAACAGGTTTTCACATGGGAAGACCGTTCAGGAAACGGTAACGATGCTTACAACACCTACGTGGAAGGCGGCAACAACGGTATTCCAAACACCGGCGAAAGCCAGAAGCCTGCTCCTACCTACATAGCCGATGGGCTAAATGGAAAGCCGGTACTTCAATTTGGGCTGGACGACGGTTCCACTCCGCTTAACCGTTCCCTCATCATTGATGATGCGGACAACCTCGACGGCGGAGCAGGCCTTTCCATCTTCACCGTATTCAAGCGGAATCAGTTCTATGCTGACTTTGCGGCTATTTTCCAGAAGCGAGATATCTCCTCCGGTGCAGCCGCACAAGCATACGTGCTGGAATTCAACGGTGGTGCCAATCCCCACACCATGCAGTTTGTCATCGAACGGTCGCTCTTCCTGCGCAGTGACTCTGAGTTTAATGACCAGGATTACTACATCGTGAATGCAGAGTTGCAGGGTGACTTTGCTCAGGCGATTCTCCGCAGCAATGGTGGTATTGAAAAGCTCAACAGCTACAACGGTATCATTCCGGCAGTGGATGCTCCGGTTATCGTTGGTGGCTTCCAGCCGATCAGCATTCCGGAAGTCGTGGTCTACAAGAAAGGGCTGAACGCTGCCCAGAATCTCATCGTGCACAACTACCTGGCCGTGAAGTACGGACTGGACATCATGGAAGGCGATACCGACCTGAAACTGTACACCAATACCGACTACACCGAGGATCTTATTGGGGTGGGTAAGGCCCTGTACATCGACGGTACCACCGAACAGGAACACCGTTCTGCTGCCGGTGCCGGTCTGCAAATTGACGCCCGTTCTCCGTTCGCGGTAGACAACTTCGTCATGGCGGCCCACAACGGCTTGCCGGTAAGCTCACCCAGCAACTGGGAACGCATCTGGCACGTAGAGGTCATCGGCAACAGCCCAAATGTTGATATGATCTTCGACTTTGAAGCAGCTGGTATTGATGCACCGGGATCGGTAGGCAACCTGAAGCTGCTCTACTACGATGGTGAAGAATGGACAGACACTGGTCTGGCACCTGTTGCCGGCGCTGGCACCGTGAAGTTCGCCGTAGATGGCTTACAATCCGGTCAATATCGCCTCGGTACGCTGACGAACACTCAGGAAGTCGATCATTCTGACCTGCTCCGCGTGTTCCCGAACCCAAGCAACGGGGATGTGGTGAACATCCGCCTCGACAACGACGCTCAGGGTGCCATCCTGATTGGCGTATATGATTACACCGGCAAAGAAGTCCGCGCCATCCGTGTAGACAAAGCCGGTACGGTGCTACAGGAAACGTTGAACCTGAACACCCTGCCTAATGGCATGTACACCGTGCGTGTGATGCAGGAGGGCGCGTTCCGGGCGATCCGTAAACTGATTAAGCAGTAAGCGCTAATCGCAGAAGAAGAAGGGTGTCTTTTCCGTCTTCGGAAGGGCACCCTTCTGTTTTGTGAAACGCTCGTTAACAGCGGTTTTACCTCATTACAATACGCTTCACTGCTTATCCTTTGGTTGATAATTTTGATTTTCAACCTCTTAATCCTTTGGATATGCTTCTGTATTTTCCAAGACGCCTTTGGGGCAATATCCCTATCCCGCTGATCCTGGCATTTTTGCTATGCGGTATGGGTATCTTGCCTGCTCAGGCCCCAAAACTACCTCCTGACCTGAAGCTGCACGCGCGGGTCAATCAGTACGATGCGGAACACTTCAATCTGCTGACAAACCGGTACAGCACCCCGCTGCAAGCCGGGAATAATCCACTTGCCCTACCCGGTAGTGCATGGGCCATTCAGCTCGACCTGGAACCCCTTCCCGGTCAGCCTGATGTACTGGAAGGCACCGCCACCTTTATTTGTCAATCCGGGCAAACGCCTTCCGCCTCAGTATCTATCGATTTTGAATTTTCAGACTGGTCCACCGACAACTATGTGCTAATGCCGGGGGCCGTTTACAATGGGAACCGCTTCCCTTACCGGCGCATCCGCTACTCGCCCAAACTTTTGGACCCCAGAGATATCGGGCCCGACATACCCACAATCATTAGCGATGTGCCCAAGCTCAACGTGAGTGATGGTCCCTCGCGCATCCAACAGCGGACGGGCGATATGACCCTGCCCGCTATTGGGTTCCATCAACCGCAAAAACAACAGGGCGTATGGCTGCTGACCCCGCCACAGACCCGGCTTGGCGATTCCGGCATAGACATCACCGAGAACAGGAACCGGGACAAAGCGACCATTAGCCTCACCGCTCCTGTGGTGCGTGAGCAATATAAATACCGGATTACGGATAGCCGCTGGCCCTCCGATGATATACCTGCGGATTTCACCGCGGGGGACACGGTTCAGATTACCTTTCAGTTGCACTTGTTTTCAGCGCCTGAACTGCAAAGATTATTCGATTACTACACCGATATCCGCAAAAGCTATTTGCCGGCAGGTGAGCACCGGTTGATCCTGCCCTTTTCCGAGGCCTTTCCCGTACAGGAAGCCAAGTTTAACAGGCTGAACTGGGAAGACGAACATGGCTATTATTCAGTCGGGCCCCGCAATATGTTCCTGCAAGACTGGCAGATCGGCTGGACGGGCGGTATGATTTCCACCCTGCCCCTGCTTTGGGAAGGGCATGACACCACCCGGCAGCGGGTGCTCCGGCAGTTCGACTGGCTCTTTCCGGATGGGCTTGCCCCCTCCGGGCTGTTCTGGGACTCCGGGGAACATGGCGATCAATGGTACGGCGGGGATATCCGCAAGCCCCACACCAAAAACTGGCACCTGATCCGCAAGAGCGGGGATGGGCTCTATTACGTCCTAAAGCAACTGATGCTGATGGACAGCCTGGGGATTACCCCAAAGCCCAACTGGGTTGCCGGCACACAGGGCGTAGCCGATGCCCTGGTGAAGATTTGGGACGACCACGGTCAGTTTGGGCACTTCGTAGACAATCCTTCCGGGGAAGTCGCTGTAGGCGGCTCCACGAGCGGGGGAATTATCCCGGCAGCCCTCACCCTGGCCGCCTCCTATTTTGACGAACCTGCTTACCTGGAAACAGCGAAAGCGGCCGGCCGCTACTACTACAAAAATTACATACAACGCGGCCTGACCAACGGCGGCCCGGGCGACGCCATGCAGAACCCCGATAGCGAGTCCTGCTATGCCCTGATCGAATCCTACGCCAGTCTCTACGAAGCCACCGGCAATACGGAATGGCTGCAAATGGGTGAAGATATCGCCCGGCAGTTTGCGACCTGGGTGATTGCCTACGATTATCCTTTTCCGGAAAACTCCCTGTTTGGCAGGGAAGGGATGCACTCCATGGGCGCAGTCAACGCCAATACCCAAAACAAACACGGCGCACCCGGCATTTGCACCCACTCCGGGCAGGCGCTGCTCAAGCTTTACCGGGCGACCGGCGATGCTTTTTATGCCGAACTGCTGCAGGACATTGCCCGCAATATGCCACAGTACCTTCCCCATCCCCTCAACCCCATCGAAGGGACAAAGGAAGGTTGGATGTGCGAACGGGTCAGCACCACCGACTGGCTGGAAGGCATTGGGGAAATTTCCTACCTCACCACCTGGTCGGAGACGGCGCTTATGCTCACTTACGTGGAAATCCCGGGGCTCTATGTGCAGCCCGACCGGGGCATCTGCATCCCCTTTGACCACGTGGAAGTCAGGAGCCAAACCGAAACGGCGGAAGCCCTGGAGGTCGTCCTTCACAATCCCACCGAAGGTGTAGCCAACGTCAGGATACTGGTGGAAAATGCCGCCGACCGGGCCCGCCCTCTAGGCGAGCTTGCCCTTTGGAATACTTCAACAACAACCCTGAAGCCCGGTGAAAGCCGCACCCTTCAGTTCAAAAAATAAACAACCATGAATAAGTTTCATACACGACGTATTGTTAGAAGGCAGGTGTTCCTGATGGGGTGCCTGCTCTTTTCCACCCTCTTCGCTTTTGCCCAGGAATTTGAACGACAGCCCGTCGATGCTGTAAAAGCGGTGGCGGATAAGACCCTACGGGATGTTCCTTTCGCTTTCCGGGCAATCCTTCAAAAACCGGGCACCTATTTTCGGGGTATGAACACGCTCAACCTGGAGCGGACTTTCCCAATGGGCAAACCGGGCGTGGCTTACGCGCTAAGTGTCATCAACAGCGAACGTACCTCTACGCTGCCCCTGGAAGTCAGCCACAGCGACGGGCTGAAAATCTGGCTCAACGGAAAAGTCGTCTACGAAAAACAAAAAACCGGGCCCGCCGTAGTGCGGGAAGAAGAACGGGATATCTTTCTGGAAAACACCATTCAGTTGCCCATTCAGAAAGGCCGCAATGAGTTGCTCATCAAATCGGAAAGTGCAGGCACCGACTGGAAAGTCTTCCTGCGCCCCCGCTTCCCCAAAGTCGCGGAGGGCCAAAAGCAGGACGATGAATGGATGAAGCTGTCCATCGGATACCTGCCGCATATCACCGAAGAGGTAGCAGAGCTGTCCAACTGGCTCGTCATTGGCCCCTTCCCCAACCCGGGTCGGGCCGGGTTGAGCACCACTTATCCACTGGAAGAAGGTTTTGTACTCGGGCGTTTGTACGAATACGGCGGTCAGGAAATCGCCTGGCAATTGCCTAAAGTGGAAATCCTGGCAGACGTAATTGATGCTGATCCGCTCTGGGGCACGCTCTACGACTGGAATTACCATACGGCGGGCTACGCCTGGGCTATCCGGAACCTGGGCGAGTTTACCGGAGAACAAAAGTATGTGGACTATCTGACCACTTATTGTAATTTCATGTTTGATATCAAGCCGTACATCGGGTACGAGAAGTATACCCTGCACCGGCCGTATTCCCGCCATACCCATCTTTGGAATACGCCCCTGCTGGACTTCACCTCCGCTCCTGCCCTGCCCTTTATTTACCGATTACGCAAAGACAATAACTTTGACCGGCAGGAAGAATATGAGGCGCTGGTGGAGGCTACTCAGGATTATCTGATGAAAGAGCAAATCCGCCTGCCCGATGGTACGTTCACCCGGGAAACGCCCTTTAAGTACACCACCTGGGTGGATGATATGTTCATGGGCATACCGTTCCTGTTGCAATCGGCATTACTTACTGAAGCCCCTGCTGAGCGGCAGCAATACTTCGACGATGCCGCCAATCAGGTGCTGGGCTTCCACAAGCGGGTGTACGACCCGGAGATGGACCTCTACATGCACGCGCAGTACTCCGAGCGCCCCGAAGTCAAGCTCCCCTACTGGTCCCGTGCCAATGGCTGGGGTATCTGGGCAACCACGGAAGTTCTGCTCCACCTGCCCAAAGACCATCCAAAGTACAAAAACATCCTGAAAATTTACCGCGACCATGTGGACGGGCTGGTCAAGATGCAAGACCCTGTATCCGGCTTTTACCACAACGTCCTCAATCGTCCTGATTCCTTTGAGGAAACTTCCGGCACCGCCATTTTCACTATGGCCATTGCCCGTGGCATCAATCAGGGATGGATCAAGGATAAAAAGTACCGCCCTTACGTACTGAAAGGCTGGAAAGCTCTGGATAGCGTCATCGGGGAAGACGGGACCGTAAGCCAAATCTGCATGGGCACCATGTGCACCGAAGACGTGCAGTACTACTACAAGCGTCCGGTGGTAAAGGACGACTCCCATGGCTTGCTGGGGCTCATCTTCGCCGGCATTGAAGTCCAAAAACTACTGAACAACCGATAACTTAGAAAGCCTTAGCCATGAAACCATTAGCCTTAGTCACCATTTTTTGGGTAGCTGCCATTGGATGGCTCTATGCCCAAATCCCAAACCATAACACAACCAATCATGAAGCTGAAATCCAGGCGCTCCTGGATGCCATGACCCTGGAAGAGAAAATCGGTCAGCTGACGCAAATCAGCAATCACTTTGACATCACCGGTCCGCCCCCCGATGAAGGGGAAAATAAAATCCGGTACGACTTACTCAGCAAGGGCCTGCTGGGCGCCATGCTGAACATCACCGGAGTCGAACACACCCGGGCCATTCAGGAAATGCACCTGAAAGCCAACCGGCACGCTATCCCCCTGCTCTTTGGGCTGGATGCCCTGCACGGGTACGAGACGTTATTCCCAGTCCCTATCGCCGAGGCCAGCAGTTGGGATTTGGAAGCCATTTCCACCTCGGCCCGCATCACCGCCCGGGAAAGTGCCGCCGCCGGTGTACACTGGACTTTTGCCCCGATGGTGGATGTCAGCCGGGATGCCCGCTGGGGCCGGATCATGGAAGGTGCCGGGGAAGACCCATACCTGAATGCGCAGGTAGCCGTTGCTAAAGTGAAAGGGTTTCAAGGCGATGATCTATCGGCCAGTACGACCATAGCAGCCTGCGCCAAGCATTTTGCCGGGTATGGTTTTGGGGAGGCTGGCCGGGATTATAATACCGTAGACATGAGCCGACAGACCCTGCACAATGTGGTGCTACCACCTTTCAAAGCCTGCGTGGATGCCGGTGTGGCGACCTTCATGGGCGGGTATCACGAGCTCAATGGCGTGCCGGTGACCACGCATGCCTATCTGCTGCAGGAGGTACTGCGGGACAACTGGGGCTTTGAAGGGT
The DNA here is from genome assembly GCF_040219495.1 of Phaeodactylibacter sp. Taxonomy (GTDB): domain Bacteria; phylum Bacteroidota; class Bacteroidia; order Chitinophagales; family Saprospiraceae; genus Phaeodactylibacter. Next base: position 9,501 of record NZ_JAVJSK010000079.1, on the reverse strand, counting down.
TTGTGGTATCTGACTACAACTCGGTGAAGGAGGTCGTCAGTCACGGGCAGGCTTCCAACCTGGAAGCTTCCGCCGCACGGTCTTTAAAAGCGGGTACTGATATGGACATGGGCTCGCTGACTTACTACTATCACCTGAAGGAGCTGGTGGCTTCCGGACAATTGGACGAATCAGTCATTGATCAGGCGGTGGCGCGCATACTGCGGGTCAAATTTGAGCTGGGGCTCTTTGATGACCCCTACCGCTACTGTGACGCTGAACGGGAAAAACGATGGCTCTCTGCCCCTGAGCATCAGGAAGCGGCGCGGTCGGTCGCCCGGCAGTCCATTGTTTTGCTTAAAAATGAAGAGGATGTGCTGCCGTTGTCCAAGCAAAAGCGCATTGCCCTGATTGGCCCACTGATCAAAGACAAGGACAACCCGCTGGGCAGTTGGCGAGCGAGGGGCATAGACAGTTCCGCGGTGTCCATCTGGGAAGGGCTGCAGGCGGCCTGGCCGGATGCCCGCTGGAGCTATGCCAAAGGCTGTGGCATCACAACGGGTGCCCGCAGCTTCCGCGACCGCCTAACGATCGACTACGATACCTCTGGATTTGCGGAAGCCCGCCGGGTGGCAGCGGAGGCTGAACTGGTGGTACTGGCGCTGGGGGAAGACTGCTTTATGTCGGCAGAAGCCCGCAGCCGGGTACACCTCGACCTGCCGGGTGTACAACAGCAACTGCTGGAAGCTGTTTACGAAGTCAATCCAAACATCGTCCTCGTGCTCATGAATGGCCGTCCGCTCGACCTTAGCTGGATGGACGAGCGCATCCCCGCCATCGTGGAAACCTGGTTTTTGGGCAGTCAGTCCGGGCACGCCATAGCCGATGTGCTGACCGGAGCGTATAACCCTTCCGGGAAACTGCCGGTCTGCTTTCCCCGCTCCGTAGGGCAACTGCCGCTTTACTACAGTCAGAAAAATACCGGCCGCCCCGGAGACGAAAATCATCCGCATATTTTCTGGTCGGGCTATATTGACGAGCGCACGGATGCCCTTTATCCCTTTGGTTACGGATTGTGCTATACCGAATTCACAATCAGAGACTTAAAGCTCAATACTTCGACTCTTACACCGGGCGAAATACTGACGGTCAGCCTGACCCTTACGAATACCGGCGACCGGGCGGGGCACGAGGTCGTGCAGCTGTACACGCGCGATCATACGGGCAGCAGTACACGTCCGGTGCGGGAGCTGAAGAGGTTTCAGAAGGTCTTTCTGGAACCTGGGCAGCACCGCAAAATATCCTTTGAGCTTACGGAGGCTGATCTGGCTTTTTACACCGCCAATGGAAAATGGGAAGCGGAGCCGGGGCGCTTTTCGGTATTTGCAGGTAACAGCTCGAAGGCTCATCTAAACGCTGAATTTGAGCTTGCTGCCCCCCGGTAATATTTTGTTATCCAAAACATCAACTATGCCAATCCGCTATCCTGCCTTTTTACTCCTTCTGATACTCAACTGTACCCTGTATGCCCAATCGCCTTACCGGAATTTCGACAGCAGCCTGATGCCACATGGTAATGCTTTTGAAAGCTGGGAAAGAAAAGCTGAGCCCGACCAAACTTTTTTTGTAGACCAAAATCATCCGAAGGCGAGTGATGAAAACCCGGGTACGGAGGCGCGGCCCTGGCGTACTATTGGAAAAGCAGCGGCGGCTTTGCAGCCCGGGGAGCAGGTACTGATCAAAAGCGGGACTTACCGGGAAGCGGTACATCCTGCACGGGGTGGAACAAGTCCGGAGAAGATGATCACGTATGCGGCTGCACCCGGCCACCGGGTGGTGATTAGCGGTGCGCGGGAATTGCCGTTGGAAGGATGGGAACCCGGCAAAGGATGGCGCTATACCGGGCAGCGGCACACCTACGAAGATACTGAGAAACCACCACTACAGATCTGGCAATACGATCTGCCACCGGAATGGTTTATGGGCTACAATCCCTTTGCGCTGCGGAACCTCGGGCAGGACCTGGAATGGGTGGACTATAAGAATATCAACATGCACGCCCACTTTCAGCGCCGGGGCCGTCTATTTTTGGATGGGCAGTTGCTGAAGCAGGCGGAGCATCCGGTAGACCTTGCCGAAGCGGAGCAGGGCGCTTACTGGATTGAGCACAACGGGCTGAGGCTGCACGTCCGGTTCCCCGGGCGGACCGGGCCTGCGGACTACACATCCATTGAAGCGACCGTGCAGGAGCAGATCTTTGCGCCGAAAGCCTACGGGCTGCCCTACATCAGGCTGCAAGGGCTCACTTTTGAAAAAGCCGGCAATGGGTTTGCCATGCCACAGCGCGGCATGGTCTCTGCCCGCCGGGGCAACCACTGGATCATTGAGGAGTGTACCCTGGAATGGGCCAATAGCATTGCCCTTGACCTTGGCAACGAAATGTGGCATACCAATTCCCAGCCCGGGCTCGGCCACCATGTCGTGCGCGGGAATACCTTCCGCCACTGCGGCACCGGCGGATTGCAGGCCAATGGTGCCCGTCAACTGCTGGTGGAGGACAACCTCTTTGAGCACATTGGCTGGCACGATGCGGAGCACGGCTGGGAGTCCGGTGCAATCAAATTTCACCGCGCCCGGGGGACGCTGATCCGGCGCAATGTATTCCGCCACATTACCTATGCGCCCGGTATTTGGCTGGACTATCTTTCCAGCGAAAACTGCAGGGTGACCCAAAATCTCTTTTCGGATATCACCACGGCCCGGGGTGCCATTTATGTGGAAGTCAGCCGGGGCGCTATACACGTCGACCACAACGTTTTCCACAAACTGCGCAGCCAGTACTGGATCAGCGGCGACTACGGTGCGGGTGGCAACGCCTTTTACACGGATGGCTCAGACAGCATCCATTTCCACCACAACCTGGCGATAGATATCGAAAACACTGGCTACGGCTCCTACCTCAATCCAACCCGCATCGTAGCGGGCAGAGGAGGAACCGCCCGCGCACAAAGCGTAACCGACAACATCTTCATCGACTGCCGCAAGCACGCCATTGAGCTGCCGAATACTCACAATCATACAAATGGCAATTTATTCGCTCAAATGCCCAGTGGTTTTTTGAAGCTGACCAATCCGCCACCTGCCCTGCTGCTCCATCTGAAAGCCTGGCAGGACTACTTCGGGTGGGAAATGCAGGGTAAAAAAGTAAAAGCCCATGCGGTCCTGAATACTGATGAACTTCGGCTAAAATGGGAAAACAAGCCTGACCTTGACCGGGATGCAGGCCCGTTCTTGCTTCGAAATGGAGCGCAGGAAATAAATATAGATCCCAGGCAGTAGGAATGGCTGTACTGGTTCAGGTATCTAATTCCCCCTTTGCAGGAAATACTGTACCCCTATTGATGCTCCTACCTCAAATCCACGGTCGGGCAATGGTTCGTCAAATGAACCTGACCAGTCACTGGTCCCCTTAATATTCGCCCAGAGATGATGGCTCAAATCGAGCCCCAAACTTCCTTCACTCACTCCACCACAAACTTCCGCACCATCTGCTCCGACCCTGCCAGCAAGCGGGCCACATAAACCCCGCTCGGCCAGTCTGCCACATCAACCTGCCAGCTTTAGAGGACCGGGCTCAAATTCAGAGCTCCGGTATGAAGGGTTTGGCCGGTCAGGTTCTCAGTAGGAGCCTAACCCAAAAGTACACCTAAACGGAACCAAACTTATAATGAGCTGGTTATAAGGAATAATCATCTTACCAACCATGGCAGAAAACAACGGTATCAGCTGGGACGAAATCAAAGCATTGTTCGCAGAGACCGATCGGAAATTTCAAGAGACCGATAGACAGTTTAAGGATACTGACCGGAAATTTCAAGAGACTGACCGGAAGTTTCAAGAGACCGACAGGAAGTTTAAAGAGACCGATAGAAAGCTGGACAAACGCTTCAACGAACTTTATGGGCTGTTCTCCTCGCAGTGGGGGCGCCTGGTGGAAAGCCTGGTGGAAGGCGACCTCGTGCCTATACTACAAAGGCGCGGTATCGAAGTAGAGCAGACCGCCCGGCGGGTCAAAGGCAGTCATAAAGGGCTAAGCTATGAGTTTGACATCGTTGCCCGAAATGGCACAGAAGTGGTGGTCGTAGAAGTCAAAACCACCCTCAAGCCCAAGCACATCCATGAGTTCCTCGACAAAATGGCCTCCTTCAAAACCTGGGTTGAGGAATACGCCCCCAATACCATTTATGGTGCGGTAGCTTTCCTACAGGCCGATGCCGGGGCAGAACAGATGGCAGAAAACAAAGGGCTATTTGTCATCCGCGCTACCGGAGACTCAGCGGCTATTGTTAATAAGGCGGATTTCGTGCCGCGTACCTTTTGATCCGCTTGTTTAATCTGATCAATGGCTCTACGGCGCATTTGATACTGCCATCCTGCTTATTTTGCCGTCGCTTCTACTCGTCACTCCTTCACAAACTTCCGCACCACCTGCTCCGCCCCGGCCTGCAAGCTTACCACATACACACCACTTGGCCAGTCCGCCACATCGACTTCCCAGCTTTGAAGGGCAGGGCTTAGATACAGGGCTTCAGCGTGAAGTGTTTGGCCGGCAAAGTTTTCGATTTGGAGCTTGGCTTGGGTGGATTGGGCATGCTGTAGTTCTATATGTAGGGTGGAAGTGGTGGGGTTGGGGAAAAGGTTTATTTTGAAGCTTTCATCAATTACCTTCTCTGTATTAACCACTAAATCTGACTCCTTTATTTCAATTACTTGAAAGCGTTCTTTCGCACCAAAGACTAGCACTCCTGGGCTATACTCCAACAATCTAAAGGCAAATAGATATTTTCCAGGCGCTGTTGGCCTGTCCCATATAAATTCCTTAGCAATATTATCTACATATATTGAATCCGTGGCAACTGGTAATTCATAAAAATCATTTTCATATGTTAGCACATTTTCAAAGCCAAGATCAACTTGATTTCCGTCGCTTTCAGACACATTAAATGGATAGTGCAACACCCCATATTGGTCAAAATAATAGGTATCCTGATTGTTTTCGAAATTAGCTATATCTTGATCCTGGACAACTACAATTGGTGTACTGCTGAATGCATTACTGAGTATGAAGTTAGCAGGATTGATACTTAAATTGTTCACGTCTTCAAAAGTGAAAATTGTATCTACCTGGACTACAGTATTATTCTCTACACCGATAGCAGAAGAGAATTCATACCTAAACTGAATTAGGTTTTTTGATAGCACACTTTTTCTTACCCAATCAACTCGACCCGTGAATCCAGCAGATACATTTACAGGTATAGAATGCCCTTTGTAAGTTGTGTCTTCTGTGGCATAATAAATATCAATTTCCACATTAAACATAAATGATGGCAGTATGGAATCCCTTTCGATTTTCACATCTCCCCCCATGAACACCTGACTATTTCCAATCATTGGAGATAACCATAAAGACATAGCGAATAATACCAGATAACGCATGATGGCAAAACTTAAAGAAGCAGTGGCTAAACATAATCACTTAGCCACTGCTCAGAATTAGATATTTGATTATTACTCACCCACCTTTGTAAACTGTGTAGAACTATTTCCGTAGGAAGACCTGACCGTGATAAAGTAAGTACCAGAGGGGTATGCATGGATATCCAAAACATAAAAAGAGTTGCCAACATTCTCCTTAATTTCAACAACTTGCCCCAAAGCATTGTAAACGACAAAACTAAAAATCTCACCTTTTGAAACCTTTACTTCGAGTGTTTCCAAGGCTGGATTTGGATATACAACTAACTCACTATCTTTTGACAATTTCAAGTCTTTAGTAGAAGTTAATGCATCATAACTAAGCCTGGCCAAAAATAAAGATGCTTGATTCGAAGGCTCGTTTATAAAGTCCACAAAATAACTTTCAGGTTTATTTGAGTACATCATCAATGGGAAGTCAGTATCAGTAGGAGAAGAAGGGGTTTGTGTCACAACTCCCCCCAAAAAAAGATGATCTGAGGTCACATCTAAAGTGTAAATAGCATCAACTCCATCTGCGCCAAAGTAGGTAGTCCAGTAAGGGGTGAAGTCCCCATCCAAGCCTAATAGAAAGCCATCAATATTCGTTGTACCTGTTGCTGCTTGAGAATAGAAACTTTGATAATTAATAGTACTAATTCCCCCTTGGGCAAGTCCTCCTACAATAATATTTCCATTAGCATCCCCTTTAACAGATGTGAAGTTCAAAAAATTCCCACTATTATAGTACGAGGAGGCCAAAAGCTGCCCTGTATTTGAATACTTTGCAACAAAGCCATCTGATGATCCATCAATAGTATTTTGGAATAAACTACCAGTTACTCCTGAAGACTGTACTTGAAAATCAGTAGAACTCGTCTCGCCTGTAAATACAACATTACCTTGGTTATCCACATCCATTGCTGATTCATTATCTCCCCCGTCACCCCCAAAATAAGAGAACCAGACTAAATCGTTATTAGCCTCATTTATCTTGGAAATTCCTATGTCTGATGATCCGCCATTGAATGAATAAACATCTGAATTAGAGTTTTCCTGTATTGGAGCTCCGTAAGTATCTCCTGTATTATCAACGTATCGCCCAAGTACAAATATATTACCAAAACCATCCGAATTAATACTACTAACGTTATCCATGAAACCTGTGGACCATTCAATAGATGAAAGATTATTGCCAAATTTTGCTATAAATCCGGTCCCTTCATAATCTGTAAAATCTCCACCAGTAATTGTGTTGGTTGGCACTACACCTAATCCACCAATATAAATGTTTTTACTCGGAGACTCATGCAGTGCAAAAGCCTGAGCAGTACCCCCTGTAATCGTAGCAGACTGATCGACCCCAAAAAAAGTGGAATGGTTAATTTGCCCATCAGCGGTAAACAAAGTAATAAAAGCGTTACGGCAGGTACTATTCTCAGTTGCACATGAATTCGAATCATCAATAAAGGAAAAACCATTATCAAGAATTGGAAATCCGGCACTATTTGTTCCAGTTCCACTCCCTGCGGTAGATCCAACTAAGATTAAATTAAATCCTGATGCACCAGAAAACACTACATCATTCCCTCTATCATCGAAATTTCCGCCGATATAACTGCTCCAAGAGAGATTCAGCTCACTATCAAAAGTAGAAACAAATGCGTCTGATTGTGCCAAGTAATTAAAAACCCCATTTTCATTAGGGAAGTCAGGGCTAAACGTTAAGCCGGTAATTGCGTATTCATTTCCTTCAGTCGCATCAGATTCAAATATTTCCTCATAGTTTGTACCCCCAAAATATGTACACCACTCTACATTGCCGCTTCCATCTTCTTCTTTGGAAATCGGTTCTTCTAAAACAATTACCAATACCTTTGTCGTATCAAAAACTCCAATACTGTCAAAAGTAACATTGCTGCCTGAAATACTGAATTCTGGCTGCCAAGAGGTAGAGGTTTTTTGGTTGGCAGTATCAAGTTGGAACGAAGAAGGGCTTGCCAGTAAAAAATCATGTAGGCTGGTTTGGATTCCTAGGCGCCCCTTGCTATCAATAGCTAAAGCATCCTGGCCATTGAGCTCAAGCTCAATGTCTGAAGGGTCTCCTCCAGGTTCAACGACGAAGTAATATTTCACCCCTGAAGGACTTGCAAAAAGCTGTAAGTTGATATTGTCGTATAGATCAGAAATTACTACACGACCATACTGACCTACTTTTGCTCTACCCTCCTGTATATGGTCTAAATAGTAATTTTCATAGTAAGGTTGCTTCTCCAAGCCAGCTACCGACATTAATGATGATTTACTATCTTTAAACGAAATATCTACTCGGTGGAGCGTGTCTGTCGTGCTAGCGCTTGAATCAATTCTTGAACCAACTAGGCTCAACGTATCCTTTCTGACAAAAATACTTGGGTTAGTTCCAAGGCTGTAGAAACGTATATCATCTACTGATGTTCCTGACGTATCAGTCAGCTGCCCCCGCTGCTCTGTGAAAGCGATTGCCGGCGAAGCTCCTCCATCCCCCGGAGGGATGACCAGCTCTTTTTTCGCGTACCGCACGAGCATGTATTCCGTTTTACCGTTTGACAGCCCGTTCTTGCCCAGAACAGACAAACCGCCTTCACCATCTAATGCAATAGAGGTCGCTTCATCGTCTTTGCTGTGCAAGCCATTGAAGCTGGACGACCATTCTGTCGTGCCGTCGCTGGCTTTCAATATACGGGTGTGGTAGTCCTTTTGCCCAAGGGTATCTGTTGAGCCGGTGGCGTAGACCAGCCCGTCTTTGCCTGCTACTACCGCTTTGGCTTCATCATCGCCGTGGCTCGGCCCATCGTACAGCGCAGCCCACAGCTGCGTGCCGCTATTGTTGTACTTGATCACCGCAAAGTCCCTGTCGTTGGAGGTGGTGGCATAGCCCCCGACATATACATTGCCCAAAGAATCGATGTCCAGGCTGGAAGGGCGGTCGTCACTATTGGCAGCCCCATTGTAAACAGACTCCCAGACCAGGCCAAGGGTGTCATCCAGCATCACCGTGACAATATCATCCCCATTGCCAGCCGCATTGCTGTAGCCGGTAACATAGAGATTTTGTTCGGTATCAGCCGCAAATCCAATGATTTCGTCAAGGTCCACCTGGCTATTTTCGGAAAACCCGCTCAGCGTGCTCCCATCGGACGTTGCCAATACTGCTGAGCCTACCCTGTGAGTACCATTATTAAATTCAAGGCCCACTCCAATAGTCAGCTCACCAGGGTTGCTTTTTGATAGGGTGCCTATTACCAAATCCCGGTTGTTCACTGTAGTGACATGGTCCCAGACTTCAGTCCCTCCGTCAAGATACTTGATACAGAGCGCACCAAATAAGCCGGTGGTATCCGTTATCGCGCCTCCCACATATATAGTATCGCTATCTACGAGAAGGCTACTGCCCCCATCGTATCCATTACCAATGCCGTTGTAAGTGCTGTACCAGTCTACCTGGCCTGTAACCCCATACTTCATAGTCAAGACGTCATAGCTGTTGGCGCTGCCATTATAAACCGTGCCTGTAACGAATAATTCTGTTTTGTTGCTGTTGGTCGTAATGGCCCCGACAATAATGTTTCCTGGCACAGGAAGGTTAAAGGTGTCCTGATACATTACCGTTCCGCTTCCATGGTATTGGGTAACCAGCAGGTCATAATACCCAGCGCTTTCATTGTACACACTTCCAGCTGTAAATGCGCCTCCAAAGCGGTTAGGCGTGCTCAGCACCCGGTCCAGCGATACCGCAGGCTGCGCCCCCTGACTGGCCTGCCAGGTCTCCAGGTAGAAACTGCTTTGCTGGGCTACTACCAAATTACAGAAAGAAAGAAAGAAAGAAAGAAAGAAAGAGCAATCGCGTCTGTGCGGGCGGTTTCAGGTTCAGGTTTACATTTTTCATAGGTAAAATATTTATCGGTTAATTAAGAAATACAGTGTTAGGTAGCCTGGTAAAGGGCAACAAGGAGACAGAACTCT